>JBAXBJ010000140.1:0-9196 GCA_037142075.1 Bacteroidota bacterium
GGTTGTCCAGGATAAGTTTGAATGAGAGAATTTTATCATTCTCGATATGGTTCTGTAATTGTTGAATACTTTTATTGGAGAAGGAATAGGAGGTCATAAAAAGGTGCACCGGACCAGTTTGTTTTATAAGGTGCATAATTAACCTGACCAGGTTAAAGTTACCAAAACTGTAATAGTGCGTATTAACCTGTGGGTTAATCAGTCCTATTGCTTTTGTAAGAGCGATATCCATGTTTGAAACAAATTCAGCCGGTTTGCCAGTGGTTTCGGTGATGGAATTGGGTTGGAGCTTGTCTTGCTTCTTGTTTCCCGGCTTTATAATTTGGGCAGGTTTTGTATGGGCGAATTTGGTTGAAAGTAACATAGGTAGATGTGCTAATGTGCTAATGCGATGATGTGTTAATGGGCTAATTGTTGTTTATTCCTACGAAGATTGGAATGTGAACATTTTCAAGATGGTTTTCCGGGTTTTGGCGAAGTGTTTTGATGGTTTCGTAAATGGTTTGGTAGGTGGTGCCGATGTCGTCGAACAGGATAACTCTTTTATTTTTTGGTAATGGCAATACCTGGATGAAATTAGGGTTGAATTTTTGTTTCGAGGTTGCGATCATCATGTCAGGCAGAAATTCTATACCAGTAAGGGTGGAAGTGCGGTAACAAATTTCAGATGCAAAATGATAACCGAGTTTTTCCGAATGTGATCTTTTTGGCGTGGTAATAAGCACACAATTTTCGAGATCGGGGAAGTAGTATTTTAAGAGGTTAGCGAATATTGGAGCCAGGATATCAGCATTGTTGATATTGGCTTTAAATTTCTCGAGGTTTTCAGTTTTATAGAAGGCGATAATAAAATACTCTTTCCGGGAAACGAGGCTGAATTTGGTATAATGAATAAAGTCCTGGTAACTACTTTCAGGATCGGTTCCGGGGTCAGCATCTTTAGACAACTGAATTTGTTCAGGTTTTTGAGAAGAAATTGAAGAGGATTTAACTAACATAATTTTACTTATAAGTGAAAAAAGGGTTCAGGAAGCTGAGCAACGCGACCTGACCCTTTTCAAGCAAATTGTCCAATGGACGTCGGGGAATTATTTTGGTAAGGAAGCAAGTTTTATTTCAATGTTGGTTAAATCCTTTTCCTTCTGTTTTATTCTCAATTCAGTTTTTGTTCTTTTCGGACCTGGAGGTAGAGGATTTTTATTTTTCCCTTTGGTCTTTTGCTGGTAGTCGAGCATAAACCTGTCTGCACTAATAGATTTTTGAATGTTAAGTTTTAATTCATTTAATTCATTTTCGGTTTCAGGTAAGGAAGGTTTTTCAGCCTTTGCATTGAGTCTGGCTACAATAGCATCAACGTCGGGAAGAGTTCCATTGACTTTGTACTCTTCGTTTGCTTTCCACATTATTTCAATGACTTCAGAGCATTCTGCAATTTGGTTGCTCAGGTCTTCGCGTTCAGCAATAAGCTCAGGAGTATTTTTGTCAGGCAGGTTAGCCATTGCTTCGTGAAGGATAGCCCTTTGTTTAAAGGCATCCGAATGAAATTTTATTGCTTTTTCAACCTCTGGAGGTAGTTGTCCTTCTTTGAATGATCTAGGTTTTTCAGAAGCTGAAATATCCAAGTTGGTGGGAATATCCGTTTTTCCAATGACGGTAATATCATTTTGTGTTCCTGCGTATTTCAGCAATTCATAGCGAAGCTTTTCACTATAGCGATGTGGGCGGTTTCCAATAGCTTTAGCCAAAGCTCTGTGCTTGCTGATTGATGCCAGAATAGCAACCCCTTCATCGAAGCTGCAGCCATTTTCAATCCATTTATTTACTTTTTCTTGCACGGGACTTCTTTTTAGGGTTTAGGGTTTGGGGGTTAGGAGTTACTGCCTCTTCTGGGAGTGAAGTAATAACTGAAGAGTCAGCAATTCTAGGAGCATATGCTTTTTCCCCTTGTTTTGATAACTGTAAGTAAGGGAATCCGGAATTGTATAAAGTTTCCAAAACAGATAAAGGAACAAAGTTCCTGAAATCGACAGCACCGAACTGGAACGTTATTACGATTCCAGGTTCGATGCCAACGAGTTTAAAATTAGGATGAATAGCCATAACTGATTTGTTATGTTGCGATTATCCGACTATGCCGGTGCCGGAAGCAGTTGCTCCGAGTGCATCAGTTACTGTTACAGTATATTCACCAGGGGCGACTGTAATAGTTTGGGTAGATTGTACCGGGTCAGTATCCCATGAGTAAGTATAAGGAGCAGTTCCTCCTAATGCGTTTGCAGTAGCAGTACCGTCGTTACCGGCAACTGATGCTGCAACAGTTGCCACCGTTACGGATAAAGGAGTAATGGAAGCAATGGTAAGAGGAACTGAACCTTCGTACACGTAAACGTTTGAAGTTTTATAAACGAATTCCATTGAGATGCCCCGACGACCTGCGGTTTCTTTACCTGTACCAGCACCGTCCGGTGATCCGGTGAAAACGGCAGCACGGATAGCGTCGCCCATCAGAAACTTCTGTCCGTTGTTGTCAGGAACGATGAAAAACATGTTGCCATTTTTGACTGTGTTAAGCAGTCCAAGCAATTTGGGCTTCAATCCCGGGTTGAACAAGGAGAGGTGCATTACAAAACTTTTTCCATCCAATTCACCAACGGTTTCCATTTTGAATTCCCCTGTGTCGTCTGTAACGTACATTTCGAACATACGTTTGCCGGGTTTCATCACCACGCTTCCGGTAAGTTTACCCAGTGCTTCGAGGGTAGTTGCATTTGATGGCTTTGTAGGCCAGGTTGCCACGTCCTCGAAAAGGCCGTAATAGATTTTCATGCCTATTCCGCCCATATTTTCCCCTTGAAAGAGGTCCTTTGTTATGTCTGCAAATTCCACAGTGCCAGATTTTTAGAATGTTTGAGAAAGGCCGGGATGGATACCGGCCTGTTTACAAGAAGAATGAGTATTACTAGGGAACTTTTTGGAGGTTTGTCCAGACAGCGGCATCAACACCAAAGCCAATACCTTCCCACCAGTCGCACATGAAGGATACGTTACGGCGGTATTCTTCGATACGGATGTTGGTTTTGTTAGCACCTTTTTTGGTAAGGTGCAGGAGGTTGGTTTGCGGAGTGGCAAAGATGACATCAGTTCCTGTCAAAGAAGGAAGGGGGATCGCATTCTGTGGGGTAAAGTCCACACCATTTGTAATCTCGCCCGAAGTCTGCAAAGTGTAGAACCCGGCGGCACGTTTGTCGCGAAGGTATGCACGGTGCCATTTTGGCGACATACAAATATTCATCTTTACACTTTGATACACTTCTGAGATACCATCCGTGAAGAGTTCGACCTGGTCGAAGATGGAGGCTACACTCAACGGTTCAATATCAATGCTGTTAATGGTTTCGGCATTTACACCAGTCTGTAAAAGGTTGATAATCCCATTCATGGATTTACCTGTAGTACCGGCAACTCCGGGTGTTGGCGCAAGATAAACACCTTTACCGTATTCGTTCAACTCCATGTCCGAGTTGATTTTTGAGAGGTAGCCTAATTCGGGGTATTCAATGAGAAATTTTATGAGGGGCCAGGACTCGCGATCCACGCTTGATCCGGCGAGGAAACCGAGCCAGGTGGCTTCGATGTCGTCAGGATTAACTTCTTCGTCCACCTTGAACTGGTACAAACGAAGTTCGTTTGGAGTGAATGCGGCAGCATTTTTAGGTGTCCATCCTTTTTGGAAGGACTGCACAATATTGCCGACTGTAAGCTGACCGAGTTTGAAAACTGTGTCGTCAGTTTTAATGGGCGTGCAGATTCCGGGAGTAACAAGGCCCTGGCTTAACATGCCAAGGATTCGTTTCATGTTCTGACCGGAGTTTTCGTAATACGCGCCGTAGGCGATTTTGATTTCGGAGACGTTCATTGTAGGGAGAGAGTTTGAGTGTTACGAGTTTTATAAGTGGTTCGACAGGCTCACCAACCGTATTTCGGGTTAGAAGGCCGGGGTTAGTCAACCTGCATGTGAGGGAGGCTGTTAAGGGTAGCCCAATCCACACCGTCATCCGAAGTAGAAGGATCTTTAGCCGATTGAACTCCGATACCAGCGGCAGCCGGTTTTTGTGACAGTATTGTTTTGATGGCTTCGATTTTGGCGGTTACATCAACTGCTGCAGAAATGGTTGGATGGATTTCGTCCAGGGCAGCTATGGTTTCGTTATGGACTGTTTCGGCAGCCAATTGAAGGTTGGCAGCGGTATTGATTTGCAAATGAGCAGCTGCAGCAGCATTGGCAGAGCGTTCAATTTCTGAATTAAGGGCTTTGTTTACAGCATCGATGTCCTGCTGGTTGCCTAAAAGTTTGTTCTCGATGGTCTGGATATTTTCAACGCTGATAAAAACGCCGTCCTCAGTGGATTCAATTGCTTCAAGCTGCAATAAGGAAGAAAGGGTGGGTACTAACATGGTTTGAATGATTGGTTTATTATGACGTGAAGTTTGTTGAGTTGTTGAGTTATGGAGGGATTGAGACGCGAGCATCGCGTCTGTACGGGCTTCGGCGAGGGCAGAAACGGCAGTGACGGCAGTTTCAAAGGAGCCGATCTGATCTATTAATCCAAGGCTAAGAGCCTCTTCAGCGAAATAGACTTTACCCGTAAAAACGGAACTTGAAATGTTTGGGCGATTTTCTTTTACTGCTGCAATAAATTGATCAGCCAGGGGATTGAGCTCTTCTTTTTTGATACCGGAATAATCACCGGCCAGAGCATCCGTAAAGGTTTTGTTTTTGTCTTTCGACTGGTCGGCATTGATGCGATGAAATTTTATTCCTTGTGCTTCCCAATAAGGTTGCATATCTGCGAAGGCAACCATAACGCCAATGCTGCCAATTTCGGTAGTGGAATTTTGAGCGATAATTTTTTGAGTGGATGTACCTATCCATAAAGCACCGGAAGCCATAATTCCATCGACAAAGGCGACGGTTGGTTTTTTGCAGGATTTTATTGCATCAGAAAAAGCTTTGGTGCCATCGACGGTTCCGCCTGGTGAATCGATGTAAAGAATGAGGCCGATGACATTTGGATCGCGGTCAGCTTCCAGCACCCTTTCGGATAATGTTCTCATGCCAGCCTGGAAGTATTCGCAGTCGTCCTCGTCCTCTTTCATCAGAGTACCGCGGATGGGAATAACGGCAATGGTGTTTGGATTTATGGTATTGAGCCCGGAAGCTTCAATTTCTTCGCCGTTCTCAGAAACATAAAAAGAAGTGGAATTGGCAGCTTCGATAGGTTTATCAGCAGGTTGAAATTCCATACCGTTAAGAAGTCCCGCAACGATACCGCCATGAGCAATGGCGAAGCGTTCGTCAATGGCCCATGTTGAGCGTAACAGTGCAGAAAGGATGCGGAACTTCATTCGTATAAATTTTCAGCAATGTTACAAGCTGAAAATCTACTCTGAAAGGACATAAAATCAGGAAACAGGCTCTAAAAGTGCTGTTTATACCGGAACCAGAGGCATTTGGATGAATGCAAAGGATGTGGTAAGCTGTCCGGAGATTGTTAATTCTGAGCCAATGCGGTCGGAAGGATTGGCAGCAGAATCGAAGTTAAAGTTAAAATTGAGGCTTTCGTTAGTATTTCCGATTAAGAAATAAGTTCCGGCACTGTTTCTAATCACAACTAACACATTGTTATATAAATTGAGTTTTGCCAATTCTGTGGTTGAATCGGGATTTATGCCGGCAAGGAAGGCGGTAATTGCATGGTCGTAGAGAAATCCGGCTCTTGTTTGTATTGTTTTGCAGGTATGACGGATTGATTCGGGTGCACATTCAATTTCGATAGTGGGATCTTCTCCGGAGTAAAAGATTGTATCTCCCAGTATGGAATGAATGCGGGAAGCAGGGATGACGAAAAGAGCGGTATTTCCGCCGAGGGCAATTTGTTTTTGTATGGTTATCATGGGGTGTATGTGCTAAGTGCAAGTATGTCCCTTTTCTGGACATATTTGCCAAAGATATTTATTTGTTTTGGCTGTTTTCGTAGTGGTTTATTGCTGGTGGGAGCAGGTTACCAACATCCGATAAACTTACAAGCAATAAATTTTCCAGTTTGAGTGATAAATCCTTTGAGTAGGAAAATTTTGCGCTCTTGTTTATTGAGCGGGAATAATTTTTCTTGATGCTGTCGAATGGCCATATATCTTCAGTGAAACCGAATTTGTTTTGGAAGGTTAGGATGGCATCGCGTTCGTTCATCAGCGTCATGTAGAAGCTGATCATGTTGCGCATGAGGAATTTTGCCTGGTGTTCCATAAGCTTACCGAAAGAAATAATATCCGTTTGGGTAAACTCCCAGCCGTACCTATAAAAGTCGTCCTGTGAAAGGGTTATTTTAATGGTTTCGGTATGCCTACAAAATGGGCTTTTTTTATAATACGGATTATTGCGCCTTGAAGGTTTGCTCAGGCATTTACGGAAGCGATCATTAATGAATTTGTTTGATGAAAAGTTTGCCGGGTTTCCATAATTCAGAACGATATACTGTTTCACATAAGGCTTTACCGGAAGTTCCAGGAAAAACATGAGTAAGATTGTATTAAAGGATGTACGTGGCTTTTGTATTTGCAATGTTTATGTGTTGAATCAGAGGCTAAAACCAGCCGAAAATCCACAATTCAGTATTTTTGCTGTACGGTTTTGAGATGCATGTATTGGGGACTTTTTTGCACAGTATTTTGAAGGCGCGTTTTAATTTAGGTGATGGATTTCTGACAAAAAAGACCAGGTTTTCCCATCCCCAATCACTTTTTTTACCAAAACCGTAAACGGTATTTTCTTTCGGTTTTTTCAAATCTTCGTCGTCCCATTCTGCCATATCTTCGGGCCATGAAGGGATATCCTTTATTTTAAGGGCGTTAAGTACCTCATAGGCTTTTTCAACTGCGCTGAAACTAAGTGCCATGTTTTCTGTGTTTTTAATTGTTATAATTATTTTAGAATGAGAAATTGATACTGGATGAAAGGTTATAAAACCCAGCCGTTCAGTAATTTGACAATTTCATAGACTTCTTTGCCGGGATTATTCGAAATTAAATCATCAATTTTTCTCAAGGGAATCGACAATCCGGAAAAGCAGCTGCTTGATAGCCAATTTCTTTTGTAGTTCATTTTATCAAGCAGTGTAATTTTCGTTTTGATTTTGGCGTTATGCGTATCTACTTCTTTAAAAATTAGTTTGAGCAAGCATCGGGCATCAGCAAGATCTTTATCTTTCAATTCATCCTGCAGATTGCGGTATCTGTCTGGATCAACCCAGGATCTGCGTTTCCCGATTTCTTCGGAAGCCCAGTATTTTACTGCTCTGAATCTAAAATTGTCTTTTTGTTCTGTAGTCATATTTTTCAAATTATTTGATTAAAATGGAAATGAGTATTAGCAGGAATAGGAAAGACCCAATAAAAATCCTTTGCAAGCGGTTTCTTTTTGCCTGGTCATACTGCTATTTTTTGAGCTTTTGCAAGGTCGACGATTTCGAAATTAAGGGAAGTAGCGATAGAATAAAGAAGACGGGATCCCATACTCAGGCGCCAATCATTAAGAAGGCATATTTTATCGCAATTATTGACCAGGGAAGAGATATAGATTTTCATTGCTGTTTCCCGGGAGGTAGTTGGTTTAATTAATTTCAATGGATTGATCACATTATAGCCACAAGCTTTCAGATGGCGTTCAGCATGTGCGAAATAATTAAGAGCAACGATTCTTTTTACTGATGATATTCTTCCGGAAATAAACACTTTACCGATACCGATATGTTGAGGAAATGTAATTTGCTCAACCATTAACAATTGAAGTTTTTCGATTATTTCCGGTACCATATCGATAATGCAATCAGCAGGAATGGTATTATTGGAAATATCAATAAGGCCGTTTATGAGAGATTCTGTTTTCATTATTCACAGGTTTGTAAAATTTCTATGAGTTTTGGCATTAGAATATTGGCATACGTGCGGGTATTCAGATTTTTGATAGTATGAATGACATCGTAATATCCAGGTCCGGTTGATTCACTGCCGACAACTAAAAATGAAGTGCCATTTTTAGAAAAGTTACATCCGGATAAGTGCCAGATAAGCATGTTGTCAATGCGTGTTTGAGTAAGGATTTTCGCAGCCATTTTTAGTGTATTATTTTTGTCAAAAAATCAATTGTCGGCAGAAAGTGAAAAAATCAGAATTTGAAAAATATTTTTCAGTTTACTCTGTATGTTTTTTTTGTTCCAACGTTCCAACGTTCCAACAGAAGCCGTTTTTAAACGGCTTTTATTCACGTTTACAATTAGTTAGCATTTGTTGGAACGTTCCAACAGTATTGTTGGAGCGTTTTAGTGTTCCAACAGAAAAGAGGGAGATTGAAAAAACATGAGTTAAGTGTTCCAACGTGTTCCAACAGAAAAGAAATGTTCCAACAGACACTACCTTATATAAATTATTGATTATTAGCTTTTTATTATTATTTATTACTGTCTGTTGGAACGTTGGAACGTTGGAACACTTTTGCAGCAAATATTTTTTCATTTTATTTTTCATTTAATGAGTGTTTTTAAAAGTGAAAAAAACAGGCAAATGTCAAAAGATGACAATTGTCAGAATGGCAATTCGTCGTCTGTATCTTTGCTTTTTGGCGTTTCATTTGGTATGTTATTTTCAGTAATATTTGCTGGATTATGTGTGAAAGTTTGTTCGCTGGTTTTCATCCTATCGAGGTCAATTCCAAGCTGTGAAAGTTTGTCATAATCCATTGCTATGCAGCTTGTATTTCTTTCAGCTTTTTGTTTTACACGGATAAGATTTGCAGATCTGTTCAAAGGATCGGGTTCCCAGGATTCAATTTCATAAATAAAGCGATGGCTTTTAATTTGGCCTAAGTATGCAGGATTATCCCGGAGATAGGTGCGGAGAGCATTAATTTTAAGGCTGTCTGCTCCATGGAGTTTTTGGTAAATCTGAATAACATCGCTAATAATGAGGTATAGAACTTTTTTATTTCCTCCATCAAAGCCTAAAACTTCTGTTTCTGTTCTCGTTGTTTGAATTGTAATATTTTTTTCTGATACGATTTCAAATTCTCTACCGGCAATAATTTGTCCCTGGGTGTAAAGCATGGCGATAGTATCGAAGAATACGGAAAGGCGGTTTGAGC
>JBAXBJ010000141.1:0-9195 GCA_037142075.1 Bacteroidota bacterium
CGGCAACATCAACCGCAACCGCATCGGTATACGGAACATATGTAATTCGTTGGACAATTGCTAATGGAACATGTACAGCTTCTTTGGATGAAGTTTCCATTATATTTGGTGAAACTCCTGTAACCACTGGAATCTATCACAATTAAAACTTAATAATAACTTATAAAAATGTCTCAAACCGTTCAGAACCATACTGCCCCCTTACCCGCTCCCTGCTGCCTTACCGGCGGCGGGGTAGTAGGGCGGTGGTATGGAGGCTGGCCTGGTTTTAAAATGAAAAGTGCCCTTCGGCGAAAAGCTCAGGGTTACGAATGAAGCGATAAGCAGGGATGTAAAAATTCCCGGGTGTAGTCATCCCTCTCTTTTTTTCAAGGAGAGAGCTTGTCCCGATTTTTCGGGAGGACGGGGGTGAGGTTTTTGAGTGAATAACGAATAATGCCATGTAAGTTCAAAAAAAACACAAAGAGTGATTAAGCTAAAGAAATTTAAGGCTTTCGCGAATAAGGAAGTTCCGACAGTTGAACAGTAAAGGATAACAAGGAAGTTTTTGAAGTGCCAAAGTGCCCAAAAACCCCTGATAAAAATAAACGGAAAATGAAAATACGCTTACGCAAATTACTATGGCTCAGCCTGTTACTGCTTTCGGCAGGCATTGCCGCTGGCACACGAATGCGCATGGCAGGCCAAAGGTTCTGGCGACGATGCGAACCTGTTAAAGACTACACGGAATCAATATATTTAAAACACTTACAAACCGACCGGAAAATGGAAATCCGCCTACGCTTGTTACGATGGCTCAGCCTTTTACTGCTTTCGGCAGGAATTGCTGCAGGCTCGCGGATGCGGGAAACGTACCGTTGGTTCCGACGACGATGCTTCCATGGATGTTTTTACAACAAACCGAAACTAAATCACATATTACAAACCTACCAGTTAAAACGACTAAGCATGAAAATACGGATACGCTTACTACGATGGCTTAACCTGCTGCAACTCTCAGCCTGCCTGGGTTGCCGCTCGCCAGAGCTAGCTCACTTCGCGATATTCCGACGAACTTAGGGAACAAAACAATATATAATCAAGTATAAAAAGCAAATAATTAAAAATAAACCTTCAAAAACAAAAACAACATGAAAACAAAAATTAGAATTTTACAAAGCTTATTGGTGGTAGTGCTTCTTCTGGGAGGAGTTTTGAAGGGGTGGACGCAGAACACCCAAACAGTATGCCCTGGAACTGAACCTTATTCTGTTACACCAGGCAATGCGTTGAATGCTTTTTTGTGGACTATTACTCCGGCAACAGGCTGGACAATTAATTCTGGCCAAGGAACTCCTGCTATATCTGTGACATGGGCTGATCCTGGTGTTCAGACGGTTTATACAGTCACTCTTAGAGAAACAAATGCGACATGTTACACAGAAGTTACAGTGGAAGTTACCGTTAATCCAGCACCTGTATTGGTAATTACTAATCCAAACGCAGTTTGCGGTCTAGGCCCTGTTGATTTGACAGCAGCATCAATTACATCAGGGAGTACGCTTCCTCCCGGAACAACGTTAGGTTATTTTACTGACTTAGCTTGTACGACACCATTAGTAAATCCTAATGCTGTAACTGCATCAGGCACTTATTACATCAAGGCAAGTACAAATACCACCCCTGCCTGTTTTGATATAAAACCTGTTGTTGTTATTATAACTCCTTCGCCAATTGCTGACGCAGGCCTTGACCAAACAATTTGTTCAGGTTCGGACGTGACCTTGGCGGGTGCAGTTAGTGGTAGTGCTACTACAGGCTCATGGTCAGGTGGCAATGGCACTTATAATCCTAATGCCAATACTCTTAATGCAGTTTATACACCATCTGCTGCTGAAATAACTGCTGGTTTTGTCACACTTACTTTGACCACAAATGATCCTGATGGAATAGGTCCTTGTACGGCAGCAACTGATCAAATTACAATAACTATTAATCCTGCAGCTATTGCTAATGCAGGCATAGATCAAACAATTTGTTCGGGTTCGGATGTAATATTGGCAGGAGTAGTTAGTGGAAGCGCTTCATCTGGGGCATGGTCAGGTGGAACTGGCTCTTTTAATCCTAATGCCAATACTTTGAATGCTGTCTATACACCATCTGTTGCTGAAACAACTGCTGGTTTTGTTACACTTACCTTAACTACTAATGATCCTGATGGAACAGGTCCTTGTTCAGCAGCAACTGACCAAATTACAATTACTATAAATCCAACACCTATTGCTGATGCTGGTGTCGATCAAACTATTTGTTCAGGTTCAACAGTAACATTAGCTGGTTCTGTAAGTGGTAGTGCTACCACTGGTTCATGGTCAGGAGGAAGTGGTACTTTTAATCCTGATGCCAATACTCTGAATGCAGTTTATACACCGACCGCTGCTGAAATAACTGCTGGTTTTGTAACACTTACCTTGACTACTAATGATCCTGATGGAACTGGCCCTTGTTCTGCAACAAGCGACCAAATTTTAATTACTATAAATCCTGCAGCTATTGCTAATGCCGGCATAGACCAAACAATTTGTTCGGGTTCGGATGTTACCTTGGCTGGCGCTGTTAGTGGCAGTGCTACCACAGGTACATGGTCAGGTGGAAGCGGTACTTTTAATCCTGGCGCCAATACTCTGAATGCAGTTTATACACCTTCCGCTGCTGAAATAACTGCTGGTTTTGTAACACTTACCTTGACTACAAATGATCCTGATGGAATAGGTCCTTGTTCGGCAGCAACCGATCAAGTTACAATTTTAATCAATCTTGCACCGAACACATCAGCTATTATGCACAACTAAGAATAAACTGTTTAGCTAATCGAAAATGCCAATCAGTTATAAATCTGCTGTCCATTGCTGCCCGTTGCCTGAAAAGGCGGCGCGGCAGGGATGGTAAGTGGTAAGTGAAGAGTGAATAACGAATAGTGAAAAGTGAGCCCTTAGTGCGGTTTTTGGCTGCAGAAGTGGTAACCTTAGAAATAGTTAATCGTTAATGGTAAAAAGTTAACGGTTGGCTTGTTAGAAATTAGAAAATGGTTAATCGTTAATGGTAAAAAGTTAACGGTTAGCGCATTGGAGAAACAGAAAATGGTTAATCGTTAACGGTAAAAAGTTAACGGTTGGCTTGTTAGAAATTAGAAAATGGATAATCGATAATAGTAAAAAGTTAACGGTTAGCGCAAGGGTGTAATAAATAGAAAGTTGATCGTTAATGTGAAAAGTTAATGGTTATCTTTAGTATGAACAATAAACATGTAATAAAATGACCTGAAAACAAACAAATTAACAATGACAATTGATAATTTACGAGTGACGATCTACGATTAACCTATCAACCAATAACCCATCAACCCATCAACCCATCAACTAACTAACAAATAATGCAAACCGGCAAACACTACATCCTTCTGTTGGCTCTCGTGCTGCTCAGCGCCTTAAAGGCTGCTGCCCAGCTTGCTATGCCCGACACGGTTTGTCTTGGCGATACCAGGCATTATTGGGTTGATTCCACTTCGACTGCAGGCTCAACTTTTACCTGGAAAATTAATGGCGTTATTAAGCAAAACGGGCCAATAAATTTGTTCTCCAACACATGGGGAAATACCGGAACCTACCCACTTTCGGTACAGGAACTTTCGGCAGAAGGATGCCTCGGGCCGCTCCGAACGGGGCAGGTGTTTGTGGTTCCTTTCCCATCCGCTGTTTTAAGCGGGGGGACAAGCATTTGCGAAGGCGATACCGCCATGCTGCGTGTGGTCTTTACCGGGTCGCCGCCATGGGATCTTACCTATACCAATGGATACTTTAATACAACGGTAAGTAATATCACGTCGAATCCATACGATTTCAGCGTAACGCCCCCGCCTGGAAATTATACTTACTCACTCGTAGCAGTAACGGGTGCCAATTGCTCAGCCGCCCCGGCAGATTTAACAGGGACGGCAAATGTGATTGTGCATACTTCGCCAGTCACTGATTTTACCGCAAGTACCGCCTGCGAAGGTGATACCACTTTCTTTTACATTTCGGGCAATTACCTGAATATGATTGGCAGCTGGCTCTGGGACTTTGGGGATGGCACTTACGGCATATTTAATTCGCCATATAATGCCACTCATATTTATGCAAATGCCGGAAACTACATAGTAACTCTGACTGTCGCTGATTCCATCGGATGCTCCTATACAACGAATCACCCGGTGGTAGTCCGACCCTTGCCTGTATCGTATTTCAGCAATTCATCGCCCGAATGTTATGGCAGCCCGGTTTCCTTTGTTGATATGTCGTCAAATCCTTCCGGGATGGGATATATCAAAATATGGGAATGGAATTTCGGGGATGGCTCAGCGGTAGAAACGTTTATTTTCCCTGATTCCCCGAATGTATCGCATACGTATTCCGCTCCGGGAATTTATGGAGTTACGCTAACAATCAGCAGTTCGCTGGGTTGTAAGGCTGTTTATACAAGCAATGTAACGGTAATTAACCACCCGCTTGCAGGCTTTACTTTTACCAGTAATTGTGTGAACCAACCTACCCAATTTAATGACATTTCGCTTGCCAATGGTTTTTACCAGGTGAACTCCTGGTATTGGGAATTCAATGACCCGAGCGGAGGAATTAACAACACATCCAATTTACAGAACCCGCAACATACCTATAACACGGCAGGCACTTATCCTGTGAAACTTATCATTTCGAATACCGGTGGATGTTATGATACTGTTTACCATTCGGTTACCGTGAAGCCTGCACCCATCGCCGCATTTACAAGCAGCCCCGGTTGCGTGAATGCACAAACCCATTTTTGGGCTGATACTACTGCAATTGATATTAATACCATCGCTACCTATAGCTGGAATTTTGGTGACGGCAACACCGGCAACGGACGGAATATCCAGCACAATTACCAGTCGCCGGGTATGTTCATTGTTACTCTAACTTTACAGGATACGGCCGGATGTTTTGGCTCAGTCAGCCACCAGGTACTGATTACGATTCCGCCGGTTGCACATTTCTCGGCTAACCTAAATACCTGTGCGGGGCAAGCGGTTCAATTCACCGATCTTTCAACTTCCGTTGATGGTTACAATTTGTTGTGGGAATGGAATTTTGGTGACGGGACAACTCAGACTTTTACCTTCCCTGCAGTACCAAATGCATCCCATATTTATCCGAATTCCGGAATGTATGAAGTAAGGCTTACTGTAACCAACAGCCTGGGTTGTTCTTCTTTCGAAACAAAGACGATACAGATTTTCAGCAAGCCTCAATCCAACTTTTTAGTTGCCGGTCAGTGCCAGGACAGCCCGGTTGTGTTTACAGATATTACACCCATTTCAACAACGATCAATATAACTGCATGGCAATGGAATTTTGGCGATCCGGCATCGGGCAGTGATAACAGCAGTGCGTTGCAAAACCCGTTCCATGTTTACAATACTGCCGGGCCGTATGCGGTTCAGCTTATTACGTGGAGCGATTTCGGTTGCTCCGATACTATTACGAAAAACATCCTTGTAAAGGCCAAACCACCGGTTGAATTTACGAACCAGGGCAGTTGCGAGGACACCCCGATGTTGTTTGTGCCGGATCCGGCTATAGATCAGAACACCATTGCCACCTGGAACTGGTTGTTCGGCGATGGAAATACCAGCACCTCAGTTTCGCCACTAAACACTTATACTTCGCCCGGATCATATACGGTGCAGCTTACCATTTCCGATACTGCCGGATGTTCGAATACGATCAGCCATACGGTTGTAATTGTGCCGGCACCGGCTGCAAATTTTTCATTTACCGCGCCTCTCTGCAACCAAAGCACGGTTACTTTCAACGATATAACCACAGTGCCTTCCGGATTTATCACTTCCTGGAAATGGAACTTCGGTGACGGCTCGTCGCAAACCATCGCTTTCCCCAACCCGGGAACCGTTTCGCATACCTATATAAATGCAGGGACTTTCAATGTGATCTTAACAGTGAAAACAAGCGATAGTTGCAGCAACACAATTTCGAAAATTATTACAGTCAGCCCGAAACCACTGGCTGCATTCAGCTATTCGGGAGTATGCCTGAATACAGCTGTTTTATTCAGCGATATTTCGACAAGCCCGGGAGGCGGAATTACCGGCCGGTTCTGGGATTTTGGCGAACCAGGCAGCGGAACAGCCAACAATTCAATTTTAGTTAACCCAAGTCATATGTATGCAGTTGCCGGTCCGTACACAGTTACTTTGATTGTTACCACAGCCAACGGATGCAGCGATACCACCATTCAGACACTTATAATTGTACCTCCGCCATTGTCTGACTTTACGAGTGTAGCAGGCTGCAACGGCGACACAACCCAATTCAACAGCAGTGCTTTGGTAAATATGGCTACCACTGCAAGCTGGCTCTGGCAGTTTGGAGACGGACAAACTTCTACCCAAGCCGATCCGGTGCATGTTTATTTATACAGTGGTACATTCGTTGTAACGCTCACTATTATTGATACTTCCGGTTGCCCTGATTCTAAAACGGCGACATTAGTTATTGTTCCGGGCCCGGTTGCAGGCTTTGCTGCTTCATCGCCTAAATGCCTTAGCTCAGCGGTTACATTTACGGATTTAACATCTTTCCCTTCGGGAACTATTGTTTACTGGCACTGGACTTTCGGCGATGGAACAGATACTACCTATACTGCAGCAGCATCCACCATCAACCACATTTACAGCCAGGCTGGAAACTTCAACGTAAAACTAACCGTAAACTCGCAAAATGGCTGCGAAAATACCTACCAGCAGGTAATTGCAGTTTCACCGGGTCCTGTGGCCGGATTTACGTGGCAAAATACATGCAAAAGCATTCCAACTCAATTTTTTGATCAGTCGGAAGCTTCGGCAGGCATCGCTATTGTATCGAGGAGTTGGGATTTTGGTGACCCAACATCGGGCACAGCCAATACCAGCAGTTTACTAAACCCGCAACATGCCTTCTCGAACACCGGACCCTTCCTGGTTTCCCTGGTTACTATCAATGCTATGGGGTGTTCCGATACGATAATGCAACAGCTAATTATTACCCCCGAACCTGGCGTTGATTTCTATCACGATACAGTGACTTGTTCATCCATACCCTTAACTTTCTATACAGACACAACGGCGACAAATATTCCGGCAGTTCAGTCGTATAACTGGAGTTTCGGCGATGGTTCAGCCAGCAGTAGTCTGCAAAACCCGGTACACAATTTTAGTAATCCGGGGATATATAATGTGATACTTACGATTACCGATTCGAGTGGCTGCATGAATTCGGTGAGTTATCCGGTAACTATCGGAGATTCGCCGGTAACTTCGTTTATTTATACCAATAGTTGCGCAGGAGCAGCTACCCAATTTACTGATTTGTCATTCGCTCCAAATAATGGGACCGTCGTTAGCTGGTATTGGGATTTTGGTGTAAACACTTCACTTACCGATACATCCACCTTCCGGAATCCAAATTTTGCCTTTAATATACCGGGTATTTATTCTGTTTCACTTACCACCATTTCAGCTTCCGGTTGCACGAGTACCCTCTCAAAACCTGTCCAGGTATTCAATAAACCTACTGCTGCTATTAATTACACTGCATCGCCATGCAGCAACGGTTCGGTTCAGTTCGCCGATTCATCTTACAGCTATCAGTCGGTGATTAAAACCTGGCAGTGGACATTTGAACCTTTCCAATACAGCACTTTACAGAACCCGGTTTACAAGTATTTTGAAGTTGATACTTGCTATACCGTCAAACTTATAGTGAGCGATGAGCGTGGATGTATTGATACTTCTACACTGGTGGTGTGTGTTCCCGCTCCTCTCGCCCTTACCTATACTTATCAGCAGGAGTGCTTTGGTAGCCCTATGAAGTTTGTTCCGCAAATTACAACACCAATCACAGATTCACTGGTCAGTTTCAACTGGAATTTTGGCAATCCGCAATCAGGTTCGGCCAATATTTCAACGTTGAAAAGGCCTTCGCATACTTTCACCAAAACGGGTTCCTTTAGCGTAAATCTCACGGCCATTGATAAATTCGGCTGTTCGGCCACAAGCATTCAAACTATCCTGGTAAAGGCGCTTCCGGTAGCATCTTTCACATATGTAGCCGGGCAATGCGACAGCACAGTTACGTTAACCAGCACATCGGCTGATACTTCGGCTACGATAACAGCCTACATCTGGAATTATGGCGATGGCACATCGGATACGATTTATGCTCCAACCAACACTACAACTCACTCTTACCCTGGCACCGCAACATACATTATAAAACTTAGCGTTCTGAATGCAAATGGATGCATGTCTGAAAGTTCAAGTTCCTACCAGCCTGGTCCTTGCCTCGAAGCTGCCTTTACAAATACCAACCAAACCGGTTGCCAGGATAAATTAATTACTTTCAATGATTTAAGTACTTGCCAGGGCACAATCACACAATGGAACTGGAACTGGGGCGATGGCAGTCCAGACACTGTATATTCCGGTTTTAGCCCGGTAATAAATCATTCGTTTGCTCAGGCAGGAGTTTTTACTGTTAAGCTTAGGGTAACAACCCTGGTTAATAGCAAAAGCTTTAGCGACAGCACAAGCACTAATGTGACTATCCTGGCCTCTCCACTTGCCGGATTTTCTACCCAGGGTGCTTGTGCAGGCAGCAAGGCTAGTTTTTACGATACAACCAATTATAATGGGGTAGCAGCAACCAAGTTCCTTTGGGATTTTGGCGATCCTGCTGCCGGAAACGATACTTCGGGACTGCAAAACCCGTATTATAAATATCCAGTCCTGGGCGATTATGAAGCCAGACTCATTGTAACAAATGAGCTTGGATGCAGTGATACAGCGATAAATACAGTCAGAATTAATGGCCTTCCGGTGGCAGATTTCAATTACAGTGTGGCCTGCCTGGGACATCCGACACATTTCTTCGACCTGTCCGAAACGAGCCAGGCTCCCTTCTCGCACCTGGGTTGGCTGATTAGCAGCGGATCGAAAACAATCGGGAAAATGGTTGGTCAGAATGTAGCTTTTACTTTCGACAGCCTGGGTGTATATTCTATTCTTCATGCCGTTTCCGATACCAATAACTGCACCGATTCAGTTGTTTACAAAATCACAGGTGTGCCAGCACCGTTCAGTGC
>JBAXBJ010000142.1:0-9193 GCA_037142075.1 Bacteroidota bacterium
TCCAGTTTCTCCTGATTCACATTTTGTTTAAAGCGATCAAACTTTTGTTCAGTAAGTTCAACAATATCAGTCTGTTCGGCTTCAATTACTGCCATTCCATTCTCAAGTTTAATATAGTAGATAATGTCGTTGAAGATTTCCAATATGGAACGGCCCGAAGTATTTATATTACGGGCATATTGTTGCTGGGTATTATCCAATGTTGTATCGAGCAGCAGATCAGTAAAGCCGATAACCCCGTTGAGAGGTGTACGGAATTCGTGGCTTATGTTGGCCAGGAATTCCAATTTTGTTTTATTTGCAGCCTCCGCACTTTTCAGGGCCAGGGTCAATGTTTGTTCTATCTCCTTTTGTTTGGTAATATCATAATTGGTTCCGTACATATGCAATGCTTTTCCGGATTCATCGCGCTGAACCTGTCCCAGTGCTTTGATATGGTGAATGGAGCCATCCTGCCATATTACTCTGAATTCGGTATCGAACTCCTTTTTGCCGGTTACAGCCATTTGAATGGCATTCTGTGCTCCTGAGGCATCTTCGGGATGAACAGTGGCAAGCCAGGATTCGAAGACACCTCCAAACCTGCCTTTTCCGATCCCGAACAGCTCAAACATTTTATCATCCCATACTAATATGTTCTGTACAATATTGAATTCCCAAATCCCTATTTCGCCTGCCCTGGTTGCCAAAGCAAAACGATTCGCTAAATTATTTACCAGATCTTCGGAAAGAATACGATCATGAATGTCGCTGATAAAGTTCAGGGTGGCAGGATCTCCCTGCCAATCAATTTTAATGGAATACAGTTCGATCCATCTGATGCTCATATCCCGTTTTAACATCCGGAACCTGAAACTATAACCAATCGGCTCGCTTGTTAACTGTTGGAGGTATGTACTTAATAACAACTGTTTGTGATCATTATGTATCAAGTCTATAAACGGCATGGAAAGGAGTTCCGCCTCAGAGTAACCCGATAATTCGGAAAACTTCGGATTTATAAATTTCAGCTTTTCACCCTGCGCTACAATAATACCAACGCTTGCAGATTTCACAAGGTTTTGATATTGTTGCGTACTCTCCTGCAGTTTTTTCTCAGCTTCCTTCCGCTTCGAAATATCATTCATCGCTATATGAACAGCCGGCAATCCATCAAAAATAATTGAGGTACTCTGGATCTCTGCATATCCAGCTTTCCCATCGGGTCGCACAAATGGAATCGAGATGGGTGGATTGCTCCCACTATTTTGCATTGCCTCCTTGGTGCGCTTCGCAACAAGCTGATGAAAATCGGGGGGTGTCCAATCATAGATAGTCGTGCCCAGCAACTCATCTGCGTTTGTCAATCCGAACATATGTATGGTTGCAGTATTTACAAAAATAACAATCCCATCCCTATGTACCACATTCGCTATGGGCGAACGCTCCACCAGGATCCGGTAACGTTCCTCACTCTGCCTGAGTGCTTCGTCCGTTTTCTTCCGTTCTGTAATATCAGTAATAAAGCCGTGCCATAAAACGGATCCATCGGCTTCGCGTGCAGGTATTGCATCGCTATAAAGGGTATGTACTGACCCATCGTCAAAATTAACCCGGTATTCATGTTGCCAGGGGGTCAGGTTTTTTGCTGATTCCTTTGTCGAAACTGCAATACCTTCATAATCATCGGGGTGTAAATTTAAAAATGCTTTCGAACCATCTTCGAGAACCTCTTCGGGAGTAACTCCGCAGATTTCTGTGAACATTTCACTCGCATAAGGGAAACAGTAGGTGCCGTCGGGCATGATGCGGTATTGATAAACAACTCCGGGAATCTGCCTGGTAATTAGCCGGAATCGTTCCTCTGACTCTTTTAATAAATTCGCCTGATTTTCCTTTTCTACATTGGCCTTTATTAATTCTTCAACACGCTCCTCTTTCTCGATATTTTGGGTTTTAATCTCCTCGACCATCATTTCAAGCATAATCTTGTGCACCTCCAACTCGAGAACGAGACGGAGTGTTTCCTTTTCAGAGACAGGTGCTGCCGTTTTCGTTTGTCTCTTTGCCAATATATCTTGTGCCTTTTGCTTTAGAATTGTACTGTTTTCAAGCCCATTATCGTTTTTAGTCATGTAATATAGATTATGTGTAGAACCTATCAGAAAAGTGAGAGTAGTACTATTTTAGTGCTTACAATACGATTTGAGCGGGAAATATGAAATTCAATAAAGCGGAAATCGAAAAAAACTAAGGTGAAAAATGAAAATTTAGATCGGCAGAATATGACGAAAAATCCAATCATCAGATTGATGAAGAAGAATTGATTCCAAAGGTAGTTAATAATCAAAGCTTTACACTATAAGGAGTGCGATTGTTGATAAATAATTTGGATCTGCCACGGGTAAACGAAAGCTTTTAGTAAGCCAGATAGATAAAATAGTTAAGCTAAGCCTGCCGGAAACGAGATTTTTTATATTTATCTTCGGTTACGTTCAGGATGCAGTTTGCTCTTGGCTATACAGAAGGAATGTTCGATAAGTTAAATTGCGCTTAATTCAGCACTTTCATCACCAGGGGCAGCAGGAACCAGCAGAAAAGGGTGATCACAATTATACTGATGATATTCATTACAAAGCCGGCTTTAAGCATATCTTTCAACCTGACCAGCCCACTACTGAATACTATGGCATTGGGTGGGGTCCCCATCGGCATCATAGCGGCGGCACTCGCTGCAAGTGTCATGGGCAGTCCAAGCAATAAAGGATCGAGATGCAATGCGTCGGCCAGGGCCGCCAGAACCGGTGCCAGCACAATCACCTGTGCCACATTGCTCATAAGTTCGCTCAGGAAAATAGAAATTAAAGCAATTAGCAGCACAAGGGTAAAGCCACCTGAATGGCTGAACCCTGCCAGCCAGTTCCCGATCAGCGACATTACTCCCGCTTTTTCGAGCGAACCGGCCATGGCAATGCCTCCTCCAAACAACAATAAAATTCCCCACGCCATTTTTGAAGTATCATGCCAGTCGAGAACCATGACGGGCTTATTGTCTTTCCTGTTCCCGCTTGGAGTGGCAAACAAGGCTAAAGCTCCCATGATAGCTATCATATTGTCGTCGAGCCTGAATAACTTAAGTCCGTTCAGCAGATCCTTGGTAATCCATAACAAAGCTGTCCCGATAAAAATAACAAGTACTCTTTTTTCAGCCACCGATAATTTGCCCAGCGCTTTGATTTCCTTGTTAATAAATGCATTTGCTTCGCCGCTGCTTTTTATATGGTTAGGGAACAACCATTTGGTCAGCACAAAATACAATGCAGCCAGCAAGATTAGTGCGAGTGGTGTGCAAATCATCATCCAGTCGAGGAACTGAACGGAATACCCATATTTTTTTTCAATAAATCCTATAAATGCTACATTTGGCGGTGTGCCAATGATGGTTGCCATTCCGCCTATATTGCTGGCATAGGCAATTACCAGCATGAGCACCAGTGAAAAATTGACCAGGCCCGGACCAGGTTTTTCATGTTCTTTCATAACAACAATTACGCTGAGGGCAATAGGAAACATCATCATGGTTGTGGCCGTATTGCTGAGCCACATACTCAGGAAACCGGTGGCAATGATAAATCCCAGTATGATCCTGTCGCCGCTGGTGCCTGTGCGTTTAACGATATGCAAGGCGATACGCTTATGAAGGTCCCATTTTTGAATGGCAAGGCCGATCATAAAACCTCCCATAAATAAAAAAATCACTGGATTGCTATACGACTTCGAAGCTTCCTCTATGGTGCTTAACTGCAGAAGAGGATGTAAGATCAAGGGCAGTAAAGCCACAGCAGGCATTGGCAATGCTTCGGTTATCCACCAGGCAATCATGAGTATGGCAACAGCCACGGCTTTGGCGGCATCGGCTTTTAATGCAAAGGGATTGAAGAGATATTCGGCCAGAGCAAAAGCAATTCCAAGAAAAATGGAAAGCCAGTATTGATTTTTTTTAATCCAGTCAGCCATGGGTTACGATCTCCTTGTATATTAATTTTTAAAGGCATGCTACCAAATAGAATTGCCTTGATTTTTTATTTTGAATTACCGGTTCTATTTAAGGAATTGTTGTTTTAAGGCCGAAAAACGGGATGTGCCATGTGTGATCAGCCCAGTTCAAAACTTGTTACACCGAAAATCCGGTTTACAGGTAATTGAGGGGCGAAGCCTGTGTACATTCGTGCTGTTTCGAAGGAAGGAGTCATGTTGTGCCGGTTCACCAGACTGATTGCATGCGGGTTAGGTTCCGGAACGTCAATAAAAAACTGGGATCCTACCGGAACATTTGCTTTCAAGGCTGCGAAAAGTCGTTCTGCCAACTCAGGCGTGTCGGCAAACAGCGGACCTGTCTTGTGTCCTGTGCGGCAAGCCCTTATAAGTCCATAGCCAGCAAGCCTGCCATTTTGCATTATGCCCAGGGCTGTGCTTTGAGGCTGATTGATCCAGCACCTTAAAAATGCAGTCCGCCCGGCAGGGAAAAACAATCTGTCGTACCTACACAATTCGTCAAAAGGTACCATTGATAAGGAAAGTATTCCCGGGTCAGATGGGAATCCCCCGCCACCGGAGCCCTTGTAACGTATATTCCGATATGCCAGGTTAAACCCTGATTTCCGGTAGTTCTCCTGTTGGGCTATTACCCCGTCGAGGCCGATAGTACATCCTTTAAGATTAACCATTCCAGCATTCCAAATCTGTATGCCATATCCCAACCCTCTATACTCTGGTCTGACCATGTAAAATCCAAGAAATCCGAAATTATCGCTGTATTTCACTGCTGAGATGGCAGCAATGGGAACTCCTTGAAGTAATCCAATAAGGAATCCGTTGGGGTCGGCCTGGTAAAAGCATTCAGAATCGTACAGGCCGGGATTCCATCCTTCGAGGGCAGCCCATTCGATTGCTATATCTACTTCTGAGCGGGTCATTACCCTGATTGTAAAACTTTTACTTTGCATACGATTAATAACCAGGTTGAAAATAAAAATCAGGAATTTCCTCTTCATATCCTGAAATGCAAACAAACTTAATATCTGTCATATTGCTGGCCAGGAACAGGTATTCAAAAATAGGAAGAAATATGACAATATATTTATTAAAACAAAATATTTTAATAATAATCGTATTCTGTAAGGCTGTAATGGTTGAAAATCTTTCGATCAATTTCGGCTGTCCGGGATGGGCAGCCTTCTATCATAAAAAGTGATGTAACTAATCAGTCTGATCAAAATGTATTTTTGCCACAGATTACACGGATTACACAGATTTTAAACTGCCTTTAGCAGTTTTTTAATTGATTTCAATTAAAACTGATGAATAATTTTCTGTGAAATCTGTGAAATCTGTGGCATATATTTGTTTTTCATTACTTTAGACCAACTAATTAGCAACAAAGTGATAATTTTAAACATCAGGAATGAATTTATTGAAATATTTACAGATTTCGACAATACCAGAGAATATTTAGCCGGATTACATATTGGTTTTTATAAGTAAACATTGTTTTTACGCAAAGCCGGCCTTAAATCATCAGAGATACATTTTTTTTACTGAATTGACTTCCATTTGATGATTGTTGTATCTTTACTTTCAGAATTGCGGACTTTTACATAAGTGTTATAATGTCATGTTTTTCAGCATAAATCTATTGGTTGTGTATTTCTATGAATAAGTATATTTTCAGAATTTTCGGGATATTAATTACATTATTATTATCGGGACTTTTACAAGCCCAGCGTTTTGGCTTGCCCGGGATTCGCAATTTCAGCCGGGCAGAATATAAAGGGGGAACCCAAAACTGGGCTGTCGCTCAGGCAGCTAATGGCATGTTGTACTTCGGCAACAACAACGGACTTGTTGAATATGACGGAATTCATTGGATCGTATACCAGGATATGGGTTTGGTTATACGTTCGCTTTGCATCGATCAAAATCGTATTTATGTCGGGGCATTTAACAAATTCGGATTCTACGAAGAAGATAAGAACGGAATCCTTCGCTATCATTCCTTAGAGCAGCTGCTCAAAAACCGGATCGGCGATTTTGATGAAATATGGAGGATTTATAAAACCAGTTTCGGAATCGTTTTTCAGTCCTATAGGGCAATATTTATATACAATCAAGGGAAAATCGATGTGGTTTACCCGAAAAGCAGGTTTCACTTTTCGTATTATGTAAACCAGGTTTTGTGGGTGTACGACGAATCATCCGGATTGCTGCAATACAAGGATGGCAAGTTAGTGCAAATTCAGGATGGTAACTTGTTGATCGGCAGTCAAATATGGGCTGTCCTCCCGCTTGCTGACAACCAGGTGATAATTGGTACGGCACGAAATGGGTTGTTCCGATACAATGGCAAAAAGCTGATGGAATGGGATAAGCCTGTCAATGTTCTTTTAAAAAAGTATCAGATTTATACGGGCGCTCTTATCGATAACAGGTATTTTGCTTTTGGAACCATTCAGAATGGGCTCATAATTTCAGATACCGCGGGCGAAATGGTGTTCGAAATAAATAAAGATAGGGGCCTGGCAAATAATACTGTTTTGGGCATTGGAACTGACCAGGAGGGAAATATCTGGTTAGGATTGGATAATGGGATTTCGGTTGTCCATTTTAATTCCCAGCTCACATTTATACAAAAGTATTTCAATATCGGTTCGGGTTACGCTTCAGCCAAGTTTGGCGAAAAACTATATCTGGGGACCAACCAGGGACTTTTTTACATTAATTGGAACGATTTTGTAAATCCATTAAAAAAAAGCGAAGATTTCCACCTGATTGCAGGAACCGAAGGACAGGTCTGGTGTCTTAAGGCTATTGATAACACGCTGTTATGCGGGCATAACCTTGGCATATTCCAGATATTTGATAAAACAGCCGTTAAAATATCGTCGGTTCCGGGTGGGTGGAACATGATAATGCCTGATTCGAAACCATCCCTTTTGATTGTAGGAAACTATTCGGGCTTATCTGTTTTGGAAAGAAAAGGGCTCAGATGGGAATATAAAAATGAAATTTCAGGATTTGACCAGTCATCACACTACCTCGAACAAGATGCGAAGGGTGATATATGGGTCAGCCACGGATACAAAGGGATTTATAGATTAAAAACCGATGCCGGTTTGCAGAGGATAATAAAATCCGATTTTTACGATAGCACAAAAGGCCTGCCTTTTGATCAAGGCAACACACTTTTCAAACTTAAGTCAGGAATAGTAGCAGGAACCAGAAAAGGTATATACAGGTATAACGAACTTGCCGATAACTTTCAGCCTGATATCCCATTGAACCAGCTTTTTCCTGATCCTCAGCAGATAGATTATTTAAATCAGGACGATGAACGGAATATATGGTATTTCAACAATCATCAGCCCGGCGTTTTACGCTTTCAGGAAGATGGAAGTTACACGAATATTACGGCACCCTTTGTCGATCTTTCGGGCTTGGTAATCCCGGCTTTCGGACATGTAAATGCGATAAATTCAAGCAATGCAATAATCGGCCTCGAAAATGGTTTTGGTCATTATAATTCTAACCAGCTAAGGCAGTTCAACCTCTTACCCGTTTTATACCTGAGTAAAATAAAATCAGGGGATACTTCCGAAGGAACTTATCGTTTTAATAGTTCCCTTCTTGAACAAGAGTTAATCCCAAGGTTTAAATATAAAAATAATACCATTAGCTTGTCATTTTCGGCAGGGCAATACACTGAGCGAGGCATTTCGTTTCAATTTCAATTAAATGGCTTTGATAAAACCTGGTCAGCATGGTCGCAACAAAATTCTAAAGAATATACCAACCTACCGGCAGGAGAATATGTATTTCAGTTCAGGGCACTTACGAGCCAGGGAAAAACAACCAAAATCCTTAGCTATAAGTTTCGCATTCTGCATCCATGGTACACAACTATATATGCTTGGTTTATCTACCTTTTACTTGTTATTTTTCTTCTTTACACTTTATATCGTGTATCCATTAATAGGGTTGAAAAATCACATCTTAAAGCAGCAGAGGCACAGAAAGCCAAATATAAGCAGCGGGAGCTGCAATTGAAAGAAGCAGCCCTGCTTGCGGAAATGGAGATGAGCATCCTTAGAAACGAAAAGCTGAACCTTGAAATCATTCATAAGGAAAAGGAACTTGCCAATGCTACCATGTCGATTATTCAAAAGAATGGGATACTTACCAAATTAAAGAATGAACTCAGCAGGATAAAAAACGTGCTGAGTGATGATACAATAAAGAATGAACTGGGCAAATACATCAAACATATTGGTAAGGAAATTGACAACGAAAAACAATGGCAGGTTTTCAATTTGCATGTTGAGCAGGTGCATGAAGATTTATTCAAAAAACTCAAAACTCAAAACACCGACCTCAGCCCAAGTGAACTCCGGCTTTGCGCTTATTTGCGAATGAATATATCCAGCAAGGAAATTGCTACATTAATGAATATAAGCACCCGTGGCGTTGAAATAAGTCGTTACCGCATTCGCAAAAAATTAGGAATCGACAGGAATATTAACCTTACCGATTTTATGATGAAACTTTAATCTTATCGTTAATTTAAACTGTATCGCAATCGATATAACCCGGCCATCACTAAGTCCCAGATTTAAAATTTCATATTCCAGAAGGTCCATATAAAAATGTGGGTTTTGAGGAATTGATTTTGGGGCTTGAATTTCCCCCGGAGGAGGAAATTTATCATCTGCCCAGGATAAGTATTTAAATAATCACAATACGTAAATATTATGATATTATTAATTGTATAATTATACTTTATTTGCCTTAATTATAGTGATTTGCATTTTATTTTCTACTTGCCTGATGTATTAAAGATGTAATCATTTTGGGGATTCTGAGCATTTTTGATGTAGCGTAAAATAGTAAAATATATTTTTCAAGGTATTATTTTAGCAGTCCGGTTTAACGCAACTGCAGCAAATAAAAACTCTCAAATACAAAAAACTATTTCTAAATCCTCCCGCCATGAATAAATCATTACTACTTATGCTGTTTGGCATGATGCTGTCAGTGTTCACTTTTGGACAAGCATTAAATCTACCTGTAACCTTCGAAAATACGACACCGGATTATTACGGCTTAACTGATTTTGGCGGAAATTCATCTTCCATTGTGGTTGATCCCACCAGTGCAACCA
>JBAXBJ010000143.1:0-9156 GCA_037142075.1 Bacteroidota bacterium
AGTAGGAATAAATTTCAAATTAGCACTTTCTTCCGTCTTCTGACTTCGGTCTTCCGGCCTTTTAAAACCAATTCCATTAAATTCGTGGTAGAACCTTTTTTTAATGTTAATCAGGTATCCAGCCCCTAAATCCTAACCCCAAAACCCTAACCCCTTTAAATAATTCCTTCCTTCAAAATATCATGAAGATGAATTACTCCCAGGTATTCTCCGTTATCGACGACCAACAACTGTGTTATATTGCGCGAACGCATCAAATCGAGTGCATCGCTCACCATCTCGCCCGATGAAACAGTGAGAGGATTTTGGGAAAGTATATCTGCAGCTTTAAGGTGGCTTACATCGGTGTTGCTCTGCATCATGCGCCTCAGATCGCCGTCGGTTATTATTCCGGCTAATTTGTCGTTTTCGACCACTGCAGTGCAGCCTAAACGTTTTGATGAAATTTCCATTATGATCTCCATGATGCTTGCCCCGGGAGCAACCACTGGTTTTTCATTGTGAAAATAAAGATCGGCCACACGTAAATAAAGGCGTTTACCCAAAGCACCGCCCGGATGATAGCGTGCAAAATCGCTTGTTGTCAACCCACGGCATTCGAGCAGTGCCACTGCAAGAGCATCGCCCATAACCAATTGCGCGGTGGTACTTGATGTCGGAGCTAAATTATTTGGACATGCTTCGCGCTCAACTGATGAATCAAGAATCAGATCGGCTTGCTTTGCCAGGTGCGAATCGATGTTACCAACCAGCGCAACGAGTTTGTTGCCCATGAGTTTAAGCAAAGGAATCAGCACTTTGATTTCGGGGGTATTTCCGCTTTTCGAAAGACAAATAACAATATCTTCCGGCCGTATCATGCCCAAGTCACCGTGAACGGCATCGGCCGCATGCATGAAAATCGCCTGTGTGCCTGTTGAATTAAGAGTTGAAACTATCTTTGCTGCAATATTGGCGCTTTTCCCAATGCCGGTAACTACTATCCTGCCAGTAGATTGCAAAATCAGTTCGACACATTTTACAAAATCGTCATTGATGCTTTTCCTTAGGCCAGCGACCGCTGAAGCTTCTTCCGAAATAGTATTCAATGCAATCTGCTTTATTTCAACGGGAGTTTTCAAGTTCTGTTTTTTGAAATTCACGGCAAAGATAGGAAGAAAATGCTGGAGTTCGGAGTGTTGACTCCGCAACGGGACCATCGAAGTACTTCTTAGATCTTATTCTACCAGCTGATTTTTGTTATCAGATCAAATTCACTATACCTGGATTGTGAAAATATCCTTGCAAAAACTTGCCTTCCTTTTGAGAGCAGGTAAGATAATAGATGGAGAATATGAAACTAATTTTGTAACTAATCAGTCTGTTTAAATGCTATTTTAGCCACAGATTACGCATATTACACAGATTTTAAACTGATGAATGCAGATTTTAAAATATAATTGGAGCAAAGTAATGCACATTTATCTGTGAAATTTGTGAAATCTGTGACTTATATTTGTTTGTCAATATTTTAATTTAACTGATTGATTACCAAATTTTTAATAATTGCTTTGTGTTTCGGTACCAGTTACAACGGCAACGCTTGCCCCGCAACCTAACCTGCTGGCTCCTGCATGAATAAGGGCAATGGCCTGATCGAAAGTCTTGATACCCCCACTGGCTTTCACTCCCATTTGCGGACCAACAATCCTGCGCATAAGCGCAATATCCTGCACTGTTGCCCCGCTTCCGGCAAAACCGGTACTGGTTTTAACAAAGTCGGCACCTGCTTTTTTGGAAATTTCGCAGGCCAGGATTTTTTCAGCGTCTGTCAATAAGCCCGTCTCGAGAATAACTTTAAGCAGCGTCGTACTTCTGCACGCCCTTTTAATAGCCCTGATGTCTTCTTCTACCAGTTTGAGGTTTCCTGATTTCAGCGCACCGACATTAAGAACCATGTCAAGTTCAGTTGCCCCGCTTGCAATAGCACTGCGCGCTTCAAACGCTTTGCTGCGGGTGTCCATTCCTCCCAAAGGGAAACCGATGACCGAGCAAATAATAATCCCTGTTCCTCTCAGTTTCTTAGCAACAAAAGGCACCCAGGAGGAGTTAACGCAAACGGATTTGAATTTATATTTTACAGCTTCATCACAAAGTTGAACAAACTGTGATTCAATGGCTTCCGGTTTTAATAAGGTGTGGTCAATATATCCGGCCAGTTCAGATGCGGACATCCTTGAGGTTTCAGGCTGGGGTTTTGTAATACCCTGATCCGTAGCTCCCTGGCTGCCCAACTTGCCGTTAAGTCTCTGCATTACCTCTTTCGTAATTTTATCAATCAATTCATTCTGATCCATACTGCTATCCTTTTCTTTCTAATGACATCATTTTATTAATACGAGGCCAATGCCTTCCGCCTTCAAATTTTGTTTCGAGCCATAACTTTGCCATGGTGCAAAGTTCAGCGGCATTGTGCTGTGCCGTTCCCATGGTGAGAACATTCGCGTTGTTGTGCTCGCGGCTGTTCATGATCGTTTTGTTGCTCCAGCAGAGTGCCGCGCGAATTCCATGTACCTTGTTGCAAACCATGGATGAGCCGATTCCGGCGGCATCGAGCATGATCCCCCGTTCACATTCGCCGCTTACAACTTTATTTGAAACAGCAATGGCAAAATCCGGGTAATCAACTTTCTCGGTACTGTTAGTAGTCCCAACATCAAATACTTTATAGCCTGCCGTTTCGAGGTATGCTTTCAGCATTTCTTTCGCATCGAACGAACCATGGTCGGCACCTATGGCAACTCTCTTAACCTGGTCAACAGTATTCATTGCGTATTTATTTTGTGAACTTCTCAAACAAAACCTGTAAATCCGATTTCTCATGTGATACTCTGCCTGCAAAATTACATGCTTATTTGATCAACTATACCGGCAATGACCGCTTTTATTGTAAAAGTTTCAGGTTCGTTCAGAATCATCCTGGCTGAGCCGCCTTCTTCGAGGACTAAAACCGTATCGCCCATACCGGCCTGAACCGTATCGATGGCAAGGAAGGATTGCCCTTTTGCTGTTCCCGTGGGGTCGACAGGCTGAACAATCAGAACCTTACGTGATTCGTAATCAGCCACTTTCGCGGTGGAAACTACATTTCCGATTATTTTGGCTAAGATCATTTTGTGCCCTCCACTTCCATTTTATCAACTATACCCACTATGGCTGCGTCGCAGGGATTCATCGTAGTTTCGAGTACCCGCCCGGCTTCCTTGCTTGTTTCGTAATAAATAAGGTCGCCCACGCCAGCCTGTATGGTATCGAACGCGACAATCGGATCGCCAATCGCTTCCAGCTTTTCATTCAGCGGTTGCACCAGCATCAGTTTGATCCCTTCGAACGAAGCAACTTTTACCGTGCTAACTACTGTGCCTGTTACTTTGCCAAGTTTCATGGGTGTTTTGGTCTTATGTGTTTTATTGATTTTAAAGCTAAAAATAGGGACAGATTATTGTTATTTTGTAATCTCACTATTCATGAAATCAAAGCGGACAAGCTTAAGATTATCTTTTTACTTCGGCATTATTTATGCCCATTATTACCACAAGGCTTTCATTATTCATTTCCAAAGTAATCGTTATCAATTCGTTTAATCTCAAAAGTATTTGAGGTCGAAACAGCAAGATTATAGTCTATCATTAATTCAGCCAATTGTTCACCGTCGATCAGTACAATTTTAGTCTCATTTCGAGGTTGATAGTCCCTTGCTTCATTTGTGTAACGCGAAGTTGTAATGAAAACTCCTTTTTTTGCCCCTTGTCCAGCTAAAGCACCAACGAACTTATGAATTTCTGGTCTACCCACAACATTTTCCCATCTTTTCGCTTGCACATAAATTACATCAAGCCCAAGTTTATCTTCTTTGATAATTCCATCAATTCCTTCGTCTCCTGAACGACCAATTGAACGTCCAGCGTCTTTAATAGAACCTCCATAGCCCATTTTAACCAATAATTCAACGACTAAAGTCTCGAAAAAAGAAGGACTACTACTTTTAATTTTTATAAGTAATTCTTGAGCTAAATTCTTTCTAATGGTCAAATAACTATTTTCTAAAATTTCTTCAGGTGTAGCAGATATTTCGGACGTATAAATATCCGGTGAAGAAGAGTCTTCACCCAAACGTCCAGTTCTTTGTTGGTAAGCAGGAATTGTTCTTAACACTCTCAGATCAATTTTCACGGGATTTGTGCTCAGAAGTTGTTTCCCAGCTTCTGTAATCTTGAAGGAGCTCCTTTTGGTGTTTTCAAGTAATCCCGCCATCTTAAAATGTGATTTGGCCCAAGCAACACGATTCGGGAAAGTCTTAGCTGCACCGCTCGGTAGAAATTCGTTTAATTCTTCATCTGACAAGTTGAAGTATGTCGCTATCTTTTGATTTGTTTCAATTGTTGTGTGTTCTTCCCCGTCAGCAAGAATCTTCAAGAACGGGAGCATAATTGATTGAAAATCTGGTATCATAAATATTATGTTTGTATTCTTATAGTTTTTGCCAATCGTACTTTATCTTGTCAGCTGATAATCATTGATTAATAATCCGGGTGAAAGGTTTAGCCTGGCAGTTAATTTTCGGATCATTTCAACGGTTAGTTTTCTTTTTCGGTTTAGTATTTCCGAAACCCGGCTCTTTCCTCCAATTTCATTTACCAGATCAATCTGTTTAAGCTGCATTTCTTCCATTCTTATTTTAATCGCTTCAATCGGGTCTGGTGCTTCAATCGGGTAATGTTTTTTTTCATATTCATCAATTAACAAACCAAGCACATCTGCTTCATCGCTTTCGGTAGTTCCAATTTCGGCACTAAAAATGGTTTCAAGCCTTTTCAGTGCCTGGTCATAGTCAGTTTCTGTTTTTATTGGATTTATTTCCATTTCTTGAAATTTTAAATTGTGTTTGCATCAATCTTATTGTACTCAACATGAGTTCCAATGAAACGGATAAATATCCATTGTTTCTCGAAGTTAAATTTTGCTACCAGTCTGTAGGAATTGCCTTTAATGTTAAAAACAATTCTACTATCTTTCAGAATACTTGCATTTACATATGTCTGTTTAACTTCATTTGGTGTTTTCCAATTTGAACTCATTGCCGTATCGAACCAGGTCTTAAGGTATTGTTCGGAATCCGGATGTGCATTCCAAAAGTCTCTCAGGGTGCTTTTTGCAAATATTCTTTCCATAAACCTGAATAGTGATGCAAAGATAATCGAAAATTCCCAATATGGGAACTATTCATAAAGTTTCGTGTCTTTTAGTGTGGTTGGCAACCGCTATCTATCAACTATCCCTATATAATCCTGAAATAATCCACCACTGTACATCGCCTTTCCCTGGTAAAAGTGCGGGCGCGGGTAACGCCTTCGCCGGTGGGACTGGCGATGGTGAAGGATGCAAAGCCAGCGCCGCCGTGACCAAGCCCGGCATAACTGGGTCCGTTTTTTATAAAAATGGAACAATTCATGGCTTTCGCCATTTTGCTCAGCTTGGCAATATTCAGCGAATGCATGATGGCCGTATGCCGGAACCCATGCTCAACTTCAACCGCCATTTCGATGGCAATATCTACATCTTTTACCCGTACCAAAGGCATTACCGGCATTAATTGTTCCGTCCAAACCAAAGGATGTTCGCGGCCCACCTCGCAAAGCAATAAGCGGGTTGAAGGAGGAACCATGAGCCCGATTTGTTTTGCTATAAAATCGGCATTTTTGCCTACATAATTTTTATTGGCAGCTCCTTCGTTCCCGGGTCCGCCAGGTTCGGCAATCACGAGTTCGGTGATTTTTTTTATCTGGTCTTCATTCAGTTCGTAAGCACCGTTTTTCTTCATTTCCTCCTTTAACCTATCCGCAACCGATGCAACAACGATAATCTCCTTCTCGCAGATACAGATCACATTGTTGTCGAAGCTGGCGCCATCCACTATGTCCTTACCGGCTTTTGCAATATCGGCAGTTTCGTCCACCACGCATGGCGGGTTTCCGGGACCGGCGGCAATTACTTTTTTACCGCTGTTCATCGCAACACGCACAACGGCAGGCCCACCGGTTACAACCAGGATGGCAATTTTGGGATGAGTCATCAGGTCTTTTGCCGATTCGATAGTAGGTTCGGCAATACAGCTTACCAGGTTTGCCGGCCCCCCGGCTTCGATAATTGCTTTGTTGAGCAGGTTAACAAGGAATGCAGAGACTTTTTTTGATGAGGGGTGTGGGTTAAAAACAACAGAATTTCCTCCGGAAATCATACCTATGGTATTGCTGATAATGGTCACGGTAGGGTTGGTGCTCGGAGTAATGGAACCTATAATGCCGTAAGGCGCTCTTTCAACCAGCGTTAGTCCGGAATCATCGGAAAAGGCTTCGGCAACCAGGTCTTCAACGCCGGGCGTTTTTAAAATTCCCAGCTCATTTTTAATTATTTTATCTTCCCAACGGCCTAAACCGGTTTCTTCCCATGCCATTTTGGAAATCTTTTCCTTGTTTGCCTGGCAGACTTTCCGGATGTTGGAAATGATGTTTTTCCGGATTTCCAGCGAAAGCTTGCCAAACTCCCTGAATGACAGTTCGGAAGCATCAATTGCCTTGCTGATAGAAGGAAAAATACCTATTTTGTCAGTTATGGCATCTTTTGGCAGGCTGAGATCCATGCCTTTAATAACGTCCTTTATAATCTGCCTTACGCTTTCTTCCAGATTTTCCATTGTATTCGCTTATTGCATGAAATAGGGCCTTGTTTCACTGTGAGGCTGTGGAATGAGTGTTGCCATACACAAGAGTTTTTTGGATCTGGCTGCTTCCGTTCCGGCCTGCATCGCGGCTTGAACAGCATCGAGGCTTCCCATTAATTTTACATAGGATTTGCCTCCGAATCCAATTGCAAGTCGCACTTCTATGATTTTTACGCCTCCAACCTTAGCCGCCTGATCAGCGGCTTCGATGCCTGAAACAACAGTAAGTGTTTCGATAATTCCTATGGCCGACCATTCGCTTGCCGGAATGATCTTACCAATTGCTGCCATTGCCTCGGGGTGTATCATAGGGAGGAACAAGCTGTCAACAACCAGTTCCTTGCCGGTTTCCAGGCCTTTATTGAACGAATAATCAACGGAAGCTACATCCCCTGTGAAAACGATAATGTATTTGCCGGGGCACATGGTACGAGCCTCAATGATTTTAATCGGGGCAACTTTTACCATTTCATCCAGTGCCAGTATGCCGATGGCTATACTGCTGAATTCCAGTGCCCCTAACGCGATTATTTCCACCCGAACCTCCTTATTTCCTGTAAATAACCGTGTCGTATTCATCTATAATATCTACAATTCCCACAATCAGGGCATCAACCGGTTTATTGGTGGTAACGGGAGTTTCTCTGGCAGGGCTGCCTTCGGATACCATCACAAGTTCGTCGCGGGCAACCCCGATAATATCGAGAGCAACTACATAATCGCCTTTCCTGCTTCCATGCTGATCCGTTTTATCAATCAAAAGGTAACGCGATCCTTTCATCCCATCATTAATGGTGCTACTCACGATGGTTCCTACAACTTTTCCAAGGATCATGGCCAGTTTTTATTTCCGGTAAGTGAATTTGCCGTCCTTTTCAATGTTATCAACTATAGCAATGATGGCTGAATCGCTTGGTTTTCCTTCGGTTACACCGGTCATACGCGCACTGCTTCCTGAAACATAGAAGACAATTTCACCTATCCCGGCTCCCACACTATCCATGGATACAACAAAGTCATTTTTCCCCTTCATCGTTACAGGGTCAATTTTTTCGACAAGCAAAAAACGAATCCCTTCTATTTTGGGAGCTTTATGACTCGAAACTACAGTTCCAACCACCCTTGCAAGTATCATTGTGATTCCAGTTAATGATTAAATTGAACCCATGCATGTCGGTCCACACCGTGGCATGTTATTACCGGGTTGAGAGGATTCCTATTTCTTGACGCTTCCCCTGCCCAGTGGCAAAGCACTGTCAACATTGGCATGCGGACGTGGAATTATATGTGACGAAACTATCTCGCCTACTTTTTGTGCAGCCTGAACGCCAGCGTCGACAGCAGCTCTTACAGATGCCACATCGCCACGGACAATTGCAGTTACGTAACCGCCGCCAATTTTTTCGAAGCCGATGAGTTCTACTCTTGCAGCTTTAACCATTGCATCCGAAGCCTCAACCATAGCGGCAAAGCCCCTGGTTTCAATCATTCCTAATGCGTCTGATGTGTTGTCATTCATGATTTATCAGTTTAAAAATTGTTATTACTTATTTATAATCTTCTCTTCCCGAAATTTCAGCAAGACGCTTTTCAACAATGTTTTTACATTCCAGCACTTCGGCTTCGTCGCCGGCAATATATACCCGGCCAAACTTGCCAAATCCGATCACATCGATAATGTTGATATGGGCAGTTTTTTCGGCCTCGTTGGCGGCATAATATGCATACCCGGCAGGTTCAACCTCCAGGACAAACAAGGTGTCGCCTTTGAGCAACATCATTCCGTAACGGGTCCGGTTGATTAATTGAGCATGATGATCTTCCACATTTTTTATTAACTGGCTGGTTAGTATGCGTGGTTTGATCCTGTCATCTTCAGTTTTCTCAATGGTTTTCAGTACTGCTTCGCCTGCCATGCGTACATCGCCCTGGCTATCGGAGTGTACTTCGAGCAAACCGTATGCGCGTTCAACTATCTGCATTCCAGGCTTCACATGGGTTGCTTTTAATGCAATATCGGTAAGCGTGTTAATCTCAATGCCCGGAGCAATTTCTATTATACAACAGGCCTGTCCGCTTACCGGCAAGTATCCTTTCGACACTGTGGATAAATACGAAGCCATCTGCAGTTGCAGTGAATCGATAAAAATATATGTTCTCAGGTCTATCATGGTTTTCTCCTTTTTTTTTTGAATTGCAATATATATTATAACGTCATGCAAATATAGGTTTTTTAATTACTGAAAATAAGATTTTTTTGCTCATAATTAGCGGGTTACAAAACCTGAAAATTATGAGAAGATACGTTCAGGGCAGGAGAACCGTCTGAAAATAAAAAACAAGGCTAATTCTTATTTTGAGGTGCTATGAAAAATAACCAGCTACCCTGTAGAGGA
>JBAXBJ010000144.1:0-9054 GCA_037142075.1 Bacteroidota bacterium
CTTCCGGTAGCATTGCCCTGGCTGCAACCAGTGCCGGGGACTTTAAATACCGGTTCGGTGATCCTGCTAAGTACGATAAAGGCGACCCACCTTCGGTACTTGATAACTGGGAAAAAGCTACAGCCGGGCATAAGCAGTTAGGCGGCTCGCACGATATACAATGGATCAAACCAGGTTTGCCGGGAGCAGGGAATTTCCTGGTATTTTGCAATGCACAAAATCTTTTTGAACTCACACCTCAATCGTATATTATAGAAATCAATCCCTATTTGAATTCCACAGGTACAAATACAGGCAATTTTGTAAATCCTCCTGAAGCCGGATATACCATTGTGAATTCGCCCGATGCTAACCTGATGAAGGAGAAAAAGAATGTCTCAAAACAGATTGTCTGGACTTATTCAAGCAAAAACAACACAAGCTTTTTTAGTACTATTGGCTCAAGTGCACAAAGGCTGCCAAACGGCAATACTCTTGTATGTTCGATGAACGACGGTCATTTCTTTGAAGTCGAACCTACTGACACCTTAATCGTTTGGGAATATATCAACCCAATGACCCGCAATGGAATCAAAAAGGTAAAAGTTGATAATTATCCTACTTACAACGGTGTCTTCAGGGCTTATATGTATGCAAACGACCACCCGGCTTTGGTAGGTCATGATCTTACACCCGGAAATACGATGACCGGTCAGGTTCCCAACTATTATAAACCGGAGGATCTTACTACTATGAAGGAATATGAATCTTATCAAAAAACTGATGACATACTCAGTCAGAATTACCCCAATCCATTTGCATACACTACCACCATTGATTTTGAAATCTCAGAATCGAAACGGGTCAATATAACGGTATTTGATTTCTCGGGAAACTATGTCAAAACACTTGTTGATGCTGATTATTCAAAAGGCATTTATACCACAACCTGGAATGCAACCAATGATGGCGGAAGCCTGGTTTCAAACGGTATTTACTTTTATGTTCTGAAAGCGAATAACCGGCAATTAAGCAAAAAAATGATTTTAGTAAAATAAGAAAAAACTCCAAAAATGAAGAAGATTTTAACTTTCATCGCAACAACCATTTTGTTTGTGTCATTTGATTTTCAAACATCCTACGGCCAAACCAGGACAATGGGAGTCTTAATCAACGATACATCCCAAACATACAAAGGATATACTTTATTCGCACCCAAGCAAAATACAATGACCTACCTGATTAATAATGAAGGTCGTAAAGTGCATGAATGGGATGCCAGCACTTATCCGCCCGGACAGGCGGTTTACCTCTTGGAAAACGGAAATCTGCTGCGTACCTGCATGACCCAAACACAGCTTGGTACCGGTGGAGGCGAAGGCGGCCGGATTGAGGAATACGACTGGAATGACAACCTGGTTTGGTATTGCAATTATTCGACATCAACATATATGCAGCATCACGATATAAAAAAATTGCCGAACGGTAATATTATCATGTTAGTAGTTGAAAAGAAAACCTATGCCGAAGTTATGGCTGCTGGCTTCGATCCCACAAAACTGAATTCAGAAATACAACAAAAAGGGTATATGCTTCCCGATTGTATTATCGAGATTCAGCCAACATATCCATCTGGGGGCACCGTTGTGTGGGAATGGCATGTGTGGGATCATCTGGTTCAGGATTACAGTTCAGCAAAATCAAATTATGGTGTCGTAAACACTCATCCCGAACTGATTGATTGTGATGGCGATCACCGGAACCTTCCGCTTTTCTGGAATCATATGAATTCAATTGATTATAATCCTTCATTTGACCAGATCGCAGTGAGCGTAAGAGGAAACAGTGAGGTTTGGATTATTGACCATAGCACAACAACTGCGCAATCGGCAGGTCATTCAGGTGGAATACGCGGGAAAGGGGGTGACCTGATTTACCGCTGGGGAAATCCGTTAACTTATGGTGCCGGCAACACTGCATCACAGAAATACTTTGAACAGCATGACGTTGAATGGGTCAAAGCTGGTAATCCGGGGGCAGGAAACCTCACTTGCTACAACAACGGGCTTGGCCGAAATCCCTTGCATTCGACCGTTGATGAAATTACACCACCCGTCGATATCAACGGTAATTACTCCATCACTGCCGGTTCGGCCTTCGGGCCAGCCAGTTTAACATGGTCATACACAGCAAACCCGCCCGAATCGCTTTACTCCGAAAACATTTCAGGGGCACAGCGTCAGAAAAACGGAAATACGATTATTTGTGAAGGTGGACATGGCGATTTTACTGAAGTAACTACTTCCGGCACCATCGTATGGAAATATATCTGCCCGGTTGATGATACAGGGCCGTTAACCCAGGGGGATAGCATTCCGCATAATCCGGTACGACCGGAAGAAACCATGAATTCAGTTTTCAGGATTTACAGGTATCCACCTGATTATGCAGCTTTTACAGGAAAGGACTTGACCCCCGGCGACTTTATTGAAAAATACACGAATGGTACTGATGAACATGCGATGATTAAGTCAATCAGCGTCTTCCCAAATCCTTTTACGAACCAGATAAGTGTCCAAAATGCAAGTGGAAGGGAAACATACTGGTTATTGAACTCATTAGGACAAATAGTCTGGTCAGGAAAATATATTGACCAGCAGGACTTTACGGCCTTGAAACCGGGCATTTATTTGCTGAAAGTAAGTACATCAGGTTTTGTTGAAACTCTGAAAATCGTAAAATAGCAGGTAGTAAGAAAAAAGCCAGTTTACACTTAGTAACTGGCTTTTTATAAACTTACCTGATTTCTTAGAAAATCCAATTTCCTGTATTTGAATTTATTGACTTAAAAACAGAGTTGAATTTTAAAATGCAATCTTGACAATACTGATTTTTAAACACCCAAAAACGATTTCATTATTGGGAGCTTATTTACAAAGCTCTTTCACTTTGTTTTCAAGCTCTTCGCCACGCAATTTTTTTGCAACAATCTTACCTTTTTTGTCAATAAGAAACGTAGCCGGAATGGATGTAACGCCATACGTGGCAGCTCCTTCTGATTTCCAGTATTTCAAATCGCTGACATGGTTGGGCCACGAAAGATTGTCCTTGGCAATGGCAGCAAGCCAACTGGCACGGTCTTTATCTAATGATACGCTGTAAACTTCAAAACCTTTGTCGTGGTATTTGCCATAGATACCTACAACATTGGGGTTTTCTTTGCGGCAGGGTCCGCACCACGAAGCCCAGAAATCAATCAAAACTACTTTTCCTTTCAGCGACGACAGCTTCCGGATTTTGCCATCAGGATCGGTGAGTGCAATTTCGGGAGCCAGGGAACCGACTGCAGTTTTGAGTTCAACTTCCACCTGCTGGTGATGTTGCTTAACGAAGGCATTTTCGGGATAGGCTTTGAACATGGCTGCATCTGTTTTGCTGATAATGTCAAAATCATTGGTCATATCAAGTTTATCCTGAAAAAATATCCAGGCTAGAGAAGCTGGATTTTTTTCCATTTGAGCCTTCAGAGTGCTTTTTTGCAGCGAATCGTTGATACGAAACTCATTGATAATTATTGCCGACAACGAATCGCGTTTGGGCGATGATTGTATTTCGTTGTATTTTTGATTGAGCGCAGCTTTCTGACTTTCATAAAGTTGCGTGGCATTCATCGAGCTGTAAAGCAGTTGAGTCTGGGCCGATCCTTCAATCAAGGCATCACCTCCGAGTTTAGAACCATGCGTTTTCAAACTGATTTTTTCCCCAGGCGACAGAATCAGCATCATGTAATTTTTATCATCAAGCCTGAGCCTGAAAATATCGGTGCCTTTTATTGGTGCTACCAATTTAAATGATCCGTTCTGGTCTATTTCTGCAGAAATAAAAATCCAGGGATTCTGACCGTTAAGCGTATCGAGGAAAATCTGCTTGTAAGTACCTTTTTCGATTAGAGTCCCATTAATAATTACCTGATCAGCTGCTTTTTGTGCAAAAAGAGATGAAGAGGAAAGGAGAAAAACAGAAAACAGGGCAAGCCATTTATAATTTGATAATTTCATAGTAGGTCGCATATTTTGTGTGTGGCAAATGTAAATATTTTTTAGATACCGAATTTCCAGTTCATGCACTCTGTGCATGAATTTACACGTTTCTGCATCTAAAATGAACTCTTATGAAGGTATGTTAAGCCCCTCTTTCCCGGATTTTATCTAAAAGATAACTCAATTCGATCACTTCGTCTATAGTTAAATTAGTCAGCAATGTATCTTCTTTTTGCTGACAATTAGACATTTTATCAAGTAGTTGCAATCCGTTCTCGGTAATTTCGACTGATTTTTGTCGGCGGTCATTCTTGTTTTCCATTCTGCTGACCAGGCCTTTTTCGAATAACCGGTCAACTATGCGGCTTACATCTGAATCTTTATCGAGCATACGCTCTTTTATAAAACCTATACAAAGAGGAGCTGCGGAACGAAACCCACGCAAAATCCTTAAAACGTTGTACTGCTGTTCGGCAAGTCCATGTTTTTTAAGCGATTGATGAAAATCATAACTTATATGCTTAGTTGTGAAAATCAGGTTTATCAATCCTTTGTGGTATTCGTTCCGAAAACGCCCTTTTATTTCGTCTTCAATTTTCATCAGGTAATTTTAGTTTTTTTTGGTTGCCAATAGCATGCTGCTAGACCACCTGAAGAGAGAAAATTATCAGTTGATCAACTATAGTTTATAAAAATCAGGGGTTCTGAGGTATAAAACTACCCAAACCAAAATCAGAACAGCGCTTGGCATCACTATACTTATACCGCTGGTCATGTGAAGGATAATAGCACCACCCATGTATGAACTGAGCAGCAATACACCATATTTATTGGTTTTTGGAAACAGGAATAACAACGAAGATGCAATCTCGCCCAAAGCGATTATCACACGCCAATCGCCTAATTTCATTTGTTCCATTTGTTCCGGATGTAAAAATTTTCCACTTGCGCTGAATAAAAACAGTGCGAGTAACAAGCCGGAAATTATCCAGGCAGCAATATTTTGAATTTTTTCAGTTTTTGTTGTCATAATTCTCTTTTTTTAATTTTTAAAATTGTAAAAAGGTCATTTTTAAGGTTTTAATATTAGTAAACCTGACAGATTATTACATCTACCAGGCTTATAAACAATTAGTTGCAATTATTTTTGAAAATAATTGTTTTCCAGTTATTTCATTTTCTTTTCCAGTTCATCTAAACGGTCATTCGCATCATGAACCATCATAGTTACGCGGATAAAAGGCAGCGCAACCAGTATTAATGCGAACGAAGTAATAAGTTCGAACCAGTTGAAGTTTACTATATTTACAACTACGCCGACCAAACCGATCAAGGCTGCAATCATTCCTCCTGGAACTCCAAGCGGACATCTGAGTTTTTTCTTTTCTTCCATATTTCTTTTAATTTGTTGGTTAATAATTACTTAGTTCATTTATTAATTCAGCTTTTGTTGGTACGCTTCTGAAAATTATTTTATTGTCGATCAGTAAGGTAGGAACAGCATGAATTCCCATTTTCATAGTCCTGATCATTCCAATGGGCGAATTTGCAAGGCTTTTCCTGAACTCGAATTTGTTTTCATACAGTGGAAGAACTTCATCGAGTAAACGTTTCATTATCCTGCAATTAGGGCAAGTGAATGTGTAAAACATTTCGATAAGGATGGTTTTCTTTTCGTCCATTAATTATACTATTGTAGCAATTTCGTCAAACGAACGTCGTGGTCTTCGGGGATAGAGTTGTTTTGATGAATCGAAATATCCGAGGCAAATTAACATCACTACATTTTCGCTTTCTTTTAAATCAAACGCTTTATGCAAGCCATCGAAATCAATTCCGCTCATAGGATGCGAATCAACTCCAAAATCCTTGGCAGCAATCATCAGCGACATAGCGAGTAGCCCGGCATTACTTTCGGCAAATTTGATTTTGCGCTCCTCGCTCGAACCGTAAAGATAGGCTGCTGCCTGTTTTGATCCTTCGACCATTTGCACATTTCCACCCACACTTTGCAGCATTTCGTTCCAAACCGGGTTGGAATTAGTATACCCCTCTTTGTCACCAACAACTATCAGTACAACAGGAGCATCCATAACTTTTTCCTGTTTATTGGCCAGGGGGAAAAGTATCTGTTTACTTGTTTCTGATTGTATTGCAATAATTCTCCAGGGTTGCAGGTTAAAACCCGAAGGTGCCAATACAGCCATATTTACGATGTCTTTTAAAAGCTCATTACTTAACTTCTTGTCTTTATCAAAAAAGTTAACAGAACGTCTTTCGTTGAATAAAATATTTGTTTCCATAAATTTGTAAAAATTAATTAGGCGACAAAGGTATGTATAAACATTATATGTTGCAACATGTATATGATAAAAAAAATAAATAAATTATAAATTATTGATCTATAGTAAATTGGGATTAGTTTATATGTGAGGATGAAGTAGGGTAGAAGGAAAAGATCTTAAATATAAACCCGTGAGAATCTTCAGATACAAACTTTAAGAAAAAAATATTTTGCATGCAACTGCTTTGAAGGGGTACTGACTTATGTTTTCAATAACTATTTTGGGGTTTGTTGCAATCCTTTTTACTTATCTGAAACTTTCTAATGTCATTAATAAAGAATCGCTTTTATACAAAAAAAGTTCTCCACCCACAATTTTATACTGGTTTGTTAAACCTAAATTTTTCAGAAACAAATCTTCCTGAGGCATTTCCGGGCAGTACATTTTCGTGCTTATTATATCGCTGAAGGCAATTGTGTTTTCCTTTACTGTAAGCCCGCCTCCAATTCTGTTACAGGCTCCGTTTCCTGTAAAAGTTTTAAGGTCTTTACTGATAGTGATTTGAGAAGATTTAGAAATATTTGATATACTTTTATCATTAAAATTTTCTATAATCCATTGGCTATCAAGCGACAGATTCGATTTTTTAGATTGATCTACCAAATTTTGCCCCTGAAGTTCACTTGTTGTCTTTTTACCTGGTTTATGAGAAGTAGCGGTGCAACTGCTCAAAACTATCGTGAATGTAATGCAGAAGAATGAGAGTGCTGTTTTCATTTTGGTTTATTTTTGGTCAGAATTCAATCCGGCTAACGTTAATAAATTCAGTCTTTTATAAACTTTTGACTGTGTGCGGTGCCTGTTGCATCAGGTCCTGCATTGAGCGCAAAGATATGACTCATTTCAATCATTTAACTTTCGATGAGATAAATTCCGATTTCAAAACATTCCCTGCTTTTTGTTGTTACATTTGCATAAAAATCCTTGCAATGAAAAAAACAATATTCCTGATAGCTTCTCTAATCTTCACTACCTATTTGTTTGCCCAGCAATCAGGTAACAAGATGTATGCGCTTGTTTTTAAAGATAAAGGTGCAACTACAGATGCCAGCTTGAATCCATACACCTACCTGAGTGAAAAATCAGTTGAACGCAGGCTCAAACAAAAAATAGCTTTCGATGAAACGGATCTGCCTGTTAATAAACAGTATATAGAAAGTATATCCGAAACCGGTGCCCGAATCGTGACCCGTTCGCGTTGGTTTAATGCCGTTGTTGTCGAAACAACTGCTGATGTAGCTGAAAAAATTTCAACCTTACCTTTTGTTACAAATATTCAACTTATTGATAACGGAACGAGCAGTTCTGCTTCCTCAAAATCTGTAAAACCGTTTTTTGAAGCTGAATCTATAAAACAAAGTCAAAATGCCATTGAAAAGAAGGTTACAACAGATATTTACGATTATGGCGGTGCCTATAACCAGATAAACCAACTGCATGGACAGTATCTGCACAACCTGGGATACAGTGGCCAGGGTATGACTATTGCAGTGATTGATGCCGGGTTTAATTCGGTTGATGTTATGACCTGCTTTGATAGTCTTCGTGCAAATAACCAGATAAAAGGAACTCATGACTTTGCTGTACCGGGTAATAATGTGTATGCAACATCGATGCATTACCATGGTACCTGTGTTTTGTCGTGCATGGGATCCTATGTTAGCGGGCTGATGATCGGCACAGCACCCAAGGCTGATTACTGGCTTTTGCGCTCCGAAGTGGGCGAAACCGAGACTGTCATAGAAGAGTATTACTGGGTGAGTGCTGCTGAGTTTGCTGACAGTGTGGGTGTTGATCTTATTAATTCCTCACTTGGCTACACAACTTTTGATCCCCCGGGAACTGTCAACCACACCTATGCTGATATGGATGGCAATACGACTTTTGTTACCCGGGGTGCTGATAAGGCCGCCGAAAAAGGAATCCTGGTCGTAAACAGTGCCGGGAACGAAGGTTCCAGTCCATGGCGGTATATAAGTGCTCCTGCAGATGGTGACAGTGTATTCAGTATTGGAGCTGTTGACGCGGCGGGGACCCGGGCAGATTTTAGTTCACTTGGTCCAACATACGACCGGAGGATTAAACCAACTGTCGCAGCCCAGGGGGTTAATGCAGCTTTGTTTTTCCCAGGTGGTTTTGGATATGGCAGCGGAACATCTTTTTCTTCTCCTATAACCTGTGGAATCACTGCTTGTTTTTGGCAGGCAAATCCTGATTTGAATAATATGCAGATCATTGAAGCAATAAAGGCAACCGCAAGCCAGGCTTACCAGCCCGATTCATTGTTAGGATGGGGAATTCCTAATTATCAGACAGCATATACCTCTCTGTCTGTTCATAATCAGGATGCTGGAAATGCACTTATCACCTATCCCAATCCGGTAACCAACAGAATTACGCTTGGCTTTCCTGATTCACTTCATGGTAAGTACAATGTGGAAATTATTGATGTTCAGGGGAAAGTCGTATTTACTCTGAAAGGCAATGAAGAATCAATCCGGAGTTTGCAAATCAATACCCTTGGAAATTTTCCTTCCGGAATTTACCTGGTAAAAGTATCGAATGGAACATTGATTTTCTCAGGTAGGTTTGTTAAAATATAGGTTTGAATTGATTTGTTTTTTGCAGAGTCACATGCTTGACAAACTGTCGCTTGCACGCATTGAACGGCGCTGGATCAAGACCTCCGA
>JBAXBJ010000145.1:0-8925 GCA_037142075.1 Bacteroidota bacterium
ATGGCGAACGGCTTGCGTGGCGTGGCAAAAACCTGACGTAGAAAAACACTGAAATTGTATCCAGCCTTGATTTTTTCTTTGTTACTTTCTTTTACATCAAGGTAAAAGAAAGTAAGAAAAAATGAAATTATACTCCAATGCAAACTTTGAAAAATCTTCAATTTAATTATTTACTCCCCTACTTTTGAATTTGATCCCTCGTTTGCCCTTTCAGAGCACTCTGCTTGGCTGCCCGACACCTTGTTTGAACTTTCAGAGCAGTCCGATAAAGATTATATCCTAACCTGGACAAGCCAGAACCGTTCGGCTGAGCTCACGCCGAAGCCAAAAAGGAACGCAAAACACATAACATTAAATTAAAAATGAAAAAGTTAGGGGCTTGCAATACTTTTACATTTTGTGTTCTGTGTTTAATGTTTTTAATTCCTTAACGAATATTATGCCAGAAAAAACATCAAATTAAAAGATAACACACTAACTATTGCTATTTAATAAACTAATATTAACCAGCTTGATTACAGTATCTCTGATTATGTCTTCTGAGGAAGGTTTTTCTAAAAATGCGCTCATTCCGGCTGAAGTACATTGGTGAATGTTATAAAGATTGGCGTAAGCCGTAAATGCGATTATAGGTATAACTTTATTGAATTCTCTTATTCGCTTTGTGGCCTCTATGCCATCAAGCAAAGGCATCTCAATATCCATTAAAATAGCGTCAAAATTGCCGGTTCTGCAAGCATTAACTACCATAAAACCATTCTCTACAATAGTGTAACGCCATTCCAGATTGCTCATGAATATTCCCACCAGCAACTGATTCAATACATTGTCTTCGGCGATTAGTATATTCATGATCCGTAAAGTGAAGTGAAATCCAGGTGGAGTAGTTATAGATTTGTGATCATGAATATTGAGGGATTTATTAAATCACAACAGTGTTGATTTTACGAGATCAAAAATATGAAAAAATATATGAATTGCATATATATAATAACAATTCTCTCAATTTTTCTTTAACTGCCAGGGCATTAATACTAAAAACATAGAATATCAAGACTTTAGGGTTTAAAAACTCAATTTTACATTTTACTCGTAATATGCGGGAATTAACCCTGTTATCAGCTTGAATGTGCATACTTCTCAGGCGCAAAGTGCATTGGAAATCCTCCGTTTTGGGATTTAGATTTTACTATGCCGATCAATGGTAATCAGAAATTGAACTACATCCAGTGGTTTAGTCAAATAGTCGCTGGCTCCGGCTTTCATCAATTTTTTAACCTGAAACGGCATAGCGTCGGCACTGATGATGATTACCGGAATTGTTTTTGTTTGAGGATCAGATAAAAGTTGTTCCAATACTTCGATGCCCTGCAAGTCGGGTAAATCGAGATCGAGCAGTATTAAATCGGGTTTGTGCTTTTTTGCCAATTTAACAGTTTCCTTCCCGTATATTGAAGTTACCAGGTGGATTGCCGGCCGGTATTCTATCATGATTTCTTCTGCCAGTTCGACATTCGACAGGTTATCTTCTATATACAAAATGGTTCCGGCTTGTTTGCTTACCTGCAATTCCGGAGCGAGTTCAACGGTGGTTTTTCCTGTATATGGGTTGAGATTTTCAGTGAGCGGCAGCTCAATCCAGAAGGTGCTACCTGTACCAACCTCACTCACAACTCCAACCGTTCCACCCATGGCTTCGGTTATTTTATTCACCACCATCAGGCCAAGCCCTGTGCCTTCAGTCTCAGTTCTATCAGCTCCTATACGCTCGAAAGCCTGAAATAATTTGCCTATGTCTTCGGGCTTGATCCCATTACCAGTGTCGCAGATTGAAATCCTGACCTTGGCGATGCCTGCATCATTGGATGGTTTCAGGGATGTTTTAATGGTTACCGAACCACCTTCATTATTGTATTTAATTGCGTTGTTGATTAAATTAAGCAATATCTGCGTCAATCGAAGCCTGTCAGCCCAAATAAAAAGATTGTTGGCAGGCGAATCAACAAGTTCAATTGATATTTTTCTTTTATCAGCGGCAACTTGAATACTACCGGTTATATCATTAATAATGGCGGCCAATTGTACCGGTTCCGGAGTCAGGATTTGTCTTCCGGCTTCAATTCCTGAAATATCGAGAACTTCATTTATTAACGAAAGAAGGTGTTTTCCGTTGTTCAGAATATGAGTTACCCCTTTCTTTTGTTTCGGGTTTAGTTGTCCCATCTCCATCAGTTGGGCAAAGCCCAGTATCGAATTCATAGGTGTGCGCAGTTCGTGGCTCATGCGCGAAAGGAATTCGCTCTTGGCAAGGTTGGCCTTCTCGGCTTCGATTTTTGCTTCAATGAGAGCCGTTTCCGCTTGTTTTCGACGGGTAATATCGCTTAAAGACGTTACGCGAACATTTCTGCCTTTATAATACATCATCCTTCCGCTTAACATGCAAGGGAATGTTGTCCTGTCCTTGCGTAAGGCAGTTACTTCGTAAGGCTCTTCATAGCCGGCCAGCATATTTTCCATGACCATTTTTCTGTCAGACTCCACAATCCAGTCAGTATCAAACCTCCCGATTGCCTCCTCGTTAGTGTAACCGAATATTTTTTCGGCCATTTGGTTTTGTTCGACACAAACTCCCTTTTCGGAAAAGAAGATCGAATCGAAGGCAGCTTCGCTTAACCCGCGATGCCTCTCTGTGCTTTCTTTCAGATCATCCTCAGCCTTCTTGTGCCCGGTAATATCCTGGTGTGTGCCCGACATGAACAGCGGCATGCCCTCACTGTCCCTTTCATGCACTCTTCCTCGGTCCAAAACCCATATCCACCCGCCATTCTTATGCTTCATCCGCGATTCGAACGAATAATAATCAAGTTCGCCTTTAAAGTGTTTTTCCAATAATTCGCCGGATGTTTTCAAATCATCAGGATGGGAAAATTTCATCCAGGTTTCGATGCTTACAGGAGAGATTTCATCCAATGTATAGCCAAGCATACCGGCCCATTGTTCGTTAAATATGGTTTCACCTGTTTTTATATTCCATTCCCAGGTTCCTGCATTGGTTCCTTTAATAATATCAGCCAGCCTCCGTTTTTCATCAGCAAGTTCCTGGTAAAGCTTTTTACGCTCTGTAATATCTATTTTTATGGCTATAAAGCTGGAAATATTACCTTGAGCATCCAATACAGGCGTGATGGTTTCCTCTTCATAATACAGGCTGCCATCTTTCCTTTGGTTTATCAATTCACCGCTCCATACTTTTTTGTTCAGTATGGTGTCCCAGAATTTTTCATAAAAATTCTTATCCTGCTTACCTGATATTATCAGTTCACCCGGCATTTTCCCGATAGCTTCATCAACAGAATACCCTGTAAGCTGGGTGAAAGCTGAATTAACCCATTGAATCCGGCCGGCAATATCGGTTATGATGATGGTTAATGCAAACGATTCGAAGGCAGCACTTTGCATTCTGAGTGCTGTTTCTGATTCTTTCCGGTGGGTGATATCACGGATAATCGAAAGAACTTCCTTTTCTGAAATGGAAGTCGTCCTGTTTTCAAAATAACGGTCCTTATCGTCAATAGTGAGCATATATTCGAATTGCACCACTTCGCCTGTTATAAAAGCTTTCTCAATGACCTGCATGGATTGCCGGGCCAGATCGGGGGGCAATATTTCGCTTACCTTTTTGCCGACAAAAAGTGCTTTAGGAACGTATAATGCCGATTCGTTCTGGCTGTGGGAGTCCAGATAGGTGCCATTGCGGTCGATACGGAACATCAGATCGGGTACTGCCTGGATGATGGCCCGGTTTTCGGCTTCGCTTTTGTATAAGGATTCCATGGCAAACTTCTCCTGAGAGATGTCGATAACCAGAGCCATGTATCCATGAAGACGTCCATTGTCATCAACAATTGAGTTATGCGTGATGCTCACGGGGAACTTTTCACCGTTCTTTCTTGTCCAGGTCCACTCAGTAGTTTTTTGAAATATATATTGCAATACAGCGTATGAAATTTCATCCTCAGTTGGGTTGCTTATCGCAGTATTTTTGATGCAGAATTTTTTCGTTTCCTCTTTGTCATGAAAAAAAAGTGATTCCAACTTGCCAACTACCTCATCGGCCGTATACCCCAGCATTTTTTCGCCGGCAGGGTTTATGCTTTGAAACAATCCATCCTTATCAGTTGTTAAAATAGCCAGAGGCGCATTTGTGAGAATTGCTTTTTGCAGGCCTGAAATCTCAAGTATTTCCTTTGTTCGCTCCTCCACCCGCTTTTCGAGAAGCAAGTTAGCCTCGTTTAATTGTTCCAGCGTTTCATTTAGCGCCTTTTCAGCAAATTTGCGATCGGTAATGTCGCGGAGGATTCCGGTTATTTTGGCTGGTTTGCCATCGGCATCAAAGGAAAGTACTGAAGAAACAGCAACAGGAATTATTGAGCCATCTTTGTTCTGCAGATGCAATTCGTAATCGTTAACTCTTTTCTGCTCCAGTAATTTTGAAAAATAAATATCGCGTTCGCCAGGATTTGCATAAATCCATGAAAAGGATTGTCCTATCATTTCATCCCGGAAGAAATGACCTCTGGAAATTTTTTCAACCGAAGGACTAACTTCAAGGAGTGTTCCATCCATTGAAGCTTCGAAGTAAACTTCCTGGACACTTTCGAAAATACTGCGGTATCTTTCTTCACTTTCGTTCAGGGCTAATTCAGTAATTTTGCGTTCAGAGATGTCGAAACAATGTCCGATGTATCCGACGAATTCCCCTGTGCTATTGAAATTTGGTGTGCCCAAATCCAATATCCACCTGTATTCGCCATCTGAATGCTGCAAACGGTATTCCATTTCGAATGGCAACTGTTTATCAAAAGCAGACAGATAGGTTTCAAGACATCTGTCAAAATCATCGGGATGGACTCCATTTGCCCATCCGTTGCCCATCTCTTGTTCAAGAGTCCGACCTGTAAATTTTAGCCATGTTTCATTAAAATAATTGCATAGTTTATCTGTCCCCGATGTCCAAATAAGCGCTGAACCGGCATTCGCTAAATTCCGGAATTGAACCAGGCTTTCCTGTAATTGGTTTTCAGCCTGAATGCGCTCTGTAACATCGACATTACTCCCTCTGATACCAATATATTTATTGTCATCATCAAAAACCGCCTGGCATACATGGTCAATATAGCGGGTTTCTCCTTCCCTTGTAATAATTCTGAATGAGTGCCTGCCATGTATTTGATTCGACATTGTGTCGTGATGATGATCAATATAAGCCTTCCTGTCGCCAGGATGAATTATTTTTTGCAGTAAATCATCGTCATTCAGAAAGTCGTTGGCTGAATATCCGGTAAGCTTCTTACACGACGGTGAGTGATGGATCCATTTGCCGTCGGCCCCTTCCCAGAATTCCCAGTTGAAAGCATTGTCGGCAACAATGCGAAATTTTTCTTCCGATTTACTGATGGTCACCTCTGTATTTTTACGTTCGGTGATATCGGTGTGGGTACCCACCATACGGGTAGGTTTTCCATCCTTGGTTCTTTTTAAAACTTTGCCCCGGTCAAGTATCCATTTCCATGATCCATCCTTGCATAATAAGCGATGCTCGTTGGTATAATCCTTTGTTTCCTGGCTGAAATGTTGCTGCAAGTCAAACATGACTGCTTCTATGTCATCAGGATGAACCCTGGTTTTCCACTCGCTGAGTTTTCCTTGCAACTCGTCAGTTCCATAGCCAATCATCTCTTTCCAGCGGTTGGAGAAAAAAATATCATCGGTAAGCATATTCCAGTCCCAGATTCCGTCGTTACTTCCTTCGATGGCAAAATGCCATCGTTCCCGGCTTTCCTGGAGATCTTTTTCAACTTTACGTTTTTCCAGTATTTTGTGCAATTCGTTGGCAACTGATTGAATTTGTATTACATCCAGATCAGTGTAATCGATTGATTTATTGCCTACACCAAAAACCAACAGGGCTTTTTCTTCGTGTACCACCGGGATGCTCATGGTTCTTTCCACAAGGGCATGGCCTTCGGGCAGTCCTTTTTTATTGGGCGAGGTGGTATAATCATTATTAACAACCGCTCTCTTTTGCCTTATACAATCGGCCCAGTTTCCGGCTATTTCGATGGGATAATGATTGTTGTGAACTGCAGTACAGTTTTTCTTTGCTTCATCGTTCCAGGTAGTGAGGATGATTTCCTGCTGGTTGTCGCTGACCTGGTGAAAAAAACCAATTTTGCTATCGGTAATTTTAACAGCAATATCCAACGCCTGATCGTAGAGTTCTTTATCGGTAAGAGCCGGTGCATCAACAAATAAGCCGAGCAACAACGAATTTAATTCAGCTTCTTTACGCAGCCCCAGTTCTATGTTTTTGCGATCGGTAATATCCCTGGCATTTCCCTCAATGGCAAAGGGTTCGTTATTTTTGTCAAACAGTAAGACGTTGCGCTGCTCTGTCCAGATTACCCGGCCGTCTTTGCGTATCCATCGCAACTCGAGGGGTTCCCCATTGCTGTGTTTTTTCGTGTTTTCGAGTAATATCCTGTCGTCGGGATGAACCAGTTTGAACCCCAGTTGCGCATCGTTGTAATGATCTTCGGGGGTATATCCCGTAATAGTTGTTACTGAAGGGCTTACATAATCGAATTTTAATTTTGGTTTTAATAAAATCCGATAAACAATCGAGGTCGAGTTTTCGGCAAGCTGGCGATATTTTGTCTCGCTTTGTTGTAATGCAAACTCTGCTTGCTGACGGGCGGTGATATCGACTGCTGTTATCAGACAGTGAATTCCATCGTCGGCCAAGGTGCCTCCCAAATGGGCGTGCAGAGGTACACCGTCAACGGTATTAAAGGGAACTTCGCAGTTCAGGAGGCTTAAGCCAGCTGATATTTTTAAAAGAAAATCGTCGAAAGTATTTCTAGAATCGCTTAGAATAAAATCTGCAAGCCTGCAATTCAAAAGGCTCCGGCGATCTTTGCCAAGCATTTTCGCTCCCATCAGGTTTATCTCCATGATAATACCGCTGGCTGTAACAGTAAAATAGGCCAAAGGTGCAAAATTGAACAAACCGCTATATTTCTCTTTGGCAAGTTCCACTTGTTGATTTGCCAGAGTGAGTTCTTCTTTCTGTAGTTCAAGTTCAATCTGATGCACCTGCAATTCGTGAATCAGTTTCAGCATATCCGTTTCTGCTTCCGAAACATGGTTTGCCCCGCCATCATTCAATTTCAGCAACTCATCTGCTTGCAGGCGTAGGAGTGACCTATTGGTTTTCTCGTTATCTTTCATCCTGATTGTAACATTGGAATGGTTAATCAGCTATTTGCAGCTGTTTTCAGCATGGGATCTGACTCCATAATTTGAGCGATAGAATACTGCTAATGCTTTACCTGTCAACCATATTTTCACATACAGGAGAAGATATTAATATGGTAAAGGTATCAAAAAATTAACAAGCATAAAAATAATCGCGCACGCGAAAACCGCTTATGCAGGTTTGATAAGTCAGATCTCACACATTTGGGTTAGGCCGGGATGTAAAAACAGTTTCCCTGGCGATGGCAACAGAATCGCCAATCTCTTTTATGGATGCGCCAGGGGCTTAAAATTGCGGCTAAGAAGGCAAATAGCCTTTCAGGTATTTCGAAAGCAAGTCGTCCAGTTTATCCTGGTTAAATGGTTTGGCGATAAAATCATCCATGCCGGCATCGATACATTTTTCTTTTTCAAATCCGGCAGTTAATGCAATTATCGGGATATGGCCTCCATTCAGTTTTTCATAATTCCGGATCTCAAGCGTTGCCTCTATCCCCGACATTTCAGGCATTTGAATATCCATAAAAATCATGTCTGGTTTATTGAGGATTGCTGATCCGAAGGCTTCCCGCCCATTAACAGCCTTTAAAATGGTGAGTCCGGGAATCCTGTTTTTCAATATACTGGTAATCAATAGCATGTTCATATAAACATCTTCAGCCACCAGGATAACCGGAACTGGTCCGGTACTTAAAATAAGATTTTCGTCGCCAGGAAAACCTTCGGGCTCAACTGGCAAGGCTGGCTCCATGTTCAGGCTCTTGAGGCACTGAAATAGTTCCTTCGGATTTTCCCGATCACAGAGATCGGCGTTCAGCTCAAAATCGTTGTGCGATTCCCGGATTCCCAGTTTATCAGCCGGGCTGCAAAGCAGGATAAAAGGCAGTTCTTTAATTGCAAAACTTAAGTTTTTCCTGATCATCCTGATGGCAGCCTCACCGTTAAAATCGGACAATTCGCGTTCGACCAGGATTACATCAAACGGATTTGAGATTTCGAGCAGACTAATAGCCGAGAGCCAGTCGTGAGTAACGACAATCTCAATGCCCCATTCATTAAACAAACGACTGATAGCCAGGCGTCGGCTTGTATTGTCATCAATCATCAAAGCCCGTTTTAATGTTATCGGTTTATTTCCGATCTTATCCCTTTCGCTGGAATAATTAGCCGGAATCGTAAAAGAGAAAACGGAGCCTTTGCCAGGCTCACTGCTCAGTTTAATTTCACTCCCCATCAGCCTGGCCAGCAAATTAGAAACGGTAAGGCTGAGACCAATCCCTCCCGATTTGCGCGTTGTTGAATTGTCGGCCTGTGAAAACACTTTGAAAAGTTGTTTTTGCTGCTCAGTACTGATCCCGATACCGGTATCCCGGATTGAAAAATGAAATTCGCCATGGATATCATCCAGTTTAGTAAATGTCAATTTTAGTTCCACCTCACCCGAAAAAGTGAATTTTAAAGCATTACCTAAAAGTTTTGCCAAGATTCGCCTGACTTTTTCCGGATCGATATACACGTAGCGAGGTATGTCAGATTGTATATTCAGTATCAGGTCCAGTTTCTCCTGATTCACATTTTGTTTAAAGCGATCAAACTTTTGTTCAGTAA
>JBAXBJ010000146.1:0-8893 GCA_037142075.1 Bacteroidota bacterium
CATTTCGCAGCATTTAGCCAGGGAGATCGTCCTGGCAGGAAGGGTATTGGTGACAGGAGGCTGGAAAAAGCTGAAAAGGGGCTTAATCAACGGTTGCTGAGGCGTCATAGTGAACCTCCTCTTTTGATCAAAACAGGATGCGATTGGGCGGCTATCTCATCGCGGGTTTTCATCCTGCCCGATTGGATCCATTCAGTGAGTTCCTGCTTTGAGAAATAAACGCGCTTCTGGCGTTTCATGCATGGGATCTGCTTACGGTGGATGAGACCATAAACTGTTTGGGTGGCGAGGCCGAGAAATTCGGCGGCTTCGGGGACGGTGAGAAATTTACCCTCGGCGGAGGAGTTTTGTACATGGGATTCCTGTTGCTGAAGGAATCTCCTGATCCAGGTTACATCGTTCTGTAACTCATTTACCACCGAAGGCAGGTTGTCGAAAGTGGGGATTTGTGCCATAAATATACGTGAGTTTTATGGCAGCCAAAGTATTTCGGGAAAGTATCACGATGCAAAAAAAAAGAAAAGCAAACAGAAGTATTTGGTTATATTTGATAACAGATATTACGATTTTACTATCACGGCCATCACGATTGATAAAAAATGGTATCCAAACATCATTATTACTCAGGCACTTTGTAGAGAGAAAGGTTGTTGCGGATTGTATTTAATGACTTGCCAGTAGAGCCGGAGATGATGGCGATAATTTCCCGTGTACTGTATTTATGGGCGTTTTTAATCTCATTAATTACCCTGAAGAAATGATCATTGTTCCTAACCTGGGACACTGATTTACAAGGAATTACAGCCCCATCCTTTTTTATGGATACAAATGCCTGCACCAGGTAATTTTTATATTCAGTACTGATACACGGAATCGAGATCCCATCCGCATTTGTCAGAGGCAGGAGCGCGGCGTTGATTTTATATTCCAGGATTCCATTGGGTAATTGTGACAAAGGACCTGTGACATCCTGCACAACCGGGGGAGTGTTTTCAGGAAGATCTTCTCCGGAAGAGATTCGCTTAAAATTATTAACAAGGCTGATAGAAAATGAAGAAATCTCATTGCAGAAAAAATACAGGTCATCATTAGTAAACCGGATGAATCCTTTAGGTGTGGCGATGCTTTTATGAATGATATAATTTCCCGGATAATCCCTGAACGATACATTAAAAGTGATTTGTTGCCTGCATTTTTTATGCAGAAGATAATTTTCGAATAACAATGCAGCTTCATCTGAAATGGCATGCACGCTATAAATGCAGGTTAGCAATCCTTTGATGTTTGTATCAGAACAAAGCATCAAAGCTGTGATTTTATCTTTAAATAACCTGGTGTTGAATATCCCGGAACTGAGCATGATATTATACACATATTCCACATCAGGATCTGCCGGAATGCCGTCGAGCGGAGCAATAAATGCCCTGGAAGCGTAAAAGACCTGTTCGTAAAACCGCTGATAAATAAATTTCAATAACTCTTCCATGTTCCGAAGCAGGATGATGTCAGCCAGAATTTCCCTGTCGTCATCCAACTCTTCATAGGTGGATACAGAAGTCCTTTTGAACTGTGACTGACTCAGGCAGTTGTTAGACTGAAGGAGCTGCCTATAGCTATCATGAATCCAGTTGATACAATAACAGACACCTTTTTTTAGCAACGCTTTGTACACTCGCTCTTTTTCAGTGAGATATTCGGAAAAATATTTTTCAGATTCTGCCAGAAATTTCTCTTCCTGAAGAATATGAGCCGGTAAAAAGTCATGGATAACATCTTCTTGCTGCAGAGGGTTTATGCTGCTTTCGTTGACTTTTTCAGCCTGTTCAGAGCATATAAGTTCGTAAGAGTTATAGAAGTCCCTAATCTTCAGCGGGCGGCCACTCATCATAAAATCGAACAGGTTCTGACCTGACCGATTCCCTTTTACCAGGTATGCAGTAAGCCCCTTAGCAATAGGCATTGTCGCAAACAGATTAAGGAGTCCGCTTTCCCGTTTACTTCCGGATATTGAATACACGAATGACTCATTGCCGTCGTCATGGCGGATTTTATAGTTTCTGTAAAGCAGGTATTCCCCTCTTTTTTTGCTAAGCTCCACATCCAGAATGTCTTCCCAGCCTACTATCTCGTTCTCCATCTTAAAAATAAATATCCACTAAAATAAGTAGTAAAAACGAAAAGTCAGAACTTTAAAAGATTTTTTGCGAGTTTTCTTTTTGTTTCCATTTCGAAGCTGGCCAGGTAGTTTTCGGTGGTAGCCAGGTTACTATGGCCCAGGCTTTCGCTGATAAACTCGGTGGAGGCGCCGGATTGCTTCATCACTGAAGCAAAACTATGGCGAGCAGTATATGAACTCACATCCTTTTCGATTTTGAGTTCCCCTGCAATACGCCTGATATATTTATTAAGGGTTTTGATTGATTGCTGGATAAGGGCCAGTTCTTTATCCGGGGTAATATCGTCACGAAGGATTGGGAATACATATCCGTTCTTTGATGCTGCCTGATTACCCCATCTGAAAATTATATCTGCAATTTCCTCAGTAAGAGGCACTACAATGGTCTTTTGATTGGCACGCTGACGGCGTTCGGTTTTGGCCCGAATGAAAGTAATGGAATCTTTGTCGATATTGCGGTATCTGAGCCGGGCAATGTCTTTCATGTTGATGCCGTTGCACAGGTAGCTGAAGATCCAGTAATCTCTTTGTCGTTGGGTGGTTGTTCCATCAATAGCGGGATAATTGAATATTTTACCAACATCCTGAACGGTGAGTGCTTTTTTAACGTTACGACCTGCCGGAATTTCAAACTTGCCTTTACCGAAAGGATAGGCTTCTTTATTAAACAGGCCTTTCTGAATTGCTATATTTAATATGGCGCGGATGTTACGCAGATAGATACCAACTGTAGTGAGGTTGTGTCCTTCCTTCAGCATCCATGCTTCGTAATTGTTAAGAAAGGCAACGGTGATGTCGTTGTAATAAAGAGTAGTTATTTGATTATCTGTACAATATTTCCGGAAGGAATAGGCTGTGCTGTCGTAATTATTAGCTGTGCTTACCCTGGTTTGTTTCCGAAGTTCGTTGCTATAATTTTTTATACCTGTGAAAAGGTCTTTATCCACCTTTGGGGGGTCGAAATATTGTTTCTCGAAGGCTTCAAAAGAAAATTCCGGCAGGTCAGTGATTGTTTGCCTTGCATCCGCTTCGATGATATTAAATTTTTCACGGTATTCAGAAAAAGGCTTTCGGGGTTTGTCCAATTTTGTTTTGGCAAAATCCAGCTCCGACATAGTTGCAGGAACACCCGGTATGATAATAGTATAAAACTTTTGAATGCGCTTGAACGTAATCATGAGTTTTAATTTATACATTTGCTTTGTGTTAGGCCAGCGAGTTTCGAGGATAACATAAGCAGTAGCAGGGGTTTGGTTCTTTTCCATGGTTTCTTAATATCAACATACAATTCAACATACAAATATAGTTAAAAAGGGGATAAAACGATAAAAAAAGATAAAGTATATTTTGTTAAAATATTGATATACTGAAAGATGATAGAAAAGAAAAAGTAATGATAAGGGATATAACATCGACTCTTAATCAATGGGTCACAGGTTCGAATCCTGTCCGGGAGACCACTTAAACAACTGATTTACAAGGCCTTCATAATTGAAGGCCTTTTTTTATTCGCACGTTTTTACACCTATTTATGCATATTTATGTCATTCTGTTTACAAATTTGTAAACAAATGATTACCTTTGTTATATTCAAATATCTACAAATATGATAACTTTTAAAAGTGTAGTCGCTGACAGAAAACGTTCTGATGGAACATACCAGATACGCATCCGGATAACTCATCTGCGAAAAGTAGCTTATGTCCCAACACCTTATTATGCTTCGAGAAAGGATCTTAACTCGAAGAATGAAATAATCAATTTCGATCTTTTAAAAGAATTGAACAGACGAATTGAAGAATACCAGAAAATGACTTTAACCCTGAAGGAGAAGATAGACCTTATGCCGGTATCTGAATTGGTTGCGTTTTTAACAACACCAATTCTGGAATCAGGCACTATAAACTTATTCGAATACTTCAAGGCTAAAATTGAAAATTTTGAGCATACAAAAGCTAAACAAACCTGCAACGGGTATACCACTGCGATTGACAGGTTGAAACTATTTGTAAACAAACCCTGTCTTTATGCTGATAATTTTACTGTACGATTGTTGAACGACTTCGAGATCCACCTTCGGACAGTCAAAGGTCCTGCCAAGAAAGTTTGCAGTTCTACAGCTATAAAACTATATATGGTCTACCTGTCGGCACTTTGTAAAATAGCAGAAACGGAAGATGTAATTGATAAAAACCCTTTTCGGAAAGGGTATAAGATACCAAAGGCTAATACAACTGCAAAGCGTAACCTGGAAATTGAAACAATCAGAGCAATAGCTAATGATACTCCGGAGGATCCACTTGAACTAATGGCGCATGATGTTTTTATGATTAGCTTTTTATTATGTGGGATGAATACCGTTGATTTGTATTATTGTCCCTTGGCGAAAAAAAAGCGGATTACTTATTACAGGCAGAAAACAAAGACAAGAAGATCGGACAAGGCTTTGACATCTATTCTGATACCTTCGGAGTTGAATCCTTATCTGGATAGAAATTCAGACAAAGAAAGGCTTTTTAATTTCCACAGGCTATATACTAATCCTTCACAATTCAACAAGAGAGTGAACAAAGGGCTTGAATCGATTTGTGAACGTTTAGAGCTGCCAACCATTACTTCCTACTGGTCTCGCCATTCCTGGGCAACTATTGCACGCAACGACCTGCATATTCCAAAGGATGATATTCATTTTGCACTAAACCATTCGTCGGCAGGGAATATTACAGATACTTATCTGGCTGTGGATTGGAGTATTATTGACCGAGCTAACCGGCAAGTCATAGACTACCTCTATCAAAGCAAGGATACACTAAAGCTGTTGAGGGTGGGCTAATAAGCTACAGGACGAAATAATATAATCAGTATTCTTAGTATAAGGACAAAGTCAATGTGTATTTGAATTAGCCCACTTTGTCCAAATAATTTTTTGAGGGATTCTCTTTTCCCTGATTTTGTGAGAGTTCATTTTTTGTTTCAGGTCTGTCTGTAAGATTTTCAATAGTCCTTGCTAGCATTTCGGTTAGCCTGCTATCGCCGAGGGATTTCTCTTTCAGCATTTTGATATCAGATTTTAAATCGATTATAATTTCTTTCAATAGCGCTAATTCCGCGTAAACATCATAAACGTGTTTAGTAATCACTAGTTTTGAAGCAGGTGCTTCTTTTACCTGTATGGTGTCTGTTTTGTCAATGATAAACATTTCACCGTTCCCGGTTTTTAACCATTCAATATTTGCACCAAATTCAGTTTCTAATTTATTTAATATTTTTTTAGATATCCCTGATTTAAGTTTGCCTTTTTTAATATCAGAATAACTACCAGGCTGCAAACCAATTCGGTAAGCAAATTGAGCCTGGTTTAACCCGGTGCTCCTTCTTAGTATTTCAAGTCTTCCGACCATTGTGGATGTCAATATCTTTTGTTTTGTTAGATAATTAATAATTAAATCTTAGATTTTATGTAAATGTAAGATTTCTTATTATATATTTGCAATCTCATTAATTCTCCCCAACCGTAGTTAGATTACTACAAAGTTAATACATTTTTCGCACATATTTAACACATATTTATCACAAAAATGGCAAAAAAAATCAAACAAGTCCATATTGGCAATCTTAGAAACCGAACAGATATAAAAAAGCGTTTGATGCTTGATTTTCAGATTACCAACATGGAAACAATTCGCAGATGGATAAGGGCTAACCGTCCTAATGGCCAGCTAACATCCAAATCAGCACTAAAAATTCTTGCTGTCGGATTAAATATTGCTGAAAAAGAATTGCTCGAGGAATTTGAACAAGAACCTGACATCAGGAATACTGCGAGAGTTGATTCAAATGAGCCGAAATAGTGCCTGAACCTATCCTTAGAAAGTGCTTTCAAAATTAACAATAACATAGTATGAGAACCATAGAACTATTTGAAATTGAAATGATAGTACAGGCCACTCTGGAACAGCTTGGGGTATTACAACCTTTCATGAGTCAGGCTGAAGCATTTAAAATGTATGGCCGTGGTAAAGTGGAGCGTTGGACAAAAGAAGGTTGGATTAACCCGGTACATGATGGATCCGCCAGCAAAAAACGATTCAGTCGTCTGGAACTTGTTTCATGTGCGCGAAATAACAATTGCCTGAACCAATTTAAAAGGAAGCCTCAACCAGTTAAGGGGAAATGATAAAAGGTTAAAAATGGCTTTGTTTGCGAAATACCAGACGGTAAATCCGCTTTTTTCATTTGTAAAACTTACCACTGAACATCAGACTCACCCATCCAATTCAATACCACACCCCATGCCCGGAAAAAAATCCTTTCTTATTAAGTACTCTATCATCGTCCACCAGCAGGAATATACCCGTGAGTATACCGTGAAAGGAGCGAAAAACAAAGAGGCTGCAGAGAAAAAGCTCCACGCCTTATGCAGTAGTGAAATTATTATCACTTCTAACACCGAAATCTTATGAACGCTTTTATCCTGGGATCCATCCCGCTCATTTCACTAAATAAAACATGTCTGGAAATGGCCGCGACTACCTTAATGATGCTGCGCGATCAAACTCCTAACTTATCCGAAATTGATGCTTTCAACAAGGAAATCAATACTATTATTTCATTGGTAGATCAATGCGATTCCGTCTTAAAAACGCTCGAAAAATTATAAAACTTTTTACCCCACTTTTCAAAATCGTCGGGGCATTAGAAGGTTCACTGTCTTGAGCCAGTTTTGCAATGATGAATGGCAATGTTTGTGGTTGTACTAACCGTAAGTCAAACCCTTGTCTGCTCCCCCGACGGCCTTTTCCTGAAGGTATTGTAACGAGCCAATTGCATTAGGACTGACCCCGATAATTCGGGGCCCTTACAGGGCATACTAATGCCATTTTCAAATTCTCTCATTTTCAAATTTTCAAATTTATTCGCCATGTTAGAAAATTCGTCTGAAAACAGAACGTATGTCAGTGTTATTGATGGAAAATTCACCATCCGCGCTGAAAAATCAACACCAAAAGCAAAAGAACGCCTGAATAAAAACGGCATTTTAGTCTATGAACTTCAATTCGATACCATTTCAGGGATGCTGGAAAATGTTTTCGATCAAAAAACCGAAAATCAGTATGGCACCTTTCGAAACATCGTTTTTGTAATAAGGGATAACAGCGAATTGTATAATGTCGCCATGCCCTATTCTTCACGCGAATCAAAAGGTATTTTAATGCGCCTCCCAAACGCCGACCTTAAAAAACAAATCAAATTCAAGATCGCTAAAAAAGACCATGCTTTCACCTGGATAACTCAAAATGATTTAACAATTCCTTCAAAATGGACTAAAGATAGCCCCGGCGAATTGCCTCAAATGGTTGAAGTCGAAATAAAAGGGAAGAAAACCTTCGACGATACCGTGCAAATGAAATACCTGTTCGATTTTATTCAACAAAACGTACTTTCAAAAATCATTTCACAGTCACCCGACCAGGGTTTCAAAAGCCAGGCACTTCCCGCAATTGATTTACCTACCGCAGACGATGATCTTCCGTTTTGATACTTGCCTTATAATGCTACTTTTTTCTCTGGTATCTATAATTGTAAAAACAACGCATATACAGTAAGTAATGATAACAAATGAAAATGAAATAAAAGATGCCATTCAGATTTACGACATAATTTCTGATTTCGTTACACTCAAAAGAAAAGGCTCAAATTATAAAGGATGCTGCCCTTTTCACAACGAACGTACGCCTAGCTTTGTAGTTTTTACAAGTGCAAACAATTATAAATGCTTCGGTTGCGGAGAGTCGGGGGATGCTATCAAATTCCTTGAAAAACACGAAAATCAAACTTATGCTGAATCTCTAACCTATATCGCAAATCGATATTCAATAGCAATTATTGAAGGGAATAATTCACCGCAAGAGCAGGAAGAAAAAACTAAAAAAGAAGCCATACTGGCTGCCAACAAATTCGCTGCTGAGCACTTTGTTCGCAATTTAGCAAAGAACGAATCTGCCATTCAATATCTTTCTCAGCGTAACCTTCTCGATGCCGTTTCACCCTATTCTTTAGGCTATTCCGAAACAGGCAATTCTCTCATGCGAGCGGCAGCTTCTGCCGGGTATAACCTGGATATCCTGTTTGAAGCCGGGCTGATCAACAAAAACGAACAGGGCACTTATTACGATACCTTCTCACGCCGTTTAATGTTCCCTTTTCTGGACCGTTCTGGCCGCATCATCGGTTTTACCGGACGAATTCTTACCGGAGAAAAAGACAAGCCCAAATACATCAACACCAAAGAAACAGAAGTTTTCAGCAAAAGCAAATTCCTGTATGGCCTGTACCAGTCCAGAAAGGCTATCTCAGACGAAAAAGAATGTTTCCTGGTCGAAGGCCAAACAGATACCATCAGTTTATTCCTGGCAGGGATAAAAAACTCCGTAGCCGGTTCCGGTACCGCCCTGAGTGAAACTCAGGTTAAAATGATAAATACCCTTACTACATGCCTTACTTTCGTTTATGACGACGATGATGCCGGTATCAGGGCCAGTATTGCCAACATCAAGCTACCCTTAGAAGCCGGGATGGACGTGTATGTTGTTGTGCTGCCTAAAAACGAAGATCCCGACTCCTTTGTAAAAAAAGCGGGTGCCGAAGCGGTTAAAGCGTACCTCGAATTAAACCGAAAAAACCTCGTTTCTTTTCGCATCGGACTGATAAAAGAAG
>JBAXBJ010000147.1:0-8838 GCA_037142075.1 Bacteroidota bacterium
AAGGCAGAAAGCTTTTGAACTGGAGACTATGCAGGAACAGGGCCATCGAAGTATGGCAACTTCCCTGACATACGAACGGATAAAAAACCTCAACCGGAAACTCAATAAAAAAATCTTCCTCGATATTCTGGACCTTAAAGATGCTGACAATGAAGCTACCGGTACAAGGGTTACCTTTGGGATTCCTTTATAACCGGTCGTATCTCAAAGTTCGTATATTCCTTTCCAATGTCGCTCTGATTGATTCGTACCGGCCTTCGGAGCCAACACCCGGGGAATGAAATACAATGTCGGGAATTATTCACGACACATATATAACAATAACATATCAGTTAATAATTTCGTATCTTTACAAATCAAGGAGGCCTGCAGTTCCCGCTGCTTGTTTACAGGATTATTTCCCTTTAATCCGCTTGGCTTCTTAATACTGGCAGCACTTCCATCCAGGAGGACGAGTATTTTTTTTATCGGTCAACAAACAAATTTCTTACCCTGCTCCTTACGATCCTCATTTGTAGTTTCTGGCAATTTTAATATTCACACATATAAAAAACAAGTCCATGAAAAAAATGTTGCTTTTTTGCTGCGGCCTTATTTTTATGGCTGCTTTGCAGGCCCGGATCATCCATGTACCTGCCGATTATCCTACGATCCAGCAGGGGATCAACGCTGCCAACCCCGGCGATACCGTTCTTGTAGCCGAAGGCACCTATGACGAACAGATCAACTTCCTTGGCAAAAAGCCGCTGACGAGACCGGGTCCTGGTTTCGGATTTTTAAGCCCGTCGAGCAGTATTATAATAAAAAGGGAAACGCAGATAAATATCAGCAATGTCCCCGTTATCCGGGCTAACAACCGGATGGTTTTCATTGATTCCTTATCTTTCATAATTTCGATTTTTACTTATTAATTGGTTTCGTTAAACATATTCAAAGTTATGCATTTGTATTTAATTCCCAAACTTTGTAGCTAAAATTACTGAGGGAATTACAAATGAAGGGGCCCAGAAAGGCAGAAATGTTAACACTGACTACCCCGTGAAGCATACAAATGAGCCTATTCAGCTTTCATTGTTTTAATTTATAAATTCAATATTTGACGATATATTACAAAATAATTCGGTCTGCCAGGTACAATATATATTCTTTATTTGTATATTTAAGGTCACTAAAAGCAATTCTTGATTAGTCCAGTAGAAATGTCATCTTTAATCTAAAAATGTATCCCAAGATCAATTTTAATCAATTATAAATGATCGATATGATTTCTGCAATTGTCTTAATTATCTTTTTGTTATTGGTATTTTTAGTTGCTACTGTCGTTGTCCGGGCAATAATAAGTAAACAACAAATTATTGGCCGCCCGCCCATTCCTGTTTTATTTTTTATACTTGCTAAATTACTGGTAGTGGTCAACCTTTCATTTTTGCTTTTACGAGGACTAAATATTAGTGTTTATAGAATATTTGCTTCTGCAGGATATATCGATGGTATAGCACTCGTATTTTTAATTTTAGGAACTGCCATTTTATTTCTTTCTACATTCAAATTAAAGAGCGATTTGGTTTTCGGCTTATCTTCATCAGGTAAACACATTTTACAAACCAACGGTATTTATTCGCTTAGCCGCCATCCATTTTATCTGGGATTCATATTTATCTTGTTTTCATCCTGCCTTTTAACTCCACATTATTTGAACATTCTTGCATTCCTGGGAGCTTGGATTATCCATCACTTCATAATGATAAAAGAAGAAGAATTTCTCAGCGGGCAATACGGCGATGAATACATTCAATATAAAAAGAAGGTAAAAAGACACATAACCTTTTAGAGCCTGAGACCATGAAAGTTTTAATCATCTTCGCGCATCCGAATCCGAAGTCCTTTACAAAAGCAGTACTCGATAATTTTGTAAAGGGAATCAAAGAAGCGGGTCACCAATATGAAATCGTTGATTTGTATAAGATAAAGTTCAATCCAATCTTTCAGGATATGGACTTTTCATTTTTTGTAGATGAAGATATTCCTGAAGACATCTTCCGTCAAATGGATCTGAGAACAATGATAATAGAACTTGCAGGTGGTCCGTTTAAACGGTTTATTGCAAAAAGGTATATAAAAGATAAGACAGATAAGGATCTCATAAATCTGATTAACTCTCAAAAACCAAAGGATGTATTGCTTCAACAAAAGAAAGTTGCTGAAGCTGATGTTTTGGTATTTATAACCCAGGTATTCTGGATGCACTTCCCCGCATTGGTCAAAGGATGGATGGAAAGGGTTTTAACTTACGGATTCGCCTACAGGCTGAACGAAAAAGGCTGGCATGGAGATCCGGATGGTCGAATCCCTTTACTTAAAATAAAAAAAGCAATTATTATGCACCCAACTTTTTTTAATGAACAAGTGTATAGGGAAAAAGGATTTAAAGCAGCAATGGAAAAAACCATCGATGATTGGAGCTTGAAATATCCTGGTATTGAGAATGTTGACCATATTTATTTCCATTCTATTTTATCGGTAACTCCGGAGACAAGAAAAAAATATCTTGAAATCGCATACTTAAAAGGGAAAGATTTAAAAGTGTGATCGCCAGGAATACTGTTAGCATAAGGTTTTTGTTATGAGGTTTTTGTTTCATCATAAGTAGATTTATATATACTTAGTTCTCCTGTTAATTAGGTGCAATAGCACTGCCCCTGTAGTATTTATTCACCGGCAATTTCTTGCATATTTATTAAAGGTATTGCCGTCATACTGGTCTTCCTTCCATTTATAATTCTTAAACTCCCGTATCAGGTTAACCGGCTTTAATAAAACATTTAACCTCCTTAAAAAGGCACCTTTGCCTATTACTGTCCATCCGACGGCAAACTCTACTGTCAAACCTGTGGCGAATCCGAATACCGCCAGTTCCTCTCAGCCGCGGCTGATGAAGCCGTTTACCAGGACATCGGCAACCCTTTTGCCTGCTGATCACCTATTTGAACGTGCCTTGAACTTAAAGAGCTGCCCGGAACTCACTGGATTCTTTATAGTTAATTTATCGATTTAGACTAAAGTTGAGAATTCATTAATTACTTTCTGTTAGTTATGCTATTAACACATACATTTACACGCAAGTTTTATAAACTCAAGGTCATCGAAAGTCAAAAGACTGGCCTGCCATCGTAACAAAAAAGAAAGATAGAACAGAGGAGTTTAGCGTCCTCTCAAATAAATGGGTCATATTCCGAAAAGCCATTCGGGTAGTAAGAAAAAAATAAGTGTATCATGAAAATTAATATGAGGATTTTAAATGCATTTGTGGCGTTATCGTTCTTGAGTGTATTTGCATCGTGTAAAAAGTCAGATCAATCAGATCCGGGAATAAACCCATTTAGCAATGGAGGGAATGAAAGGAATATGATTGTTATTCTCAGCGACCTTCACCTTGGTGCCGATACTTCCTATGCTGAGTGCAAAGTAAACCTTGGGCCTCTTGAAAAATTGCTTAAACAGATAAAAGCAGCTCCAAATGTCAAAGAACTGGTAATCGCCGGAGATCTGCTCGATGAATGGTTTGTGCCAGCTACAGCAGACACTTATAAGGGGAAAGATCAGGCTGATTTTGTTAAGCGTGTTGCTACAACCAATAAAGGCGTATTTGATGCGGTAAACAGTATTATTCAGGAAGGGAATATTCTGGTTACTTATGTGCCTGGAAATCATGATTTAACAATTACGGCAGCAAATATTGAGAGTATCCTGCCAGGAGTAAATCAGGCCCGGGATGCAGTATTGGGTTTAGGGACTTACTCTCCGGTTGACTATCCTAAAATAGCTATTGAGCATGGTCACCGCTACAATTTCTTCTGTGCACCTGATCCGTTTTCAAATCAAGATATTGCTCCAGGTACCATATTGCCTCCAGGCTATTTTTTTACCAGACTGGGTGCACTCTATAAGATTCAGAATTTCCCGTCACCAGGAGATACCCTGCCAGTTGTTACAGAAAACATTTCGGGCGGTGAAGGCCAGGATTTATTATTCCGATACTGGAATATTTGGAGAATGGCAGTCAAAATGTTTCCTGTTACAAACAGATTTGATGAAAAAATCTTTCATACAAATGTAGGTGGATTCACTGGTAATTATTCAGTAAATGATCTTATTCCTTATCAATCATCTCCGGGTGGATTGATCAGTTTGAATCTTTTTAAAGGAATCAAGGATAACTGGGAGGCAAGACAAACTCACAATAATGTAGCAATTCATATAGAAACTGCTCGTGCCATCGATTCTGTTAATTCAAGCATAGAAACTGATTATCAGGCAAATCTGCAATTCTTTATGAACCCTTTAACAGATAAAAGAATTGTTATTTTTGGCCATACACACACACCGAAAATGATTGCTGATGAAAATTATGATCATAAAAAATGTATTTATGCGAATTCAGGAACATGGATTGATCATAACCCAAATAAAACCACGATGAATTTTGTCGTCATAACACCACAGAGTGCTGATGCTTCTTCGCAAACCCTGGTAAAACTTTATAATTTTGAAAAGGAAGTTGTGACAAAAATGGCTGAAGACTCATTACGCTATTAGCAGTAAATAATTATAAAATATGTATTTGAAATCAGTTTAGGAATCTTACAAAATTGCGATAAAAATGAATTGATTACATCGGGTAATCGGGTAGGACCACCCCGCCAGTAAAACCTGTCGGGGTGCGCCTCACTCAAACCAATTTCCTAACCTGTTCACCATTCGTTATTCACTTTCCACTTTTCTCTCATAGCCTCATACTAGAATTTGCCTTATATTATAATTGATAATGTATGTTGATTTGTATGTTGAAAAGGAAAAAGCACCTACAAATTTCTTCGTAAGTGCTTGATTCTGAAGCTCCCCCTTCAGGACTTGAACCTGAGACCCTCTGATTAACAGTCACATTTTTTACTTTCCGATGATTTCTTATGTCTGTGAATGTTACTTAACACACTGATAATCAATATTTATTTTTCCTTTATTTGTTTTTGTTATCCTTTATTTCATATCTTTGTGTATCGATATGGTCGCATTTTTGGTCGCATTTTTAATCGCATTTTTAATGCTGATATTATGATAGAAAACACAGCAACAGTGGGCTTTGTAATAGAAGGAACCAAGGCAAACAAGGACAATAAGTACCCTGTAAAATTAAACATTTATTACGGAGAAGGCAAGAAAAAATATGGCATCAAAGAAGCCGTTACCAAGGATGAATGGGAGAAGGTTTTCTCTCCCAACCTCCGCGATGCTGAAATAAAGAAGCTCAAGGCACGTCTGAAGGTAATAGAAACCAAGGCCCAGAAAATTCTTGATAACCTCCACCCTTTTTCTATTGTGGCTTTTGAAGAGGCATTCTTTCAACGTAGCCCGCTCTCAGGTGAACAGCACCTTTCAAAGCTTTCCTATTGGTTTGACAGGTACATTAAAACCCTGAAGGAAAACGGCCAGATCGGAACAGCTATTTCCTACCAGACAACTATTAACTCAATCACTGAGTTCAAAAAGAACCTGACAATCTATGATATTACACCCGAGTTCCTGCAGTCCTATGAAAACCATATGACAAAAGCCGGGAAGTCAACAAGCTCGATAGGCATTTACATGAGGCAGCTCAGAGCTATTATTAACCAGGCAATAGATAATAACATGTTATCAGCCGACAAATACCCTTTCAAAAAGTATCAGATTCCTGCCGGCCGGAACATTAAAAAAGCCCTGCCATCCGATGACCTACAAAAGTTATTAGATTACACAACGAAGGAAGCAGCAAAACAGAAGGCAATTGATTTCTGGATTTTCTCTTACTTGTGTAATGGAATAAACTTTACAGATATTGCCCATCTGAAACCCGAAAATCTGGATGGCAATTATATTAATTTCTACCGCGAAAAAACCAAGAGGACCAAAAAGAAGGATTTACGCCCCATCAAGGTTGGGCTTAATCCAAGAGTACTGGAGATTATAAACCGGCAAAAGAATACCGATCCCGTAAACCCCTATTTGTTTCCAATACTGGAAGCCGGATTAAATCCAGTAACCGTTAAACACAGGTGCCAGCGTTTCATCAAATGGGTAAATAAGCACATGGAGGAAATCAGGGAAGAAAAGGAAATCGCTATGAAGATCGGAACCTATGCCGCCCGGCATTCATTTTCAACAGTACTCAAACGAAAAGGAGCTTCTACTTCATTCATTAAAGAATCCCTGGGTCACAGCTCAGAATTAACCACTGAAGGATATTTAGACAGCTTTACCGATGATGTTAAACTGGAATTTGCTAACTTGCTCACTCAATTGAAATAGGCCAAATATGGAATCCAAGATATTACATAGCATTATGCATGGCGAGTTGATGCCCTGGGCAATTGATTTGAAAAGCAAAACCTATGCTGAAAAAATTAGGGCACTTGGAAACAAGGAACCTGATAATATGGATGATTTAACCCGTCAAGTAAAAGCTCTGGTTAACGACCTGCCGGATTTATCTTCCTGGTTCAATAAGAACATTCAGGCATCATCAGTAAAGATCATTGATTTATATTTCAGTTGTGAACTGCCACCCTACCATGATACGATTACTAAATATTATGATCTGCTTATCAGTAAAGAAGTATTGAGAGTTTTCAATGTGTATTTACTTCGTTCGTCACAATGGTCAAATAACATCGACATTATCTATCATACTACTTCCCTTCTGCGTAACTTAAAGACTCTTACAAAACAAGTAAATACTGAACTGAATGCAAGAAACTGCAACGAATTTCCCAATGATCAAAGCAATCCAATTCATTACTCGCTTTACCTTTTAAAACTTGAACTGATATTATTGTATTTCAGTATCCAGGAAGTCCATAAAAACGTTTTGGAAGAAGTATTCACTTTGGAAGACTTTTACCTGCTCGAATTAAACGAACCTATTTCTTCCATTAAAAAGATATATCCGGCTAAGGAAAAGGAATTTTTTGAAGATGACAATAAACCCAAAATTGAGCACAAAATCAACTTTGGGTTTAAAGGCAAACCTGAAAGTCTAAAAACAATTATCACACAGTTGACCAATAAAGTCTACCTCCTCAATGAGGCTAAGACCTCCACAGATGATTTGCTTTCTGTTCTGACTTCCAAAAACCTGATTCCAGGATCAGCTGAAATCCATCTCGATTGTGAGACAGCAGTATTCCGCGACATTTACGATCAGCTCAAATTACTGTTTACCAACCTTACACTAACCGCAATTGAAAAATCCAAAGTATTTTATTCTAAAAATGGCACCTTGCTAAAAGCTCAAAATCTATCATCGAGCAAAATAGAAAACTCTAAATCAAAGGAAGAAATTAATAAGATTTTCAACTAACTGCAATAAAAAACATTGAGTACTTTGAGTTATCTCATTGAGTGCTCAATACCTCAACTTCGACCCGTTTTTTACTATATTCTTTTGCATCGTTTTTAAAATTATAGAACGATGTCACAAGAAGAATTGATCCTCTACAAACTCTCCGAGATAGCTAATAAGCTGGATGAGCAGAACCTGTTACAAAAAACAGTTCTAAACTTTAATGAGGCTTGCTCCTATCTCGATGTAAGCCAATCCCACCTCTATAAGCTGACCAGTACACGGCAGATTCCGCATTTCTGCCCACAGGGTAAGAAATTGTATTTCAACCGCGCAGAGCTTGATGTCTGGTTACAACGTAACCGCCAATCCACCAACGAGGAGATCGAACAGGAAGTAAACGAGAAACTGTTTAATTCACGGAGGAAATAGGCATGGAACACTGCAAAACCTGCCGTGAACCACTCGACAACGTGATGGAACGGCTTAAACGTCTCGAAACAATCCTGGCTCAAAAACAACAGTCCTGCCCTGACCAGGTCTTCTTCGACAACCAGGAGTTCATTCAGGTAATGAATATCAGCAAACGCACTGCCCAAGCTTGGCGTGATACAGGCATCATTGCCTATTCTCAGATCGGTTGTAAAATGTACTACCGACTTACCGACATTCTGGCTTTGCTCGAAAAGCACCATAAACCTGCTAAATCCTGAACGATATGGCAACAGCAACCATATTTACAGGATTTAACCAGCCGGTTGAGAACCGATCCTTGATCTTAATTCTTAATGACATTAAGATCGGCAAATACAGGGCAGATATTGAACCTATCCGGTCCTGTATTGCCTCCGGCGATACCGAAAAAGCCGACCAGCTCAAAAAGCAGCTTCCGGCTTTCACTCCTTCAGGAACTTATGAGGGCGGGCGCAAAGCCCACCTCCTAAAACAATACAGCGGCTTTGTACATCTTGATTTTGACAAGCTGACTCCTGAACAACTAAGCAATGCCTTTCTCAAAATCAAACAAATCCCGTACACTTTCGGCTGCTTTCGCAGTCCGAGTGATAAAGGCTTGAAGGTTTTCATTGAGGTAAACACAACTGCTGTCCACCACGATATAGCTTACCATCAGGTACAGGAGTTTTACGAAAAAGCACTCGGAATCCTTTGCGACCCGAAATGCAAGGACATTACAAGGCTTTGCTTTGTAAGTGATGATCCTGATGCATACAAAAACATCAACAACGAAAAGTATTTAGTACAACTTTCCGAAGCTGCTACCGCTGTTTCGGTTCCGCCAACTACTCCTCAACCGGCTTCACATATTATCGCTCCCGATAATCCTGAAGACCTGGATTCCCTTTTCATCTTTAATCAGCAAATTCAGTTCACCAATCAGAAATCCGAATATTCCGATGGAAACCGTAATAATCATATTTATCTCCTGGCCTCTAATTGTA
>JBAXBJ010000148.1:0-8768 GCA_037142075.1 Bacteroidota bacterium
TAAACAAAGTAATACTTTCAGGAGGCGTATTTCAAAACAAATACCTGCTTGAGAGGACAATCCAAATGCTTCAGAAAAATAAGTTCAACGTATACTCACATGCAAATGTGCCCACCAACGATGGTGGAATTGCACTCGGACAATTAGCCATTGCATCTAAAAGAAGGGATTTAAAATGTGTTTAGCCATACCAGCCAAAGTGATCAGTGTTAGTGAATATTCTGCCCTGGTCAGCATAGAAAATGTAGAATATACTGCAAGTCTATTATTGCTTTCTGATGTAAAACCTGGTGATTACATTATGCTTCATGCCGGTTTTGCAATTGAAAAAGTGGATGCGGAATTCGCTACCGAAACATTGCGATTATTGCAGGAAGAAGAACTGGGCAGGCCCAAATAAACCTCAGTTAAAAGTAAATAGAAAATTGAAAATAGTTCCGTAAGAATACCTTAGATTGCTAATCTTTGAACGCCAAAGGCACTTGAACCTTGCACGCCGAAGGCATTTGAACCTTGAACTATTGTAACCAGAAACTTTGACCTAAAAAGCATGAAATACATAGATGAATACCGGAAAAAAGACCTTATTCTGTCGGTCGCGGAAAAGCTGAAAGCGATTTCGAAAAAAGAAATTGTCCTGATGGAAGTTTGCGGCGGGCATACTATGGCTATTCAGCGATTTGGGCTTCCTACCCTGCTTCCTTCCACTATTCATTTAATCTCTGGTCCGGGTTGCCCGGTTTGTGTTTCTAGCCAGCATTTTATCGATCTGGCAATGGCTTACAGTAAAATACCCGGGGTTATCGTTACCACTTACGGGGATTTGATCCGCGTTCCGGGTTCGACAACTTCGCTGGAAAAAGAAAGAGCTAATGGAAGTGACGTCCGTATAATATATTCGGTGCTGGAGGCGCTAGAAATTGCACAAAAGAACCCCGAAAAAAGTATTATATTTCTTGGAATCGGTTTCGAAACCACCGCCCCTTTGACAGCTACAGCAATACTGGAGGCAAAAAAAAACAATATCACTAACTTTTTCGTACTTAGTGCACACAAAGTTATGCCGCCGGTAATGAAAGCTTTGGTTGAAGAAGGCGTTAAAATAGATGGTTTTATAGCTCCCGGCCATGTAACCGCAATTACGGGTACCGCCATTTATAATGAACTGGCCTCGGTTTGTGGATTAGGGGTTGTGGTTGCTGGTTTTGAACCTGTTGATATGATGCAGGCTATTTTAATGCTTACGGCTCAGATCGAATCCGGCGACCCAAAGGTGGAAGTCCAATATCAGCGGGTAGTTCATAACGACGGGAATAAAATAGCCCAACGGATGCTGAGCGAGGTTTTCGAACTTCGTGATGACCAATGGCGGGGACTTGGTATAATTCCAAAAAGCGGTCTGAAAATTCGTGAAGAATTGTCGGCCTTCGATGCGGAGAAAAAATTTCAGGTCGAGGTACCCGAATCAACTGAACCCAAAGGCTGCATTTGCGGGCAAATCCTCCGTGGTTTAAAAACACCTGTCGATTGCGGTCTTTTTGGCAAAAAATGCACTCCTACCGATCCTGTCGGGGCATGCATGGTTTCGGGCGAAGGGACTTGTGCCACCTATTATAAATACCGTTCATGAAGAAGAAGGAAGATAAAATAATGCTGGGTCACGGCAGCGGTGGCCGAATGATGCATGACCTGATTGCAGATTTGTTTTTAAAACATTTCAGCAACCACATTTTAGATGAGCAAACCGATGCTGCAGTTTTGCAGGTTGGATCGCATGAAATTGCCTTTACCACCGATTCGTTCGTCATAGATCCCTTGTTTTTCCCCGGGGGAAATATCGGTAAACTTGCTGTCTGCGGAACTGTGAACGACCTGGCCGTTTCGGGAGCCGAACCACTTTATATCAGCGTTTCATTTATTCTCGAGGAAGGTTTTCCTATGAATGAACTGGAATTGATCGTTGAATCGCTGGCAGCTGAAGCAAAAAAAGCCGGCGTGCTTATTGTAACAGGTGATACCAAGGTTGTAAACAAAGGCAAATGCGATAAGGTGTTTATCAATACAGCCGGTATTGGCCGGATGAAGACGGAAAACCGTACTATTTGCAAAGCACAAGGCATTAATCCAGGCGATGTTATCATTGTGAATGGCACTATCGGCGATCATGGCATGGCTGTTATGAATGCGCGCGAATCCTTTAATTTCAGGACAACTGTTGAATCCGACTGTGCTTCCCTGAACCACTTAATCCAGGAAGTGCTGGATAAATCGACGGTAAAATTCATGCGCGATCCCACAAGGGGTGGTGTAGCTACCGTTTTGAATGAACTTGCTGATAAAATTCAGTTTGGTATTGAAATTGATGAATCAGCACTACCCATAAATAAGGGCGTGAAAGCCATGTGCGAACTGCTTGGTTTCGATCCGCTGCATATTGCCAACGAAGGAAAAGTACTGATAGTAGCTGACCAAAAAGACAGCTCAACTATTATTGAAATCCTGAAAAGTAACGAATTAGGTTTACAAAGTGCTGTTATTGGCCGTGTTGTGAACGATCATGCAGGAAGGGTCGTACTGAAAAACGAAACAGGTGGCCGGCGCATTGTTGATTCGTTGGCTGGTGACCAGTTACCACGAATTTGCTAAAAATAATATATGCACGAGTTCTCTATGGCAATCGAAGTAATCAACCTTGCACAACGCGAGGCTGAAAAAAATTCAGCTTCTGCTATACAGGAAATTACCATCGAAGTCGGTGATTTAAGCGGAGTTGAAGCTGATGCTTTCGAATCGGCACTTGAATTGTTGGTAAAAGATTCAATTCTTGAAAATGCAATCCTTAAGATCATACGAACTTCAGGCACAGGAAGATGCAACGCATGCAATTCTGAATTTGAAATGAGCCACAGGATGGCTGTATGCCCGCAATGCCAGTGCTTCCCTTCTAAAATAAGTGGTGGAGACGAGTTTAGGGTGATTTCGCTGGTGGTTGACTAAATTGACAAAAAGAGTTAAATGTGGTTTTAATTTCAGGGTTTCAGAGTTTCAGGGTTTCATAACAATCCTAACCATCATATCAAGTTTTACAACGTCTCGAAGGCTGCATATTAATAATACTGAAATCTTGGAACAAGCAATTAATCGAATAAGAGCAACAAACTTCCGGCACTCTGAACCCGGAACATCGAATAAAAATGCAACTACTAATCAAGATAAAATACTAAAACTATGTGCGATACTTGCGGATGCGGAGATACAAACGAATTGAAAATTCATGACCGCCAACCTGTTCATGACCACAACCATGACCACAACCATGACCACGACCATACTCACCCTCATAGCCACGAACATTCGCATTCGCATGACAGTGTGTTATTTACCCAATCCCATGATCATGGTGCAAAGAAGATAATCAACCTGAATGTTGATATACTTTCGGACAACAACCGACTGGCGCAACTTAATCGCAAGTCGTTCGAATCCATGAATGTGCTTTGTTTAAACCTGGTAAGTTCGCCAGGCTCAGGCAAAACAAGCATTCTCGAAAAAACGATTAAGGCACTTATTGCTAACAGGAAAATTTTCGTGATTGAAGGTGATCAGCAAACGCTGCTTGATGCCGATAGGATCGAAAAATCAGGCGCACCTGCCATTCAGATCAATACCGGTTCGGGCTGTCACCTGGATGCACGTATGGTTGATTCGGCATTCAAAAAACTGGATGTAGTACCTGGCGCCATACTTTTCATCGAAAATGTTGGAAACCTGGTTTGCCCGGCTTTATTCGACCTGGGTGAATTTAAACGGGTTGTGGTTATAAGCGTTACCGAAGGAGAAGATAAGCCGCTGAAATATCCTTATATGTTCCAATCGTCACATCTGTGCCTTATCAATAAGTCAGATTTGCTTCCTTATGTAGATTTTAATACTGATAAAACCATCGAATACGCCCGTTCGTTAAACCCGAACCTGGAATTTATTGTTGTATCAGCTAAAACTGGCGAGGGAATGGATTTGTGGTTTGAATGGCTGTCGAGACAGAAATAGACCTGCTCATTTAGGTAAGACAAAATACATAAAGACAGTTGAAACCTAGACACTGCTTAGATTTGCCGAATCTTTACTCCGAAAGTTTAAAGGTCAGAAGATGGAAGACAGAAGTCAGAAGACATAGTATTTTTCCGCCCATCGCCTCTCTCCTAGTCGCCTCTCGCCCCTTCAGAATCTATATAAATACGATTTTAATCAGTTTCTTTCTGAAGCTTTTTAACAAGTTCCTTAACCTGGTTCATTGCCTCAGGTATGGCAAGTTCAATTTCAGGGGTTAGCTCCATTCCCATATCCTGAAAATCCTTTATAGAGATTGCAACAAGATGAATTTCAGGCATATTGCCCAGCATAAAGGCAGCATCTATCAAATCCTTTAAGCCAATTTCATGCGCGCTTAATTGCTTCGGAAAATCTTTTGCATACTTAGGATACAATACCCTGATATGTCCGGCTTCAAAATCATCCAGTGCGGCATCAACGATTATCACAGTTTTATACGATTGAATGAACCCGAGCAGATGAAAACCACCTGTACCACCGTCCATTAAATCGGCTGAGTCGTATCCTTCCTTTTCGAGCCTGGTAACAACATGGATCCCAGCCCCTTCATCGTTCATCAGTATATTGCCAATCCCAAGGACCAGGATGCTTTTTTGTATTGCAGTCAAAACTTCAGATTTTAAATTATACTTTTAAGAAGATCATTCATTTTTACAAAAGAACAAAGATCAACAATTTTCGATCTCTGATTTTGCCATTTCCGGGTTTTATCAGTTTAAATCTAAAATCGTCAATCCTTGTTCGTTATTCAACTAACTGAATTTAGTTAATCTTTCGGGCAGTCTTCACCTTTGGATTCATGACGCTCTACAGCATCTTCTTCAATAAACTTCCAGCCTCCGATCATGGATGATGTTACACCACGGCGTTCGATATAGTCGTGATAGAAAACGAGGTAGATATGCACCAAAGCGAACAAAATAAAGCCCCACATTAAAATATGATGCAGTTGCCTCACGTTCATATCACCACCCATCAAGGGGACAATCCATGAAAATAATTTGGGAAAAAAGGATGAACTCATAGCTGAGTACATTCCAAAACCAGTTAAACTTTGTAACATGAATATCAGGAAGGTTATAAAATAGATGAAAGCAGCCAACGAATTATGGCCGATTGAATCTACTTCTTTATGGGTTATCTGCAGAATGTCAACCTTGATGACATCCATAATTTCCTTCCATTGACAACGTTTCAAGGGAATGAAATTATACCAGCGCGCGAATTCATTTCCGACAAAACCCCAATAAGTGCGGAAAACAAAATTGAAGAAAAAGACAAACGCGGTCACAAAGTGGATAAAACGCACTGTACCAAACCAATAGTTGAAGTAGGCTTCGGTTCCTTTCATAAACGAAAGAGGGTTGCCAATCAAAAAACCGGTGATACATAAAGCCAACACGCAAAAGGCATTTACCCAATGATACAGGCGGACGGGAAATTCCCACACATGCACTTCACGCATGGGGACAGTTCTGACTCTCATGGCCTAGTAGGTTTTAAGTTCGTGAATATGGCTTCCATTTTCATCGTACACATGCACAGCACATGCCAGGCAAGGATCAAAAGAGTGGATGGTCCGGATAACTTCCAATGGTACTTTAGGATCGGCAACCGGCGTACCAATCAACGATTCCTCAAATGCTGAACGTTTTCCTTCCAAATCGCGTGGGGCGGCATTCCATGTGGTAGGAACCACCAATTGGTAATTTTCGATTTTCTTGTCTTCAATTACAATAAAATGAGATAAAGCGCCGCGCGGGGCTTCGACAAGCCCGATGCCTTTTGCTGTTTTTGGCCAGGATTCGGGTTCCCATTTATCGTTGTTCATTGTACGTGAGTCGCCATTTTTAATGTTGTCGAGAAGCTGTTGGAAGAATCCCAGCGCCCAGTCGCATACAAGTTTGGTTTCGAGTCCCCTGGCAGCGGTACGACCGAGTGTGGAAAACAAAGCTGTAACAGGCACATCAAGGGCTTTAAGAGTACTCTCGATCACTTCCTTGTAATCGGCGCGACCTGAGGCATACCCTACGAGCATTCTCGATAACGGACCGACTTCCATCGGATAGCCTTTCCATCGCGGAGTTTTAACCCAGCTGTATTTTTTAGTTACATCCAGATGATCGTATGGCGGTTTCGGCCCTGTATAATTCAGTTTGGTTTCGCCTTCCCAGGGGTGTAAGCCCACTTTATCCCCTTTTGCATAATCGTACCACGAATTGTTTACAAACTCCTGAATCTGGGCAGGATCAGCAGCATCTATTTCATGGATTTTACTCAGGTCGCGATTTAAAATAACGCCTCGCGGCATTTTAAAACTTTCAGGATTGTTGTATCCATTGGTTGGGAAATCGCCAAAGGACATATAGTTAGTAAGTCCGCCACCGATCGCGCCCCAATCGCTTTTATAGAAAGAGGCTATTGCCAATAAATCGGGAATATAAACCTGGTCAACAAAAGCTTTGGCATCTGCAAATAGTTTACCAACCATGGCAAGCCGTTCAGCATTTACTGCGTTAGCTTCCTCGATATTAATAGAACATGGAACGCCGCCAACCAGATAATTCGGATGAGGGTTTTTACCACCGAAAATAGTGTGCACTTTCACAATTTCCTTTTGCCATTCCAATGCTTCAAGATAATGGGCAACTGCGATAAGATTCACAGCCGGGGGCAGTTTGTATGCTGAATGGCCCCAGTAACCATTTGCAAAAATGCCTAACTGGCCACTTTCGACAAAATTCTTAAAGCGTTTCTGTATTTCGGTAAAATAGCCTACCGAGCTTTTAGGCCAGGGAGAAATGCTTTGTGCAATCTGTGAAGCTTCTGCCGGGTCGGCTTTCAGGGCCGAAACCACGTCTACCCAGTCGAGTGCATGAAGTATGTAAAAATGAACCACATGATCCTGAATGTACAAGGCATTGGCCATCAGGTTGCGGATGAGTTCAGCATTGGGAGGAACCGAAATACCTAAGGCATTTTCAACCGTTCGTACCGAAGTAAGTGAGTGAGTGGATGTACAAACACCGCATACCCTGCCGACAAAAGCCCATGCATCGCGCGGATCGCGGCCTTTCAATATTGTCTCGATGCCGCGTACCATGGTGCCGGCACTGAATGCATCAGTGATAACTCCATTATTCACTTCAATTTCAACCCGTAAATGTCCTTCAATTCGGGTAATGGGATCTATTACAATTCTTTCGGCCATGGCTATTTTTCTTTAGAAGTTTCGGTTACTGAAGCAATTTCGGGGGCATTTACAATCTCCTTATGTTTGCGGATGTTGGTTACAATGGCATGGCCGGCAATTCCCACAGCCGTGGCTATTCCAAGTCCAAGACCAATTTTATCGGCCGTTGTTTCAATTCCAAAACCCTTCACATCAGGAAGATGCTGATAGAAAGGACCTTTATCCCAGAATCCGGCTTCGGAACATCCGATACATGGGTGACCCGATTGGATTGGGTAACTTATACCGTCGTTCCATTTAATAATGCCGCATGAGTTATAGGTTACAGGGCCTTTGCATCCCATTTTATACAAACAATATCCTTTTTTTGCTCCTTCATCATCAAAAGACTCCACAAACAAACCGGCATCAAAATTAGCGCGGCGGTAGCAGGTATCATGCACCCGGCGGGAATAGAAGGCTTTTGGCCGTCCTAACTCATCAAGTTGAGGAATACGGTCGAACGTAAGTAAATGAACTACAACCCCAGCCATTACGTCAGCAATAGGCGGACAACCCTGAACGTTAATTACAGGCTTTCCGCTGATAACTTTATGAACTGGTTTTGCTCCTGTCGGGTTAGGACTTGCTGCCTGAACACATCCTGCAGAAGCGCAGTTTCCCCAGGCAACAACAGCTTTACAGTTTGCAACAGCTTCCTCCAGTATCTGCTTGGCACTGCGTCCTCCTATGCAGCAATAAGCCTCATTTTCGGTTGGAATTGAACCTTCCACCATAACGATATACTCACCAGGGAATTTTGCCATTACGGTTTTGTAAGCTTCTTCAGCCTGAAATCCGGAAGCAGCCATCAGTGTTTCCTGGTAATCGAGCGAGATTTTGTCCAGCACTATATTCGCAACAATAGGGTGCGAAGCCCGGATAAAAGATTCGCTGCAACAGGTACATTCCTGGAAATGGAACCAAATTACCGGAAGCCGGGGCTTGGTTTCAAGTGCCTTTACAATTTGTCCGACACCACTGGCTTCTAAGCCCAAAAAGGCTGCCATGGTAGTGCAAAATTTAAGAAAATCCTTGCGGGATATCCCATCCCCCTTGACTTCCTCGTAAAATGAAGGTTGTTTTTTTTCCATAAAGCGGTTGTTTTTAATAATACACTGGACTGTAAATATATACACATATTTCGATGTTTCGACAAACAATATAGCAAATTGATTCAATTTATAATCCTTATAAATAAGGCTTTCGTAAATAGAAAATATAATTTCATTATTTTTGAAAAAACAAACAATACAAAAGATCGGTTGTTAATATTTTTGTAGAAAGCACATTTTCACCGTATGAAATTATCAATTTAACAAATAAATTAAACCCGAAATTATGAAAGCTAAATCAAGTCTTTTGTTGATTTTCTGTGCATTATTAGTTTTGACAGTATCGGCACAGACTACCTTATCGGGTA
>JBAXBJ010000149.1:0-8747 GCA_037142075.1 Bacteroidota bacterium
TTTTACTACGACAACAAAATTGTGAAGATGTTTGCCTATGCCACCATATTCTGGGGCGTGGTAGGCATGCTTGTTGGGGTGCTGATTGCTCTGCAAATGGTACTTCCGGCTGCTAATTTCAGCCTGCCTTTCACATCATTCGGACGTGTCCGTCCGGTTCACACCAATGCGGTGATTTTTGCCTTTGTGGGCAATGGTATCTTCACCGGGTATTATTATTCATTGCAACGTTTGCTCAAAACGGGCATGGCTAGCAACTGGATGACAAGAGTCCATTTCTGGGGCTGGCAATCCATTATCGTATTGGCTGCAGTTTCGCTGCTTGCCGGTTTTACTACCGGTAAAGAATATGCCGAACTCGAATGGCCTATCGATATTTTGATTGCTGCTATCTGGGTTATTTTTGGCTGGAATATGATGTGGACCATCCTGAAACGCAGAGTGAAACATATTTATGTGGCAATCTGGTTTTTCATCGCTACCTTCGTAACGGTTGCAGTGCTTCACATTGTGAACTCACTCGAAATTCCCTGGTCAATTTTTAAAAGTTACCCGGTTTTTGCCGGTGTTCAGGATGCACTCGTGCAATGGTGGTATGGTCATAATGCGGTTGCATTTTTCCTCACCACGCCTTACCTTGGGCTGATGTATTACTTCATGCCTAAGGCTGCCAACCGCCCTGTTTATTCGTATAAACTGAGTATACTGCACTTCTGGGCACTTATATTCCTTTATATCTGGGCCGGACCTCACCATTTGTTATACCAGGCATTACCAAACTGGGCACAGTCATTAGGAACCGTTTTCTCAATCATGCTTATCGCGCCATCATGGGGCGGTATGATCAACGGCTTGCTCACGCTGCGCGGAGCCTGGGACAGGGTTCGTGAAGAGCCGGTGCTCAAGTTTTTCGTGGTTGCCGTTACCGCCTATGGAATGTCAACGTTCGAAGGCCCCATGCTTTCGCTTAAAAATATCAATGCTATCAGCCACTTTACCAACTGGACCGTAGCTCACGTGCACATCGGTGCGTTGGGTTGGAACGGATTTATGACCTTTGGTATGATATACTGGTTGTTCCCTCGCATGTTTGGTACCAAGTTGTATTCCAATAAACTGGCAAACCTCCATTTCTGGATAGGAACTTTAGCTATGTTGTTCTATTCCATTCCTTTGTATTGGGCAGGTTGGACAGAAGCTTCGATGTGGAAACAGTTTACACCAGCCGGAGATCTCGTTTATCCTAACTACCTCGAAATTGTAACTCAAATCATGCCAATGTACTGGATGAGGCTATTTGGAGGCACACTTTATTTCCTCGGAATGTTTTTACTGGTTTACAATATTTATAAGACAGTAAAAGCGGGTTCGTTTATTCCATTGGAAGCTGCCGAGGCCCCTGCACTTGAAAAAGAAGGTGTCCGTAAATCCGGCGAAAGCTACCATCGTTTTATCGAACGCCGCCCGATTCAGTTTATGATTTTAGCGATCATTGCTATCCTCATTGGTGGAATTATTGAAATCATCCCCACTTTCATCATCAAATCCAATATCCCGACTATTGCAACTGTAAAACCTTATACTCCTTTAGAATTGCAAGGCAGGGATATATATATCAAGGAAGGCTGTTATGTTTGTCACTCACAGATGGTCAGGCCATTCAGATCGGAAACAGAACGCTACGGCGAATATTCAAAGGCCGGCGAATATGTTTATGACCATCCTTTCCAGTGGGGTTCGAAACGTATCGGTCCGGATTTGTTCCGCGAAGGAGTTAAGTCAGGTCCGCTGTATAAATCAAATACCTGGCACTATACACACTTTATGGATCCGCAGAAAGTGAATGCGCAGTCCATCATGCCTAAATACCCATGGCTTGCCGAAAACGAGATTGATGTTGAAGCTACTCCTGCCAAAATCCGGGTGATGCAATACCTTGGGGTTCCGTATCCCGAAGGTTACGATCTGAAAGCCAATGACGATTTAAAAGCTCAGGCTGAGACAATTGCACTGGATCTTAAAACAAACGGTATTGATGTGGCAGCTTCGAAGCAGGTAATTGCATTGATTGCTTATATTCAGCGTCTTGGTACCGATGTTGGCGATAGTAAAACGGCATTAAAATAAATAAACTCTAAACGCATTATGGGAATAGTTTCACGGATTTTTGACACTATCGAAGGAATCTACTGGTTTCCGATCGTAGCACTTGCGCTTTTTATTATCTTTTTTGGACTCATTGCAGTTCATACCATGACAATGAAAAAAAGCAAAGAACAGGAATGTGGGGCATTGCCCTTCGAAAACGATGAAAAATACCAATCCCGTGAGGTGTAAGTTAAACTTTCAAAATAAAGAAATATGAGCAATACAGATGAAAACAAAATGCATCAGGGAGAACCCGAAATAGACGAACTGACCAAAGATCGGTACCTGGGAGGCCACGAATACGACGGCATAAGGGAACTGGACAACAAGTTGCCACGTTGGTGGGTCTATTTGTTTTATGCAACCATAATTTTCGCGATCGTTTATATGGTTGGGTATCACGTCACCGGATGGTGGCCGCTCCAGGAAAAGGAGTATGCAAACGATTCGACAGCGATAGCTGCCCTTAAACTGGCAAATCCTGAACCTACTATTGACCTTGCAACTATGGTTCCATTAACAGCAGCATCCGATCTGGCAGCAGGAGAATCAACCTACAAAAAAATTTGTTTTGTATGTCACGGTCCGCAAGGCCAGGGATTGATTGGACCGAATTTCACTGACCAGTACTGGATCCATGGCGATTCTATAACGAACACAATCTCGATTAAAAACCTCTATAATGTAGTAATTACTGGTGTTATAGCGAAAGGAATGATTCCGTATAAAGATCAGCTAAGTCCGATTCAGATTCAACAAGTGTTGAGTTTTATACTTAGCTTACAAGGTACGAATCCTCCAAATCCAAAAGCTCCCCAGGGGGTTAAGTACGATAAAATAGGATAAACTCAATAAAAAACTTGCTTACCATCAGCTTTATTGCTATCCGATTATGACACTAAAATAATCTAAATTTAAGGCTGTGGAGTTATTTTGCTCCACGGCCTTTGTTAATTTTGCATGAAAATTGAGTTAAATGGAAGAGTTTGAAGAATTCGATGATTTTCGCGACAAGCAATCAACAATTGGTGAAGATGGCAGTAGGGTATGGGTATATTCTAAAAAACCAAAGGGGAAACTCTACAACTACCGTAAAATAACTTCCTTCGTCCTGTTGGCGGTTCTGTTTGCGATTCCTTTTATCAAGGTTAACGGTGATCCTCTATTGCTGTTTAACGTTTTGGAGAGGAAGTTTATCATTTTCGGGGTCATGTTTTATCCCCAGGATTTTCATCTTTTTGTGCTGTCGATGATAGCATTCATAGTATTTGTAGTGCTTTTCACGGTAATATTCGGCCGAATTTTCTGTGGATGGATTTGTCCGCAGACTGTTTTTATGGAATTCCTGTACCGGCCGATTGAATTTTGGATAGAAGGCAACAATTCGCAGCAACGCAAGTTAGATCAATCGGCACTCGATTTTAATAAATTCTGGCGCAAAGGATTGAAGCACTTTATTTTTTACCTGATTTCGTTTATCACAGCTCATTTCTTTTTAGCATACATTACCGGAATTGATTACGTAATTGAAATTATTTCCGACGGACCTTCCACTCACTGGGCCGGGTTTATCGGGATTTTGCTTTTCAGTGCGGTTCATTATTTTGTATTTGCAAAACTACGCGAACAGGTATGTATCATTATTTGCCCCTATGGACGCTTGCAAGGTGTTTTACTTGATCGTAACTCAATAGTTATCAGTTACGATTACAAGCGGGGCGAACCCCGCGGCAAATACAACCCGCTCGAAAACCGCGAATCAAGCAATAAGGGCGATTGTGTTGAATGTGGCAGCTGCCAGGCGGTTTGTCCGACAGGCATCGATATACGCAATGGCACTCAGTTAGAATGTATTAATTGCACCGCATGTATTGATGCCTGCGATACCGTCATGGAACGTGTACACAAACCTAAAGGCCTGATCCGCTATGCATCCGAACGAAGTATAGCTGATAAAACGAAGCTGAAATTTAACGTCCGGATACTGTTCTACTCAGTAGTGCTTTCCGGATTGTTAATATTGATTACATTCCTTTTTTCAATCCGGACAGATATAGAATCTACCATTCTTCGCCAGAAAGGTACGATGTTTCAGGAATATGATTCGTTGCATTACAGCAATATATATATGATTCAGGTGATTAATAAAACGAGGAATATTATGCAGGTTGAACTGGAGTTAGACAAACCTGATGGCGTAATACAACTTATTGGAGGTCCGTTGGTAGTCAAAAAGGGTGAAGTTGGCGAAGCACAATTCCTTGTTTTGATAAAAAAATCAGATCTGAAATCATCGAATACCGAGGTTGAATTTAAAGTGTTGAGCGGTGGGAAGGAAATGGATGAAATAGAATCGACTTTTGTCGGACCGAACAGTTTAGATCACAGGCACAATAAAAGCGAACGGGATCATTCTGAGGGTCATTGATGGGAAATGCAGAAACATGAAATAGGAGCGTAGCTGGATTTGTGAATAAGATGCCGATCGCCGGAACAGTTTTATTACTTTTGGAAAACAAAAAAATACAGAGAGGACATGAAAATCAAATTTAACTGGGGAACAGGCATCTTCCTGTTTATTACACTGTTTTTGCTTACCAATGCTTTTGTGATCTATAAAAGCTTTCAGCAACGAAATGACCTTGTATCCGAAGAATACTATCCCCAGGGACTTGAGTACCAAAAGCAAATCGACCGTTTCGCCAATGTCAACGCATTGTCAGCTAAAATTCAGATCAACCAGGATGCTCAAGGCCTTGTGATTAGTTATCCTGAAGACCTCAAAGGAAAAGAGATCAAGGGTGAAATAGTTTTTTTCAGACCTTCGGATGAAACAGCTGACCTTCGAGACAGTATAAGGATCGACACGACTTTGATCCAGCGTATCCCGGTTCAGAAAATGATTGCAGGGAAATACATTGCGAAATTTTTCTGGAAAATGGAAGGTAAGGAATACGCAAGCGAAATTACTTTCAGGGTTGAAAAATAACAGAAGTTCAATATAGTTCAAAGTTCAAAATAGTTTAAAATAGTTCAAAGTTCAAAATAGTTCAAAGTTCAAAGTAGTTAAAATAATGCCAACCTTGAACCTTTGAACGCGAAGTATTGAACCCTTGAACGCGAAGCATTGAACCCTTGAACGCAAAGCATTGAACCCTTGAACGCGAAGCATTGAACCCTTGAACGCAAAGCATTTGAACCCTTGAACGCAAAGCATTTGAACCTTTGAACGCGAAGCATTTGAACCCTTGAACGCGAAGCATTGAACCCTTGAACGCGAAGCAATTGAACCCTTGAACGCAAAGCATTTGAACCCCTAAATCCTAATCCCCAACCCCTAACCCCTCAAAAAAAAATGTTTCTCTGGACAGCCTTTATTATAGGATTAGTTGGAAGTGCTCACTGCGCTGGTATGTGCGGTCCAATTGCGTTGGCACTGCCACTAAAAAGTGATTCATGGATTAACCGTGTTAGCGGTGGGCTTGTGTACAATACCGGGCGTATTTTAACCTATATGATGCTTGGCGCAATTTTCGGATTGCTGGGCAAAGGTCTGCATATGGCCGGCTTCCAGTTATGGACATCAATCATAATCGGAATAGTAATGATAGCCATGGTTATTGTTCCACTGTTATTCAGGCAAATGCCTTCATTAAACAATGTTTTTGAACGCTATTCAGCCCGAATGATGACCGGGTTCAGGAGTTTGTTCCGAAGCGGAACTAAAAGTTCATTATTTGGAATTGGTTTATTAAACGGAATACTTCCATGCGGACTTGTTTATGTGGCTGTAGCCGGAGCAATCAACACGGGCGATGTTGTTTCTGCCATGTTGTATATGGCTTTATTTGGAGCGGGGACAATTCCGGTTATGCTTGCAGTTTCACTTGCCGGAAGCATGATAAGCCTGAAACTGAGGATATTTGTCAATAAGTTGTCCCCATATGTTATCATTTTGTTGGGAGTTCTGTTTATTTTACGTGGCTTATCGCTCGGAATTCCTTACATAAGTCCTAAAGCAGAGGCACTTACCCCAGTTGTTGAAAAAGCGCACAAATGCTGTCATCCCGATAAATAAAAAACTTTCTAACGAAGGATAATTACACCAAATAATCAATAATTTTGCAAACTAATAAACTAACCATTATGAAAACCAGAAATTTTATTGCTTTTGCGATGGCAGGCCTCTTCGGACTTGCGCTTATTACTTCATGCGGTGGCGGAAAAACCGGCGACCAGGCTAAAACAGACACCACTGCGGTTACTGAGCAGGTAGCAACGCCTGCAGTTCCAACTGCTGAGCAAATGGCTATGGGTAAAACTATTTTCGAAACACCAGGCAAATGTATTACCTGCCACCAGGCTAACGGACAAGGGATTGCAAACGTATTCCCGAATTTGGTTGGATCTAAATTCCTGCTGGAGCAAAAAGTTCTTGCTGTAACCCAGGTACTCAACGGTTCCGCTAAAGTTGGCAACAAAACTATTAAATATCCAGCGCCAATGCCTCCACAACTTGCTTCAAAAGAAGAGGCTGTTGCCGTTATCAATTATGTTCTGAACAGTTTTGGCAACAACGGTGGAGTTGTTACCATGGATGAAGTTAAGGATGTGGTTGTTGATCCGCGCTAATAGCATTTTTTGATAATAATTTTAGTAAAAAGGGAACTTCGGTTCCTTTTTTTATGCCCTGCAAAATCAGTCTGTTTAACTATAAATCTTTATTCCTATAATTTTGGATTTTAATTATTTGATTTTCAATTTATTAAAACCATCCAATGATCCGTTAAACACATTAAAATCAACATTCCCGCGAATTCCATCCACTTTTCCTCTCTCACTATGCTGCCAGAAAATCCAGGGTGTTTCAAACTCGGTATAAAACCTGTCGTGGTCAAAATAACCGGCAATCCACAAGGGATAATCATCCATACTTCCCTTCAGATAGGCATTGTAGAAATTAATATTCGTATAAATGATAGGTTTTACCGAATAATGCTTTTCGAGCCTGCCAAGGAAAATCTTTAGTCCCTCACAGATTTTTTTTGCAGATTTACCATTACCAACCTCAATATCAACCACTGGAGGCAAATCACCTGTGGTTAATTTTACCATTTCTATAAAGTTATCTGCCTGTTTATCAGCATTCCGCGAAGCATAGTAAAAATGATAAGCTCCCCTTGTCAATCCATTGCGGGCGGATTGATCCCAATTTGACTGAAACATATTATCCTGCCTGCTAACACCTTCGGTGGCTTTAATAAATGCAAAAGTAATCCGGAATCCATTGTTCCTCATCAGGCTCACCCTTTTCCAGTCGATAGTACCCTGGTGTTTCGAAACATCAATTCCATGTATCGAGAATCCTTTTGGAATTAGTATTCCAAACGTTTTTACAGGAGGGGCAACTTCCTGGTTTTGATAAACAATTCTTCCCAAAAAGGGAGGCAATTCAATAAACAGGAAAGTGACCAGCAAAAGAATGGCGGGAATAAAAATCAACCGGAAAAGCAATTTAATATCTTTGGGAAAATGCATCATTTATATATCTAACTTGAAAACCGACCCGAATTTAATGGGAAAGGAAAAATGGTACTAACCCAAGCCGGTAAAGCGTGCATATGAAACTGCAAGCCTGGAATCCGGAATTTCAGTGTAATTTTGTCCGTCAGTTTGCGTGCAAATATAAGCATCCGGTTGATGGAACGAAATAGAGAATGAAATTGGAATTAACGACTTAAAAATATGATCAACGACGTTGTAACTATTGAGAAAAAACATACCGCTGCTGCTTTAACCGTGCACGAGCGGGTAATCCGCGAGCGAAAACCCAAATTTATCGTTACCATTTCAGGCGAAGTGGGTACCGGGAAATGTGAAATAGCACATGAATTGGGACGCCAATTTATTGAAGAAGGTATAAGTGTCAAACTCCTGCATATGGACAACTATTACCACATACCACCCAGGGAGCGCTTAGAATGGCGAAAAAGAGTCGGCCTGGGGAAAATAGGCTACGAAGAGTACGATTGGAAATCGATTAATGAAAACATTGAAGATTTCCGCCTGGGTCGAAAATCCGTTTTGCCCTTGGTTGATCTGTTTACTCAAAATGTTGACAAACTTCATACGGATTTCAAAGGCATTGAAATGCTCATCATCGAAGGATTATATTCAATCCAGATAAACCAGAGTGATTTGCGGGTTTTTATTGAACTTACTTACGAGGATACATGGGAAGAGCAAAGTTCGACACATAAGGAAGTGTTGGACGATTTCAGGCGGGAAGTGCTTGAATACGAGCATAAAGCTGTACAATCGCTTAAAAGCCAGGCCGATTTTTACATTGATTTTGATACGGCGGGTGAAAGATTCCATTTATAATTAAGAGTTTCATGTTTCAGTGTTTCAATCCACAACCTTTATCCTCAAAATGCCATAGTCCAATTGGTTGCAGCCTAAAGGCCTAATAACCTAACAGGTTGTTTTTTCTAAAAAATATTTTATTAAACTGCAATCATTTATTACATTTGCAGCAGAATAAGCGGAAGTAGCTCAGTTGGTAGAGCATCAGCTTCCCAAGCTGAGGGTCGCGAGTT
>JBAXBJ010000150.1:0-8702 GCA_037142075.1 Bacteroidota bacterium
ATTTATGGCCTTCTTCTTCGCGTTTGACTTCAATTACGCCACAAGGTTTGCCATCCTCGAACAAAACATAATCGGCAGGCCCGACATCCGTGCGGTATTCTTTCACCGCAACGCCAATTCCTACATGTAAATTTACCTGTTTAATTCCCTGTATAACCCAGCCACAAGCCGTCAATTGCTTGTCGATATGGTCACGGGCGATTTGTTCAGGGGTTTGGTTTGGCATATCAGAATCAGGTATAATGTTATGTGCAATAAACAGGTAAGGTCAATTCTGTTTCATTTTATTCCACTAAAACCTTCGCAATTAAGTTTGAAAATTCATTGGTTGCAGGAGATTTAGAATGGTTTAATTAATGATACTTCGGGATTTGGAATATTGCTAAAGAGGCTACAACGAAATTGGTAAGGTATTGAAATGATTTATAAGGCTAAAGTACAGTATAATTCAATAAATGGTAAGTTTTATCACAAAAGAAATATCCCACGAGGATGAATTCGATCAAACAGGTTAATTATGGATTGAGAAGGAAGCTTACTCCAGTTTTTCTAATTTTGGTTTTCGAATGTTGCAACCTGAAAGTGGAAAGCGATTAATTCGTTCGGAATAAAAGTATAAGTAGTGTCAATTCCGTTGTCTCCACAATTGTTTACTATGTCTATTTGTTTATATGATTATTGATAATGGTATTTGCTTTAACAGGATTAAATTTAATAGTTGCCAATCAGCTGCTTGAAAGTATTTTCATCAACAGATGCCTGCTTTCAATTGCTGATTGTAAATACCTGAAACCGATTCCAAACCAGGGTTTTAAATTTTATTTTGCACAAAAAAAACAGAGCGAAAAAAGTAAGCCCTTTTATGGCTCAGCAATTCCAACTCTTTATTAGTCGCGCGCCGGTTTGCGTTTGCAGGCAACAGCACACCCCCGGGGAGGATGCATGATAAGTTCTGTAAGGAGTTTGATATTAATTACAAATCGTCATTATTTCAATGCCTCAGTATTAGGTTCTTTCTCTGCTTTAGTTATCTTTTTCGAAAGAAATCCGGCAATCAGCGGGCCAAGGCTGGAAGTGCCATCGTTGCTGGTTACCAGCGTATCAGGAACAATTTTCACATTTCCTCCTGCTATTTTTTCGGCAACCTGAACGGCAATAACGCCTTCCTGCCCGATAGCCTGCCTTTGTTTTTCATAAGCTTCGGCTGTAGCACTGCCTTTTGCTTCAATAGCGACACCTTCCGCTTTTCCCATCGCCTCAATCCCTTTGGCTTCGCCCTCTTTTTTCAGCCTGATGGATTCTCCTTCGCCTTCTGCAAGCAGGATGGCTTTCTTTTTCATATTATCGGCCACTTTTACATCAATTTCAGAAGTCACCAGCAGGGGCTGCATATTTGCCTCAGCTGTTGTTTTTTCCATCGAGATACGCGATTGCTGGGCCTTTTGCTGTTCGGCATACATGGCTTGTTGCTGCTGAGCTATGATACGTTCGGTTTGCGTTTTCATCAGGTCTTCAGGCAATTGAATCTGGCAAATCAATACGCTGACGAGTTCCACATGGTATTTTTCGAGTTCTTTCCGGGTCCTGTCTTCTGCTTTTTGCTGTTCTTCATGCCGGTTCTGCATAAAATTCATAGCCGACGTAGCCGAAGCCTGGTTCCGGAAACTGGAATCTATCATCGGGTGGATCACATGTTCAACCAGGTTTTGTATGGAGCCGATTTTAGCAACCATGTATGGGGCCTGGTCGGGGCGTACACGAATAACAACCTTTACCGAAACACTGATAGAAAAACCATCATGCGACACAACCTTCAACGGATCGAAACGGGTTTCGGTAGAGTCGTCCCAATCGATTGTAATGTTGGTGGTATCGACAATATACACAATATAAGCCCTGTGATTGAGATAATAAATACCCGGACCAGCAACCTCCTGTTGAATGCCCCTGAACCCCTTTGTCACGACATAGCGTTCAATACCAACTTCAAGCCGGTTATCCAGTGGCCTGGTATCGGCTTTTGTGATGTCACTCAGCTCTTTTTCCGATTTTGCAATCGCTTGAGTAATTTCAGCTACCTGTTTGGGTTCGGCACCCACATTAGAAACAACCACGGCAACCTGGCCGCGTTCAACCACGGCCACATCATCCAGTTCGACACTGAACATAAGTGGATTGATATAATAAGTTCCTGGTTTTAAAACGTCGAACTGCGGACCGCGCTGGCCCCCATTCTCGAGAAATCTGGTGACATCCTGGAAATTATTATGTCCTTCGATAGGTTTGGCAACATATTCGGTTTCGGGCAGGGGTTGTCCGTCCCTGGCTACAACGATTCCGACCTTTTTATCAGGAATAACTATAGTATCCTTGATTTCAACCCTGAACAGAGCAGTATTGATTCGGTATTTACCGGGCAAGAGCATTGATGTTTGGGGGCCTTTTTCTCCGCCTTTGTTCAGGAAAGCTTCTCCGTCTTCAAAATCGCTGTGATCGCTGATAGCTTTTGCAAGCAAACGTCCGCCACTGATGGGTTTCCCATCCTGTGAAGTAACAACGCCTACCTGCCCTTTTTCAACAACGGTAACAGATACACGTGTGACCTTGAATAAACGCGTATTGATACGGAAATTTCCCGGGGGAAGCGTTTTTATCTGGGGCCCTTTTTCTCCGCCGTTCCTTAAAAATGCAGCACCGTCCTGAAACAGATCGCACTGCACCACTTTACCGAAAATACGTCCTGAAGGAATGGGTTCCCCGGCAATGGATTCGACAATACCTATTTCGTTTTCACCGATAATAATCACAGGTTCCTTACTGATGCTGAAAAGCAAAGGGTTGATCCTGTATATACCGGGAGGAAGAATCGGGATCTGCGGGCCTTTTTCACCCTTGTTTGTCAGAAATGCCTCTCCGTCCTGGAAAAGGTTACATTCAGCAGGACTGGCAAAGAGTTTGCCCGAAGGCATTGGATTGCCATCCATCGAAATAATCATGCCTACCTCATCATTTCCTATAATGATGAATTCTTCCCTTTTTCTCTTATAGATAAAAGGGATCATAAAATACAAGCCCGGACCTTTGGTCCTGGCCTGAACGCCTATTTCATTGCTCATGGCAAAAACCCGGTCCTTCGGCATTTGCTTTCCGAACCAGCGACGTTCAAGAACCTTAATTTCTTTTCCACCAACAATTAAAATGGAACTAATAATCGTGATCAGAAAGAGGATTGTGACGAAAACGATTAGAAATAATGTGATACCAAATGTGTTCATTTTATAGATATTTTAATTCGATAAAAGTAATGAAACTTATATCAGAAAAACCAAAATATGAAATTTTTCCAGACTGTCTATTTTATCCTCACATTCAATTCATTATTGGCAGCATCCGCATTGATGGCAGCGATTTTATTGGCCAGATCGGGAGCATACGCATCAATCTGAGTATTAAACCAGTTAACCGGCCTGCGGTTGATTGTACCATAATATGTTTTCCAGGTTTAGGCTTCCGTTCCCCACGGATTAGGATGCCATTTTGCATGATATAGCCGTTTCCGACTCCTTTATGGACGAAAATACCATGGCGTTCTATTTTAAAGCCTATACCTTCAGCAAGGCCGGAAGCCATATATATTTTTCGTCCAATGCTGTTAACCAGTTTATCTTCTGCATGTTGATTTTTAGTTCCTACGCCCCGCATTATCATTCCGGTTTTTCCTTTCCGGAAGCGTAAAGCAGAAGATTTTAGTTTGCTTGTTACCAAGTTGCATTTAAAAGTCCACAATTTTCTCATTTTCGATATTTTTAAACGACTGAATAACAGATACATGTAAGCGCTGTATTTTAAATATCTAATAATCAGACAGTTTATAAAAATACATAAAAGCCTGATAATCAGACAGCAAGGGTGATTGTGTGTTGCAATTTCATTTGTAGTCCCCTGAATGAATTTTGGCACATGAATTTTATGTTGCGCCAATGGCCCAAATCCGTAATTTTACCATCCTATATTTTCAGCTATGTTCATAAAGAATGTACAAACAACAAAAAAGGCATAACATACCTCACCTATAGGTTAGTAAAAAGCCAGCGGATCAATGGTAACCCTAATCATATCAACATATTAGAGTTGGGTAGTCTGCCAGAAAGAAATGTTTGTAGGCGATTACGAAGTCACCCAGGTGGAGAATCTACAACAGGTGAATCTTGACACATTTGAATCGATCATCTCCCACGAAATTGGCGGAGAATGGCTGTGTACACAAGCTATAAAGAATTAGGGCTTGATGATTATTTGATGCGGCGGCTTGATTGGAATTACAACGAAACCTCGGTGGGCATGTTAGGCCTGCTTGGGCGGTTGTTGTACCCGGATTCTGAAAAGAAAACAGCAGAATGGTTAAATGAAAATTCCGCAGCCATGGAACTATACTGTCCCCAAAGTGGAACCGTTGATCGTAACCGCTTGATGCAGAGTACAAAAAAGCTATACGGAGACAAAGAGAAAATAGAGCAATACTTGTCGGGCAAGATAGAGAGCATATATAAAATCGAGAACACCTTGGTGCTTTACGACCTTACCAACACGCATTTTGAGGGCATCATGAACCTTTGCCCCAAGGCAAAATATGGCAGGAACAAGCAGAAACGATCTGATTGCCGACAAATAACGCTTGGGCTGTTGGCTGATCAGGATGGTTTTATCAAGCATAGCAAATATTATCCTGGAAATATGAGTGAGCCCACCACGTTCACCGATGTACTTTCCGAACTGGAACCCTTTAAAAACGGGATAAAAAGGCCTGTAATCGTGATGGACGCGGGCATTTCGACCGAAGAAAACCTGATGAAGAGCCTGAGCAAGGGAGTTGATTATCTCTGTGTTTCCAGAGCCGGCCATAAGGATCTGCTTGAAAAAATAGATAAGGACAACCTGATATGCTTTGTTAACAAAGGTGGACAAGAGGTGAAAACACAGTTTTTTTACAGGGATGTCGAATATCAAATAGAGAAACAGACATTTACTTGCCAGGAAACCTTGCTCTATGTGGAGACACCAGCCAAAGAAGCAAAAGAAAGGGGGATGTTTGGCAAAAAACAGCAAGGCTTTGAAACGGGACTCAATCGCATCAAAGAGGCGGTAAGCAAGCCACAAAAAAACAAAAAGAACCAAACCGCCGAAAAGATATGGGAGCGCATCGGGAGGTTAAAGGAAAAATACAGCGGTATCGGCCAGGACTATACCATTGACGTACAGTATACCGATGGACAAGCCACAGACATTGAATGGAAGTTTATCGAAAACAACCCCATTGAACCAAAGCTTGGCACCTACTTTATCCGTACCAGCATCAATGCAGAAGACCAAGCACTGTTATGGGGCATCTATCGCACAATCGGCGAAATCGAATCCATATTCCGGACACTAAAATCGGATTTGGATTGCCGCCCCGTGTTTCACCAAAAAGAACTGAATATCGAATCGCACCTAAATCTGGCCGTACTGGCCTGTTTTATCGTCAGTTTCATCCGCTATAAGCTCAAACAAAATAACATACACCACTGTTGGACTGAAATAGTCAGGATTATGAACACCCAAAAATGCAACCTCAACTCGATAATGAACAAGAATGGCGAAAAGATTTTGCTAAAAACATGTACCCGCCCACAGATGAAAGCAAATGAAATATACCTGGCCATGAATTATAAACCTATGCCGTTCCACCGCAAAACAACAATCCTCAGCTGTGAATAGACAGCACCATTTTTTGTAGTCCCGCCGACGAACTATGGCTTCGCTATGGACTGGCAATTAAGTAGTTGCAACTTGTATAATGCAACTTGGGTTAAGACAGTACCTTGCGCTCTACCGATCAACCGGAGGGCGATAGCGCAAACAATTCCGCTAAAAGGCAAGTGGGACAGGTTTAAGCAGTTGACTTGGATGGTGGAGTGTTTTATGTTGTATGGGTTTCCGTGCTCAGCGATTTGCTTACAGGTGGCATGTGGGTGGGAGCAAGCGGTGAGCCGGAAAGAAGTGTGAAGGCAATAAAGCATGAGCCATGCGAGTTTGCTGCTGTGTAGTTGCGAAAGTGATTGTTCGCTGACGGTTGGAAGCGGGCAATTTCTTGCAGCAACAGGAAAGTGCGTAGGGTTTAGAATTGATGGAAATTTAATTTAGGAATGGGCGAAGCCTTGGAAGAAATTCCGCTCTTTTCCCTTAGTAAGTATTTTCCTTACCTCAGGACAATCGAGACCTACTTCCCGTATAGTTTTCCGCAGTTTACCGCTGAATATAAACTTTGCTTGTATAAACTTTATCCACTGTTACCACTTTTACCAGGTAGTACCCTGTGCTGGCATTCAGTTTGATTTCGGTCAGGTAGCTTCCTGTTAATGTTTTCTGCAATACAATCTGCCCTAAGGTAGTGTAAACGAAGACTTCGCCTTTCAATATACTTCCGGAAGTATTAGCAATATAAACCGTGTTACCCGAAGCATAAACAGAAATTGGTTCCTGGACCAGGCTATCGTTATTGCCGAAAGAACCGCCAAAACGAAGAAGAAAACGTGCTTGATCGTCAGTTTTGTTGGCAGCGAAGGTGTAAACAGAATTTTGCATCAAGTTTTGTGTTTTAGCCAGTTTTACATCTTCTAGCGTTATGATAGCGGAGGAAGCGAATGATTCGAGTTGGCTGGCTGTAATGGTATAATTTCCATCAGCACCTGCTTTAAAGCCCACGGGGATAGTAACAGCAGTGGGTTTGCCACGGAAGTCAATGGAGTAGTTGATGCCTTGTTTAACTGTATACATGCCAGGTGCAGTTTCATTAAAACCTGTCATTTTTTCGGCACCGCCGTTTGCCGTTGGATGTCCAAACTCAACAACAATTTCATCTGACCATTTATTTGCATCGCCCGAAACTTTCATACGAAGTACATTGGGTATGGCATCGGTTGACTTCAGGTAAGCCTGATCGGCATGAATCCTCACAGCATCAGTCATTCCCAAAAATCCTGATGTTTCAGCCAATACCATAAATCCCTGACCTACAGGGATATACCTGGAAACACCGTTTGTTCCGGTTTCAGTGAATGAGGCGCTGTTATAGGTGCCATAATTGCCAGTACTTAAGGCATCGTTCCAGATGCTTATCACATAACCGCCACCACTCAAAAATAAATTACTTCTATCCCAGCCGGTAGTGGCTTTCCAGTCCATAGCCGAGGGGTAAGGGTTGCCAACCAGGTTATAACCAGCATATACACCCGCACCGGTATTGGTAAGTGAAACCGAAACCGCACCGGCATTCAGGTTTCCGATAAATTGTTTGGTGAGGCCGGTACCCGTATAAGCAACCAAATATCCTTTACCGGGATTAAAATTGGCATTTATATTGGCGGTAATCCATGTAGGTGGTTCCGTGCTGTTTTTAAAATTTACCCAAATGTCGCTCGGTTCGTACCAGGAATAAAAGTCGTAGGATGTAGCCGGTTCGGCAGTAAAAGCAGAATTTATTGGCTGTGCAACCATCGGCGATGAAAGCAAATGCCACGCCTGTGATGCACCCGGCAGGTATCGGTTTACGGTTGCCGCTACGTTTGCAGTGCCGTGAATTAGCGAAGCAGTGCCTACAGAAGTTGATTGCAACACAAGCCCAGCGTTGGTGGCGGAATTGGTAAGGTTTCCATTTACCGTGAGGTAGCTTTTAGGTGTAATGGTTAGCGAGGCATCCGCTTCAATGTTAAGGTTGGCCATGTTGGCGAGGTTTACTGAGCTTTCGCTGGTGAGGGCGACGTTGCCGTTATCAACCACCCAATACGAGCCACTTGTGCTTACAATATGAGCACCGTTGTTATAGATGGTCCCGGTTTGCGCATAACTTTGTATGATGCAACTCAGTACTGCTGTTAAAAGTAAGAGTTTCTGTTTCATGATTTTATGTGTTATTTAGTTTGTTATTGTTGATTTATGTTTAAAATGCCCGAATAGCACGAACCTTATCCGTGACGTTCTTATTGATGGTGCCCGGGCCGCCAGAGTCAAAGTCATGTCCCCAAGCGAGGCCGTTACTGCTCTCGGTAGAACTCCAATAGGAGACATCAGTAAAACCACCAACCGCCGTTTTTTGAGCATATAATAAATTAAGTTCGTATTTTGAAGGTAAATACCAGTCGCCATAAGTAACACCACTAACTGTTACTGAATAATCTGCACAAACTTTTGCGGCAAAATTTCCTGTTTGGTTATCTGCCATTTGTGTAGCTATTATCAATGTTGTATTCATTTCACCTGCATACAACCCATCGCTGGTAGTGCCAGTATACCGATATGTTCCATTATACCATTGAATTCCTGTGCTTTGATCCGTAGTGGCTGCAATTAAACCATGCTGCCCGGTTGCATCTAACCAGAATATAATGCCACCCTGATAACTCTGACCAATGGAAAGGATTGGTATGCCATCTAATTTAGTTTTATCAGCAGCACTCATACTTCCGGCTGACGATGTAGTTGCAGCAGCAATAGAAATTACGGGTGTGCTTGTACCAGTGGCAACTGAAATGGGAGAAGTTCCAGATACATTAGTAACTGTTCCAGCGTTTGGAGTTGCCCAACTCGTTCCACCACTGCCATCAGTACTTAGTATTTGTCCATTTGTACCTCTCTCTGTTGGGAATGTAAGGCTGGTATTTGTT
>JBAXBJ010000151.1:0-8670 GCA_037142075.1 Bacteroidota bacterium
AGCTGTGTTTTGCTACGCACATGCCCGCGCCTTTTACCTTCGGCTACAGCTGTTGCGAAATTTGTATAAGGCCGGTCCCTACACCCTCAAATTTCCCTATAACTACCTTAGTTATCCGAAATGGTTATGCCAATAGTAAGAATGAATTTATCACGGACAGGCCTTAAAAAATAGGATAGCGGTTCTTGCCGGAGGTATGTGCGAATGGCATGTGCGTAGCAATACACAGCAACGATAACTGTCTGATTTTGTGCCATCTGTCATACCTTGTTTAGCGAGGAGATACCTCCGGCTTAGGAACGCATCCTATTTTAATACAGCCTTGATTTTTTGCTTACTTTTGATCAAGCAAAAAGTAAAAAACTAAAACCTCAATACAGAAGTCTAACCCTGGTACCATTGCAATTGCACCACAAAATAAGAAATAACCAAGATGAATAATGATAAAAAAGAAACTATTTTTTTTACAATAGTAAGCCTGGTTATTCGCATATTAGTTAGATTTGCCAATATAACAAACTGAATTTGAATTTATATGAAAGCATTTTATAAGTCATCTTTTAAAAAATCAGAAACCAGTATTTATGGTGATCTGCCTGATCCTGTTGCAGGTAAAAACGAGATGATAATAGAGGTGAAAGCGGTTTCAATAAACCCGGTTGACTACAAATTGAATAATGCGGATACCGGGTTTATTCCGGGCGCTAAATTACCCAAAATTGTAGGGTCTGATTTTGCCGGAGTCGTCAGGAAAACCGCTGAGGATGATAGTAGTTTTAATGAGGGTGACCGGGTTTATGGTGCAGTATCCATCTTTTTCGGAAAACAAGGATCCCTGGCTGAATTCCTTGTAACAGAACCGAAAAACGCAAGACGCATCCCCGATGGAATGTCGTTTCAGCAAGCGGCTTCTCTTCCTGTTGCGGCGCTCACGGCGCTAAATGGACTCAGGAGATGTGAAATAAAGGCCGGAACCAAACTCCTGATAAATGGGGCCACCGGAGGAGTCGGACATTTCGCCGTTCAAATTGCCAGAGCAAAAGGAGCTGTCATAACTGCATCGTGCAGCGGAGTAAACAGCGAATTGGCAAAGCAGCTGGGAGCCGATAAGATTACCGGATACCGGAAAGAGGATATGGCAACTATATCAGCTGAGTATGATGCTATACTTGATGCCTGGGGACAGATGAAATTTAAAGATATTTTCCGTTTACTTAAAAAAAATGGCACTTATGCCTCTCCCCTGATTTTGCTTGCTCCGGCATTTTTAACCTTTATTGTACAGTTATTTTCCGGTAAAAAAATCACATCAATGAATATGCGTAAGAGAGCGGAAGATTACGAAGAAATTGAAAGACTGTTCAGCGAGAAGAAGCTAAGACCGGTTATAGAGAATACTTTTACCCTGGAAAAGGCATCAGAGGCGTTTGAATTTGCCGAAAAAGGGAGGCCAAGAGGGAAAGTCGTTATCACTTTATAAACAGTCTACTGTCTTGCAGATCGTTGATAGTGCCATCAAATTAATAAAGTGCCCCTAAACAGCTAAAGTTTATTCAGAATCAAAGTTTTTCTTCTCAAATATTATCTATTGCAGGGCAAGTAATTGTGGGAATAATTTCCATTCAGACACTCCAGGTGCTAAGTTTAATTGAGGTTAGTTGTATTTATGAAAAATCTGAAATCTTATAGCGAGCGTGAAGAAAAGGCAAATTACCTGACTCATGCTTTGGGCGTGCTTATGGCTGTTGTAGCTGCAATTGTGTTAATACACAGGGCTATTATTGCCAATAACGGTTGGGCTATAATATCGTATTCCATTTTCGGGTTTGGGATGTTGGCTTGCATGCTTTCGTCCACCATTTACCACTATGTAAAAGATCCGAAAACAAAGGTTATTTTGCGGCATTTTGATCACGCCAACATCTATGTGCTCATCGCTTCCAGCTACTCTCCTTTCACTTTGATATTGATGCGAAACGAGGGTCTGTGGGGTTGGGGGATTTTTGCTCTGGTTTGGCTGACAGCAATAACAGGAATTGGTTTCAACTTTGCCACGCTTAAAGTTAATAACCATCTCAAGACGGCTTCTTATGTGATCGTGGGCATGGTTATCTTAATTGCTATCAAACCACTGACAGATGTTGCTTCAACAAAAGATTGCCTTGCAGTTCTGTATTGGCTGGGAGCCGGTGGAGTGTTTTACATTTCCGGTTCGTTCTTCTACGCTCTTGCAAAACACGAGTTCGTACACGCGGTATTCCACGTGTTTGTGCTTCTGGGTTTGGCATGCATCATAGTAGCAGCCTACCTGATTCCCCTATAAGTATCGTTAAAATCTGCTTTTGAAAGATATCCGCAATGCAGATTAAAAAGTCAATAAATGAGAATTTTGCCCGTACATACCAGAAAATAAAATGAGTGCGAGCGGATTCGAACTTATCGCAGTGCCTATGGCATAAACCAAAGTAGTCCCGAAAACTAATTAGTAGCGTATTGTCACACGAAAGGACTCGTTCGGTAGCGTTGGTAATATTGTTCGGGAGTGCTTCCCGGATCTTTACTTATTCCCGATTGTTCGTATACTTTGTAATTATTGAATTTCTTAATCCAAGAAACATTTCTGTTACCTTATTCATAAGACCGTTGCTGTAATCAGTAAGGTAAGCCTGGGCGTCAGCCGGATCCTTTTTAAATCGTTTTAAAGCTTCCTCCTCGACCAAGGCCTGTTTGGCAAATATTTCATTCTCGAACGGATTACGGATTTCCTGCACATCCTTGCTGATAAGCTGAAATTTTAAATTGGCCAGGTTGTCGACAAAATCAATGGCCCATCGGGCTGATTTTTCATCGTATTTATTCGGGTCGTATAAGCTATAGGTTTCGGCAACCGACAGGTTTCCTGCATAAATTGGCACATACGGACTGAAATATGGATTGTCGAGATAAACCCAGTACACTCCGCCTATTTCGTTGGGCAACCAGCCACGCAACTGGCACACCATGCCGTAATGCCCACGATGTCGTGCAACTGGTCTGCGGTAAGTTTGTTTAATCAGTTTGCGCATGTCGCTTCCCGGGAAAGGTGTTGCCAGCGGGCTTTTTACATAGTTGCCCTTACCGTCGGGAACAAGCCATTCGGGATAAGAGGTCATATCATAGATGGTCCCTTCGAAAGTTGAACGCTGGAAAGCAATGAGATCCTGAACAGAGATTTTTTTCTCAGGTGCTGCCGAAAAAGGATAGAGCGATAGCGGTTCAACTACCTGGTAATAAGGTTGCATTCCTTTGAACGGATTGGCAGGATCGAGGAAACGGTCGGGCCACTTTTTCAGATTAGGGGTAAAAGTCTGGTAAAACAGCCAGAACCTGCTTGTGGCATATTCTTCAGGAAGTGGGGTATACGTTTCCTGCCATACAAAGGTTTTGCCTGAGGCAGGATTGTACCATCCCCGGTCGATGGCTTCCTGTTTATAATTTGAAGAAACTAAAAAGTTTTTGGTATCGGTAACATTAATTTCCTTGATAATGCTCCAGTTGGGGATCATGGCCGCCTGGTCGTCGCCAATACGTTGCGCAGCCCAAACAGCGCCAGGCTTATGGCTTTCCGGTGTCCAGCCGGGTCCTACACTGAAAACTTCAAAAACCCAGGCTTCTTCAGTATCAGCGATCACGAGGGTTTCGGACCCATCGCCTGTTGAGGGAAGGAAGCCGTAGGTTGTCATCAATTCACCGATAAACTGGGTGGCTTCGCGTGCTTTTTTATAACGCTGCAAAGCAAAAATCATGGCTTGCTCAATGGTCATAATCTGCTTGCCCGTTTCCATGGTGACAAACAATTCATCACGCTGGGAGGTGGTGCTTTCGGCAATACCCAGCTGGTATTCATTCATATGCGAATAGGCCGACTGAAAATAAGCGAAAGTCTTTGTTACCTGGGGAATATACCCGATAATTTTGCCATCGTCGTTCAATGCCCGGTCAGCCTCCTGAATGCCCCAGTATACGGGAGCTTTTTCCCCTGCTTTGAAAACTAGAGACGGAACCCTGAATATCCTGGAATCCTGGCCTGCATCGGTATGGGAAATCATGACTGAGCCATCGGCAGTTGCTTTTTTGCCGGCAACCATAACAGTGCATGCAAACATATCAGGAAACTGAAAAAGGATGGAGATCAGTAAAAGGCAATAAAGTTTTGTGAGTTTCATCGGCACTGAGATTAGGATTAAAATTTTGGCCAAAGATAAGGTTCTACGGGTAATTTAGTGGATAAAAACATTGTCGGAAGTCGGAAGACAGAAGTCGGAAGCTACCCATAAAAATATTATCCCATTACATTAGCAGATTGGTTGACAATTAACTTTATCCGAGATATTTTCTATCCTAGTTGGAATGTAGTATCAATTGCACAGTCACTTCGGTCTTCCGACGTCGGTCTTCTCATCTTCTAAAACCAATTCCATTCAATTCGTGGTAGGGCCAAAGATAAAGAATCATTCCACTTTGTAAGGGAATACTGAGAGATATCAGCAATACTATTGCATGAGCATCATGGATTGTTACTGAATGATAAAACCATACGACAAACATTTGAAAGGCACTAACGGGATTCTGCCAGGCTTTACTTCCGGAGATAGTCAAACTGATGAAATAGTTGACCTTATTCAAAGATATATCCCGAAACTATAAATTGATCTGTCAATTTCAATGAACTGTTGTTTACATTATCCGAATTAGCAAATTGACTGAAATTTTATTGTTTCAAAAATGGTCAAAACCCTGCAATTTATTGCAGCAACGTGAGTTTCTATGAATTTTAACCGCAAAGGACGCTAAGGTTTACGTAAAGAACGCTAAGTGAAACTATCTAAATAACTTCCCCGAAACAAAAATCGGAATCTCCCTATTAAAAATCATTTATATGTATAAAACTCCACTTATGGATATGTGTTTTATCAAACATAACGTCCCTGACGGGACTTCATTATGAATGCATATTGCTTGCTACCAATATATTGTCCCTACGGGACAGTCCCGTTAGGGACGATATATTGGTAGAATATGAGTAACCCTTATTGCCAAAGTCCCGTCAGGGACGAGATAGAAATTAGCATGTAATGAGTTAGTTACGTTCGCATTTGTAATATGAATTTGGGAAGTTATTTTAACATCTTTACTAAGCCTGATTTGCAATGAATAAACTTTGCGCACTTTGCGAGATCTTTGCGTTAAAGAACTTCAAGATTTCATTTTTTGTTTGAACCCAAGGATTTTTTATCAATGGTGGTTTAGTTACTGAAATTATTTAAACAAGGGAGGCACCTGGTTGTCGTATTCAGTCGCATCCTGGTATATCCCAGCCAAAGCTAAAATGCTTGCTTCGTCATACAGGTTTCCGATAAAACTGATACTCGTGGGATGTCCCTTTTTGTCAAATCCATTTGGAACGACAACACAAGGATTCCCTGTAAGGTTGGTAAGCAGCATCTGGTTGCCGCCATCAGTAGGGCAGATGATAACATCAAAATCTTTCATAACCGAGTACATTTCCTGGATAAGCTTATAGCGAAGCCTGTTGGCCTGTATATATTGAACAGCAGGTATGAACTGCGCTGACCTGAAAATATTGGGCCAGGCATTTTTATCCTGAAGGTTCAATTCGTCATCTTTGTTACTCATTGTCAGGTCGTTAAAAGCAGCGGCAGCTTCAGCTACCAGAATAATGGCAAGGGACTTAACAGGGATTGTGGCTGAATCGGGTAATACAACAGGGGTGAGTGTTATTCCCATTTTTTGGAATACGGCGAGCGAAATGCTGTCGTTAACACTGTTTTCATCATCTTTCCCGAAAAGTGATTGCAGGTATCCAACCTTTAGTTTCCTGAAATCAACCGAGGCATTATAATTAAAAGGATAATCGGTAACCGATTTATCGATACCATCTGATCCGCGCAAGGCATTAAAAACCAATGCACAGTCGAAAGCATTCCGGCAGATAGGTCCGACCTTATCCATGCTCCAGCTTAATGCCATCCCCCCGGTACGGCTCACACGTCCGAAGGTGGGACGCAAGCCCGTAACCCCGCAACGGGTGCTGGGCGAAACAATCGATCCCCAGGTCTCAGTTCCGATTGCAAAAGGAACCAATCCTGCCGCTGTTGCCGAAGCCGATCCTGCCGAAGATCCGCTTGATCCCTGATTCAAATCCCAGGGATTGCGGGTTAATCCTCCGAACCACACATCGTCCATGGCCAGCGAACCTAAAGAGAATTTCGCTACCAATACGGCCCCGGCTTCGTCCAGTTTCGTTACGACGGCTGCGTCGGCATTGATAACCTGGTCTTTGTATGGTGCGGCTCCCCAGGTGGTCTTGTATCCTTGAACGGCAAATAGGTCTTTAATCCCAAAAGGAATTCCATGTAAAGGTCCGCGACAGATACCCCGGGATAGTTCATCATCGGCTTTCCCGGCTTGCCTCATAGCCCTCTCTTCGGTTAATGTAACCACACAATGTAGGGTATCACCGAATTTCTTAAGCCTTTCGAGGTAAAAACGGGTGAGATCGACAGAACTTATTTTCCGGGTACGGATCAGTACCGAGAGATCAGCGACGGTATAATAAGCAAGCTGGTTTTTATCAGATGGTAATTCAACCTTTGCCGGTAATTTCCAGTCGATGGGCAATTGAACGTTACTATAGTTTACACCGGCAGGAACCGGGTTAAACCACAAAGCCGGCGGAACCGAATTATCGATGGACTGGCTGTGAATTATTTTATAATCAGACAGTTGGCTCTCGAGCATATCGATCATAGAATCGCGTTCAGGAGTGCTCATCGTAAGATCGAAGATTTTTTCGGTGGCTAGTACCTCATCCTGATGAATGTTTTTAAGATTTGTCTTCTTGCTGCAACTGCATAAAGCAATTATCATACAAGCTGAACACAACAAGCCGAGGGTTAGGATATTCTTCATGCTTTTCTGGTTTAAAACTGGAATTAGAAACTGCAAACCTACTTATTTGAAGGAATTTGCATTTTCAAATGTAGAAAATATCGGGAAGCATCCAACAGGAAATATAAAAAGGAATTAGCCTTAAAGTAAACATGTACGCACTCATAAGAAAATAAGCTGAGGGAGCTGAGTAATTATTGCCATTTTACTATGCGAAAAGATTCGAGCAGGAGCAACGGGCGACCGAAGAATAATATTTTTTAGTACCACACAAAAGGGGTCGTGCGTTAGCGGGGGCAGATATGGCATAAAAAAGTCCTGCTGCTGGCAGGACTGGCAATATATGGAAATGTTTCCCGGTATTTTCCGGAAACATTATTCTGTTACAGGTAATTCATCAATTGTACCATTGTTTGAATTTGCAAAATCAGTTGCATCAAAACGAAGGTAGTCATATTCATTTACAGGCAATTCAGTCATAGCATCAGGGTTGCTTTCGGAAAATCTGTTTGCATCGAAACGAAGGTATTCAAATTCATTTGCCACCGGCAACTCCGTTATCTCTGATTCGTTTTCACGCATAAAATCATTTACATCGAAACGCAGGTAGTCCAGGTAACTGACGATTGCATAGTCTTCTTCATTTTCGTTCATGAATTTGTTTGCATCGAAGCGCAGGTAGCTGAAATCCTTTTCGTAAGTAACTGAAATAGCCAGGCTCTTTTCAGCTGATCTGGTTAAATCGCCGGTGTTAAATGTGGCGGTGTTAGCTATTGAGGCTAATGACATAAACAACACAAGGGTGAAGGTTGCAATGGCTGAGGTAAATTTTGCTGTTTTCATTTTTTTATTTTTTAGCTCTTTCGAGATGGGTTTAAGATTTATTGAATTGTTATGTACTTATAACGGTTTTGATTTTTATAAGTTACAGGTGTATTGTTACGCTTTTATTAAAAGTAAAATCAGGTATGTTATTAAAACGAAGCAAAGATACTATCACCGCATAGTATGTAAAAAACATATTCTACCGATACCGGTAAGTGCCGGATGAATACAGGAATTCTGTCGATGAATGACTTTTAATATTTTACTACCATCGGTCAATGCCTTAAACACTCCATATGCTCTTGTTAATCAGTTTTATAAAGACTCTTTTGCAAATCAGCCACTTCGTTTTAAGGAAACAATGAACGCATTGGAATAATTTGAATAACAGCAAAAAACACAGGTTATCAGAGGCTTGCAAAGTCCGGTTGAGGGTATAAAATGCTTTGTTGTCATTCTATGACCTTAAGTTGAAATTTGCTCTGCCCCGATTTGAATGGAATTAGTCTTTTTTTTGGCTGGAAGACCGAAGTCGGGAGACGGAAGCAGATGCTAACCTGACTTATAAATCATCAATAAAAAATACTTTGTATTAAATTAATCGATTTAAAATGTGCTACTTATAGTATGTGGAATAATTTTCCGGGTATTCTTCCGGCTCCCGTCTTCCGGCTTCCGACAAATTGAATTGACCAGCAAAATTACAAGCAGAACTTAAAATTTAAAGGCCTAACCTGGACAAGCCAGAACCGTTCGGCTGAGCTCAAGCCTAAGCCAAAGGAACCTAAAACACATAACATTAAATTAAAAACGAAAAAGTCAGGGGCTTGCAATACTTATACATTTTGTGTTCTGTGTTTAATGTTTTTAATTCCTTAACGAATATTATGCCAG
>JBAXBJ010000152.1:0-8388 GCA_037142075.1 Bacteroidota bacterium
CGTGAGCCTCACGTTAATGTCGGGATGGTTATTTGGCAGCAGGTAGGTCTCAAAAATACCGGCAAACGGCTGCGAAAGCGAGTCCTCAAACAAGCCCGAAGAGCGCACGGCAATGGGCTTTTCAATCATTTTCAATAAAACCCGGAGACGGCGAATGAGTGTATCGGTGAGCGGGCTTGAAGTAAATATTTTCTTTATTTCATCGTAGTTTTCAAAATCCGTGATACGGTCCCTAATCCGGTTGCGCTCGATAAAATACTCAAACTCATCGGTTCCTATAACGGATGTTCGTGGCGACCGGATATTGATATCGGGAATATGTTTGTTGAAATCGTAGTTGTAGATCAAGGTATTGATAAAAGCCAATCCGCGTCCTTTACCTCCCAGCGAACCAGGAACCAGTGTAACCACATTATGCTCGTCGAGCAAAGCCGATTCTTCGAATGGGATGACCTTCCCCTTGTTTTGTTCATTCCTGAATTGCCGGATAACGTCAATCAGGTATTCTCTTAATTTTGAAGGACTTTCGAAGTCGCTCACTTTGGCCGGATTGATAATTTTAGCCACCTGTATTTCGCCCCGTGCCATCAGCCAGAGCGAAAAATGGTCCTTCCGGGCATGGTAAATGAGCGATTCGTCGGGAATAGTCCGGAGATGATTCTCGAATTCGCGGAGCGATTTGGCTATAGCAATCTGCGCCCCTTCCTTGTCGCGATAAATAAAATTACCGAAACCCAGGTAATGGGTAATAAAACTTTTAAAATCCTGCGAAAGGCTTTCAGAGTTTTTATTGATGAACGTGGCTCTCAGATCGTAGGCACGCGAAGCATTCTCAGGATCGGACGACTGAATAATAACCGGCAGTTCCAGGTGTGATTCGCGCACATAACCAACCAGTTCAAACCCGGCCTCCTCATCTTCCTTTCCATTCCGGTTGAAGGTAATGTCTGTGATCAGGCAGAGTAAAAAATCCTGGTAATCATTTATGATTTCCAGGGCTTCTTCGTAGTTCGCCGCCAGCAATATTTTAGGCCTGGCCCGAAGCCGTAATACCTTATACAGTTCATCTGTGCTAACGTCGTCAATGATCCGCCGCGTCTGGTCCATTACGATTCCATACAGCAGCGGCAAATAGCGCGAATAATACTGCGGGCTGTCTTCGACCAGCAGCAATACTCTTACCAGTCCGACCCGGGTATCATTTTCAACATTTATTTTATCTTCGAGTAATTTGATCATGGCAAAAAACACTTTGCTTTCGCCGTTCCACACGAAAACACGATCAATATTTTTATACCGCTCACTTACGGAGGTGAAGTAGGCAACATCCGAGTTGTTATTGAGCAGAGCAAAAATCGGGATATACGCAAATTCCTTTCGGATTTGAGCCGAAATGCTGACCGGCAGAATTTTATCGACCCCAACCATAAAAATAACCATATCATAATGCTTGGCATTCAGCTGGATTATGGCCTCTTCGGCGGATGAAACTCCTGTGATCCGGGGCACTGAAGTCAGGCTTAACTGGTGGTATTCGCCCAGAACATATTCCGAAAAACGCCCTTCCTTCTCAATGGTATAGGCATCGTAAAGGTTGGCAACCAGTAAAATTTCCTTTACTTTAAAGGGTTGAAGATCGTGGTAAACATCGCGGTCGTAATTATTTTTATTCAGGAAACGCTGTAGTAACTGTTTCCCGCTGGCAGGGATTTCGCATTGCTGGGTTTCGGCTGATTTTCCTTTAAGGGAAGTTCGTGCTTTTTTAAGCAATTCCCTCGCAGCTATGCTGTTAAGATATCCTGTAATTGCACTCGCCAGGTTGGCTATCAGGTGTCGTTCTTCTTTCAGGAACGGGCCTTCGTCGAGATGTACAAATTCGCGGGTATAAAATATATCGATATAACCGGAACCTCCGTCGATGGATTCGAACGACTGCCGCTGCATCCAGCGCGATTCCTGAAAATCCGTTGAGCGGTATTCCTTTCCGCTAAAACCGATGCGGCAAACCGTAAATTCAGGATATTGCCAGGCGCCGGGCAACAGTTTAGCTAATTGCTGAAGCGTTTCATCTACCGGTTTTCCCTCGCGCAGGATATCATTAGTTTGATTGATAGCCGCGAGTTCTTTTAAACGTTCGGTGCGTTCAAAAATCAATTTCTTTATCTCACGCGGGTCGTTCAGCAGTTCATTATCTTCGGTTATCATATATTCTCATTTATCAAAACACAAACAAAAATGGGTAAAAATCCAATGCCAAAACTCTTTCGTTCCACAATTTATAAATTGTACCGCTCAATTTATAAAAACGCAGTTTCTTAATTGAGATAAAATGGCTCCAACTTGTTCAGCAACAGAGACAGTATGTCATATCGTTAAGTGAAATACTGATTTTTATAGGTAAAATACTTATTTTATCTATATATATTGCATGTTATTGTATATCATGTACTTATATGTATCAAAAAACTTCATCAAAAACTTGCCATTCATATCAATAGTATTAATATTGTCGCATCAAAAACATTGTATTCAACAACTAAATTTCTAATCATTATGTCAAACAGTTTTATTGACCAAAAGGTTGAACAGTTTATGGCGAAGGTTATTGCCAAGAATCCGGGTGAAGTTGAATTTCACCAGGCTGTTAAGGAAGTTGTGCAATCGCTCATGCCTTTTATTGAGGAAAACCCAAAATACAAGGGTATTCTGGAGCGTATGGTTGAGCCCGAGCGTGTGATCATGTTCCGTGTTCCGTGGCTCGACGACAAAGGCGAATTCCAGTTCAACCGCGGATTCCGTATTGAAATGAACAGTGCCATAGGCCCTTACAAAGGCGGCTTACGGTTACACCCTACAGTGAACCTTGGAATTCTGAAATTTCTTGCTTTTGAACAAGTGCTTAAAAATAGTCTTACCACACTGCCTATGGGAGGAGGAAAAGGAGGTTCCGATTTCGACCCTAAAGGCAAGAGCGACAACGAAGTAATGAAATTCACCCAGTCGTTTATGACTGAATTGCAGCGCCATATCGGTCCCGATACGGACGTTCCGGCCGGTGATATCGGTGTGGGAGGCCGCGAAATTGGCTTCATGTTTGGTCAGTACAAACGCATCCGTAACGAGTTTACCGGTGTTCTGACAGGAAAAGGACTCGAATGGGGTGGCAGTTTGATACGCCCGGAAGCTACAGGATATGGATGCACCTATTTTGCTGAAGAAATGTTGAAAACCCGCAATCAGAGTTTTGCAGGTAAAACTGTTGTTATTTCCGGCTCTGGCAACGTTGCACAATATGCCTGCGAAAAAGTTACCCAACTAGGAGGCAAAGTGGTTACGCTCAGCGATTCGAACGGATATGTTTTCGATCCGAATGGAATTGATGCAGCCAAACTTGCTTTCGTAATGGAACTTAAAAACATAAAACGTGGTCGTATCAGCGATTACGCAAAAAAATACAGCTGCGAATTTGTTGAAGGCAAAACACCATGGGGAGTTAAATGCGATGTAGCTTTACCATGCGCCACACAAAACGAACTACTGGAGGCTGATGCCAAGACATTACTTGCCAACGGTTGTTTTGTAGTTTCGGAAGGAGCTAACATGCCATCGACAAACGAAGCTGCCGAATTGTTTGTAGCCGCTAAAATCCTTTATGGACCGGGTAAAGCTGCCAATGCCGGCGGAGTTGCCACTTCGGGCCTCGAAATGTCGCAGAACAGCATGCGCCTCAACTGGACCCGCGAACGCGTGGATCAGGAATTGCATACCATCATGATCAACATTCACCGTACCTGCGAAAAATACGGCAAAGATCCTGACGGAACCATCAATTATGTAAAAGGTGCCAATATCGGTGGATTTGTAAAAGTGGCAGAAGCTATGCTGGCACAGGGACTGGTTTAATAGATAGAAGTTAATGGTTAATAGAAAATAGTTAATGGTTTCACTTTTTTGACCTAACAGTCTGATGTTCAGCAATGTTGCTATTCAATAAAACATTAACGATTAACTCATAACGATTAACTCAAAAAACAAAAGGCTTCCTAAATGGAGGCCTTTTGTTTTATATATACCAAAGAAATTTTTTACCAATAATACCAATTACAGATTGGAATTTTTACTGTTCTAATTAACTACCTTCATTTCATCAATCAGGTAAGTTGCGCCTGCATACTTATCGACCACAAAAAGCACATAACGGATATCAACACAAATAGTGCGCTGAAGGTTGACATCAAACTTAATATCGCTGCTCATGGCTTCGGAATTGCCATCGAAAGCCAGGCCAATCAGTTCACCATTGGCATTTATAACAGGGCTTCCCGAATTACCACCGGTAATATCGTGTGTGGTCAGGAAACAAACATCCATAATTCCCTTGTTGCCATACCGGCCGTAATCTTTTTTGTTAAACAACTCTTTCAGCTTCGGCGAAACTATGAACTCCTCGTTTGTTGAATCTTCCTTTTCCATAACGCCCTGCAGGGTTGTATAATAGTCGGCAAAAAGAGCATCGGCAGGCTTGTAAGGTTCAACCTTCCCGTATGTAAGCCTCATGGTACTGTTGGCATCTGAATAAAAAGTGGCTTCAGGGCGCATTTCGCGCAAACCGGCAATATAAAGTCTTCGTGCTTTCCCGAATTTGTCTTCATCGGTCATTTGCGCCAAACGGGCCATCATATAGGATTCAATTAAGGAATTTGCAGCAACGAAAGCAGGGTCTTTCAAAAGAGTTTTCTTTTTCGGGTTATTCAGATATTCCATCAGTTTTTCTTCGGATGCGAAAATGGAATGATCGAAAAGGGACTCTACATACCTGGCGGCATCGCCCTTAAATTTCTTCTCTATAGTGTGATAGTAATCGGGAAGATACTCCGGAGCCACATTTTTTGCGCACAGGTCAATCATGTTTTTTAGCAGTTCTTTCTCTAACTCAGGGTTAAAGGTTTTGTAAAACTTGGCCGCCCGTTTTTTGCTGATTCCAATCATTTCGTTGAAATCCGCTGAATCAAACCTGCTGGCCAATTCTCCTGTCTGGAATGCAATGTATAAAATCCGGGCACCTGTAAGCAACTCTTCGGTATAAATCAGAGCTTCGTTGGCGCGACTGGCAGAGGCAGCCTGGTACACATTTTTAAAATCGTCCAATACGCTGCCATACATGGCTTTACGGCTTTCATCCTGCTTAACCCATTCCTGGAATTCTTCCTCTGTCCGTTTTTTATCGTCAAATACTTTCAAACGTTGCAGGGCTTTACTTTCCTGAAGCGATTTCTTCCAGAAATTTCCAAGGTACGCATAATCGCCCGCATAGGCAATCCGGGTTGCATCGTCTGCATCCATGTATTTTTTCATAACTTCCATCTTGGCCCATTTGGCTTTGATGTCGGCGGGATTGCTTTGTTTTAGCTTTTCCTCAATACCGTAAGATGTCAGGTAACGATCGGTAGCACCGGGATAACCCAATATCATCGAAAAGTCGCCTTCTTTCACCCCTTCAAGCGAAACGGGCAGAAAATACTTTGGCTGATATGGCGGGTTGCTTTTCGAAAATCCCGCCGGTTTGCCATCTGCGCCCGAATACACTCTCAACAAACAAAAATCACCTGTATGACGCGGCCACATCCAGTTATCAGTATCGCCACCAAATTTTCCGATTGAGGAAGGCGGAGCGCCTACCATACGAACATCTGTATACGTCTGATAAACAAATATATAATATTCGTTACCTTCGAACATGCTTTCGACTGACACCTCAAAACCAGGTACAGTATCTGCGGCCTCAATAATTTTATCCGTTTCTTTTTGTATGGCCGATCCTCTTTCACCCTCGTCCATTGTAGGTGTTACATTTGCCAGAACGAGTGCGGTAACATCGTCCATCCGAATAAGGAACGAAACCGTTTTGCCGGGAATCGGTAATTCTTCTTCGGGTCGCATGGCCCAGAAACCATCTGTCAGAAAATCGCTGCCAACAGAACTCTGCTCAGCAATGGCTTCGTAACCGCAATGGTGGTTTGTAATAAGCAAGCCTTTTTGCGAAATGATCGAACCTGTGCAACCACCGTGATCCAATGCAACGATGGCATCTTTGAGACAGGCCTGGTTTACGCTGTATATTTGGTCGGCAGTAAGTTTCAACCCCATCTGATGCATAGTATTATAATTGTATTTGCTGACAAGCATGGGAAGCCACATACCTTCGTCGGCCCTGGCAAAAAGGTTCAGAAGCGTAACAAAAATCAGGAATAGAGAGAATTTCAGAGATTTCATGTTAAATAGGGTTTAAATGTGGGTTGTCAAATGTCAAATGTCGAATGTGGGATGTACGAATGTGGAATGTCGAAAGTCGAAAGTCGGATGTCAGATGTCGAATGAGATAGATACTATTTTCTATTTTTCCATTTGCTATTTTCCAATTTCCCTATTTCTATTTTCCGATAGGCGAAATTAAAAATGACGATTTACAAATTCAATCGTAAATCGTCATTCGTAAATCTAATTACTATTTTCTATTTTCCATTAACTATGACCTATCCCCCCTACTTCGACATCCGTTTACGCTCATGTTCCTTGAGATAAATTTTTCGCAAGCGCATCGATTTGGGAGTAATTTCAACCATTTCGTCAATCTGAATATATTCCAGGGCTTCTTCGAGGGAGAATTTAACAGCCGGTGGCATGCGAACGGCTTCGTCTTTAGCCGTTGTGCGGAAGTTTGTCATTTGCTTGGGTTTCGAGATATTCACGCCAAGGTCGTTGTCGCGTGAATTTTCACCAACAATCTGTCCTTCGTAAATTTCGTCGAAGGGTTCAACGAAAAAGCGGCCACGGTCAGTCAGTTTATCAATACTGTAGGCAGTTGCCATTCCAGTTTCAATGCTGATCAATACACCTGCCATTCGCTGTGGCAAAGTGCCTTTCCAGGGCTCAAACGCTTTGAAACGGTGTGCCATGATGGCCTCGCCGGCGGTAGCAGTTAAAACCGCATTCCGCAGTCCTATAATACCACGCGATGGAATCACGAATTCGAGGTGCATCAGGTCTCCTTTAGGGTTCATGGCTAACATATCGCCACGACGCTGGGTAACCAGGTCAATAACTTTTCCCGATACTTCGAGTGGTGTATCCACTATCAGTGTTTCGATAGGTTCACATTTTACGCCATCAATTTCTTTAATAATAACCTGAGGCTGTCCTACCTGTAGCTCGTAACCTTCGCGGCGCATGGTCTCGATCAGGATGGAAAGGTGTAGAATTCCGCGGCCATATACAATAAACTGATCGGATGATCCTGTTTCCTCTACGCGAAGTGCAAGGTTTTTTTCAGTTTCTTTCTGTAGCCGGTCATTCAGATGCCGTGATGTAACGAATTTGCCTTCTTTCCCGAAAAACGGTGAATTGTTAATCGCGAAAAGCATACTCATGGTAGGCTCGTCAATATGTATGTCGGGCAAACGCTCCTGAGTTTCAGGATCGGTAACCGTGTCGCCGATATCAAATCCTTCGAGACCGACCAATGCACAAATGTCGCCCGAATGCACGGAAGTAACTTTTACACGGCCCAGACCTGAAAATGAATATAATTCTTTAATTTTCGACCGAGTGATGGCTCCATCCCTTTTTAAAAGAGTTACATTCATGCCTTCGGAAATAGATCCGCGCGAAACACGACCGATGGCGATCCGCCCAACGTAAGAGCTATAATCGAGTGAGGTAATCTGCATCTGCAAAGGACCCTCAGGTGTCGGAGCTTCAGGAATATATTGTATAATAGCATCTAGCAGGGGGAAAATATTATCTGTTTCTTCGAGCCAGGTAGTATTCATCCATCCGTTTTTACTGGAGCCGTAAAGAGTCTGAAAATCAAGCTGAACATCAGATGCTTCCAGGTTAAAGAACAATTCATAAACCTGCTCCTGGACTTCGTCGGGACGGCAGTTTTCTTTATCGACTTTGTTGATAACAACTATAGGTAACAGCCCGAGAGCCAGTGCTTTCTGGGTTACAAAACGGGTTTGAGGCATAGGTCCTTCGAATGCGTCAACCAGCAAGAGTACACCGTCGGCCATCTTAAGCACCCTCTCTACTTCACCACCAAAATCGGCGTGACCAGGGGTATCAATAATATTAATTTTTACACCTTTATATTCAACCGAAACATTTTTAGAGGTGATTGTAATTCCTCTTTCCCTTTCCAGCGGGTTATTATCGAGTATAAGTTCGCCGATTTCCTGGTTGTCGCGAAACAGGTTACAGCTATGTAAAATCTTGTCAACCAGTGTTGTCTTGCCATGGTCGACGTGGGCAATAATTGCGATGTTACGGATACTTTGCATGAAAAATTTGCTTGTGAAAAAGTGTGCAAAGGTACGGTTTATTTGCAGA
>JBAXBJ010000153.1:0-8381 GCA_037142075.1 Bacteroidota bacterium
TTTTTAGGCTAGTTGTGGCTTTGTTTTTTGAAAAATAGCGGGCTATTTGAGAAAAGCAAAGGTGCAAATAGACAAAAAAGAATGAAAACCAATAAGATAAGTAATGTATTGAATATAATGTCGTATTTTATAAAAAGAATAGAACGCGGATTTTTATGGATTGAACTGATATTCACGGATAAAATTATACTAATATAAATCGGATTTAAGTCATGCAAGCATGACTGATAAGACTGTAAATGCATATCATCCCGATTTATCGGGATTTTAATCCGTTTTTTAATCCGCTTTATCAGCGTAAATCCGCGTTCTATTCTTATTATTGTTCAAATTAAATTATACGACATTATTTGTTTTTTACTACTTAGTTGCAGCTTCGTAAAACCAATAAATCATATTTTTCTGATAAACAGACACTATTAGAGATTAACGTTTATTTTTAACCAGTTTCTTAAATGAAGAAGCTCAAAATTCACATAAAACAAGGGTTGATTGTTATTATATATTAATTTGCGATTGATTTCCTTTAAATTGTTTTTTAGTTTCGTTTATTTACGTTTATCTTTGCATTCGAAAACAAAACAAACAACTCATTATGTCAATAATCACTGATTCCGGGATTAAACAACTAAAATTACAGGCCGAAGAAATCAGAAAACGTGTTCTGGAAATAGTATATGCATCGAAAGGTGGTCATATTGGCGGTTCTTTATCTTCCATCGAAATAGAAACTGCACTTTATTTCCATGTGATGAATATCGACCCTAAGCAGCCTCAAATGGCGGACAGAGACCGTTTTATTCTTAGTAAAGGCCACAGCGTCGAAGCACTTTATTCGGTACTGGCTGCCAGAGGTTTTGTAGAGCAAAGCCTGCTTGACACCTACGGTCAGTTCAATTCGAAACTGGCAGGGCATCCCACAAAAAAGACTCCGGGTGTTGAACTAAACAGTGGTGCGCTGGGTCATGGTTTATCGGTTGGCGTGGGTATGGCCATCAGTGCAAAGATGTCGAAAAGCACTTTCCGAACCTATGTATTAATGGGCGACGGCGAACAGGGCGAAGGGTCGATTTACGAAGCAGCCATGTCGGCAAGTCATTATAAGCTGGACAATTTAGTGGCTATTATCGACCGGAACACGCTTCAGATTAGTGGAAATACCGAAAATGTAATGGCACTTGAACCTATGCGTCAGCGCTGGGAAGCATTTGGCTGGGAAGTATTCGACGTACAGGGAAACAATATGGCTGATTTAGTCAACACCTTCGACGGTTTTGATCACTCCAACCTGAAACCAAAACTGATTATTGCCCATACAACCAAAGGAAAAGGCATTTCATTTATGGAAAGCGGCGCGAAATGGCATCATGGACTTCCTAATGAACAACAGTACAATCAGGCAATTTCAGAAATTAACGAAAGAATTGAACAACTAAACTAAAATTCCCCCTTTAGGGGGTTAGGGGGCTAACATGACAAATACAATTCCCTGCCGTAAAATGTTCACCGACACACTGGTGGAACTGGCAAAAAAAGACAATCAAATAGTAGCTGTAACCACTGATGCACGGGGTTCAGTAACACTCGATAGGTTTGCCGACGAACTGCCCGAACAATTTGTGGAACTCGGCATCGCTGAGCAAAATGCGGTGGGCGTTGCCGCCGGACTTGCATCGGTTGGTAAAAAAGCATTTGTGTGCGGACCGGCTTGCTTTTATGTAGCACGTAGCCTGGAACAAGTGAAAGTTGATGTGGCTTATTCGGCTAATCCGGTCAAAATTCTCGGTGTAAGCGGTGGCGTAAGTTACGGTGCATTGGGATTTTCGCATCACAGTTTGCACGATATAGCCGTTTTACGCACTTTCCCGGGGATGCACATTGTGTTGCCTTCGGATATTTACCAGACTAAAAAACTGGTGGAAGAACTGGTGGATTATCCTTATCCGGTATATATTCGGGTTGGTAGAAATGCGGTTCCCAATGTGTATGAAAACGAAAATATTGAATTTAAAATAGGTAAAGCCAATCTGCTGCTCGACGGTGATGACCTAACCATTATCGGAACAGGCGAAACGGTTTATCATTGCCTGCAGGCCGGAAAAAGACTGCACGAACAAGGCATCAAAGCCCGTGTCATCGACATGCATACATTGAAGCCGTTGGACAAAGAAATCATTGAAAAAGCTGCCAGAGAAACCGGAAGAATAATCACTGTAGAAGAACACAGTATTAGTGGTGGTCTGGGTGGCGCAGTTGCCGAAGTGGTGGCACAAAGCACTCCCGTTCCTATGCGTATTCTGGGAATTCCGGATGAAAACTCCATTCACGGAACAGCACTTCAAATCTTTAATTACTACGGAATTGATGCTGATGGCATTTTTAAATCGGCAATTTCTTTTATCAATTCATAATTTCATTCATTTAGCGTGACAAATTAAGAACGGGTACGTCTTTATTATGAATCAGCTCCGAAAAATCCTGATTCCTGATTCAAATATCTTCAGAAAATCTACTATCACAAAATGCAATACACTCTAGCCATTGACCAAAGCACTTCGGCCACCAAAGTCCTGTTGTTTGACGAAAACGCAACTTTGGTAGCACGGGCATCGGTCGACCACAAGCAATATTATCCGCAACCGGGTTGGGTGGAACATAATCCGGTTGAGATACTTGAAAACACCTACAAAGCAGCTCAACAAGTGTTGACAGAAAGCGGAGTTAATCGTGCAGACGTCACCTCGATAGCTGTTACCAACCAGCGGGAAACTGTGGTAGTTTGGGATAAACGCACCGGGAAACCTGTTTATAATGCAGTGGTTTGGCAATGCAACCGTGGCACTCAGATTTGTGAAGAACTTATTGCGCAGGGTCATGAACCAACAGTTACCGTAAAAACCGGACTGATTATCAACCCTTACTTTTCGGCCAGTGGCGTAAAATGGATTCTGGATAATGTATCCGGAGCGCGTAAAGCTGCCGAAGATGGACATTTATTATTGGGAACAATGGACAGCTGGTTAATCTGGAATTTTACCAATGGAAAAGTCCACGCCACTGATTATACAAACGCTTCACGCACCCTTCTTTTCAATATTCACACCCTCGACTGGGATAACGAATTGCTCGAACTTTTCACTGTTCCCGCTTCTATGTTACCCAAAGCTTTGCCCTGTGATGGACAATACGGTACAACTACCATGAATGGCATTTTGCCTGAAATTCAAATTGCCGGAGTGTTAGGCGATTCACATGGTGCATTGGTTGGACAAATGTGCTTTTCTGTCGGAATGGGAAAAGCAACCTATGGAACCGGCTCATCCATTATGGTCAATATTGGCGAAAAAGCATTGCACGCACCCCTTGGATTGGTTACATCGATTGGTTTTGCCGCCAAAGGAAAAGTTTTCTACGCTTTCGAAGGAAATATTCATTGCACCGGAGCAACTATAAAATGGTTGCAGGACGACCTTCAACTGATTCAATCAGCTGCCGAAACAGAAGCATTGGCTACTTCGGTAAACAGTACAGATGGCGTTTATTTTGTTCCTGCTTTTGCCGGATTGGGTGCGCCCTGGTGGGATAATGATGCCAAAGCGTTGATTTGTGGCATGAACCGTGGAACAAATAAAGCTCATATTGTTCGTGCTGCTCTCGAATCAATTGCTTATCAGGTAAAAGATTTGATGGCTCTGATTCAGGAATCAGGCGTAAAACTGCTTGAACTTCGGGTGGATGGCGGTCCGGTGAGAAACAATTTTTTAATGCAGTTTCAGGCCGATATGCTGCATGCCAGTATCAACCGCAGCCCGATCGAAGAAGCTTCGGCTTTGGGTGCTGTATTGATGAATGGTTTTGCAACAAAACGTTTTGCCGAATTACAGGACGCTGCAGCATTGAGAAGCAGGAATGACTATATTTCGCCGCAAATGGAACTGACAAAAGTAGATGAGCTACACAGTCAATGGAAAAAAGCGGTTCAACGAACGTTGATGAAATAGAATCAGGAGTCAGAAATCAAGACAACAAACAAAATAAATAAAATCAACTAATACTAACATTTCAACAAAATGGCTTATAAACAAAGACTTAGCTTTGGGCTGATAATTGGTACCAGAGATATTTTCAGTGCAAAACTGGGTATTGCTGCACGCGAAATCCTGCTTCGTAAAATGGAAGCACAGGGACATGATTACGTTATTCTTCCGGTTGCCGAAACCGAATCGGGAAGTATTGACACCTACGAAGATGGAAAAAAATGCGCGAAACTTTTCAGTCAGAACCGCGATATAATTGATGGAATTATCATTGTACTGCCTAATTTCAGCAATGAACTGGGAATAGTAAATGCCATTAAAATTGCCAACCTGAATGTTCCTATTCTGGTTCAGGCAATGGACGACGACAACGATAAAGTGGATGTGTACAGCCGTCGCGATGCATTCTGCGGTAAAATCTCGGTTTGCAATAACTTCTACCAATACGGTATTCCGTTTACAGATACAGTTTACCATACCTATCCGCTCGACAGCGACTTGTTCGATCAGGATTTGAAAAAATTCGCTTCTATTTGCCGCGTGGTTAATGGATTACGCAACGCCCGTATTGGTGCTATCGGTGCCCGTCCGGCTGCATTCCAGACAGTACGTGCCAGCGAAAAAATCCTTCAGGCCTCAGGAATCACAGTTGTAACGGTGGATCTTTCCGAGATATTGGGAGCTGCTAACAAAGTCAATCTTCAGTCGGCCGAACTGAAATGGAAATTAGCGGAAATTAAAGATTACGGTAAAATTGCCACTACGGTTCACGAAGATAAAATTATCCGTCAGGCAAAATTCGGTCTTGCTGTTGAAAACTGGCTGACTGCCAACGAAATTGATGCTTCAACCATCGAATGCTGGGATTCATTACAACACAATTACGGTTGTGCTTCCTGTTTGACCATGAGTATGCTGGGCGAAAAACTGATGCCAAGTGCCTGTGAAGTGGATATTGCCGGTGCAGTTTCGATGTACACCCTGATGCTTGCTTCGGGTGAAGCTCCTGCCCTGCTCGACTGGAACAATAACTTTGGAACCGACCGCAACAAATGCGTTTGTACACACTGTAGTAACTACCCGAAAAGCTTTATGAAAAACGAACTGACAATCGGTTCGTTGGATGTATTGGGAACAGTTCTCGGACAGGATGATACATTTGGTGCTGTAAAAGGTAAGGTAGCTCCGGGCGATTTCTCATTCTTCCGCATCTCTACCGACGATCCCAAAGGCATTATCAAATCCTACCTCGGACAAGGAAAATTCACAGCCGACCCTTATGGAATGGATGGTGGTATTGCCGTTTCTCAGGTTGATAATCTGCAACAATTGCTGAAATATATTTGTAAAAACGGATACGAACACCACGTGGCTATGGTTCGCGGAGGGGTTGCTGAAATCATCGAAGAATCGATTGAAACTTACCTTGGCTGGAATTTATATCACCATAAATAAAAAACCAATTGGCGGATTAGTTTGAAGTCGCCCAAAGTCATTTTTTTCGGGATTTGCATTAAAAGTACAGAACGGAATGGGGAACAAAGTTTCCTGACAACCGATATTAAACTGCGGACTGCGGAACTGATTCCGGCATAAACTTTGGAAATTAATTGCTATCTTTACAGCCAAATTTAAAAGCAGATATTTCCTGAATTTATTGATTGGAAATAGCTGGAAATGAGCAATTATTATAAGTATGTCTGAAAATTTTGATTCGATAAAAGAAGCTATTGATGATATCCGTAAAGGAAAAGTGGTATTGGTTTTTGATGATGTTGCACGCGAAAATGAAGGTGACTTTATAGCAGCTGCCGATTTGGTTACTCCCGAAATCATTAATTTTATGGCAAAATTTGGTCGTGGACTTATTTGTGCCGCTATAACCGAAGAACGAGCTCAGGAACTTTCGCTGGAAAGAATGGTGCAACATAACACAGCCACACTGTCAACTGCATTTACGGTTTCGGTGGATTTGCTTGGAAATGGCTGTACAACCGGAATTTCCGCATCCGACCGTGCCAAGACCGTTCAGGCACTGGTTGATAAAAATACAAAACCCGCAGATCTGGGTCGTCCCGGACATATTTTCCCCTTAATTGCACATCCCAAAGGTGTATTGGCGCGTAAGGGACATACTGAAGCATCGGTTGATTTGCCCGCTTTGGCAGGTTTGAATCCTTGCGGAGTATTGGTGGAAGTTATGAACGATGATGGCACCATGGCTCGTTTGAATGATTTGATTTTGGTAGCAAAAGAGCATGACATCAAACTTATCTCTATTTCTCAACTTGCAGAATTTCGAAAAAACCAACAATAACCATGCTTCAAAATCAACGTCGCGATAAAATTCTTGAGTTAATTCGTGAAGACGGTCATGCAAAAGTAACTGACCTCAGCCGGATTTTCAAAGTAACCGAGGTTACTATTCGTCAGGATTTGGAAAGTCTTGAAAAAGAAGGATCTATTGTCCGTGAACATGGTGGCGCCTACCTCAAAAACATCGATTTGAATGTTCGCAATTTCAGTTTACAGAATCAGGAAAACCTGAGTGAGAAAATGATGATTGCCCGCAAGGCAGCCGAATTTATTCACGATGGCGACACCATTATTCTGGATTCAGGTTCTACAACCACCGAAATTGCCAACCTGCTTAGCGGCTATAACAACCTGACCGTGATAACCAATGCACTGAATATCGCCTTAATTTTGGGAGCACAGGCAGGCATAAACGTAGTGGTTACGGGTGGCGAATTCAAAGCTCCAACCCTCTCGCTTACCGGACAAAAAGCGGCTGATTTCTTTCAGAATCTTCACGTGGATAAACTTTTTCTGGCAACTGCCGGAATTGCTCTGAAATCCGGACTTACCTATCCGGGAATAAGCGACATTTGTGTAAAACGCGCTATGATAGAATCGGCAAACGATATCTATCTGGTGGCTGATTCGTCTAAAATCGGTAAAAATGCCTTTGCCAGCCTCGGGGCACTTTCGCTTATCAATTACCTGATTACTGATTCCAAAATTAAAGCTGAAGATATCGTATGGTTAAAAACATACGACGTTCAGTTTATCATTGCTGAAAATTAATCTGCAACACCGGTTTTAGCAAAGATTGTAATTTTAGGAACTAAAATAATGAGTTGTGAGTTGACTGTTTTTTTAAGATATTCTTTTGTGTCTTATATATGCTTATTTGATCAAAAAACGGAATAAAAAAAGAGTTGCACATACAGTTGTACAACTCTATTAGAATGTATATGGTGAATTTATTAATACCCTGAATTCAATGTCACGTTGAAATCATTTTGTCCGGCATACTCTTCAGCTTCTTTGGGATTTACAGGAGCATATTTACCTGCCGGCATATCACCTAAAGTAAAATTGTTACACGATCGTGCCACACCTATATACTGAGTAGCAGCGGTAGAAATTGCTGTGGCAGCCACACTGGCTAAGGCACCTACGATTCCGCCTCCGTTAACCTGAACATTGGTGTTATAGTTCACAATTCCTTTACGGGTATAAAGCACTTCGTTGGTTTTGGTAGACTTAATGATATATTCTACGCCTACCGTAACCACTCCATAGCCTTTGGTCCACTTGTTAATAATAGTAAACAATACCATATCAGCTCCGAAAATTTCCCCGAATTTGGTCAATGGAGCATTCATAAATAACTCGGCATCATAAGCACTTTCTTTTTTTAGAATCTCCATCGACAAAAACGGAGGGATTACATAATACCCTGCATTGGCCACAGGTACTAACAGCGATGAATGAAAATATTCCTTAGCGTCAACGGCTGTACTCCGGTTGATTGGTGGCATTATAAGCACCGAAACCGGTTTTTCGTCGTACATTTTTTTGTAAGCTACCGTTTTCAGAACAGGTTGAAAGCTGGAGCAACTTGTAAAAGTTATTGCAACTATGGCAGTAAATAATATTATCTTTTTCATTTTTCTAATTTTTTAAGGATTCTGTCAATAAATACTTTTGATTCGGGGTAAAGTTCAATTTCTTTCATCAACATAGCCTTACCTTCATTCGTTTGGTTGAGTTGCAACAGTAAAAAACCGTAATCGGCGTAAACTCCGGGAGGCACTATTCCGCGGGAACCGTTTTGTTTGTTGATAATTTCCTGATAGGATTTAACCAGTTCGGCAGATGTTTTGTCGTTATTCGCCTTCAGATAATTGTAACTGGTTGATTCGTAATTACTCCAGCTATAGAGCTTCTGGGTTGTGCATGAATACATAGCACACAGCGCAAACGCCACTAAAATGATTTTTTTCATGGTAATTCAATTTTTCTTGTTTCTTGGGTGGATAAAAAGATTTGTTTTTT
>JBAXBJ010000154.1:0-8186 GCA_037142075.1 Bacteroidota bacterium
CTTCTGTCTTCTGTCTTCCGTCTTCCGTCTTCTGACTTCCGTCTTCTGACTTCCGGCATCTTCAATTTACCCACTGAATTAACAGTAATAGCATTAAAATTAGTCGATTTTGGCGTGCATGAACAAAATGTTTAATTTTACCTCTCTTTATCTTTATAATCCTTGATTTTTTCATCTTTTTTTATCAGTGACCAATGATTCTGCAAGTTAATTCTGTTACCAAAAGGTTTGGTGATTTTACAGCTCTCGACAAGGTAAGCATTCATGTGCCCGAAAACAGCATTTTCGGTCTGCTTGGCCCTAACGGAGCCGGGAAAACCACTCTGATCCGTATCATTAATCAGATAACAGGACCCGATGAGGGTGAAGTTATCTTTGATGGAAGGAAACTGCACCCCGATCACATTTCGATGATCGGATACCTGCCCGAAGAGCGCGGGTTGTACAAGAAAATGAAAGTAGGCGAACAGGCGCTGTACCTGGCTCAGCTTAAAGGACTCAGTCATCACGACGCTCGTCAGCGCTTGAAAAAGTGGTTCGAAAAATTCGAGATTCAGGGCTGGTGGGACAAAAAAGTAGAAGAACTATCGAAAGGAATGCAGCAAAAAATACAGTTCGTGGTTACGGTGGTGCATGAGCCAAAACTCCTGATATTCGACGAACCTTTCAGCGGATTCGATCCTATTAACGTTAACTTACTGAGAGACGAAATACTGGAACTTCGTAAAAATGGTTCGACCATCATTTTCTCGACACACAATATGGCATCGGTTGAGGAACTTTGCGATAACATTGCACTGATCAATAAGGCGAAGAAAATACTAGACGGACCGGTTAAAGAAATAAAGCGGAAATATTTCACCAACAGCTATCATGTTCAATACCAGGATGTAAACGGCAAGCCTTACCAGTTGAATGAACCCGGATTTGAAATATTGGAATCGAGCTTACAAGATGATGTTTGCACTGCATCCTTCAGATTACCAGCCGATAAAGGGCCCAATGACCTGCTTGCAGCCTTGCTGCCCAATGTGAGCCTGATTTCGTTCAACGAGATGATACCATCGATGAACGATATTTTTATTTCCACTGTAAATTCAGTCAACGCCAATCTTATACAGGAATCCTGAAAACTAAGGCTATGAACAAAATATTTCTCATAATTCAACGCGAGTACCTCACCAAGGTGAAGAAACGTTCCTTCATAGTGATGACTATTCTGGGGCCGATTCTAATGGCTTCCCTGTTTGTACTGCCGGCATACCTGGCCACACGGCACGATGAAAAGCAGGTAATAAGCGTCCTCGATGAAACCGGCTTGTTTTTCTCCAAATTTCAGAACAACGAAAACTACACTTTTGTTCCGGTTGTAGCCGGCTTGCAGCAAGCTAAAGACACCCTGATAAAAAAGGGCGATTATGTGCTGCTGTATATTCCTGCAACACAACTGAATATCCCTGATAAAGCCGTAATATATTCAGATAAACAACCGACTTTCAACCTAAGGGATAATATTTCCGGGGTTATGAGCCGTGAATTGGAGAAGCTGAAACTTGGTGCCGAAATCAGGAAGGAGATACTCAAAAATACCCCAGGGTATGTGCCCGGAAATGATACTTCGACCGAGGACCTGATGAGTGAAACCATCTTAAAAAACATTCAGACTAATGTTAAAATAATCACTTTCAAGACTGAGGCAGGAGGAGAAGAACGTAAAAGCAATGCAGCGGTATCGATGGGAATTGGTTTAGTTGCCAGCATGATGATTTACATGTTTATTTTCATGTTTGGCGCACAGGTGATGCGGGGGGTTATTGAAGAAAAAACGAGCCGGATCGTGGAAGTCATTATCTCATCAGTTAAGCCGTTTCAACTGATGATGGGTAAAATTATCGGGGTTGCATTGGTTGGATTAACCCAATTCCTGCTCTGGATAGCATTTACATTTATTATTATCACAGTCGCTCAGACTGCCTTCCCCAAAGAAAACAAGAAAACGAACCAGGTTGAACAATCGCATATTACGGGACAGAAAGGAGTTTTGAGTAATGAAACAAACCAGGTTGCGACCGATTCGTTAACTCCTGAAGCAGGCAGCGATAACTTTGACGGGATTTTCGACGATTTCCCTTATGACATTTTAGTTAAAGTGTTGATTGCTTTCTTTTTCTATTTCCTCTTCGGGTATTTACTTTATGCCGCATTGTTTGCCTCTATCGGATCGGCTGTTGACAACGATGCTGATACCCAGCAATTTATGCTTCCTGTCACTGTCCCATTAATTCTTTCAATTGTCGTAGCCCAGACTGTGATCCAAAACCCGGCGAGCCCGCTGGCATTCTGGATGTCGATGATTCCTCTTACATCGCCTGTCATTATGATGGTTCGGATTTCGATGGATTCAGCTCCGATGTGGCAAATTATACTTTCCATCGGATTGTTGATCCTAGGTTTCCTGGGCACAACCTGGCTGGCAGCCAAGATTTACCGCACCGGTATCCTGATGTATGGCAAAAAATCGAGCTACCAGGAGATGTGGAAGTGGATCAGGTATAAGGGGTAGAGGATAATTGACAATGGATAATGGAAAATGGGAATTCGTTATTCGTTATTCGTAAATCGTAAATAGAAAATAGAAAATAGAAAATCGTTAATAGAAAATGGTTAATCCTTAAAGGAAAATAGCCAGCGTTAGTGGATGAAACAGAATGGCACTATTCACCATTCACTATTCACCATTCACTATTCACTATTCACTATTCACCATTCACTACCAACATTTCTCTCCGCCGCCTTGTCACACTTTCTCCCTAATCCCCAACCCCAAAAACCTAACTCCTATTACAATGGCAAGAATACTCATCATCGACGACGAACGCGCTATCCGCAATGCTTTACGCGAAATCCTGGAATATGAAAATTACCAGGTGGATGATGCCGAAGATGGTTCATCGGGATTAGACCTTGTGAGCAAAGAAAGCTACGACGTAATCCTCTGTGATATTAAAATGCCAAAAATTGACGGCATCGAAGTGCTTGAAAACATCATGAAAACCACCGATGTGCCGGTTGTGATGATTTCGGGTCACGGAACCATCGAAACGGCAGTGGAAGCCATCCGAAAGGGTGCTTACGATTTCATAGCCAAGCCGTTAGACCTCAACAGGCTGCTTATTACGCTTCGCAATGCCATGGATAAATCGCGGCTGGTGACCGAAACCAAGGCTTTAAAACGCAAGGTGAGCAAGCAGTACGAGATGATTGGCGAGTCGCCCGCCATTACCAAAATAAAGGATTTGATTGAGCGGGTTGCTCCTACTGATGCCCGGGTGTTGATCACGGGTGAAAGCGGTACAGGCAAAGAACTGGTTGCACGCTGGCTGCACGAAAAAAGCAACCGCATCCAAGGCCCTTTCGTTGAAGTGAACTGCGCTGCAATACCCTCAGAGCTGATTGAAAGCGTTCTTTTCGGACACGAGAAAGGTTCGTTTACCTCCGCTATCAAGCAGCGTAAAGGCGATTTCGAGCAGGCTAATAATGGGACTATTTTCCTTGATGAAATTGGCGATATGAGTCTTTCGGCACAGGCTAAAGTGTTGCGCGCGCTACAGGAAAACAAGATCATGCGTGTTGGCGGCGAAAAAGATATCCCGGTTAATGTGCGTGTACTGGCGGCTACCAATAAAAATTTGCTCGAAGAAATTGCGAATAAAACGTTCCGCGAGGATTTGTATCACCGCCTGAGTGTTATCCTGATCAGAGTACCCTCCCTTAATGAGCGTGAAGACGATATTCCGATACTGGCAAATTATTTCGTGGAACAAATCTGCGAAAACAATGGGCGGCCTCCGATTCAATTTACAGATGAGGCGCTGGAGGAACTAAAAACCATAAAGTGGACAGGCAACATACGCGAGCTGCGAAACGTGGTTGAGCGGCTTGTAATACTGTGCGACCAGCAAATTACAGTTGAGGATGTGCAGATGTACGCCCAGCCATCGCGAAAAGGGTAAAAAGAGTTTTAGATGGGGCGAGGGGCGACAAGGCGAGGGGCGACAAGGCGAGGGGTGACAGGGTTGAGGGGTGACAGGGTTGAGGGGTGACAGGGTGAGGGGCGACAAGGCGAGGGGTGACAAGGCGAGGACGAAATGGAAAGGAGCGATAGGTAGGCGAGAGTTCACTATTTTTCTTTGAACATCCCACTACATTAGCTCAACTAAATTCTGCTTTTACAATTTTGAACAGCCTTTCCTTAGTATTACTTGTTAATCGGAGCAGCGCCATCCGGCAATTTATCCGGAGGTCCGTAGGCCAGATTTGTGAGGAATGTGTCGTCGCGTAAAGTTTTAATAAACATTATCAGATCAGCCTTTTCGGAAGAAGTTAACTGAATACCGCCATCGTAGGCATGGTGCATCAGCGGGTGCACATAAGGCGACCAGATAATTCCCTGCGAATAAAAATCGATGACTTCCTCCAATGTTTTAAAACGGCCATCGTGCATGTATGGGCCTGTCAGCTCAATATTACGCAAGGTGCTAGCCTTGTATGCACCTCGATCGTCCGGATCGCCGGTAACTGAAAACCGGTCGCGGGGATCGTTAAACACTGAATCTTTCCCGTTGTTATAAAACAGGTTGGTGGTAAAAAGCGGGTTACCTGAACCTCCGTGGCAATGAAAGCAATCGGCTCCGTCTTCGGTCATAAACAGCACATAACCATTGAGTTCCTGTGTGCTGAGTTGTTGTTCGCCACGCATATATTTATCGAATTTCGAATCGGACGAAACCAGCGTACGGACAAACTGCGCAACGGCCTTGCTGATATTCCGCATGGTAACAGTCCGCGAACCGAACGCTTTTTCGAAAAGATCCGGATAGCCTGAAATACTTTGTATCAAAGCCTTGGTTTTATTGGTATCGCCCGAAAACTCATGTGGTGCGGTAACAGCCATCCCAACGATATCCTCGATAGTACGTTTGGAAGCATCCGGGTTGTTATCCGAAATCTGTCCCGACCAAAGGTATCCCGATTCGTTCCAAACCAGGTTTATCATGGGAAGCATGTAATGAGGAGTTACAATTCCGGTTATACCAAAGGGTCTGCCGCCGGTAAATTTCGGATGGTTGATGCCACATTCGAAGGAACTAGATTGAAGGTGACAGGTTCCGCAACTCATCATGCTGTCAGGCTCGGTTTGGCCCGATAAACGGCCATCATAAAATAAATAACGCCCCAGTTCAATTCCTTCAACCGTCATGGGATTATCGGCAGGAATATTCAACCTGGTGGGGAAAAATTTCGGAATTAGTATTTGATAAGGTGTTGGATTGTATTCCGAATCCTCATTTTTACACGAAGAAAAACAAACAAAAACAAGCAAACTACTGACCAAAAGCATTTTGCCTGCTCCCCAAAACCACAAATTACGCAAATTCATTTTAGCTGTGGTAAACAATATCTTTCCCTTCGTGAGTTACCTGGAAAGCATTAGAGCCGTTTTCGCAGGCTTTACGCATAGCATCCTGGTTTTGCATGATCTGTCCGCCGGTTACATTCCAGTTCCAGACATTCGGGGCTTCGAACCATTTCTCCAGGTTCATTGTGATGGTAAAAACATTGCTTAAAGAGCCGGCCTGAATATTGAGTGGCAAAGTAACTTTAAAATAGTTCTGGTAAAATGTGGTTCCATCCATGTTCATGCCAATGCCAAGATGAAAATTGAACGGTTTGATCGTATCTCCATCGGCCTTCCATTTTCCGTTCATCTTCAAATAGTGATATCCTCCGCCCATAATATCGGGCCAAAACATATCGCGCTCAGGCGGATTCAGGTATAAACCGGTTTTATTTTTAGCTTCGTTGATCCCGACGACAAAGGAAATACTGTCGTATTGAGTGACCGGCAAACGGTCATCCGGATTCCATTCGAGGGTAGAGGGCACATCCATGTCGATGTAATGAATGGCATTGTCGGTTGTTATGGGTATTATTTGTCCATCAGCAGTCGTAAACGTTACTTCCGATATAAAATACTGAAGTTCATTAACCTGGTAAACATTTCCGGCCTGGTTGGTATAATTCATAATCCCTTTCTGGAGTTCAAAACCATTGCAATTATGTTTGAAAACAATTTGAGGAGCCACTGATTTAACATGCTCTTTCCCGCATGATGCAAACAGGAACAACAAACTTAGGAGGGAAAATACCCAACGGAATGAAAAGGGTTTCATTGTCTAATTTTTTAGTATTTAACGAACAAAGCTGTGAATTATTATTATGATTCTGTTGCGGAATGAATGGCACCTGAGAGCCAAGAGACAGCAGTCAGATGCCGGAAACATTGGCTATCATGGCTGAAAGCGCCACCACTTAAGAAGAAACTTTTTGCTGTCAATTATCAAACATGGTCTGACAGGATCAAATGACAAAAAAAATAGCAGAGAACAGAAATTAAAAGTGAAACAATCTGCCAATCAATCGACTAGCTGATTGTTTCACTTTACCCTGACATGCATTACTTTACAACTATGCCTTCAAACAGGCGATCAGAAACCTGAACGCAAAAAATAACAGAGTTGCTGTGAATCAGTTTATTGTGTTAAAAAATCGATTGGCATTTACTCAAGAACATCCGTCAAGGAAATGGGTTCACCTCTTTGCTTTTCTTTGTGCTTATTCAATTGTTTACGGAGTGCATCAACTGCTATATCGGTAGCTTCCTCGAATGATTTGCTTTGCTTTTTTGCAAAAAGATCATTTCCCGGAACGAGCAACCGGATTTCAGCTATTTTATTCTCATGATCTTCACTATTATTTACCCTTAGGGTTACTTCGCTTCCGATAATTCCATCGTACAGATCCGTTAACTTTTCCACCTTTTCGGTTATAAACGAATCTAACTTTTTATCGGTTTTAAAATGTACTGCATTGATGCTAACTTTCATGAGTCCTCCTTTGTTTACGCCCTGGGATGGGCTTGTTTGTAAATTGTTTTTAGTTTTTCGATAGTGTTATGCGTATAAACTTGAGTTGCAGCAAGACTTGAATGACCCAGTATTTCCTTTATCGCATTCAGGTCAGCTCCGTCATCGAGCATGTGAGTGGCAAAAGTATGCCGCAACACATGCGGGCTGAGTTGGCTGTTGGGAGCAATGAGCGAAAGATATTTATGAACGATATTATAGATCAACCGGGGATATACCGGCAGACCTTTAGAAGTAACGAAGAGAGAGGAATTATTATTTTGAGCCGTTAACATCTTTTCTGAAAAGAAAATATCTCTTTCAAGGATGTAGTCCTTCAACAAAGCAATAACGCTTTCACCTATGGGAACGATCCTTTCTTTCTTCCGTTTACCAAGTACTTTAAGAGTTCCCTTTTCCAGATCGATATCATATAACTGAATCTGCACCAGCTCCTCCCTGCGGATACCTGTGGCATAAAACAGGGTGACAATCATTTTATCGCGGCAACCTTCGTACCCGGGCTCAAAAACAACTTCATGCAGCAATGTATCGAGGCTATCGCGGGTTAAAAATACCGGCAAAGGCTTCGAAACACGCGGAGCTACCACCTTCAGCATGGGGTTGACGGTAAGAAGTCCCTGTTTAAGGCAATACCTGTAAAAAGATTTAAGTGTGGAAAGTTTCCGGTTTACCGACCGGGGAGTGATTTTTTGTTCGAGCAGGGAAATAAGCCACGATCGGATAAAAATATGGTCAGCCTGCAATAAGTCGGTAAAATTATATTGTGTAAGAATGTAACGCGAAAAATCGTTCAGATCAGACTGATAGGCTATAATAGTATGCGCCGAATAACGCTTTTCAAAAGTCAGGTAATCAATATATTTATCCTTCAGCATCCTTCAAACTAAAAACAGGAAATACTATGCTTCTCAGGTGTTGTATTTAACTAGCGTTAAAAGTACAACTATACGATGAGAAATGCAAATAATATTTCCTGCTTTCCGGAAAATAATTCCGTTGTATTACAATTCCTGCTGCTGCTGAAGCTGTTGGATGTAAATCGCGTGGCGAACTTCTTCGCGGCGCACAATGGATGGTTTTGTAAATTTCTGACGGTTACGCAGTTCTTTTACAACACCGGTTTTTTCGAATTTACGTTTCAATTTCTTCAGCGAGCGGTCAATGCTTTCGCCTTCTTTTACAGGAACAATGATCATA
>JBAXBJ010000155.1:0-8111 GCA_037142075.1 Bacteroidota bacterium
ACTCGTGACCTTCGGGTTATGAATCCGACGCTCTAACCAACTGAGCTACCTCGCCTTGTTTGAGGGGTGCAAAATTATCAAATTTTCCGAAACAAACAAACTCTGGCAACGAAAATGTCTTTTCAAAGCAGCAATCAGCTTCAATTTTAAGGTTATCGTCCTTTTCCTTGCAAATTTAGCCTACTATTTCAAAAATTTCATTATAAACTACTCCTCTTCTACTAAGACCTTCAAACAGAAACTTTACAATGCTTTCATCCTTTCCCAGGAATTCGGGAGCCGAAACTCCTTTGTGATCATACAAGCCTTTTGCTAAAAGCCTTGCAGTCATAGTAGCCGTATACCCGGTAGTACGGGCCATGGAGTGTACGTTGGTCTCTTTATCAAACCTGTCGAATAAATTCCAGGTGTAGCGATGCCTGGCACCATTTTTCAGTCCTTCGGTAATTACCTGCATAATGGTAAGATCTTCTTCACCTTCCTGGAGTTTCCATTTTGGGAACAGCAACCTGGAGGTAAATTCAAGCGGACTGATCATAAGTCCATTTATTAACATAGGCTCCTTGCTGAAAAAGCCGGTATCACGGAGGACGGCCATTTTTTCAATATGGCCTTTATATCGTAGTGTTTTTTCGATCAGATAATCTCCTTTTACGGTAGTTGCAAGTGTGCGCAACCCATCGCTGTTAAAGGCTTCGAGAGTACCAATACCGGGGAAGTTCAGCAATTCAGGATCCGAAAGAGCTTCGCGCACTACCATCCGGCCTCCGTCAATATAACGGGCGGGGCGGGTATATTCTTCAATCACATCGATAGGCGAAAAAACAGCTTTATATTCAAATGGCCAGGTTCTCACCACCGGCAAACCGCCCACATAGGTGATTCCTTTCTCGAGTGTATCAAGTTTCGAAGCGCCGTATCCGATCAGCACATTACTCATACCCGGAGCAACACCCATATCGCATATAGCCGTAACATTCATCTGCCTGGCTTTCGAATCAAGTGCAAACATATCTTCGGGAAAGAATGCAATATCCACCGTATTTTTCCCACATTCAATGATTCGCTCCAGCGTGCGGAATCCCATAAATCCGGGTACAGCACTGATAATCAGATCATGTTTTTCGACCAGCGATTTCAATACATCAACATTATCGAGGTTGGCCTGCACTGTGCTGATTCCCTCAATTGACGCAAGACGATCAAGAGCTTCGAGACTTAAATCGGCAGAAGTAACTTCAAATTCGCCATTCCTGGCAAGGTCCATTGCGATTGGCCCACCTACTAGACCTGCTCCCAAAACAAGTATTTTCATTTGGTTTTGATTTATTTTATTGTTCTTTTTATATGATATAACTATCAGACAAACAGATTTCTAATCATGGTGACAAGTTTTTTAAACCTCACTTTCGACCACCTGTTTTTTCCTGATTTTATGTATTGAGCGTCCTAATTTTTGAGATTGAGAAACCACCACGCCGAGCATCACCAGGATCATTCCGGCAATTTTGAGCGCAGTAAACTGTTCCCCAAGTATAAAAAACGAAAATATTCCAGTGAAAACAGGTATCAGGTTAGCGAAAATATTAGCCTTTATCACGCCAATTCCCTTGATTGCCAGGATATAAAATATATATGCCAGTGTAGAAGCAAAAACAGCCAGCTGAAGCATTGCCATCACGAGTTCGCGGGTTGGTGTAACCGTTATAAAGTGCTGAAAATCAAAAACAAGAAATAAAGGAAGGAAATACAAAGCCCCGATCAGATTTTGAAATGTAATAATTGTCACCGGCTTGTACTCGTGTGAAATCTTCCGGATAATGACAGAATATGCAACAGCAGCAAAAACAGCGACAAAAAGGAGCAAAACTCCCGCCGGGGCAGCATTAAGCGAAAGATCGGGGTTAAAAAGCATGAGCATAATACCCGCGAACGAAAACAGTATCCCGATAACAACAGGTTTGGTAACTTTTTCGCGCACCATGTAATACGCGGCAAAAGGGCTGAACAATGGAATTGTCGCTATAATTACTGAAGCGATCGTGGAAGTAACTAGTTTAAGTCCAAAGCTTTCGCCCAAAAAGTAGCAAAATGGCTGGGTGAAAGATAGCAACAAAAAATATTTCAGATGTTCGCGTTTTATTGTCTGCCAGGAGCGGGTTAAGAGCATAAAGGTCACTAAAAGTGCACCCGAAATAAGTAATCGCAGAAAAATGATGGTTATAGGCTCGTACCATTTGATCGCTATTTTAAACCAAACAAAGGATAAACCCCAGAACAGCATGGATACTACTGCAAAAAGGTAAACTTTAAAAGTTTGGTTAGGCATAGAGAGAAATTTGGTGATTATTTTCGGTGCGAAGATACCTTTTTAGTCATTGCTTTTTAGTGCCAGGTTTAAAAATCATACTATAATTCAAGATATTGAAATGCTGGATTTAAAGGAAATCGCACACTCAGAATTATAAGCATGAAAGGGGATTAAACTCCAAAGTAATTAAAATCAGACATCTGAATTAAAAATCAAAAAGCCGGTACTTATTGGATACCAGCTTTTTGCATTGTCACTAAGGCTTGAAATACAAAGGATTGAATCAGAAGACAAGGTGCTGAACTACAGCCACTTTCCTCTATTTTTGTTGGGTAAGGTTACGGAACATCGCATCGTTCTTAATAACTTCAATAGCTTTGATCAGGTCGTCATCCGTACTGCTTATCATTTCGTAATAAGCATTCAGGTTGTACAGATTCCTTGCTATCAAAGCTTTAAGGACCACTTCTATCTGTTTGCCCGAAACTTCCAGGTCTTTGTCCTTTCGGGGAACTTCTTTAGTTTCAGCAAAAGCAACAAATTCATTCAGTAATTTCTGATCGTCAGTAAATCCTTTTTTAAAAGCCTTACTGTCAGGATAGGTTTTGAGCAAGTCTTTCCGCCTCGATTCGATATACTGAACCGTAAACTCATTGAGTAATCCTTTGCGGAAAATATCCTCATAATACCGCGAAAGGAATGATGTGTCGAGCGGGATAAAATAATCGGGCATTATGCCGCCACCGCCATAAACCACACGTTTATTCTGAGTATAATAACGCAGCGAATCAGGAAATTTTATGCTATCGGCATGCACCATTTCGCCATGTTTATAGCGGTTTAAAACCTCATCCCTGTAACCTTCTTCGCCATCAGCGTACGATTTTTGAATGCAGCGCCCCGATGGTGTATAATAACGTGCCGTAGTGATGCGCACCATTGAACTGTCGGGCAGCATGTAAGGCCGTTGTACGAGGCCTTTTCCAAAAGAACGTCTGCCAAGTATCAGGCCTCTATCCCAATCTTGAACGGCACCCGAAACAATTTCGGAGGCCGATGCGGAGCCTTCGTCAATCAAAACTACCAGTTTCCCGCTTTCGAGCATACCGCTCGAAGTAGAAATAAAATCCTGCTTTGGGCTGCGAAGCCCCTTGGTATAAACTACAAGTTTACCTGCCGGCAGAAACTGGTCGGCAAGATCAAAAGCTATATTAAGGTAACCACCTGAATTGCCTCGAAGGTCAAAAACAAGGTTTTTCATGCCCTGATTTTGCAATAGCCTGGCCGCATCAATAAATTCGTCGGTCGAAGTAGCTGCAAACCTCGAAAGCTTTATATAGCCTGTGTTTTCATTAAGCATATAGGATGCATCGATGCTGTTAAGAGGGATTTTGTCGCGGGTTATCGAATAGTCAATCAGCTCTTTACGTCCTTTACGGAAAATTGCTACATCCACTTTACTGCCTCTTGGCCCACGCAGGTGGTCGAGTACGAATTGGTTGTTTATTTTTTTGCCAAAAGCATCTTCGTTGTTTATCTTGATGATTTTATCGCCAGCAAGTATGCCTAATTTTTCTGATGGGCCTCCCGGAACCGGCGAAATCACGAGAATAGTATCTTTGTAAATTTGGAATTGAATGCCGACGCCATCAAAATTACCTACCAGGGGTTCATTCGTTTTTTCAACATCTTTCTTCGAAATGTATACCGAGTGCGGATCGAGTTCCTTTAAAACGGCTACAATGGCTTCTTCGGTTAACTTGGGTTGATCCACATCTTCAACGTAATAATAGTTGATGAGTTGCATCAACGTGTTGAACTTCAACGTGGTGGACTTAGGGTCGACTGAATTTTGTTTATATTGTGCTGATGTGTTGATGCTTAAAAAAAGCAGAATGGACAAAAACGTCAGAGAAGTGGCTGATTTCATAAAAAGAACCTGGTTTTTTAATTTGAACATCAAAATTACATGAAAATTCGCATTTAAACTGATAAAAAGCAAAATCCGGCATGTTCATTTAACATTTTTTCTGCTTCGTCACTATATGGAATGATTCCAAATTTAGGTCTGGAATGATTATTCTCAATCTTAGGACAATTAAAGTAGTTACTTTTGTTGATATAAAGCTATAGATTGAAGACGACAAAATCTGATTTTTAATTTGTAGATGCTGGTTGTCAGCATAGTCATATCATTAATAAATGCAGTAGATGAAACTGATAAAAATTTTTGCGTTAGCTGGCTTAGCTCTTGGAGGCATCATGCTGGCTTCCTGTGAACACGAGTCGGAACAGGTACACGGAACCACCAAAGTTTGTTTCCCAAGCGAGGTATTACCCATTATGAAATCAAATTGCAACATGTCGGGATGCCATACCGGTAGTGGCGAATTGCCTGCACTCAGCACGTATAACGATATACTCAAACTTGTTGTGCCAGGCCAGCCCAGCAAAAGTAAACTGCATAAAGTGCTCACGGCCAACCAGATATCCGGACAATTTATGCCGGCAGGTGCGGATCCCTTAGCTAAAAAATACATGGACCTTATTAGTTTATGGATATTGCAGGGAGCCAAGGATTTAGATACATCCAATGTTCAGTTTACGGCGACCATCCATCCGATATTTAAGGAAAACTGCGAGAGATGTCATAGCGGCTCGATGCCTTCCGGAGGAATTATCCTGACGGATTATACCACAATTAAAGCATGCGCTGTCAGCGGCCGGCTTTTGGGTACCATTCAGCAACTGCCCGACTATTCGGCTATGCCCCAGGGAGCGGATAAACTTTGTGATTGTAACATTGCTGAAATTACCAACTGGATAAATATAGGAATGCCTAATAATTAAAACCAAGATGAAAATACGACTAATAACACTAATTGTCTCAGTTTTCGCTTTATCGATGGCTTTAAGCGCCTGCTACAACGATAATGAAGAAGATTTATACCTGGCATATCCTGTAAATACAACCTGCGATACCACCAATGTAACATACTCAGCCACGGTAGCGCCTATTTTCAGCAGCTATTGCAGTTCCAGTTCATGCCACGGCGGAAGCAATCCCAAAGCAGGCATCTCCACTACAAGTCACGCTTCGGTAACTGCAAATATTACTAAAATCAGGGCAGCAATTAACGAACAACCCGGTGCTACGACCTTTATGCCGAAAGACGGAAGCAAACTTTCGGGCTGCGATCTGACTAAAATTGATATCTGGATCAACCATGGAATGCCAAATAATTAACCTGTTTATACCTTAAAAATATGAAAAAAATATTACTTATTGTAGCAGCACTTGCTGTTGTTGGTGCTATCGCTGCAGCACTTGTCTGGATATTTTATGTGAACAAACCACATGATGATATCGAAAAAGCAACTCCGGCATATTCGATGGCAACAGAAGAAATCTGGAATCAATACAATACAAACCGGAAAACCGCCGATTCGTTATATAACAAACAGGTAATTGAGCTTACCGGAATTTTGAGCCGTGTTGATAAGAACGATTCACTGGTTTCGGTCATATTTGTGATGGCAGCCGACGAGATGTTCGGCGACAAAACTATAGCCTGCCAGATGTATAAAAAACACAACGACGAAGCTGCCGCATTAGCCGTTGGAGCCAGGGTGAAAATTAAAGGTGTCTGCGTGGGATACGACGATACCGACATAAAATTCAATAAATGTTCCCTTGTTAAATAGTTGCTTTTACAACAATCGTCAGCAATAAATAATGCATTATGATACGAAATAAAATACTTGCGCTCGTTTTCTTACTTACCATACTCGCCGGACAACTGAATGCCCAGGATCTGATGGATATGCTGAAGGACGAAACGCCAAAGACCACCTATACCTACGCCACATTTAAAACAACACGTATTGTATTAGGACAATCAATTGAGAATCCCGCAGCCGGAACCCTGCAGTTCCTGATCGAACACGATTTTGGCAGCATCAACCAGGGTGCTTACGAGATGTGGGGACTCGATCAGTCAACAATACGGCTTGCTTTGGAATATGGGATCAACGATTGGCTGAGTATTGGAGTAGGTCGCAGTTCTTACCAGAAAACATTCGACGGATCATTTAAAGCCAAAATCCTCCGCCAGAGTACTGGCGAAAAGGGCAAGTGGTTGTCGATGTCGTTTTACGGATGCGCCATGCTGAACTCGACACACTGGGTGGATACATCACGGACAAATTATTTTTCGTCGCGTATGTCGTATGTGGCACAATTGCTACTGGCACGAAAATTTTCAAACTCACTTTCGATACAGTTAACCCCGACCTATGTGCATAAAAACCTTGTTCCTTACCGTTCCGACGTGAATAATATCCTGGCAATAGGAATTGGTGGCCGGTACAAAATTGCACAACGCACTTCGGTAAATGCAGAGTATTTTTACCAGATACCGGGCTTCATTAATTCCTATGCAGTGAGCGAAACCGAAAAGGCTAAATATGGCAATTGCCTGTCGGTGGGTGTTGATATCGAGACCGGCGGACACGTTTTCCAGTTCAGACTTACCAATGCGCAACCTATGTTCGACAGGGCTTTCATCACCGAGACCACGAATAAATGGATTGATGGAGGTATCTTTCTGGGCTTTACCATCAACCGCGCTTTTACTGTCAATAAACCTGCTGTTCCCAAAGGATAGTGTCTAATTGCTTTTGATTTCAAGAAATCCTCAGGAGAAATTAGGAAGAACCGAAATCAATAAATCCTACGATTTACCAGTTGCCTCACAAAAAGCAGTACTTTAGTGAGGCAATTTTTTGTTTATGGAACAGGAAGAAAAACGGAGATTTTTTAAAAGTCTGGTATTCCCTGCGCTTTTGGTGCTGTCGATGTGGGTTATCAAACTTGTTGAAGTTGGATTTGACACGTCGTTTGCCGGATACGGGCTTGAGCCACAGACCTTTTCAGGGCTAAAGGGAATTTTTTTTTCGCCCTTGCTTCATGCCGATTGGGCGCATCTTTCGTCGAATTCGGTCCCGATGTTTTTGCTGTCAGCCGGCCTTTTCTATTATTATGGCAAAAAGGCAACTACGATTTTTATACTTTGCTGGCTAGTTACCGGTTTGTGGGTGTGGATTTTCGCTAAAGATACCGGTATACATATAGGAGCGTCGGGTGTAGTGTATGCGCTCGCAACTTTTCATTTTATGGGAGGCGTACTCCGGCGCGAACCACGCATGATGGCTTTTTCGCTGCTGGTTGTTTTCCTTTACGGAAGCCTTGTTTGGGGCATTTCGCCTGAATTTTTTCCAGGGAAAAACATTTCGTGGCAATCGCATTTATTAGGTGGATTGGCCGGAATTGTGATTGCTTATGCCTATCGTGGCGAAGGGCCTCAGCAGAAAATCTATCACTGGGACGAAGAAGATGAGGAAATAGAATACATTGAGGAAGAACCCATTATTTCGCAGGAAGTTACAGATGCTTCGGCTGAGCAGGTACAGGAAAAGAGTGAGGTTCCAAATACCCGCAAACCGATTGATATCAATTATATTTATAAAGCAAAGGAGTAGTGTATACTATTAGAGCTAATTTCATGGAGACTGGAACCTGGAGTCTGGAACCTGGAATCTGGAACCTGGAATCTGGAAACTGGAACCTGGAAACTGGTACCTGGAATCTGGAACCCGGAACTGGAAACTGGAAACTGGAACCCGGAACCCGGAACTTTGAACCTGGAACTTTGAACCTGGAACCCGGAACCCGGAACCCGGAACCTGGAAACTGGAACCCGGAACCCGGAACCCGGAACCCGGAACCTGGAACCCGGAA
>JBAXBJ010000156.1:0-7921 GCA_037142075.1 Bacteroidota bacterium
GTTGGATTGGGTACAATCACGGACAACGATTTGTCAACCGTAGCTATCAACGATATGAGTGTAGATGAATCTGCCGGAACAGCCGTCTTTACAGTGACCTTAACAGGCGCTATACAGGATGCACTGACGGTTGATTATGCAACATCAGATTTTAGCGCACTTGCAGCCAGCGATTATGGCAGCCAGACAGGCACTATAACATTCGCAGCCGGATCGTTAACAGGCTCGACTCATACAGTCTCCATCACGATCACCAGTGATGTGATTGCCGAGCCGACCGAAACCTATGATGTAACGCTGAGCAACCTGGTATTCGACGGAACTGTGACAGCCACTATCAGCAAAGCAGTTGGATTGGGTACAATCACGGACAACGATTTGTCAACCGTAGCTATCAACGATATGAGTGTAGATGAATCCGCCGGAACAGCCGTCTTTACAGTGACCCTAACAGGCGCTATACAGGATGCACTGACGGTTGATTATGCAACATCAGATTTTAGCGCACTTGCAGCCAGCGATTATGGAAGCCAGACAGGCACTATAACATTCGCAGCCGGATCGTTAACAGGCTCCACTCATACAGTCTCCATCACGATCACCAGTGATGTGATTGCCGAGCCTACCGAAACCTATGACGTAACGCTGAGTAACCTGTTATTCAACGGAACTGTGACAGCCACTATCAGCAAAACTGTTGGTGTTGGTACAATTACCGACAACGACATTGCTGAATTCACATTATCAGGCTTCACTGTGACCGAAACCAATATCACTCAGTCACAAAACTTCCTGGTTACCATGAATAGAGCAGCTCAGGAGCCGATTGTGCTTACCTTTAATACAACCGATGGTACAGCTGCTGCAGGCAGTGATTATACTGCCCAAACAGGCACTACAGTTACTATCCCGGCAGGAACAACCAGCATTACCATCTCGGTAGATATCCTGGGCGACCTGATTTCAGAACCAACTGAAGCATTTACAGGTACGATAGTTCTTCATACTGACAATGGACAGCAAATCAGCATCATTACAGGAACGGCAACTACCACTATTACCGACGATGACATCGCTGACCTTAGTATAACCAAAACCAGTTCGCCTGATCCGGTTATCGTTGGACATAATGTTACCTATACCATTGCAGTAGCCAACCTGGGTACTAATATCGCTTCAAGTGTCACCGTAGAGGATGAACTACCTGCTGGTCTGACATTTGTAAGTGCAATACCAAGCGTTGGTACGTGGAGTTCAACAATTTGGTCTGTTGGCCAAATGACTGTGGGAGCTACGGCTACTATGACAATAGTCGCCACTGTGAATGCAGATGTTACTCCGGGAACAGTTATTACTAATACAGCTACTGTAAGCAGTCCTACTACTGATCCTGTTTCGACAAACAATACTTCGAGCGTGGCTACACATACCGTGCCTGTTGTTAGTTGTCATCCGAATACACCTATTTGTATTAATTCTTTACCAATCGATTTGGAAACAATAGGAGGGTATTCACCTACAGCACCAGCTTATGGAGGTTTTGGTATTTTTACAGGAGTTGGTGTTATTACTAGTACGATTACAACCACCTTCGACCCTCTGGAAGCAGGATTGGGTTCCCAAACCATTACTTATACATATAGGGTGAATGGTTATCCCAACTCGTGTCAGACGATATTTGAAGTGGTTGATGCTAAACCGATTACTTTAGCTGGCCAGGTTAAATACTGGAATTCGGAAGAAACATTTATTGAGACACCATTCCCAACGGATATCAGCGGTACGCGTCCACCGGATTATTTCTACGTGGCTTTGTACGAGGCTACTCATACTATGACTATTACTAACCCGTTAGTAGGTGCCATAGAATGGACAAAAGTGGATATTGCTCCGAGCGAGTTACTTTTCAATAATCTGACCGGGGCGTATGTAGTTGAAAATCTGATGTCCTACTTCAAATTCAATACTGTACTCGATCCAACGATGCAATACTACATGACTGTGTGGGATGGAAGCAACCTGTACCAGGAATATGTAAATACCGGAGGCCAAACTGGTATTCTGTATAATCCTGAGTTAGGTTCGTCCTATACATGGAATAACTGGGGCGGCGTAAGTGCGCTGGATGCTTTGGCTATGCAGTATATGATCAACGGAGCTACACCAATAAACATTCCTCCTTATAATTGGTACTGGGTAGGGGATAATACTTATCCTGGTATCACCGGTGATTTGAATTATGGTTTCTACAGTAACCGTATAGCTAATGTTAACTCGGTAAATGGAATAACAGCTCTGGATGCACTGACTACACAATACCGTATAGCCGGTCTGCAACCTACATTCCCTAACAACACGCCTAATTTCCAAGTAGCTGGTAGGTTTGTGGGAGCCATTCCTACGAAGACTTTCCCCACAACGTCTTCACTTACAGACAGGAACACTCCGTTTACAACAGGGAATTACCCGGATGTGGTATTTACGAAGAGCAGTACTCCTTACACCTATTTCAGTAAAGCTGTCAGCCACTACTACAAGAGTAATAACTTTAGCAGCAGGACGTACAGCAACTCACTGGATCCTTCCTTAGGTTCGTGTCCATCGTTTGGATACATTAACCTTTACTACACTGCCACCGGCGATGTAAATTCGAGCTACATACCACCAACACATGAGTTCAAGGGCGAAAATTCAAGCGTAAGCCTTGCTTACGACGGTGAACTTGTAGCACAAAAGGGCGAAATTGTTACCATTCCTGTAAGGATTGACCGCAATGCCAACCTGGGAGCAATCACACTGGGCATGAAATACCGCAAGGATCTCATTAAAGTGATGGAAGTGCCGGGTTACGATGTTGTGAATATCGACCAGGAGCAAGGTACAGTGCGTTTGGCCTGGGCCGATCTGTTTGGCAAAATGGTATTTGCCAACGATGTGATACTCAACGTAAAAGTGATGGTACTTGCTGATATTATGCCGGATAACAGGTTGTTTGAACTTGAATCCATCACCGAATTAGGTGAAGTAGATGCCAAACGAATGGAAGGTGTGACACTGAAAACTTCGTCGATCTCAACACAGCAAGCTCAAAACGCGGATATGTTTATCACAAACTTCCCGAATCCTTTCGGTACAAAAACTACGTTTACCTATAGTTTACCGGAATCAGGAAAAGTGAAACTTGAAGTGTATAATAACTTAGGTCAGGTGATACGCACCCTGGTCGACATGGATCAGAATGTTGGTTTACATAACCTGGAAATCGACAACTTTGACCTGGCACCGGGCGTTTACACCTACCGCCTCGTACTTCAGGGAGCAACCCGCTCTTACACAGCTTCGAAGAGCATGGTTATAGTGCGATACTAGCTGGTAACTACCTAAAGACTGTTCCAGGCAATTAATACTGCCTGGAACAGTCTTTTTTTTGCCCGGAAATGAAGGTGGTTTTGCAACTATAACCCTGGGAAGGGCGAACTATCCAAATCCGAAACGCAAAGAATGAAACATCCATCCGGTACTTTATTTTCGTCCTGTGCGACAAATTAACCTAAATTTGCATGCATATATTCCCGCTTGTATGAAAAATATCTGTTTAAGTTTTAGCCTTCTGCTGGTTTTTATATCGGCAGGTTTCGGCCAGGTGATTACGGTTACACCACCTCTTCCTAATGACCAGAGCAGCGTGGAAGTGATTTTCGATGCCGCACAAGGCAGCGCCGGGCTGCTGGGTTACACAGCCGATGTATACGCGCATACAGGGGTAATTACAAACCAGAGTACCAGTTCGTCGGACTGGAAATATGTGAAAGCCGGCTGGACCGAGAATATTCCTGACTGTAAACTTGCCCCGTTGGGGAATAATAAGTGGAAACTTCTTATAGGCCCTTCTATACGCGCTTATTATAAAAATGTTCCGGCAAGCGAAGTAATTCAAAAAATGGCCTTTGTTTTCCGCAGCGCGGATGGGACAAAAACTGGTAAAACAGCTGAAGGTACCGATATTTTTTACGACGTGTTTACTTCCACCTTAAGTGTTAAAATTACTGCCCCGGCTGAGGATTTTTTGTTTGTGAGCCTGAATGCTGCCGTGCATGTCGAAGTTTCGTCTTTACTGGCTGATTCAACCATATTGTATTTGGATGGACTCAAAAAAATTGCAACTACCTCGGCTCTTTTAACCTACGATATCAATGCAACCGTGTACGGGCGACACCTGGTAAAAGCAGTGGCAAAAAGTGCTACGACGGCCGTTGTCGATTCCTTTTATTTTTATGTACGCCCCCCGGTCATCGTTTCCGAAATTCCTGCAGGCATGAAAGACGGGATCAACTACCTGAGCGGGACATCCGTTCTGCTTTCGTTGTATGCACCGTTCAAAGAGTTTGCTTACGCAATCGGCGATTTTAATAACTGGTTGCCCGATGATTTATCATACATGAAACGCACTCCCGATGGCAAACGATATTGGGTACAACTCGATGGGTTAGTTCCTGCAAAAGAATACATTTATCAATACCTCGTGGATAATAATATCCGTATCGGCGATCCGTATGCTGCCAAAGTGAGTGATCCCTGGAACGATCAGTATATTCCTGCTGAAACCTATCCGGGATTGATCCCCTATCCGGCGGGCAAAACCCAGGGAATTGCAACTGTGTTCCAGACAGCTCAAACTCCTTACAACTGGAGTAATATAGCTTTTACGCCACCTAAAAAGACCGACCTCATAATTTATGAACTGCTGGTCCGCGATTTTGCCGATAAGCATTCTTTTCAGTCGGTAATGGATACTATAGGCTACCTGTACAAACTTGGTGTGAATGTGATAGAACTCATGCCCGTAAATGAATTTGAGGGAAACCTGAGCTGGGGTTATAACCCGAATTATTATTTCGCAGTTGATAAATATTATGGCAATCAGAATAAACTGAAACAGCTGGTTGATACCTGCCACCAACTGGGAATTGCAGTGATCGGCGACATGGTACTCAATCACTCCTACGGAACATCGCCTTTGGTCCAGCTTTATTGGGATGCTGCCAATTCGCGCCCGGCAGCCAACAATCCATGGTACAATGTAACTTCTCCAAACACGGCTTACAGTTGGGGCTCCGATTTCAACCACGAAAGTCCGGATACGAAAAGGTTGGTCGACAGTATTTTATCCTACTGGATGAGCGATTTCCATCTCGACGGATTCCGCTTCGATTTTACCAAAGGCTTTACCAACAAACCTGGTGACGGAGGTCCGTACGATGCCTCCCGTATCGCTATTTTAAAGCGGATGGCGACTGAAATGTGGAAAAGGAACCCGGATGCGTATGTGATTTTTGAACATCTTACCGATAACAGCGAGGAGAAAGAACTGGCTAACTTCGGCATCATGTTATGGGGAAATATGAATAATAATTACTGCCAGTCGGCCATGGGATACAGCACCGATAACGATCTTTCGTGGGGTTCCTATACCTCTCGCGGATGGAGTGAGCCCAACCTGGTTACCTATATGGAAAGTCACGACGAAGAGAGGCAAATGTATAAAAGCGAGAAATGGGGAAGTACCAACGGAAGCTATTCAATTAAAGACACGGCTACTGCTTTGAAACGGGCTGCATTAGCCGCAACTTTTTTCTACACCATACCCGGCCCCAAAATGCTATGGCAGTTTGGCGAACGGGGTTACGATTATTCCATAGGTTACCCGACGTACACCAGCGACAGCAGGCTGGCACAAAAACCGCCGCGTTGGGATTATATGAAAAACTACAACAGGTTAGACCTTTACGACCTGGTTACCTCGCTCATAAAACTACATACCGAAGACCCTATATTTGAAACTACGGATTTCGATTTTACCCTCTCCGGTTTAATGAAAAAAATAAGGTTGCGTACAGCCACGAGTTCGATGGTGGTAATTGGCAATTTCGATTTGAAAGAGGGCGCAATTACGCCTAATTTCTATAACACAGGAAAATGGTACGAATTATTCAGCAAGGACTCGCTTACCGTAACCAATACAGGCGTAAGTCTTACGCTGAAAGCCGGCGAATACCGTATTTACAGCAATAAAAAACTACCTTTCCCTTACCTGATTGATAATACAGATGCCAGCAAAACACAGGTAAGAGTTACTCCTAATCCGGTAAACGACCGTTGTACCATCGAAATTTCATTTCCGGGAATTTCTGACTGCAATGTTGATATCTACAACCCGAATGGTACTTTGGTTGACAGGATTTTTAAGGGCCAGGTTGAAAATAAACTCTTATTACAATGGCAACCGGCAACTTCCGGAACTTTCATTGTAAAAGTTCAGATTGGGAATCAAACGACTGTTAAGAAAATTGTTTCCATCAAGCAGTAAGCTGGTTGCAAAAGGGCTGACCTAAGCCGGACAAGCGAGAAAAGTAATTAATAACACTTAACATTACATTTAAAATGTAAAAGTAAGGGGGCTTGCTATACTTTAACGTTTTGTGTTCTGTGTTTAATGTTTTTAATTCCTTACCGAAATAGTATGCCGGGAAAAACATCAAGTTATAAGCTAAACTGCTGAGGCGTCTTTAGTATGATCAATCCTGTTTATCAGGCTGATCCACGTATTTTCAACACCGGTTTAAAGACTTTAGTCTGGAAATTGATATCTGCTGCCGGGTTATTCAGCCGTTGAAGGAGCAATTTCACACTTTCGCGTCCCATTTCGTAGCCTTTCTGCACGACGGTTGTAAGCTCAGGATTGATAATGGAAGCATTTGGGCCATCGCCAAAACCGACAATCGAAATGTCTTCCGGAATGCGGAATCCATTTTGCTGCAATACCTGTATGGCCGCAATAGCCGTGCTGTCGTTTACCGCAAATATTCCATCCAGTTCGGGAGCCAGGTTAAGTATATGTTGACGCAGTGTCTGCACTTCTTCGCGCGTATCGCATTTCAGAATTCGGTCCTCACGCACTTCGAAACCCGCCTTGCGCAGGGCTTCGCAGTACCCGTTACGCCTTTCGCGCCCGATTAACAGGTTTTGAGGCGCAGCCAGGTGAATAATATTTTTACATCCTTTATTTATCAGGTATTCAGTGGCTATTTTCCCGCCTTCAAAATCGTCGGTAATCACTTTGTCGGCTTCCAGCTGATCGCAGACCCTGTCGAAAAAAACAATAGGAATTCCGTTGGCCAGCGCCTCGCTGAAATGCTCGTACGATTGCGTTGTTTTGCTCAGCGACACCAGGATTCCGTCAACCCTGTGATCGATAAGCGTTTGCAGGTTGATCATTTCGCGGTACTGATTTTCGTTCGACTGGCAGATAATCAGGTTGTAACCTTCTTTGTGTGCAAGTTCCTCGATGCCACTGATAACGGACGAAAAAAAGTGATGCACAATGGCAGGGATGATCAAACCGATGGAATAACTTTTCTGGCGGCGCAAACTAAGAGCCAATACATTAGGGCGGTAGTTGAATTTTTCGGCATAGTTACGCACCAACTCTTTGGTTTCCTGGCTTATATCAGGGTGATCCTTTAACGCACGCGACACGGTTGAAATGGACACATTCAGGCTTCGGGCAATATCTTTTATCGTCAGCTGGGGCGTTTTCATAAGGAAGGAATACCATTAAAAATTCCAGATAAAGATAGAGGTAAAATCATTAGAAGTGCAATAGCATGATCTTTTATACTTAATTCTACTTACCTAGCTTGGACAAGCCAGAACCAAAAGGAACGCAAAACACATAACATTAAATTAAAAATGAAAAAGTAAGGGGCTGCAATACTTTTATATTTTGCGTTCTGTGTTTAATGTTTTTAATTCCTTAACGAATATTATGCCAGAAAAAACATCAAATTAAAAGACAACATACTAACCTGGACAAGCCAGAACCAAAAGGAACGCAAAACACATAACATTAAATTAAAAATGA
>JBAXBJ010000157.1:0-7915 GCA_037142075.1 Bacteroidota bacterium
TTGTCCGAACCAAACCTGTTTTTTTTCAATAGATTCGTATGTTTTGGAAGTATAATAAGGCACATCATCGTTAAATAAAGGACTTGCAGCAAATAACAACATTCTTATTTTCAATCCCAAGGCAGCTCCACCTGTAAAACGTCCGTCCCATTTTGCCACATCATCCTTGGCTAAAGTCCAGGGTAATACTTTGAGTGCTGAATCACAGAGATTAGTAATATAATCAAGTGTTTGCTTTGCAGTGGCACGTGGCAATGCCATATCATCATTCGCCTTAAACGATTTATACATAAGCGGTAATCCTCCAAAATGGCGGTACATATCGGCATAATGACAGGCAATAATCATACGGGCTTCGCCTTTCAAACGGATTTTTGTCGGGGCATCCATATTGGGTACTCTGTCTACATTTTCAAGAAAAATCAGTGCTTTGCGTATTCCTGTCCAACTTCCCTCCAAGGTGTAATTGTAGGCAGTTGTATTATCTTCTATAGTGGCGTTATATTTTCCGGTATAGTAAAGTTTATTTACACCATCCCAGTTCAAATAACTCTGGAAATTATCGGTCAGAGATTCGGGTAAACCCATGCCCATTTTATTTGCACGATCACCCCAGTCCCAATTCAGGCCATAATACAAGGTAGAATAAGCATTCCAGAGGTAACTTTGTGCAAAATCTGCTTTTGAGAACACGGTATCAATGGTAATATCCTCTCCGGGAGTTTTATCTAGAAATTTATTTCCTAGCAGCAAGTCATCAGTACAGGATATCGCTGACACCAGCATGATAGCTCCAAGTATTATTTTATTTATATTTTTCATAATCTGTAATTTTTGTGATTAAAAGGAAATATTAAGACCTGTATTCAAAATTTTCATAGTTGGGTAGGTAGGGTAACCCTGGGTTTGAGTTTCAGGATCGGCAATTTTCAGATAGTCGAAAGTCAGCATATTGTATGCGTTTGCAAAAATCCGGAACTGAGAAATTCCTAATTTCTTCATATACGGGAACTTAATAATTTGTGATATTTCGATTGTTTTGAGGCGCACATAGCTGGCATCTTTCATCCACAGGCTGGAATCAAAGCTGTAATTGTTCGAAAATGAATCAAACGATGCACGGGGTAAGGTTGCGGTTGCAGCAGTTTCCGGAGTCCAACGATCGTCATATTGCGATTGCATCAACGCACGGTTTTGTCCTGAACCAAGAGGCGTCCGGAATGTTTCCTCCAACATACGGGATGTCATCGTAGCAGCTGTCCATAACATGCTAAAAGAAAAACCTTTGTAGTTGAATCCCAGGGTTATACCACCATTGAGTGATGGGTAGTTCGGAAATCCGATAGCTGTATCATCATTGCCATCAATTACACCGTCACCGTTCAAATCGCGGTATACCGCATCACCCGGTTTTATACTCGAGGGTACTACCACCGGTTTTCCATTGTCGGTCATCCCATTCTGATAAAAACCAAGAAATATCTTTCCAAAATTCTGACCAACCTGTTTTCCTGTTCTCCATTGATAAGAATAGGGAGACAAAACTTCATCCTGATACATAATTCTGTTTTTGGTATAGGAGATGTTAAAGTTAACAAAGTAGTCTAATTTATCAATTTTGTCTCTCCATTTGATTGAAACTTCTGTACCGTTGTTGTCAACCTGTCCCAGATTTAAAACCGGAAGGTTCATCGCAATGTAACCGGGGTTTGAATTACTGGTAGCCAGAATGCCAATTCGATGTTCCGAAAAGACATCCAGATTCAAAGTAAGTCTGTTTTTCAGAAAGGTAAGATCAATCCCGTAATTTTGTTTATACGACGTTTCCCATGTTATTCCCGGATTTCCGATTTTACCTTCCGATATCCCCGGCAAATTTGCAGTAACATTCACGCCAAAATTATAACCCGTAGCTCCCGAAACATAACTATCCGGTAAATATAAAAAACGGTATCCACCCACGGCTTTATCATTTCCAACCACTCCGTACGAAGCTCTCAATTTCAGGAAATCCACAACTTTTTGATTTTTCATGAAGTTCTCTTCCGAAATAATCCAGCCTCCGGATATTGATGGGAAAAGACCAAAACGTAATTTAGCATCACTCGGGAAATTTTCCGATCCGTTGTATCCCATATTTACATCCAACAGATAGCGGGTTTTGTAGTCGTAGGTTACACGACCCACCAATCCAACATATCCGGTAGGAATTTCAGTGTAGGAAGCCGGATAATAACTTCGTGATTGGTTGTATAAAAGTAATGCGGTAACATGATGGTCGCCAAAATCCCTTGCATAGTCCAGACTTGTTTCAGCATACCAGTTTCGTCCTTTCGAGAAACTCTCGCCATAACTTAATACACCTTCGTCACCATTTTTAACTAATACTACATCATTTTGTTGAGATGCCGGAACACTGCCGAGCCAGGTTAGGTCTTTTTTTAGCCAGGGTGTATAGTTTTCAATGGAGGTTGATCGCGTTTTAGTGTGATTGTAAGTGCTGTTATAAGCTCCTTTAATTCGGAATGAAAGTCCTTTGCTAACAAAGTCAAGTTTTTGTTTCAAGTCAACATCAATATTCAAAACATTGGTGCTTGTATTGTTAAATCCTTTTCCGTAATAAGAACTCAGACCGTCATTACCGATGATTGGAATATACAGCTTATTAATTGTAACCCATTTTCCATCCACCAAACCTGCACTCGAAAGTGGAGCTGCCCAGTAAATATAACGGAATAGCTGGCTCTGATCATCCACATTGGGCTGATTACGTTCTTCAAACCTGCCACCTAAGTTTATTTTCATAGTAGTAGTGGATGAGAAGTCTATGTCCAGATTGGTACGATAATTATAACGGTTATAATAAAAGTTTCCATTATAGCGATCGTCAAGATTTTTAAATAAACCATCCTGGCTTAACGAACCGAGCGATGTAAAATAACGTACCCTCTTTGTTCCTCCGGAAATATTGATGTTAGTTTGGCTTTGTGGGGCTGATTCTTTAAAAAGTAATTTCATCCAATCAACATTCGGGTAAAGGACTGGATTGCTACCGGTGCGGAATGCTTCACGGGCATCATTTGAAAATAACGGATTTTTAACATCATTTTTCAGAGCTTCCTCATAATAATTAACCCATTCATTCCCATCGGCAAATTTCACCATGCGGGTGGGCACCTGCGTACCGTACGAAGTGGTCACACTTACCTTGGCCTGGCCTTCCTGGCCTCTTCGGGTGGTAACCAAAATAACGCCATTAGCACCTCTAACCCCAAAAACGGCTGTAGCAGAAGCATCTTTGAGTACACTCACGCTTTCAATTTCGTTTGGATCCAGATTGAAAAAACTTCGTTCCACACCATCCACCAACATTAGTGGTGTTGAATTGGCGGTATTCAACGAACCAATACCACGAACATAAATTTCGGGATTATCGGCACCGGGCTGACCTGAATATTGAATGGATGAAACCCCGCTCAGGTTACCTGCCAGCATATTTCCCACACTAGCCGCCGGAGATTTGAGTAACTCTGCTGTACCTATCGAAACAACTGCACCGGTCATAGTCACTTTTTTCTTCTGACCATACCCAATAACCTGTATTTCTGACAGATTCTGAGCATTTTCCTTCAATTCAATACTAAGGAATTGTTCATTTTTAAGTTTCAGCTCCTGTGGACTATAACCTATATACGATACAACAAGGATTGATCCTTCTTTTTGAGGTTTGATTACGAAACCTCCATCATTATTGGTAATGGTGCCAATGGAAGTTCCCTTCAGCATTACATTCACTCCAATCAATGGATTGCCCGATGAATCAACTACCTTACCCTTTATTTCATGCAATTTTTGAGCAGAACCCAATGCTGAGAACAGCAAAAACAATAACAATGATGTTACAAAACGTGAATTAATTTTCATACGATGAATTGTTTCTTTAGTTGTCGTACTAAACTCGTCGCATTTTACAGTGACTCGTTTCATGATATTAATAATCTTCGGTTGTTTCAAATTCACTTTTTTGTTTGAAAGTATTTCTTCATGCCAAAAAAGAGATTTTGTGTGCTGCAAAGATAGGATGTTGAAAACACAGCGAATTCCATTAAGGGCTCAAATTGGTTTAAATTATATTCATACATTATTCATTATCTTTCAAATCGACGGTTCGGGTTAAAACATATCGAATAAAAAAAGGATTGTTCAGCGTTTGAATCAATCCTTTTTATTGTTTAGTCGTTGTTTATATTCTCATCGTCTCTCGTCTCTTCAGCTGATTCAGGTTTTTTCTTTTTAATAAACTCCCGCGGTGTTAATCCAAACTCCGACTTGAAACAGGTACTAAAGTATTTTGGGTCGTTGAATCCTACTGCATAAGCAATGTCAGAGATATTTCCGGTATCGCCTTTGAGCATTAGGCAGGCATGTTTTAGTCTGATATTACGGACAAAATCACTTGGAGATAGTCCGGTGAGCGATTTAATTTTACGGTAAAGCGTTGATTTTGAAGTATTCATTTCGTCAATAAGTTGTTCGTGCGTGAAATCAAAATTAGCCAGATTATCTTCTACAATTTTTATTGCATCCTTCAAAAACTGTCCGTCAATCGAATTGTTTTCGTAATTTTTGGGATTAATTGTGAGCGATGACTGAAATTCCTGATTTCGTTTCTGCTTGTTAAACAACAAACTGCTTAAGCGAGCAATTAACACATCCATTTCGAAAGGCTTGGAAATATAGGCATCAGCGCCGGCATTATAACAATCTATCCGGTCTTCAATCTGATTCTTAGCAGTGAGCAATAAAACCGGGGTGTGAGAAATGTCAAAATTATCCTTGATTTTCCGGCAGAGTGTTAATCCATCCATTACCGGCATCATAACATCGCTTACCACCAGGTCAATTTCAATCTCATTGAGTTTTGTAAGTGCTTCTTCTCCGTTGGATGCTTGAATAACTATGTAAAACCTTGATAATGAACTGGAAAGAACCATCAATAAATCAGGATTATCTTCAACTATCAATACGGTCTTAGAACTTTTAGTTATAATACTTTTTTCGGGTATTGCCACCTTTGGGTCAGTTTCCTCATTCAGGGCAATTAATATTTCAGCATCTATTTTGCTTTTTTCTACTTTCTCGGCTGTTTCATGTACGGTATAATAACTGCCATCAATTGGAAGTTCAACTACAAAACAAGTACCCACATTTACCTGACTTTCAACCGATATGGTACCTTTATGAATTTCAACCAGTTCTTTCGTTAATGACAGACCAATACCATTTGAATCGTAACGCGTATCGTTTCCATAAAACCGATCAAAAATAAAGGTAAGTCGTTCGGTTTCAATACCATTACCGGTGTCATTTACAAACATTTTAACATATTGGACATCGTTTTTAATTACTGATTGAATATTTAATTCGATAGTTCCCTGCTCATGAGTATATTTAAATGCATTGGATAATATGTTGAACAAGATTTTGTCTACTTTATCGGCATCGAAAAAAGCGGGTAACTCTTTTAATCCGGTGATACTGAAACTTATATTCTTCTTCTTTGCCAGAGGATCAAAATTATTAACGCAATTCTGCTGAATAAAAGCTACCAAATCGCCCCGGCTTACATTTAACTTCATATTTCCACTTTCTACCTTCCTGAAATCAAGAATTTGCTGAAGCAATCTCATTAAGCGGGTAATATTCGATTTCATTATGCTGTACTGCTTAAACTTGTTTGGGAAATTCAGATGAAAATCATCAATTAAACAGGAGATAATGGTAAGCGGAGTTAAAAGCTCGTGCGAAATATTGGTAAAATAACTTAGTTTTATCTGTGTTAGTTCTTCGGTTTGTTCCTGTCTGATTTTTGAAATAATTAAATCTCTCCTTAAACTGATACGGTTCGTTACCGTGCGATAAACCATTAACAAAATTCCGGCAAGAGTAAGAATATAAATCAAATAAGCCCACCAGGTTTCGTAGGGAGCAGATTCAAGGATTAGCTGAAGCTTGTAGGTTTTTGTGAGCCAAACCCCGTTCTCGTCTGTCGATTTCACTTCAAATACATAATTGCCTTTTGTAAGATTATTGTAATTCACATACCTGCGCTTTCCATCTACATATACCCAGTCTTTGTCAACATCCGATAATTTATACGCATAATTGATATTGGCCGGAGAGTTAAAGTTAAGTGCCGAAAACTCAAAACTGATATTGCGTTGATGGTAATTTAGCTTAAGTATTTCATCCTTTGGATTATAATCGACCTTTAAGTCTTTTTGAAAAATGGATTTATTGTTTACCTGAATATCGGAAATAGAAATATTATTTGGTTTTGTTACATAGCGTTTAACATTCGGGTATAAATAGTTGTAACCGTTACCACCTCCAAAATAGAGCTTCCCTTCACTGTCTTTAAAGGTAGCACCGGGTTTGAAATAATTTGGTTCTGCAATGTCGTTTGAGGAAAACTCTAATGAAGTTTTGTGTCGGGTGTCAATTTTGATAATTTTGTTGTTTACACTAATCCAGAGCATTCCATAATTGTCCTCAATAATAGATTTAATATCCTGATCGAAAATTTTATAGTTATCATTCTGAGAGATAAATTTGTCATCTGCTGCCGAATACTTATTCAAGCCACCATTATTGGTACCTACCCATATTTCAGCATCATGATTTACATAGATAGTGTTTATTTCATCGCTGTGGATTTTTTTATTTTTTATATTATATTCCTCAAAATGATATTTACCATCCCTGGTCTGACTTATCCTGAACAGCCCTTTGCTGGCTGACCCAGCCCAGATGTTGCCATTTTTATCTTCCGTTATTGATTGTACATTATTATAAACAGTATTGATCAATTGCATTTCATTCCTTGCACTGATTCTCACGATTCCCTTGCGTGTTGCAATCCATTTATTATTTTTAGAATCTGTTAAAATAGCTGCTATATCTGAATGTCCCTTTCCTATAAGTTGGATAAGAAGGTCAGACATATCTTCCACCTGTTTAGTTCTCTGGTTGTATTTAGCAAAAAAATCATTGCCACCAACCCAGATATAGTCGGGTGATTTGTCCTGACTAAAACACCGTATAGAACTTCTCATTATTTTATGACCGGCTGGCATCAGACCTTGCAGGGAATTGTTTTTTTGCTTGTCTACCACATACACCCCAAAATTCCGCAAACCCAGCCATATTTTATTGTCGATCTCAATAATAGCATTTACATCCACATATCCATTGTTTCTTTTGAGTTCATTTAAAGGATTTGAATTTACTAGAGGTTTATGAAGGTTTGCCAGATAAACACCATCATTCAGGGTTGCCAGCCAGATATTTCCCTGCCTGTCGCGATAAAGGTGATTCAGGTAATTACTGGCATTTTCAAATACGGCCAATACATTCAGGGCTTGAAAGCTAACATTTTTTCGATCAGCTATAATATCAACTCCGGAATGTGATAAAATCCATAAATCTCCGGAAAAGGAATCCTGAGTGATGCTGTAAATACAATTTTTTTCTACTCTTGACTTGTTGCCTGAGATAATAAATTGCTGGTAATCAGGTTTAGAGCCTGAAGTTTTCAACTCAAAGCGAAACAGTCCGTCAGACCAGGTGCCAATCCAGTATACCCCATCATTATCCTGAAATATCGTAAACGGATTGTTTTCCTGCCCTATGACTGGCATTTTTTCGAAAGTAGCGTTTTTAGAATTATAACGGCATAAACCATCGTGCCAGAGTGCAATCCAAATGGTACCATTTTTATCCTCAAGTATAAAGTTTATATTGTTGCCGGGTATGGATGAACTGTTTTTTTGTGAATAAAATCGCTTGATAGGCGTTTTGGCATCTTTATAAAGAAACAGTCCGTTTTCAGAACCAATCCAAACGTATCCTCTCG
>JBAXBJ010000158.1:0-7840 GCA_037142075.1 Bacteroidota bacterium
AAGCCGATACAAACTGAGGATCAACATTTACTGAATTAGCATCACCAGCTGATGCTGCTTTCCATGCCGACATTGTTAACTGGTCAGCTGCATTATAGTATCCCAATGGGCCGGCAACCGAGAATAGATCATTATAATTCGAATTCAAGTTGCCAGTTGAGGAGATATACATTGAGTAATGTTTACCTGTGCCTCCTGTAGCCCGGGTATTTGAAATGATATTGTTGTTAAAGTTATAAAATGTGGAATAACTACGGTAGAAAGCATAAGTAGCTGAAGTACCAGTAGCAGGACCGCTTACACTGATGTCATTGAAATAAAAGTTATACATCGGCGAAGAGTAATATCCATAATCATAATATCCGTAGATAGTTGGGTTAGTTGCAGCCCCGGCATCTAATGAAACCAAGTTGTTCGAATACTCATTTGTTACACTTGCAACATAACTATAATTATAAATCCCATAGATATATGGAGTAAGTCCAGCATTAGTGCAAGATATATTGAAAATCTTATTCTTCTTGACATTCGCACAATAAACATATAGCCCTCTTGCATATGGAGATCCCGAAGTTCCCGTTAGCGACCAGTTTCCGATAATATTGTTTTCGATCGCATTGCCTGGGTTCGAGGAGCCTGAATATAATCCATACAGTGTCCCTGTCCCTGCATATGTAATTGATCCTGCAGTAGTATTGCTTCCAATAATGTTAGAACTTGTTGTCCCTGCTTTATACAATCCTGTTGAAAGATACAGGAAATAGAAGGTGCCGGCATTTGTCGTGCTTGTATAACTAATTCCGGAAACTGTATTCCCTTGTATATAACTTGGAGCAGTCGATGAAGGAGTTACATAGATTCCGTAAAATCCCCCCGTTCCACCACAGGCAATAGACGTCAGGCTTGAAGAACTTCCAACAATATTATTCGTCACATTTACAACACCTGCTGTAATATAAATACCATTAAAAGATGCTGAACCTACATTAGAAAGGTTAAAATTCTGCACCGTGTTATTGGAAATAGTTGAAGGTGTTATGATTCCAAGAGTAGCATAAATTCCATAAATTGTATTCGTTGTGGAATTCGTCCATGCTGTACCGGCACAGAGTGGAGACTGTCCTCCAAAATAGTTACCGCTTATAGTATGGTTGTTTGTACCCCCTGTCAGATAGAGGCAATACTGGGTAGCTGAAGAGGCTGTTGCAGAATTATAATAGAAGCTGTTGCCTGTAATCACAGCACCATCAGTTATGGCTGATAAATATGCCCCATAGTTGATAAAGTTATAGATGTTATTATTAATGATTCTCAAGGAGTTGGTAATGGTCGCTGAGTAAATTCCTGCATATACCCGTCCTGTTGTACCTGCCGTTGCATCACGTATGTCATTCCCGTTGATCTCAACAATATTAACACCAGTACTGCCTATATTTACAGCACCATAAGATGATCCTGTCCCATTGTTTTCTATTGTACAATTTTTAAGGAAGCAGTTCTGTGAACCTCCGTTGAACTGTATTGTTGGTCCTGTATTGGCTGCAGTGGCAAGCGTGTTCCTGAAAGTCAGCAGCTTGCTGGCCCCACCGTCGATTGTAAACCGGCTTGCACCGTTTGTCCTGATCATAGCAACTCCAGTTGCTACAGCAGTGCCACTGATAGTACGTAAAGAGCTGGCATCCGGTTGAATTTTCAAGGTATAGTTTGATCCTGGAGGATCTTCTGCCCAGGCACTTAATGCAACAGTACCAGGTTCAACAAGATCTCCGGTTATGTTAATAACCGTATTGCCTGAAAGCACACCTTTGTTGATCATGTCAAAAGCACCGTTTGTCCCTGTTAAAGTTGGATAAGTTCCGGGAACCGTAATTGTTGTAGGAATGGAGCCTGAAACGATGGAATACTGTTGAATATTTCCCACTGTCGGAGCAGCATTGATGTTTTGAACCGGAGGGTTGGCACTTGATCCAGCCATGAGTGAACTTGACGAAAGGTTGTTTGCTGCATCCTGGGCAACAACAAAATATTGGATGATATCAGCAGCAGCAACAGGAGCCTGCAATAATGAGTAATCAATAGTAAAGCTGAAAGGACTGGTAGCGTTACTTGCAACTACATACTTCCATCCGTTATTTGCTGATGTATTTCCAACGAATGCGTTTGCATCAGTCAGCTTTTTGTAATATATTCTTGGTAAACTAGCTCCGGTAGAAACACCAACATTATCAGTAATTGAGGCCCAGTTTGAAATAACCCTGGTCGCTGCAATAATGCCATTCCCAATTGGAACGTAGGTGATATTTGGACCATTCACATCGGCAGAAAGTGTGAAGTTTCCGGCATCTGCTCCAATATCGGGAGGTGTGAGGCCGCTTCTGGCTACTCCGTCAAAATCATCAGTTACGCTTGAAAGTGCTATTCCGGCAGCTTCAATTGGGGTTGAATTTTGAACGTGAAGATTAGCGGTCGCAGAATTTCCTGTTGGTGCAATAAAATTAGGATTTGAATTACCACTTGCCATTTCGGTCCCTGAGGCATCCTTATATGCTGCAAAAGTTGTTCTATCGGCTGCATTGTAATATCCGAATGTACCACCTATGGCGCCGTTGGCGATAATGAGATTGTAGTTACTTGTAACACCAACTGGGGCGTATAAAGTTCCAGCTATCTTGATTCCATAATGCTTACCCGTGGACCCTCCTGAGCGGGCATTAAAGAAAATATTGCCAAGACAAATCCTGGGAGATGACAATGAAGCCGACATCACACTGTTAAAGGCATAAGTACTCCCGGTTGTTCCTGCAGGAGCTCCACCTATGTATACACTGTTGTTTAATACACTGTCAACCGTCGCGCTACTTTCATAAATACCATTAATAATGCAATTCGAGGTATTGGCAGTTCCATCCGGATTTACTCCCAATTGGATCATGTTATTTTTAATCGTAGCATAGGTACCAGAGTTTATCATATACAAACCACATATTTGCGCTGAGGCACTTGTTGTAGAAAGCGCAATATTATGAATGTAATTCTTCTCGACTAATAGATTTCCGGCTGCATGGCCTAATTGGATTCCATTTATCCCAACTGCAGCTGTACCTGTTGTATTTGTAAGATTATAAATATTGTTTGAACGAATGATTGAGCCTGGAACTGAGTTTCCAGAGTAAAGCCCAATCAGTGAAGTCCCGGTTCCCGAAAGAGTCGTACTGGTTGAAGTTGTTGTAAGATCCCTTACAGTATTTCCGCTGACAATATTCGGAAGACCAGTTCCACTACTATATATTCCTTGAATATAAGAAGTTGTTGTGGCACTCAGGTTTGTGATGTTGGCAACTGTATTATTTGCTATTGATAATGTCCCGGAACCTGAAGGAACACAATAAACTCCCTGAATAGTAACCGGAGGATTTGTCCCGGCTAGGGTCTGAACACTGTTCGATGTAGTCGCACTTCCAAACAGGTTTCCACTAACAACTGCAGGACCATTCTGCACTGTAGGTGTAATGGAAAATCCTCTAAGTAATAGAGCGTATGTTGAAGTTGAGGAACCGTTTAAAGTAAAGGAACCAAATACATTATTACTAATGTTACCATAAATTCCTCGAAAATCGATCCCTTCATAAGAGGAGGTATAGGCTCCGTTACCAACCGTAACTGCTATAGACCCCGTCCCTGTCGCTGAGCCGAAAACATTAGGTGAAACATCGCCAATGTTCTGAATACCTACTGTTGATATTATTCCAACAAATTTAATCGAGCCTGATAACGTCGAGCTAGTATAAAGTGCAATATTTGCCATAGTATTTCCCTGAATCGAGCTGGGATTTGAAGATAGTGCTCCAGTTGTGAAATCAATACCATAAAAAGCATTACCTATTGTAGGAGGAGTTCCATTCCCGTTTAGGGTCCACGGAGTTCCACCACAATTCGACGCAGACCCTCCGAAATAATTGTTTAGTATGCTATAGCCATCACCAGATGCTACGTAAATCATAAAATAGATATTCGCAACTGTCGGGCTTTTAGCAGACATATAGAAACTATTTCCGCTAATTGTCCAAGCGGTAGATCCAGAGAAAAAATACACCCCGATAGGATTTCCACCTGTAGGAGCATAAAAATCGTGAATTAAACAGTTTGATATAGTATTATTGGTATTATAGGCTGATGGAGAAGTTGAACCAGCAGAAACAATAGCAAAAAGAGGGTTTGTTACACCATCCCGTATCTCGCAATTATCTACAAGGTTATTGTTGTTACCAAGCAGGCCTGTTGTTCCTGAAAACATCAGGGTACCATTGCTCCCGGCAGTGTTAGCCCCTTTAACAACACAATATTTTACAATATTATTAGAGGCACCGTTAACATATTGTATTGTATATCCTGATGTTGATGAATTTTCAATAATCAGGTCCTTCGAACTGCCTGTAGCATTTACACGTCCATCAAAAGTCACATAATTGACTCCGTTCAGGTTGATTGTACCTGTAGCGCTGTTGCTTGTAATTGACAGTCCGGTTATGGATGGATACACTGTTACTTTATTTGTCGCACTTGCTCCCGGTATTGTCAAAGCAGGTATCGGGAATGCTGGCTCGACCGTACTCACATATGTGGATTGAAGAACCAGGTTGACCGGGCCACTAACACCGTTTTCATTAAGGTACTGAAAAGCAGCTGTTAGAGTAAAGAAGTCTCCTGTTGGCCCGATGTTTTTGGTCCCGCTGATAGGAGTGATTGTATTTGTTGTAGTATTTCCAGTTAACGGATTGGTTGTCAGATATGTTGGAATTCCTGAACATAACAGATCGTTAGCAGAGAATATGAAATAATAATATTGCGTTGCCGCTGTTAGGCCGGTTGAAGTAAACGTTGTAGCCGTACCGTAATACTCAACAACACCGCCACCAAGAGAACTGCCCACAGTATAAACTGTTCCATACGCGGGACTGGCAGATAACGTAGGACTAAGACTTCTTACCACAAGGTATTTGTCTGCACCTGCAGCGGCGGTGAAAGAACCTGCAATTGTGTATACAGTTGGTGTGAGGACAAGAGAAGTTGCTTGTGCAGGAGGAGTGGTACAAGGAGGAGAAACAGTTAAAGAGAAATCATCAAAACCAAGATAATAAGGTACTCCTGAATTATTAACCCTGATCATAAAGTAATATGTGCCAGTTGTAGCCGGAACAAAACTCCTGCTGGCCTGGGCACAAACTGTTGTTGTGGTTGTAGCAGCTACCACAAAAGACGGACTCAGCAGCGTGGCTCCTGTCCCTGAAGCAGAGGTATTTACCAGAACATCTCCGGTCCATCCGGAATATCCGTCACCAACCCATTTAAACTGGTATTGGTAAATTGTCCCGGCTGTCAGCGTAAAAGGTGGGGAGATAAGAAATTTATCAACCGAACTGGGGATATAATATACATAGGCATAGTTAGGTGCTGAACATGGATCATTATAAGTAATTGAACCGGCATTACCTGTATACCAAGGTGTACCTGAAGGACTGGTTGCAATCCAACAATTCGGAAAAATATTACTTCCAACCGAACCCATTGCATCAAAATTCTCAGTCCATGGGAAGGTGGCAATACCTGCACATGCGGTTGTAAAACTCCATGTAGGTCCGTTTGTTGTTAAAGCACCATTATGTTCAATAACCTGCCACTGGTAAACAGAACTTGCTGTCAGGCCAGCATATGTATATGAGCCTGTTGCCCCAGCAGCAGCACCAGTAACAACCTGTGTCATAAAACCAGTAGGACCAAACATCAGGTCATAAGTAACTGAATTTGTTCCGAAGGTCCATGTAAGTGAACCATTCACAGGAACTCCCGCAGATGCATTTGCCGGATTTGGGGTGGTTGGGGGTAATGGTGTTCCAACAGGAGCTGGCGCAAATGTATATGTTAAACCGGTAGTAAAGTTTTTTGCAGGAGCTGTACTTGTAAAACGGCATAAGTCCGTATTTGCAACACCAGATAAAGATGTTCCCCAGTTTTCGGCACCTGAACCAACAAGACGATTGTTAAAGTCCGTTGCAGAAGTTCTTATCCCAACTTCAGGCATATAAGAAGTGCCTGAACCAGGTCCCGAATTCAGTTTGTAAACCATTACGACTGCATTGGTAACAGTGTTCAACCGAACCTGCATATCAAAACTTTCAGTTTGCAAGTATCGCTGCATTTGTTGCCACTGGAAAATCACTTCGTTTCCAACAGTTTGCCACCTGATTTCGCTTGCTGCAGTTGCGGTTGCACTGTTAAGGTCAGCGCTGAAAGGGCATATACAGATACCACCGCCGGTTCCTGCGCTAACACCATTATAAGCAGTTGAACTCGCTGCTGTTGCACCTAACGATAAGATTCCGTTTGATGTTACATAAGCGGTAGTATAAGCAACTCCGTTGAAAGTAAATGATGGAATTGTGATAGCACCGGAAACCCAGCTGTCCATGGCCGATGTACCATCAACCAGAACAGTACCGCCCGAAATCGCAGTATAGGTAAGAACACTTTGATTGAAAGTGTAAGTCGCAACCTGTGCTGTTCCGACCTTGGAAAGAATAAGCAGCGCAACTAAAAACAGTAAAAACTTTCTCATAAATAAAGGTTTTGGTTAGTGTCGTTGATTTTTGGAATAAAATATTTTAGGAAGGAATTAAAATCAATGGAAGGAGCAGAAATCAACATGGACAATACGTTCGTAAGGTTCTGCATGGGAGAATCTATATGATAATCAAGAAACTTAGGGAGATTTCTTATGCGTAAATGTAGGAATAATCTTACACGCTCATAAAATTTTAACATTTTTTAAGAATTTGATCAGGCAACCCATGAAATCGCCAAATTCCTCATTTTAATCGCCAAGTTGGAATATTTAGCCGCTGATTCAAAACAAACAAAAATTATTATGTACATTTCTTTATAATACCTTTATGCCCGGAGGTTCATTAACATTACCATAACCCTAAGTTTGCTCAATAAAATGTTCGCCCCCAGCGCAAGTTCGGGAATCAAAAAGCATCCAATAATCAAACCAAGGCAATTTGTCAGAAGAATTCTTCATCGAAAGGTTGAAAAAAGGGGAGCAATCTGCTTACCAGGAACTGCTGAACCTCTATGCCGATAAGGTGTACAATACGGCTCTCGGACTTATGCAGAACCCTGAGGACGCTGAAGACATAGCCCAGGAGGTATTTACCGAGGTGTTCCAGTCGATCCAAAAATTCAGGGGACAATCGAAACTCTCGACATGGATCTACAGGATAGCAGTTACCAAATCACTTGAAGAAATCCGGGCAAAAGAAAGAGGTAAACGCAAGGGAATTCTGCTAAGCTTGTTCGGCAGGGAAGACCAGATCAATGTTTCAATTAATGAGCCTTTCTACCATCCGGGCGTGAGCCTTGAAAACAAAGAGTTGTCGGCGGTGCTGTTCGCAGCCATCCGCAGACTACCCGAAAACCAGAGAACAGCATTTACCCTGAACAAACTCGAAAACCTCAACTACAGCGAGCTGTCTGAGATCATGAATGTTTCAGTCTCCTCGGTCGAATCCCTGCTGTTCAGGGCAAAACAAAACCTAAGGCAAATACTTGGCACTTACTATGAAAAAAATTTCAAATGAGCGCAGGTTTTTCTGCAATTAAACATCAAAAGATTATGAATGCAAAGGAACAATTTACCGACGATGTGATGAGAAGCCTGGATGGTGCCGGTCGTGCCGCACTGGATCAAAGCGTGAAGGAGAAGATCTTGAAGGGGATGCAGGATGCGGGATACAGGATCCAGGATCCAGGATGCAGGATGCAGGATGCAGGATACGGGACC
>JBAXBJ010000159.1:0-7806 GCA_037142075.1 Bacteroidota bacterium
ACTCCAAGTACTCCAAGTACTCCAAGTACTCTAGGCACTCTAGCGCACTCTAGCGCACTCCAGGCACTCCAGGCACTCCAGGCACTCAACACTTTCCTCCCCTCAATACCGGATCACAAATTTCTGCTTACTCAGTTCTTTCTTCAGGAACACCACTCCCATCCGGAACAGGTCTATGCTGGTCGTAACTTTCTCATGTTCAGTTATTTCATTCCAGGCTTTCTGCATGCCTGCCGACCAGTGTATATCATCGAAAACAAACACGGTATCGTTATTTGATATTTGAAGCAGGGCTTCGAAATAAGAAAGTGTCGCCTCGTAGGTATGATTGCCATCGATAAAGGCAAAATCAACTCTTCCGGCCCGTTTGATTACATCCGGCAGTACAATATCGAAGCGGCCAATAAACTGCTCAATATTTGATACCTGCATGCTGTTAAAGTTTGTCGCGGCCTGCTCGGATTTTGTTGTACAACCTTCGATAGTGAATACCTGTGCATCAGGTTGGGCCATCGCCAGGTATAAGGAGCTGATGCCCAGCGAAGTGCCGAACTCAATTATGGTCTGTGGCTTGAAATGCTCCACGAGTCTGAACAAGGTTCGACCGTATTTTTCGTTTATGGATGTTTGACGCGCAATGGCCGATACGCTTTCGAACCTGAAAGAGAAACCTTTATGGTTTTTCCCTGTTCCGAAATCCGTGATTTCGATCATCTGTGTGTTGTGAGACAAATTCCTCCTGAGCTCGCTTATCTGATGGAAAGCCTGATGGTCCTTCCTGTTCGTTAACACTTCATCCACCAGTTTGTAAGCGAAAGGCGGATGCACCGAATGGCGCGTACCTGATTTGGCCAGGTATCGGAAGTAAGCCATTGCAGCAAAAGTTCTTGATATCATAATTTAAAGATATAGCAATCAAAATAATTTTCAAAATGAATCCAACCTTGTGTATTTTTGTGCCCTGACAAACAAATACATGTTTTCATGTCATTTCAAAAATTCAATGCAAAATTAGAAAATTATTTGTCGCTGGTAAAATTTGCCCACACAATATTTGCTCTTCCTTTTGCTTTACTCGGATTCGCTCTTGCCACTCTTCATCACAGTGATTCAATCAGCTGGAAATTATTGATACTGGTGCTGCTCTGCATGCTTTTCGCAAGAAATGCCGCGATGAGTTTTAACCGCTGGGCCGATCGGCATATTGACGAAGTAAATCCGCGTACTTCCGGGCGTGAAATACCGGCTCATATCATAGGCCCGCATTCGGCGCTGGCATTCTGCATCGCAAATGCGCTGCTGTTCGTTCTGGCTACATGGTTCATCAATCCCCTATGTTTTGAGCTTTCGCCCATCGCGTTGATTGTTATATTAGGTTACAGCCTTACCAAACGGTTTACATCCTTATCCCATTTTGTTCTTGGGCTTGGTCTTGCACTTGCTCCTACCGGAGCCTACCTGGCAGTTACAGGCAGTTTTGGCCTGATTCCGGTAATAATATCATTATCAGTGCTTTGCTGGGTATCGGGATTCGATATCATTTACGCACTCCAGGATGATGAGTTCGATCGCAAAAACCAACTCCGTTCAATTCCTGTCTGGCTGGGCAGGAAAAATGCACTGCTGCTTTCCTTTGTCCTTCATATCATGACTGCCCTGCTTCTGGTTGCTGCAGGAGTGCAGGGGGATTTTAAAACAATATACTGGGTTGGACTGGTAATTTTCTCTTTTTTGCTGTTCTACCAGCACACAATAGTAAAATACAACGACCTGAGAAGGGTCAATGTTGCTTTCTTCACCCTGAATGGAATAGCCAGCATCGTGTTTTCGATTTTTGCTATTACCGATTTATTGTTTTAAAAGTGGGTTTGTCAAATCAAAACCCGGGCCAAATTGGAGCCTGACTATAAATCTAATCTGCCTGCGTATTTTTTTAGATGTTTTTTCTTTTTGCTGCTGAAATAACAGCCTGGTCGAAAAGTGCCTTATCCGCAGGAAAGAATTCAAAGCATATTGGGGTGTAAAATAAGGGCAGGTCTCCCAGTATAGCTTCGGCATCTGGATTCTGCATGCGTTTGGCATCCTTCTCGGTGGTTACAATGATTTTTCGCTTGGTGGGCAGGTTTATATATTTGTCTTTGATCAACGATAAATCCTTTAATGTAAATATATGATGGTCGCCAAATTCCATCAGTTCCAGGTCAGTACATTGACGGCGGAGGTATTCCTGCAAAGGCCCGGGGTTACCGATCCCTGTAACGAGAACGATGGAATACATATTCTCGGGTTTAGCTGATGACGCGCATTTGTTGGCAAATACAGGCTCAAAGGGAAGGTATTTGATAAACGAAAAACAAACCAGTTGTCCCGGGTAAGGTGCAATTTCTTCCAGTATTTGTTTCCTGACAATAGGGGAGAAAATACGCGGCGCCTTTGTGACCAGGATAATGTCAGCACGTTTACGTCCCGAAACCGGCTCCCTTAACCTGCCGTAGGGCAACAGCCAATCCCTGGTGTATAACTTAAAATAGTCCGTTACCAGTATGGATAATCCAGGTTTAACGTAGCGGTGCTGAAAGGCATCATCCAAAATAATCGTATCCAGGCTGGGAATTTCCTGAACCAGTCTTCGGATACCTTCCCTGCGGCTTTCGCAAACAGCAACATTCAACTGCCCGAATTTCTGATGATACTGTAAGGGTTCGTCCCCGATGGATTCAACCGTTTCGCTACCTGTGGCCAGGTGGTATCCTTTTGTGCTCCGTTTATACCCCCGGCTGAGTATGGCTAAGTTGGCTGAATCGCTTAAAAGGCGAACAATATATTCCACGGTCGGCGTTTTGCCTGAACCACCTGCAATTAGGTTTCCAACAGAAATGACAGGAGTGTTGAATTTTTCAGAGGGAAGAATTTTCAGATCAAAAAGAAAGTTCCTGCCCCGGACAATGAGTCCGTAGAGAAGGGCAAGCGGGAAAAGTAAAAGCCTGAATATATTCACGTCATAAAAATACAATTAAATATAACCTATTGCATAAATTTCGTATAAAGAATTGCTGTATTGTCTGATTCTATCAAAGATAAAACCGGAAACTGAGAAATAATAAAGAAATTTACCTGCCTGGAAAGCCATGAAAGATAAATGGCAACAGCTTTTTGCTAATTTTACACTTTATCCCTTACTATCCAGGAAAATGCTTTTATCCGAAATAACAAACTACCTGAATGCCGAAATTCCTCAGGCCCTGCAGGAATCATACGACAATTGCGGGCTGCTGATAGGCAACCCCTGGTCTGAGATTAAGGGTATCCTGATTTGCCTTGATGTTACCCAGCAGGTGCTGGATGAGGCTATTGAAAAAAAATGCAACCTTGTCATCTCGCATCATCCACTTATTTTCTCGGGAATTAAAAGTCTTACCGGCCGCACCGACACCGAACGCCTGGTGATACGTTCGATACGGGAGGATATTTCTATTTATGCTATCCACACTAACCTGGATAACCATTCAGATGGCGTAAACCGCATGTTGTGCTCGAAACTTGGAATTGAAAATGCTGTAATTTTAAGACCCTTACCCGGTATTTTACGAAAACTTGTCACTTTCTGCCCGCCTTCCCATGCCGGGCGGGTGAAGGAAGCCATATTCGGGGCAGGGGCTGGACAGATTGGAAACTATGACTCCTGCAGTTTTCATGCACCGGGTGAAGGAACCTTCAGGGCTCAGGCTGGGGCTGATCCTTTTGTTGGCGAAATCGGGAAACTGCACACGGAAACGGAACTCCGAATCGAGACTATTTTCCCCGCATATTTAGAAAAAGATATAGTAGCGGCACTCAAACAAGCCCATCCTTACCAAGAAGTTGCTTTCGATGTTTACCCGCTCAGCAATGTGCATCATCATTTGGGTGCAGGTATGATCGGGGACCTTCCGAAGGCAGTTGAGGCTCTGGAGTTTTTAAATCAGGTAAAAGAAATACTGCGACTTGGGTGTATCCGCCATACCCAACTTGAAAATAAAAAAATACAGCGGATTGCCCTTTGTGGTGGCTCGGGTAGCTTCCTTATTAATGAGGCAATGTCCTGTGGTGCTGAGCTATACATGACCGGAGATGTCAAGTATCATGACTTTTTTATACCGGAAAACAAAATGATTTTAGCCGATATAGGGCATTACGAGAGCGAACAATTCACAAAAGAACTGATATATACCTTATTAAAGAAAAAATTTACTACTTTTGCACTCTTTATTTCCGGAACCAACACCAATCCGGTTAATTATTTGTAAATCAACATAAAACATCATAATCTGCTATGGCAAAAAGTGTTGCTAAACCTGCCGAAACAATCGTTGAAGAGAACAAAAAAGCTGCAAATGCTGTTGAAACAATCGAAACTGTCGAAATTCATGCTCCTGCCGAACATGTAAAAGAGGAAACAGAAATTTCGATTGAGAAAAAACTCATTGCCTTATACACGCTTCAACAAAATGATTCAAAAATCGACCGTATAAAAATTGTCCGCGGAGAGCTGCCACTTGAAGTGGAAGATCTTGAAGATGATGTTGCCGGCCTGGAAACCCGAATTGACAATTACATCCAGGAAATCGGTGTTCTTGAAAAACAAATTGCGGATAAACATTTTGCCATAAAAGAGAGCCAGGGCCTTATTAAACGTTACGAAGAGCAACAGAACAACGTGCGTAACAACCGCGAATATGATGCCCTTACAAAAGAAGTCGAATTCCAGAGCCTCGAAATTCAGTTATCCGAAAAACGTATCCGCGAATTCAATACTCAACTTACCATGAGTAAGGAAGAGATTGAGAATGCGCAAAACGAACTGAGCGATCGCCGCAACGACCTGGAAGCTAAACGGAGCGAACTTACCGATATCGTGGCTGAAACCGAACTCGAAGAAAAAGAACTGAACAACAAATCGGAGCAACAACAGCGTAAGATCGAAGACCGTCTGCTGATTGCCTACAACCGTATCCGGAAAAATGCACGTAACGGCCTGGCCGTTGTACCTGTTGAACGCGATGCCTGCGGCGGATGTTTTAGCTACATTCCCCCACAGCGTCAGCTCGACATAAAACTGCACAAAAAAATTATCGTTTGCGAATTTTGCGGCCGTATTTTGGTCGACAAAGAATTAGCCGACTCAATCAGTTAATAAAATGATTTGATGATACTAAAGAGCCGGCATTGTTATTCCGGCTCTTTTTTTTGTAATCAAATCTTTTTTAAAACTATTATTTCGTTTTTTTGTTCTTCTTATTCAAATTTGACCCTATTCCGTGAAGCACCTTGTAATCCTGTCTGTTTTATTTTTCGCTTCCACTTTAGCCGAAGCGTCATTTACTTTCAACGACAACTGCAAACAAGCCTATACGGATGTTATGTGCCTGCGCTTTAACAGGGCAAGCACCCTGATGCAATCGGAGAAAGCGCTTAACCCGGATAACCAGGTTCCTTATTTCATCGAAAATTATATCGATTTTTTAAAAGTCTTGATTGGCGAGGAAGAGAAAGACTTTACTCATTTCATTGATAGCCGGGGACCGCGTTTGCAGAAACTCGCCGCCCAGGGGAAAGAATCCCCATGGTATTTATATAGTCAATCGGTGATTTACCTGCAATCAGGAGTTGCAAAGATTAAATTCAATGAATATGTAAGTGCAAGCCTCGATATCAACCGGGCTTATCGCCTGCTTACCGAAAACCAGCGCAAATTTCCTGGTTTTGTTATGAATAATGCAGGATTGGGCATATTGCATTCGCTTATTGGTACTATACCGGCTAAATATCATTGGGCCATGTATTCGCTGAGCTTCGAAGGTACAATTCCTGAAGGCATTGCCGAAATCAAAAAAGCCTATGAACAGGTAGCCGCTGATCCACAGCTCAGCTTTTTATTGCCCGAAACCGTTTTTCTGCTTTCTTTTGCCACACTCAACCTTTCAGTTGATATTCCCGCAGCAGTAAACCTGGCAGTAAAATTTCAAAACGATCCTTTACCCATCTACAATGAAAGCCCTTTACTCATATATACTTTTGCAAATATCTATTCGAGGGCAGGTCAAAACGACAAAGTAATTAAAATGCTGACCGAATGTCCACGCACTGCCGACAGGTACCCGTTCCACTACCTTAATTATATGTTGGGTGTAGCTAAACTGAATCGCCTGGACGCAGATGCCTGCTATCCAATCCTAAATTTTCTCGGGAATTTCAAAGGAAAAAACTACATACGGGCAGCCTATATGCACCTGGCCTGGTACTACCTCATCCAAAACAAGCCAAAGCAGTACGAAACCTATATGGAGCGCATCAAAATCCGGGGCAACGACCAGGTTGATAACGACCTGGAAGCCTTGAGAACAGCAAAAAAAGGGATTAAACCCGATATAACTTTATTGAAGGCTCGCCTGCTTTTTGATGGCGGTTACTACGCCAATGCCATTCACGAACTCGATGACTTTAAACCCACAGATGCTAAAACCGGGTTGGAATACACCTACCGCCTGGGTCGCATTTACCATAACTGGGGCAAGATAGACGAAGCTGTTCCTCACTACAAGGAAACTATAAAATCGGGCGAAAAAATGCCATTCTACTATGCCGCCAATGCGGCCCTGCAATTAGGTATAATATATGAGAAAAGCAATGACTTTACATCCGCCCGGACTTATTATACCAAAGTACTGAGTATGGATTTCGATGAATATCACTTTAGCATTACAAACAAAGCACAGGCAGGGCTTAATAGGATAAAGGGGAAATAGTCGGGTGTTTTAATTTATTTCAGAGCTTCTTGTTTCAAAGTTTCATGTTTCAGAATTTCACGTTTCAGAATTTCATGTTTCAGAGTTTCATTCACTTAGTCGCCCCTCGCCCTGTCACCCCTCGCCTTGTCACCCTTCTCCTTGTCCCTTCTCCAATCTAACTAAATTCCCCTGTCATTTTCCCGGCTTATACCCCGAAACTTTTAGAATCTTCTGCGCATCTGTATCCTCCATCAATTGTTTCAATGTAACGCCATCTGATTCCTTCATATATTCCCGAACAATCTGCCAACCCATATAAGCACCCAGGCGTCCGGGCGATTCGGGTGCAAACCCGGAAGTAAAAGGCGAATCAGTCATCATTTTTGTTACACCTTGCGGATTCGATGAGAAGAGCAACTGATGCTCAATTATAAAAGCCCATATTTCGCTTTCATGATTACGGCTCCACTCTAACTGGGCTGATGAATACCCGATTTTAAATTCGTCTTTTACTTCGGGCAGCGTCACATCAAGAAAATATAAGGCTTTACCGGCCTGGATCATCTGGTCGAGCAAGGTGTTTTGTTTTTCATCAACACGAACCAGGTTATCGGATACAGCCAGCATACATTGTGGTAACAGGTAATCGGCTGTGAAACGCAAGGTTTTATATTTCGGAAGTCCTGCTTTCTGATAAGCGACCACATCGCTGCCCAAGAAAACATCCAACCCGATTGCCATGGCAGTGTCATAACTGTAAACCGGATTATCGATATCTAATCCCGACACATAGGTAAAAACCTGCGGTAATGGTTTTGAGGGATATGCTTGCCGGTAAATTCCGAAAGCCGTTGTCAGATCCTTTTCGAGAAATGAAATATCCGGGTATTTTTTTACTGTCAAATCGTACAATTCCCTGATATTCGGATCATTCAGAAAATTATAAATACGTAGCAAATTCATTGTGTCCTGCCATTGCGTACCCAAAAAAAACGAATAATCCGGATAAAGTGAAGCCATTCCCTGGCGAAGATGCCTG
>JBAXBJ010000160.1:0-7440 GCA_037142075.1 Bacteroidota bacterium
ATACAAGGTGTAACTTGGGGAAACTAAATTCGATGGTATACAATATGCGATTGCCGAATTGTATTCGGTCGAAGTCCAGTAATAACATCCATATGTAGCACAACCTATCGACAAGCTGATGAGAGCTTTCTGGTTCCACAGGTACTGGAATTCGTCTTTAGAAGGTAAATACCAATTGGTGATCCCCGTAAGACCGGTACCTCCGGCAGTATAAGCAGCACAAACCTGAGCTGCCGTCCCTGCAGGCGCACAACCGGCTGCAATGATCGTGTTAGTATTGGCCAATCCTGTATAAATTGCCGACCCTGTTGCTCCTGTTACTGTACCATAACACCCCCACTGTGCAGATATGCTTTGGTCTACTGTTGCTGCAATCAATCCATGTTGCCCGCTGCAATCGACATACACTATAATCCCCCCTGCAAGGGCATCGCCAACGGCATACGGATTCCCGGTTTTAAAATTCAACTCATTGTTCGCATAAACAGTTGTGCCATTATTTATGCAATAAGCTCTTATATAATATGTTACCCCATTTGTTAAGCCGGTGAGGGTGCTTACGTAAGTCCCTATGCCTCCGGCGGGATCGGTTAATTTAGTATTGGCGGTTGTAGGACCAGGGCTGGTGCCATAAACCACACCGCGTTCGGTAATATTCAATCCGGTTGCAGTTGAAATAGTTCCACCGCTTACTGCGCCGGTTGTTGTAACGGTGCAAACAGCCGAAGTTACAATGAATGAGGTTGTAAATGTGAGTTCAGCACCATAGGAAGTCCCTGTGGCATTGGTGGCGTAGGCTCTGACATAGTAGAGAGTGCCTGCGGTTAAACTCGTTATACTGCTGGTAAAAACCCCTGATGTTGTACCATCATTTGTTTTGGTGGTCAATGCCACCGTTGGACCGGTAGTAGTACTCCAGCATACACCCCTTGCAGTGACAGTTCCGGTGCTTGTTACGTTACCTCCACTCGTTGAGGTGGTTGGCGTCACGTTTGTGATTGCAGTGGTTGTAACGGTGGGCAAGGACGTAAAGGATATCTGTGTGCCATACGTGGTCCCCACACTGTTAATGGCATAAGCCCTCACATAATAAAGGAGATTTGATGTCAATCCGGTTATATTGCTGACAAATGTGCCTGTACCCGGACTGCCATCGATCACTTTTGAATTTGCTGTTGTTGGATTCGTAGTAGTCCCGTAGCAAATTCCCCGTTCAGAAATGGTTGCCCCGCCATCGTTCGTCACATTGCCGCCGCTGGTTGCAGTTGTTGAAGTAACAGCAGTAGCTGCTGTGGTGGCTGCAACCGTGGGAGCCTGCGGGAGGGTGGTAAAGACCTGCTGGTTGCCATACGTAGTAACAGAGCTGTTGGTGGCATAGGCTCTTACATAATAGGTCGTCGCACGTGTCAGGCCCGTAAGGTTCGAAGTGAAAATCCCTGTACCAGTACCCCCTGTGAGGACGGTGTTCGCCAGAGTTGGAGAGGCAGAGGTAGCATAGCATACCCCTCGGGCATAAATGGGTGATCCCCCGTCGGCAGTGATGTTCCCTCCTGTAGTGGCGGTAGTTGCAGTTATTAATGTTATCGCGTTCGTAGTAAGTGTAGCAAAAGCTGATCCAGCCCATGTGGGAATGCTTGAAGACGAAAATTGAAGGAATTGACCGGTTGTGCCAGCCGGAATTCTTACCCAGGCAGTTCCATTCCAGTAAAGCATATCGCCCGTGGTAACTCCGGCAGGAATGTTCGCCACCCAGTTAGTACCATTATTATAATAGAATCCCGGATTTACGTCGCCGGTTGTAGCTGTATTATAAACGATCATCCCTGCGACATGAGCGGCAAGAGGTGCAGCATTAGCAGTTCCGGTAAGGGCAACCCGCGGTATCAGGACCCCCTTGTTTGAAAAATCAATATCAAGTCCGGCATTGGTATTTGGAGGAGCTCCCGTGGCATTAACACCCAGGTTCTGGGCGTATCCGCCGATAGATGTAAAAAGCAGGATAAAAAGTATGTAAAACCAATTGATTAGGTTTGCCTTTGAGTATAATTCAAATTTTTTCATAAGGAAATACTTAAATCCATTCAATCTCTGTTAATTGGTTGTAATGGTTACCTGATTTCCATATTCTGTCCCCAGGCCATTGGTAGCGTAGGCACGGATATAATAGGTAGTGGCGGTAGTCAGGCCTGTGATGCTGCTTGTGAATGCACCATTGCCTGAGCCGTCAACAGTTTTGGTTGATAAAGCCACGGTTGGATTCTGGGAAGTACTCCAGCAAACACCGCGGGCGGTGACGGCTGTCCCTCCGTTATTTGTGATATTACCCCCGCTGGTTGCGGAGGTTGTGGTTATTGCGCTGCCAAAGTCAGTACTGAGCGTGGCATAACCGCTGGCGTTGCCTGTCCAGGCAGGAATTCCTCCGGCACCCATTGACAGGTATTGCCCGGCAATACCCGGTGCAACCGTTGTCCATGCAGTACCATTCCAGTACTGCATCTGTCCGCGGGCAGAACCCGCTTGGGTACCAGCAACCCAGGTTGTACCATTATCGAAATAGATACCCGGGGTCACATCCGCAGTTGTCGCCGTATTAAACAGGATCATTCCGGCAACATGTGCAGCAAGGGGAGAAACACTACTCAGTCCCACTAGAGCCACTCTTGGAAGCAGGAATCCCTTATTCGGAAATGAGACATCGAGCCCGGCACTGGTATTTGCCGGAGCGAGGGTTGTGTTGATAGCCACACCTTGTGAAAAGCCTGACAATGAAAGCATCATCAGTGCAATGAAACCGGCAGCAGAATTTCTTAAACGGTTTATTGCAAGGGTAGAAAATTTTTTCATAAAATGGTATTAGGGAATGATCAGCGTTTCAAGAGGGAAACGGAAGAACACGATAGTTTTAATCGTGTTTTCCATCCCGGGAAATAAAATGTTTTTCGAATCAACATTATAAAATGTACATTGAACGGATTATCACCGTTATGCGCGGATTACCGGGCCAAGAATGAATAAAGCAGGCCCGGTATCCTGCAAACAATTACTACGCTTCAGTTGCTTCTTCAGCTTTAGCTTCAGCTTCCTTCTTGTCCTTCCGGGCCTTGTACAGCTTTTTACTGCCATACGCTGCGCCCATTGCCAAAAGGATACCTAGGCCACCGTCGATTGGTGCGCCGACGGGATCACCACCGCCGCCACCACCGCCTTGCCCAGCAGGACTGGGAGGGCCAGGTGCATCTGCAAGAGAGAAGAGGGGCAAACTGACAATTGCTGCAAAAATCAGAACTAGTATTATTTTTTTCATGGGAGTAATTATTTTTATTTGGAATAAATTTTTTTATAAAGGCATTACTTTATTAAATTTAATTGACAAGGACTTTGTCTGTTTTGGTTTTATTATCGCCCATTACTTTTACAATGTAATAACCTGTGGCTGAGCAAAGATTTAGTTTGTTTAATGAGTTACTTATAATTGGTTTGCGCATCACTTCAACTCCAAGTAAATTATAAACAATGATATCTCCGTTTAGTTGATCTGGAATGTTAACGTAGATGTCATTTTTGTTTGAATAAATCTTGATGTTGCTTGTCTCTTTATCATTTATTCCAAGAGCAGCAAAATGAAGATTAAATCGATGCTCTGGTTGGCCAGGACTGGCAGTGAAAGTGTAAACTGGATTCTGTTTCAAATCCTGAACCTCTGATGACAGCAAATCCTCGATGTACAAATTAGGACTATTGGAAAAAGACTGGAAGCCTGTCGTGGTAATCTTATAGCTACCGGCTGCTCCAGCTGTAAATCCAAGTTTTATTATTGGGGAAACACTTATATCTGGCAAAGTATTAATTGTAAGATTGGCCTCCGGCAGGATTGAATAAAGTTGTGGGGCTGTTTCGAGGCCGCCGAGTTTATAGGCATCAAATTCAGGATCAAATCCATCCGAAGCATTTGGATTAAAGTGTATTTGAGTTTGATCAGCATAATTGTTGCCTTCAACTTTTAAGTCTATATACTCATTCATTGAAGTAGCACTTTTAAAATAACCAGTTCCATGAACTCTGGCAGCAGCGGGGATAGTAAATGTGAGACCAGTGGTTACATGAACAAAAAAACCTTGTTCAGCTGGAATTTTTCCATCAAATGTGCCAGGTACAGTTGTTGCGGCCTTATAATTCCCAAAAGCTTGATCCCATACATACGCTGCTGCATCCATACCTGATGGTGGTGTTACAATACACCAATTAAGTGAGCAAGGAAAAGGATTTCCAACAAGATTCCACCCATAATAGTCGGTAGATCCACCTCCACCGCGATTTGTTAGAGCGATGGACTGATCTCCTGCATTTAAGGTACCGGTAAATACTGCAGTTCCAAAAGCAGCGGTGGCAGCCACTGAATAACCTTGACCAGGGACCATTGGTGTTGTTAATGGGAGAGTCATTTGTTCCCACAAAGAAGTGCTTTCATTCCATTTGTTCATTTGGCACCCCAAAAAGTTATTAATTGTTCCGCCTGAAATAGGCGATGAAACATAATGAGTTATGTTGCCCGAATTTGGCGGGGTACCAGCAACCCAATTTCCAGATATGTCTCTTTTGACTGTTGCAGAAACTGATGGTGAACTTTGAATTAGCGATCCACCTGAATTTATGACAAGAGAATTGAAGGTGGTTGTATCTGTTAAAGTTCCATTAACAGTTAAATCTCCAGAAATAGTAAGAGTTCCACCCGCAGCAATTTTCAGAGCTCCACAAGTAGGCTCTATTCTGGTGGAAACTAATGGAAAATTATTTATGCGACTACCTGGTATATATGTGTAGGTTGCTGGGCCTGGTGGTGAAGTAATAGTCGCTGTTGACGGATTTAAAGTCCAATTGGAAGGTGTCATCCACGCATCAGTAGTTCCATTCCATACAGCAGCATTACATGGGTAGTTGTTTAATGGAAAGCCAGGTATCGCGTATGGTTGGTGTGAGTGGTTATTAGTTTCAGGTAATGCAATCCTGTAATCATATACCTGACTCCTTGCTGTAAAGTCATCGTCCCAGACCATGTTAAATAGTGCGCCTTGAGGATAAATTCCAGGGAGATATAGTAATCGGAAGGTCCCGACTTTTGTTCCATCAGACACAGATGCAGGGTCTCGATATGGGACAGTAAGATTAGGACCAGGTGTAAAAGTGCATCGAATTGTCATGTCTAAATGTTGATAGACAGGGTCTTTAACAATAGTAAAAGAAGTCGGTTTAAGTACATCTGGTAAGGCGGATGAACCTGAAACAATAGTTGGAGTAAAATCTGTACCAGTTGGTGTTACACCCCAAAGCTCAAAACCAATCTGATATTGAGATAATAGAAGTTCACTACCAGATTTGTTACTGTAAATATAAATATCAAATTCATATGTGTAAGGGTCTATCAATTTATCATTTTTGGCAACAAAAGTATATGGATATTGTCCGGAAGCAAAAGTTTTCGTAAATCTTTCTCGACCATATGTTGTTCCATAGATATTTTCAGCTTTAACTCGGTAATAATAAAATGTACCGGGATTTAAGGAACTTAACGATGCTGAAACGTTAATGATAGAAGAGCTTGAAGATGTGTTCGGAGATGCTGCGATTGATGATAATAGAGAACCAGATACAGTTCCGTATTCAAATGTCACAGTAGTAAGTACCCCATGGGGATTAACTGTTCCGTTCAGTGTAGCACCATCAGTTAAAAGGTATGAGCCTTGTTCGGTCGTTACAGTTGGTGCTTGAGCATTCGCAATCACCCCCAATAATAAAAGTGGAACTAAAGCTAGGATTTTTTTGAACTTGTATACGTTTTTCATATGCGATCGATTTGTTGTTAACTCTTTAACTGGTGTAATTTTATACTTTTTTATACTTTCTTTATATGGGGTTGTGTAAATGCTTGAATGCTTGAAATTAAGTAATGCTGATGTTATCGTCGCATAAAAATAGTTAATTAATTAACGGATGTCAAGTTTAACTGGCATTTTTTTCCGAAAACCTGACAGGCAGTTAACTCATCATAATTTACCTGGGTAATTCTGAATGAAAATAGCTTGGCAAAAGGCGGGTCAAAAATCATATGCATAAATTATCCCTGATGAGCCTTTCTCACAGGAGCGACAAAAGTAGGTTCTGACATAATTGTACACAAGAGAGGGATTACCGATGATGTCAAGTACAGAATACGTTAAATTTGACGAGTTTACTTTTTCATATGCGTATAATTACTTATATTTGTAATCGGAATTAATTAAGATTGAATAAAAATAATTGTAACTGGTTGTCAGATTGTAAGTTATAATCCACATGATAAAAAACGTAAAAATCATCATAGTTGAGGACCACGTTATCTTCAGAGAGGGAATAAAAAAAGTTCTTGCTGAAATCAGTGGGGTTGAAGTTATGGCGGAAGCCGAAAACGGGGAGCAGTTTCTGAAGCTACTTGAAAAACAAAAACCTGATATCGTGCTCATGGACCTTAAAATGCCGGTCATGGATGGCATGGTGGCTACCGAAAAGGCCCTGAAACTTTACCCTGATCTGAAGATCATCGTGCTTACCATGTTCGGCGATGAGGAATACCTGTATTCAATGGTTCTTAAGGGTATCTATGGTTATCTCCTGAAAACCACATCCCTCACCAACCTCGAAAGGGCCATCCGCATGGTGTCCAGCGGTCAGCAATACTATACGCCTGAACTGAACGGACTCCTGGCAAAGAAACTCAGGCAGTTTTCGTCGAGTGAATTACCTGCCTTTACAGCCAAGGAAAGTGAACTGCTGAAGCTGCTCTGCAAGGGCATGTCAACCGAAGAAATGGCCGAAAAACTCTGCATGAGCAAACGTACTATCGAAGGCTACAGGGCCAAGCTTCTGCAAAAAACCGGTTTGTCAAACACCATCAACCTTGTGATTTATGCCATCCGCAATAAGCTGGTGAACCTCGAGGAAATGGAAACAGGCAAGTGACATTGACCTCATGAAGCATTTTTCGGCACAAACAGATCTCGGCCTTTTATCGGCCTTGTTCGATAATCTTCCCATCCCTGTCTGGGTAAAAGATGAGGGTCACCGGCACATCCTGGCCAATGCGGCATTTTGTAATCATTTTGGCCAGAAGAAAGAGGAACTCATTGGCAATGATGATATGCCTAATCTTTCTCAGGCAAGAAAAAAGAAGATCCTGGCAGCCGAAAGAAAGGTTCTCGAGACCGGTGTTTCTGATGTGAACACCATGCGGATGAACTTACCCGATGGAAAACAGCATAAGATCATCATTACCAAATCGCTCATCCGCATACAGGATAAAAATAAATATATCCTGGCGGTCCTGGATGATGTGACAGAGAAGGATTCCCTTTTGAAACGCCTGAAAGAAAGCGAGAAAAAATATAAAACGATTTTCGATCTTGCTCC
>JBAXBJ010000161.1:0-7194 GCA_037142075.1 Bacteroidota bacterium
CTTGTAATCCTCTTTTTCAACCGGGGCCGAATGAAGAATGCCTTTAATAGCGGGAACAATTATTTCGAGAACCCGTTTCTGGTTTATAGTCCACTCTTTCACCTCAAAAGGCACAACCGGGCGGGTAAACATTTCGGATGCGGCCTGTATCATGTAAAATTCCTCTTCGGAACGCACGCCGGCGATGGAACCGTTATCTTTAACGCCTATAAGCAAACGGCCGCCGTCGGTATTGGCAAAAGCGGCGAGGGTTCGGGCAATCTTGCGCGAATCATTGATCCCGAATTTAAAATCAAGTTGCTGGTGTTCGCCTTCGGCAATCAGTTTCCGGATATATCCTTCGTTTGGTTCGGCTTCGTGTGTTATGCGGGAATGTTGCTGCATTTTTGAGGGTTTAGGGGTTGGGGTTTGGAGGTTAGGGTGGAGGAAATTTCAATTTGGGGTTATTGCTTTCTTTACTTTTTCATTTCTAATTCAATGTTATATGTTTTTCATTTTTAGGATTTAAAATGATAAGCACTTAACGCAAAATGAGAAAATTTAAAGTGGGGCAGAGAGGTTTTTTGTTTTTCAACACAAATTAAATCTTAAAAGTAATTGAAATTTCAATCCCTAAAACCTAACACCCAAAACCTAACCCCTAAAACCTATTGGAATTTAGGAAGCAAATCCTTCATCATATCCTTATGCACCATGAAATCCATTATTTTCAGTTTCACATAATCTTCGTGGAAGAAATAGTAACCGAAGTTGATATTCTTTTCTTTGCCACCCGTGCGGCTTCCGGCACCGGAATCTTTTACCAGGAACCACGTTACTCCGTCTTTTTCCAGGTAACCAACTATATGCAGTCCGTGATCGTCGGTGGTGGTTTCGTTACTGAAACGGAATTGCCGGGCGTTTTCGTCGATGGCAGCCGAAGGAATATCGAAGGATGGAATCACTGCTGCGTTGGCTTCACGTGCCAAAAACCCTGCTTCGGACACATCGCCGCCAATGGCGATGGTGTAACCGGCTTTGATTGACTTTTTAATCACAGACATAAAATCATCAAGCGGAATATTGTAATAATCAGCATTGTGCCACCAGTTATCCGGAACCTGGTATTCGACCTGTTTCCAATACGGTTTCTGCATATACGAAAGCACATCGCAATAATCGTTCAGATTGATTTTGAGCACATTAGTCATATATTCTGTCGGCGACATATCCTTGCCTTTCACCGTCACTTTTGTCGGAGGTTCGCCAATGTAATAATCCATAATACTCCTGAAATTCGTGATAATGGCTGCCTCGTCCCAGATGTTATTTTTCTTGACAAAATCGGCATAGTTTTTCAGTTCTTCGAACATTTTCGAATGATTGTGAAATGTCTGCCCCTCTTTTAACCCGGTATAGGCATCGAGTGGAACAATTCCATACTTGCGCCAGATTTTAGTAACGGCATTCCCCTCGGAGCCTTCGCCGAAATTCATGTTGCCGCGGGTCTTTACCCAGTTTTCGGCACGTTCGAAGTACTCGTAATACACGGTGTAAATGGGCGAAAGCTGCACTTTTTGATTGGTAATGCGATAAACTTCCGATTCGAGGTACGAAGTGGTTGAGAACGACCAGCAGGTATTGGTATTTCCCTGAGAAACAGGATCGTTGTGCCAGTACGACTTAAAATCATCTTTAGATGCCGGTATGTTAAATGATGCCGGATCAGCTTTGAAAACGATTGCCTGTTTTGGCGTAAGCTTTTGTGAATCAAATTCTTCTATACCCTTTAGTATTGAATTCTGGAAATAACCCGGTTCGTAGGTTTTAAATGTGCCTTTATCTTTGTTCAGCTTTTGTGCATAGGTAGCTGAAAACCAAATTACTGCTGCCAGAAGCAGGATCGTTTTTTTCACTTTAGTTTAATTTAAATTGATTGAAATTTAAGCTGGTGGTAATCAGCCAGTATAGATAAATTAAATTATTGATTAATAATTTATTAAGCAAAAACAATATTGTTCCTGCCGGTGATTTTTTCGCAGTAATGGCACAGAAGCTTCATGTTCTCTTTATCAACTACCGTAAAATGGCTTGGGACAAATTCCACGTTGGTGATACAATTCGGATTGAAACATTTCACAATGCTTTTGATCTGGTCAGGGACTTCAACCGTTTTTTTGGTAACAACCTCGAAGTCTTTAATCTCAATAAAAGTCGCGGTTGGCGCTACCAACGCAATTTTATTGATTTCGTTTGCATCAAAATACGTGTTGCTTACTTTGATAATTCCTTTTTTGCCGTATTTCTGGCTATCCAGGTTATCACCAAAGAGAACCTGGTTTTTGTTGTTCTCAAGGTTAAGTATGTGAAGTACTTTGAATACGTTATTAGCCGGAATATGGTCGATTACAGTGCCATTTTCGATGGCTGTAACATTTAAGTGCCGTTGTTCTTTTTTCATTTCTTTAACTATTTTCCTGGTTTCTGGAATCAATTATTTAACACCTGCAATAGCGGCAAGCAAAGCCTGGCGAACATACACCCCATTTTCGGCCTGTTTGAAATAGAATGCCTGCGGCGTTTCATCCACATCTTCGCTGATTTCGTTAACACGGGGAAGCGGATGTAAAATTTTCATATTCGGCTTGCAGTTATGAAGCATGGCTCTATCGAGCACGTAGGAGTTTTTAACTTTTTCGTAATCCAAAGGATCGCTGAAACGTTCTTTCTGGATGCGTGTCATATAAATAATATCGGCGATTGGAATTACATCAGCAAGCTCGGTATATTGATGATATGCAAGATTGCTGTTTTTGATGTGCATCTTGCTTGCGCTGGGAAGTTTCAATTCCTCTGGCGATACCAGGTGAAAAGTAGGATTGAAACTGCACATAGCCTGAACCAGCGAATGAACAGTGCGCCCGTATTTAAGGTCCCCGACAAATGCGATGTTCAGGTTATCGAGAGTGCCCTGGGTTTGCATGATGCTGTACATGTCGAGCAGGCATTGCGTCGGGTGCTGATTGGCGCCATCGCCGGCATTGATAACCGGAACCGTCGAAACTTCGCTGGCCCAGCGTGCTGCCCCATCACGAGGGTGACGCATCACGATAATATCGGCATAACCGCTCACCATGATGATGGTATCCTTGAGCGATTCTCCTTTTTTAACACTGGTTGAACCGCTGTCGCTGAAACCGATAACACGCGCACCTAAGCGGTTGGCAGCAGTTTCGAAACTGAGCCGGGTCCGGGTGGAAGGCTCAAAAAAGAGGGAGGCTACAACGTGATCCTTTAATAATTTCTGGTTAGGATTTTCTTCGAAACCGGCCGCTATTTCTAATATCCTCAGGTATTCTTCTTTATTGAAATCGGTTATCGAAACCAGGCTTTTATCTTTCATTGTTTGAGTGATTTATTTCAGGTTATAAAATTACAAAATATCAACGGTAGGCCCGGTGTGTTTGTTAATACTTTGTCATAAAAAAAGCGGCCATTGCTGGCCGCTTCTAAAAACAGGGTGTTATTTAACGAGCTTATGTTTTTTAACAAACTCATCGAGGATGCCTGCCAGGTCGGGTTTACCGATTTCCTGTAAGTCGTAACCCACTTTAACACAGGGTTTACTGATCTTTATAATACGATTCAGATCAATCGGTGTAGCGATAACCACAGCGTCACAAGGTGTGTTTTCGATGGTTTTCTCCAGGTCGCGGGTTTGTTCTTCGCCGTATCCCATTGCTGGTAACAGTGTTCCTATATTAGGATAAATACGGAAAGTTTCAGCCAGTTTGCCAACAGCATAAGGTCTTGGGTCAACCAGTTCGGCAGCACCAAATTTATTGGCAGCAACTGTTCCTGCGCCGATTTTCATTTCGCCGTGGGTAAGTGTCGGGCCGTCTTCAACAACCAAAACGCGTTTGCCGCGGATCAGTTCAGGTTTGTCGACAGTAAGCGGTGAAGCTCCGTCAATAACCAATGCATTCGGGTTTATTTTTGCAATATTGTTACGAACAATCTGAATATTAGCTATATCAGCCGAATCAATTTTATTGATTACAATTGCATCAGCTATACGAGCCATAACTTCACCTGGATAATATCCAACTTCGGCACCCGGGCGGTGAGGATCGGCTACACAAATAGTAAGGTCGGGTTTGTAGAATGGGAAGTCATTGTTTCCGCCATCCCAGAGCACAACGTCACAGCCATCAGGATCAACTTCGGCAGCGCGAAGAATATCAAGGTAATCGACACCGGCATAAATAACGTTCCCACGAACAACATGTGGTTCGTATTCTTCCATTTCTTCGATGGTGCATTTGTGTTTTTTCAGATCTTCAACCGTTGCAAAACGCTGAACTCTCTGCTCATTCAGGTCGCCGTAAGGCATAGGGTGACGAACAGCCACAACTTTTAAACCTTTAGCCATCAGGATTTCGACAATTTTGCGCGATGTCTGGCTTTTCCCACAACCTGTGCGGGTAGCACCAACTGCAATAACAGGTTTGGTACTCTTGATCATGGTTTCACCAGGACCTAGGAGGATAAAATTAGCGCCGCATGCGTTAACCAGGGCACTCACATTCATAACGCGTGGATAAGGAACGTCGCTGTAAGCGAATACGCAATCAACCACATTTAATTCTTTTATCAGTTTTGGCAGATCCTGCTCCAGGTAAATTGGGATTCCGTTTGGATAAAGATCAGCACCGGCCAGTTCTTTTGGATACTTACGGCCATCAATGTCAGGAATCTGGGCGGCTGTAAAAGCAACAACATTATATTCAGATTTTCCCCTGAAAAATGTGTTGAAATTGTGAAAGTCGCGCCCTGCAGCTCCGATAATAATTACATTACGTTGCATAAAGGATTGTTTAAGATTTAACAGTATGAATTTTGTAATTTCAAGTCTGATTATCGCTGCAAAGATAGAGGTTTAAACTTGCTGGCAAAATTTTTTGAAAACTTCTTAAACCCTTATCAATACACACATGTAGCTTTTGAATTATATGGAAATGTTGATTAAGAAGGATTATAGGTTTTTAATCTCATATAAGTCAATGCCAATGGGGATTTCAACCTTTGGATGTTTGCTCATTGAAGAGAAAAGCTTCCGGGATTCACTTAAAAAACGTACTTTTGCACCCTTAAAATTTCCCTATGATTGAGCAAATATTGACTGAAAAAGTAACTGAAGCCGTTAAAATCCTGTACCAACTGGATCCAACGCCTGCCCAAATCCAATTGCAAAATACACGCAAGGAATTTGCAGGTGATATTACGTTGGTTGTATTTCCATTTACAAAGGTTTCGCGCAAATCGCCCGAAGCTACGGCCAACGAAATCGGCGAATTTATGCAGGCACATCTGTCAGAAATTGAAAGCTTTAACGTGATCAAAGGCTTTTTGAATCTTTCAATCAAAAAAGAATACTGGCTGAATTTCCTTTCGGCAAATTACCTTTCCGATCAATTTGGATTTGGAAAAAATACAGATGAAAAACCAGTAGTTGTTGAATACTCGTCGCCAAACACCAATAAGCCGCTGCATTTAGGACACATCCGCAACAACCTGCTGGGGTTTTCGCTCTCGCGGATACTGCAGGCTTCCGGTAAAAATGTGGTAAAAGTCAACCTGGTGAACGACCGCGGAATCCATATCTGTAAAAGCATGTTGACCTGGCAGCGATGGGGGAACGGAGAAACTCCCGGATCATCCGGAATAAAAGGTGATCACCTGGTTGGAAAGTATTATGTGATTTTTGATAAGCATTTTAAAGAAGAGATTGCCGTTTTGGTTTCGCAAGGCATGAATGCAGAAGAAGCTTCCAAAAAAGCACCCCTGATCCTCGAAGCCCAGCAAATTTTGCAAAAGTGGGAGGCCGGCGACGAAGAAGTGATAAATCTCTGGAAGAAAATGAATGGCTGGGTTTATGATGGATTTGCTGTAACATACAAAACGCTGGGAATTGAATTTGACAAGACCTATTACGAATCGCAGACCTATCTGCTTGGAAAAGAATTAGTCGAAAAAGGTGTGGAGCAAGGAGTTTATATTCGACGCGAGGATGGTTCTGTGTGGGTTGATCTGGGCGCCGAAGGTCTCGATGAGAAACTGTTGCTTCGCAGCGACGGCACTTCCGTTTATATGACGCAGGATTTGGGTACGGCCCAACAGCGTTACGACGAATACAAACCCGAACAGCTTATTTATGTAGTTGGAAATGAGCAGGAATACCATTTCAACGTTTTAAAAGTCGTGCTAAAACATTTGGGTTGTGCGTGGGCTGATTCCATTTATCATCTTTCGTATGGCATGGTTGAGCTGCCTGCCGGCAAGATGAAATCGCGCGAAGGCACCGTTGTGGATGCCGATGACCTGATGCAGGAAATGTTTGATACTTCAGAGGCTATGGCGCGTGAGCTGGGTAAAATTGAATCCTTCGATGATGAGGAAGCCAAAGACCTGTATCGTACTATCGGACTTGGTGCTTTAAAGTATTTTATACTAAAAGTGGATCCGAAAAAGAATATGATGTTCAACCCTGCGGAATCGGTTGATTTCAACGGGAATACGGGGCCTTTTATTCAATACACTTACGCCAGGATAAAATCGGTTCTCCGCAAAGCTGATGAGGCTGGTTATAACTTTTTACTTGCTCATTCACCAGATACGGAATTATTGAAACTGGAGAAAGAATTATTAAGAAAAATTCATGATTTCCCGACTGTCGTTGCCCAGGCAGCAGAAATGCACAGCCCTGCAGTTATCGCCAATTATGCTTTTGAGCTGGCATCTGAATACAACCGGTTTTATCACGAACTTACAATTCTAAAGGAAGAAAATCTTTCGAGCCGTGCTCTCAGGTTGAGTTTATCGCAATTTACGGCTGGTGTGATTGCAAACTCTTTATGGCTACTGGGAATCGAGGTACCGGAAAGGATGTGATTGGTTCTGCATGAAATATTTAATTTACAAACTGAGAAAAAGGGAATATATAGTATAACCAAATTGAGTGCCCTCGGAATCGTAAAGGATGTAAAAACAGATAAATCCGATGAGTGATTTTAAGTGAAAATATAGATTTTTAAGTGTATTGTGCTGGAATAAAAATATTCAACAAACTATAGAAAAATCTTTTACACACAAGGTCTTCCTATTCAAAAAAAAACCCTGCTATCTTACGAGAGCAGGGTAATAAAATTCGGCGGC
>JBAXBJ010000162.1:0-7144 GCA_037142075.1 Bacteroidota bacterium
AGCAATGCAGCAAATTCCCCCAAATGAGAAGTCATATACCTTATTAATTAGCAGTGGCCAAAAGTAAGTAAATGCTTTATCACAAATCCGAATTGCGAAACATTTATAAAAACACACGTTAACATTTGATTCTGGCTTCGTACCTTTGCTGCTGCTCATGAATAATTTAATGTTGGTTGATAGGTTGATAGGTTGAAGGTTGATAAGTTGATGTGTTGATAGGTTGAAGGTTGATAAGATTATAAATTTATATTCTGACAAGTATCATGCTTATGGATTGATAAATTGTTGATTTATACCTCTTTGATAAGTGTCCTGTCGATCAACCTCAACCAATAAACCATCTTAACAACTCAACCTATCAACCATCTCTACAGCTCAACCCATCAACCCATCAACCATCTCAACAACTCAACAGCTCAACAACTCAATCCATCAACCCATCAACCCATCAACCCATCAACCCATCAACCAAATAATTCCCAACCCAATGCTTTTCAGCGATGAATATAAAACGATTACCGAAGTTGCACAGGGTTCATTCCGCGACAAAGGCAGTAAGTTTTTATCATTTGCCATTCCTGTTAAAAACGAGCAGGAAATAAAACAGCAACTTGAATCATTCAGAAAGAAATATTACGATGCAACCCACCATTGTTATGCTTATGTATTGGGGTTCGATAAATCGGCTTACCGGGTGAATGATGACGGCGAACCCTCGGGAACGGCTGGGCGACCTATTTACGGACAAATACTTTCATCTGATCTGACCAATATTTTAATTATAGTGGTGAGATATTACGGAGGAACAAAACTTGGAGTTCCGGGTTTAATACATGCATATAAGACTGCAGCTGTTGAAGCTATTAACAGCGCTCCGATTGTTACAAAAATAGTAAAGGAGGTTTATCAGGTAGAATATCCGTACGAAATAATGAATGATGTTATGAAAATTATCAAAGATGAAGCATTAGAAGTTATCAACAACGACTTTGGCATGAAATGTGTTATCCGGCTGTCAATACGATATAGCGAGTCGGCTAGGGTAACCGGTAAATTTTCGAAGTTAAACCAATTAGCTATTAATTACTTATCAATTTCTTAATAATAATTGTTGCAATCCAAATATTTTTTGATACATTTTTCCATATACAACTATATTTTAAATAATAAAATACTATTTTAATTTTTTTTTCAACTTTGTTTGAATGACTTTTGAACACTTTTATGATCGATAATAAAAACTCATCAATTTTCTTAGCTATCAAACTGATATTAAGCTGATTTACCACCGAAAAATAATTTTAAATAAAAATGCTACAAAACAAAATGGAAGGAATTAAAGAACTTCACCATGAAGTGTGGGAAAATTGCCTGAAAGTGATTCACGACAATCTTAACCATCAAAGTTACAAAACCTGGTTCTCTCCAATTAAGCCTATCAAACTCGAAAACAATATTCTGACTATACAGGTTCCAAGCCAGTTTTTTTATGAATGGCTTGAAGAGCATTACATTACATTACTTAAGAAAACGATCCGCAACGAGCTTGGCCCAAACGGAAGATTAGAGTACAGTATTGTTATGGAAGGAGCTTATACATCTGACCCGCATACTATTAAGCTGCCTGCAAGCGACAGGAAATACACAACAAATCCATCAGTACAAATGCCGATAGATATAAACGCAGGTAAATCCAAAGAAATTCCCAACCCGTTTGTTATCCCGGGGCTTAAAAAAATCCAGGTTCAGTCGCAACTAAATGAATCATATTCATTTGACAATTTTATCGAAGGCGATTGCAACAGGCTGGCTCGTTCTGCCGGTTATGCCGTTGCATGCAACCCAGGAAAAACAGCCTTTAATCCTTTGTTTTTATACAGTGCCGTTGGACTAGGAAAAACACACCTTTCGCAGGCAATCGGATTACAGGTTAAAAACAATTTTCCGGAGAAAACGGTTCTGTATGTAGCTACCGAGCAGTTTACCCAACAGTTTATCGATTCCGTACGTAGTAATAACCAGAACGATTTTGTTCATTTTTACCAGATGATTGATGTTCTGATCATCGATGATATTCATTTTTTGTCCGGTAAAGAAAAAACCCAGGATGTTTTCTTTCATATTTTCAATCATTTGCATCAAAAAGGCAAGCAACTGATACTTACCAGCGATAAACCGCCCGTTGAACTTAAAGGACTGGAGCCAAGGCTTTTATCAAGATTTAAATGGGGATTGTCAGCCGATTTACAGATTCCGGACCTCGAAACCCGCATAGCCATCCTTAAAAAAAGGTTGTATAAAGATGGTATCGATATGCCTTTCGAGGTACTCGAATACCTGGCTTATAGTATCACTACAAATGTTCGCGAACTGGAAGGTGCTCTGATTTCGCTCATGGCTCAGTCGTCGCTGAATAAAAAAGCCATTACCCTGGAGTTGGCCAGGCAAATGATTGATAAATTTGTAAAAAACACTTCACGCGAGATTTCGATCGACTTTATTCAGAAAATTGTATGCGATTACTTCGACATTCCGGTTGATGCGATAAATTCGAAAACCCGCAAACGCGATATTGTGCAGGCCCGTCAGCTGGCAATGTATTATTCGAAAAAACACACCAAGGCATCGTTAGCTACAATCGGTCTGCATTGCGGTAATAAGGACCATGCAACCGTACTTCATGCCTGCCGTACTGTAAACAATCTGATAGAAACCGATAAACAATTCCGCACCTATGTTGAAGAAATTGAGAAACGGATAAAGTTTTAACCGGCAGTATTCGTCAACTTACCATAATAAAAGGAGTTTGTGCGTACACAGACTCCTTTTATTTTTTTATCATCAGCACGATACTTTATATCAATCGGCATAACTGATTTACAAAACATTACAATACAGCCTTATTCACTCATTTCGTTATCAAATTCATTGAACTTAACATACCGCTCCCATTTCTGGATTACGGATTTCATATCTTCGGGCAATTCCGTTTCGAAAAACATTTTCCGTCCATCGGCCGGATGAGCAAAACCAAGAGATTGGGCATGCAGAGCCTGTCGCGGGCAGGCATCAAAGCAATTTTGTATAAACTGCTTATATTTGGTAAACGTAGTCCCTTTAAGCACCTGGTTGCCGTTATAGCGGGCATCGTTAAACAGGGTATGTCCAATATGCTGCATATGGGCGCGTATCTGGTGGGTGCGACCTGTTTCAAGTGTACATTCAACCAGGGTGATGTAATGAAAGCGCTGCAGCACGCGGTAATGAGTAATTGCTTCTTTGCCATGGCTACCGTCAGGAAACACATCCATGATCAGCCTGTCGCGCAGGCAGCGGCCGATATGACCTTCGACAGTTCCTTCCTCTTCGGCAAAATCGCCCCACACCAACGCCTGGTATTTACGATCAACTTTATGATCGAAAAAACCACGAGCCAGCTTACTTTGAGAAAGTTCATTTTTGGCCACCAACAGCAACCCGGATGTATCCTTATCAATCCTGTGTACCAGGTACGGGCCTGTTTCGCTCACAATTCCCTGGGATTGAAAGCGATAGGCAAGTGCATTAACCAGTGTGCCGGTATAATTACCATGCGCCGGGTGTACAACCATTCCGGGAGCTTTGTTTATAACAAGTACATCATCATCTTCATAAACCACATTCAGCGGAATATTTTCGGGAAGTATTTCGGTGTCCCTTGGCGGGTAAGCTAAAACGATGGAAATAACATCCAGGGGTTTAACCCTGTAGTTTGGCTTTACAGGTTTATCGTTTACCAGGATATTGTCAGCACGGGCAGCATTCTGAATTTTATTCCTTGAGGCATTCTGAATGCGACCCATTAGGAATTTATCAATGCGAAGCATGGCCTGTCCCTTGTCGACTTCGAACCTGAAATGTTCGTAAAGATCGTTCTCTTCGGCTACGGTTGAGGCATCTTCCAGTTCTTCGTCAAGATCGGAAGTATCATATTTTTCTTCTGTCATATACTGTGTAAAAATTGTAAGGAGGGACTTTTCAGACTTAATTAAAATACCAGGGTACGATAATCTGGGTGGCAGTTCCATCAGGTAAAAACTAATTTACAGATAGATTTCACCTGTTTTCAAAAAGGCTGAAATGAGCCTGGTAATTCGTTTTACAACTACCTGATAATCAGTTTTTCATTGGCTTTTTTACCGCTTTCTTTATCAGTAAGCAATACCATATAAAACCCGGGCGATAAAGCAGCTACATTAACTGGATTTGAAAAAGAGCCTGAAAACACACGGCTGCCGGAAGAGGAAATTATATTGATCTCCAACTGGCTTTCGGAAGTGTTTTTCCATGATTCGGGTATTTTAATTATGAGATTTCCATCGGTAACCGGGTTTGGCTGTATCGCAAGATGTTGAATTTCATTAAGTTTTTGAATAACCAGCGGGTTTTCAGGGCCAACTATAGGGCGCATCATTACGGAGCCATAATTTATTGCCGAGCTCATTTCCCAGGTACCGTCCACATTATAAAAACGTTTAAAATGGCTGTCCTTATACCGGTCGAAGCCAACATTCAGATTCTCAAGCGACGATTGCGTCCAGCCAATGTAAAAAATCAGACCTGGAAATGTAACCGGATCGATTATCTGCGGTGTTTCGAACAAATACCGGATAAATTCGTTCAGGTTTCCGCTATTTATTGGTGTGATTCCACTCAGGGTTTTTACTACTTGCCCAGGCTTACCAAAAGCATCATTCCACACATTAAGATCGATAGGATTCAGGTTACTTCCGCCAATAACAGGGTTGTAATATATCTGCATACCGCGCAATGTATCTGCATCATTGAGCTTGAACTGAACAGCATACGATCCGGTAGCGTTGTTTATACCTATTCCGGCCTCAGACGAACCGTTGTCGTAAGCATAGTAGTTACTGAATTCCTGAATAAAATGGATGGTGTCGTTCGACCGGTACAATGGATTTGGATCGGGAGTGAGTGTGTGGATAATGTGAAAAACCACTTTTTCTTCGTTCGAAATAGGAAAAAGAAAATTAACCGGCGGTTTTGCAAAGGGCTTATATTCTGAATATCCGTCAATTGAAAAAGGGGTGATGGTAAAACTACCCCCATTATACGTGAAGAAGGGAGCTAAAGAGTTTTTCCTGACATCGTATTTATAGGATACATTCCGGTTTTGGTTGTCGAGATTAGCAATCGAAACAGAGAGAGTATCTTTCATTTCGTTGATGAAATTTTTCCGGTATTGCCTGAAAGGCATTGACTCATAATTCCGTAGCATCGATGGTGCCAGATCAGCAAACGCCATGTCTTTTAATACGGTGTCGTGGCTGCTGCGCCCGGTGGCAAGGTATACCACATCGAGATTCCAGTGGCTGCCATTGTTTCGCCAGTCGGGCTGCGAATTGCCCATAAGGGCTGCTATGTTATGAAACCGAAACTGAAACCCATTTTTATAATACAAGGCACTATCCGCTTTCCTGGTTATAGGAATCAGCACCCGCCTGAAATACTGATTATCAGGCTTTGCAAACGTATCAACCTGAACTCCTCCGTCTGTAGACCACTGCAGATTCCAGCGGGGCTCGTAGGTTGTGTCATTCCCGTTTATCAGCGTATCATTATCGCCCGGCGAATGAAATTCAAGAAGTAAGGATGCTTTTTTCGAAGGCGGGCTTATTGTGCGGCCTTGCGGCTGATAATAGAAGCTAAAGTATACCGAATCGGAACGGGTGATAGCCTTGTGCAGTGGCGAAAAAATCGAATCGAGCCTGATAGGCCTGGACGTCAGGTAATCAGCATCAAAAGAATTAGGACCTGCACCCGGATAAAGTGCACCTTTATCATCGAGTGCATCTAAAGTTGCAACACCTATGCTGGGTGGATATTTGGCATAATCAGTGTTAACAAAAACAAAAGCGTCAGCCCAGCGCGAGGGTGATGGAGCTACTGAAATTACCGAGAAATCGTCGTAAAACGGTAACGTAATTGCTGTTGCTGAATTTTTAACTGCCTGCCTGTTCAGATAGTGCTCGGCCACCGCTTTATTAAAGGCTGGCATTGTCAGAATTTCCTGAGCTATCGCGGATCCGCCAAACAGGCTTATAAATAATATGGCAAAAATATATTTTGTCATTCAACGTTAATTTTAAGGTAAAGGTGTTTCAGGTTGTATGGTGTCTATAACCATGTTCCTGATATATTCATCGAAGTCGAAATCAGCTCCGGACTTATAAGTAAGTGAAAAACCAGTTCCCTTGTTTATACGTTTTCCATAAACATACAAAGGATCCTGCTCGAACACTTGTGCGTCAGTGCTGTCGCAATCGCCCGAATAAGATTCATTTCCAACCGAAAAGCCAAGTCTGCTTAATTCAATACGTGCTTCCTGCCGGGTTTTTCCGATCAGGAATGGAACCATAGGTTGTTCTGAACCAGATCCTGACCCGACTACCAGGTCGACGAGTGAACCTTTGAGTATCAATGTTCCAGGCTTGAGGATTTTGCCATTAACTGTCACTTTTAAAACAGCATTTTCAGCCATATCGGGTATTGTATGTATGCTTCCGAGTTTTAGTCCATAAGTTTGAAGTAATGCTTTGGCACGGCGGAGCGATAAGTCCATCAAATCGGGCATGCTTACCTGTTCAGGCATAAACGAAACCAGAGAAAGATAAATGGATCTTCCAGGTTTCACCTTGGTTCCGGGAAGAGGATCCTGCGATATTACACTTCCGGGCTTGCGGGTATAATCATAAATAGAGTCAACAATAACCAAATCAAAATCATTGCTTGATTCGAGGCTGTTAACCTGTGCCATGGAGAGGCCAACATAATTTGGTGTTATGGCAACCTGGTTGTGGCGTGTGTATTTATTAATGACAAAGAGTGCTATCCATGCTAATACGATGAAAAGCAAAACAGAATATGCCAGATGTTTCAAAAACAGCCGGGTAGTAATAAATTGGATAAAGTTCATACGCCTTCTGTGCCCTGAATGATTGCCGTTTCGACTCTGATAGTATAAACAGCAAGATTCCTTAAATATTGTTTCTTTTTTGCAAAGATATGAATTTACATGGCAATGTAGGATGTGGGATGTTGGATGTGGGATGTTGGATGTGGAATGTTGGATGTGGAA
>JBAXBJ010000163.1:0-7121 GCA_037142075.1 Bacteroidota bacterium
CTTTTGATACATATTCATCATCGAGCCCGAAAACATGTCCAAATTCATGTGCAACCGTGTTTTGTAATTCTCCGCTACCAACAATCAGGTCAACCCGTTGATATGGCTTTTCCTCCAATGCTTTGGCAGCTACTTTCGGATCGGGATTGCTTTTGGCTATTTTCTCATCCTCCTCCATTTCGGCGGTTGAAGCATTAACCGTTTTTATTCTTGAATTTGTTTTGCTAAATCCCAGGTTTTTCAGATATCCAACGGTAGATTCAATGCGTTTTTCGGTAATTTTTTTATTCAGGTCCGGGTTGCCGGAAGTAGAAGCATGGCCAATCATGGTAACCATGCTATTTTCCGGTTTTTCATCAGCTTCTTTAAAATCTTTATGGAAATTGTGAAGTTCTTCCCTTTGTTCCGATTTCAGATAAGTCTGGTTTTTGCTAAAAAACACCTGCCTGCGTAATAATGACCTTTTATTTTTCTTTGCGTTGGGTGTATTGTCCAATTTTGAACTAGACAGTGTCATCACGGAATATCCCTTATCAGTTTTATTAAACGGATTTTTGGTGTACGATACTGCAGCACCGCGTGTCTTACTTGCTTTTTCATTTTTTGATGTCCATTTTTCATTTGCTTTCTTTTTATCTTCGATGGCTGTCCCTACTTTTGCATCTACCTCTTCCATCTCGACTTCTTTAGGCACTTTTACTATTCTAACTTGCAGATTGTCTGTATTATCAGTAAAAGGGCTGACAAGTTGTGCATCTCCCAATTCCTCAACATTTATTGTAATTTCTGGTTTGGCGGTAATGTCTTCCCAGCAGGTATCTTTAACCTTAAAACTAAATCCCGGTTTTTGCCATAAATCAATTGTTTCCTTTAGGCGTGCTTTAAATGCTATCTGAGCTTTGCTTTTTTGTTTTTCTTTCCAGGTATATGCAGGAATGATATCGTGATTCAGATCATTGTCACCGATTTCGCTTAATAGGGTGGCAAAATCAGATAGCTTGGGTTCATCCGTCTGAACATTGGTTCCACTTAATTTCAGTCCATCAACGAACTTTGTTTTACCAGTGACCAGGATTATCAGTTTTTCGGCATACGGGAAATACATAGCCCAGAATGCGCCAATTTTGGTTGCAGGAGGACTTAAATTTCGTGGTCCATACATGCCTTTATTTTTAAAGTCTTCCTTCGCTTTTTTTGTAGGTTCGTCGCAAACAGCAGCGGCAGCCGGTGCAGTTGCAGGCGGTTTAACTCCCTGTGGTTGTATAACCGGTGCGGCTGCCGGAAGTGGGAGCGGAGCAGGGGTGGGTTGTATTTTAGCTTCAGGCATGATCTTGAAAAGATTAATAAAACCAAATTTTACTACAGCATCCTTCCTTCTTTATGCAATTCGCGGCGAATACCTTCCTCAATGTCGGCAGCGAGTATAAGCGTGCTATTCCTGGTAAGTGTGCGCAAGGATGCAAAACGCACAACATTCATGATTGTGCCACCTGAAATTTCGTGGCTTTCGGCTATTTTCGTGAAGTCTATGTTTTTGTCGAGTGTGGACTTAGGCGAGAAGGCATTTTTCCAGATCCGAAGCCTTTCAGCCTGCTTTGGCATAGGGAAACTGATCATCGATTGAAACCTGCGCGTGAAGGCTGCATCAATATTAGCTTTCAGGTTTGAGGCAAGGATTACTACGCCGTTAAAATCTTCGATCCGCTGGAGCAAGTAACTTACCTCCTGGTTTGCATACCTGTCGTGCGAATCGGTAACTTTGGTCCTTTTTCCGAACAAAGCATCGGCTTCGTCAAAAAACAATATCCATCGTTTATGTTCAGCCATATCGAATATTTTGGCAAGATTTTTTTCGGTTTCGCCTATGTATTTCGAGATGATCAAACTCAGATCAATCCTGTAAACATCACTATTGCATTGTTTTCCAAGAAGACATGCGGAAAATGTTTTGCCGGTTCCCGGAGGGCCATAAAACAAACTGGTGAATCCGGGTTTTATTTTTTGATTCATTCCCCAGTCAAAGAGAAGTGTGTCACCGTATTTGATCCAGTCGCTAATTTCACTGAGTTGATCCAATGTGTAAGCTGGCAACACAAGGTTATCCCAGCTTAGTTTGGTTTCGATCAAATGTGCCGGAAACTCGGAATTGTAGTCAGGCTTCTTTTCGATGCCTGTGATAAACCAATACAGGTATTCGCTCGAAATAGTTAACGCACCGCTTAAAAAAGGTTCGCCGGTTGCAACCGGAGAAAGAGAGAGTATCTTATGTTTGACAAACGGATGATCGGCTTCGAAAAGATGATTCAATTGAAACCGTTGTTCCAGGTTATCAGCTGCAATAATAAAGGCTGCTGTTTCGCCGGTTGGAATAAAACCACTGTGGTTTATGCCTCTCAACCCGCCAAATTCAGTGAACCCACGTTCTGTATTCTCGTTTCTAACCCAAAATAAATCAAGTACTTGAGGTCGGATGTGCGGGATCAGTGCCAGAATTATCACCAACCGTTCCGGTAATGTCAGCTCACAATTTGTGACAAAACGGCTATAAAACGAGTCTCTTTCTGACAGGTCAGGGGGGATGCATTTATAAAAATCCCACGCAGAAGTTTCACCTTTAAAGTGGTTTTCAAGCCTCTTTTCGAGCACTTCGCCGAACCAGCCAAGTTCCAGTTCCAGATCGCGGGCATTATTTGCAATTTCGTTTACCATTCAGTCAGGATAGCTTGATTCATCCAGGGAAACTTAACTACGCTGATACTCCAGGGCAGGTGATCGAGTAATAGATCGAATGACATGCGTTCGATCCGCAACAAGCAACTTTCTTTATTTTGTGTCAGCAGTCCCCGTCTCTGAATAAATGTATCTCGAAACCCCGGGATAGATATTTTTTTTAATATTTTCCAGTGTTCGATGGCTGATTGTAAGACGGCATCCGCCTCCTCTTTATCTGCAGGCAACAGCAGACCCGCCGAAACTGGAAGTGATCTTCCCGGGCTTTGTCCAAGAAGCAATTTAACTAAACCAAGTTCGAATTCATGAATATCCTCCTCTCCTGTAGCCAGAAAATGAAGCAAGGCAGCAGCCTTAGCCAAGTGATGATCTGGAATTTGATGTTTATTGTCAGACAATAATCGAGTTATTGAAAACAATTGGGGCAAAAACGGGTGGAGAAGGATGAGCCCGGAATGAAAAACGGTAATTTTCTCTGCTTTGAACTGAAAGACAGTTGTTTCTGACGGTGAATCTTCAGATAAATTATTAGGATTGCTTTCAATAGAAATGCCCCCACCTAAAAAATTATTTCCAGTATTTACTATAGAGTTGGATTTTGAGTCAGCCTGTTCCGGGTTTGAAGCTGGCAAATCGGGTTTACCAAAAACTTTCGTTCTGCCTGGTTTTATTTTTCCTTTTACCCGGAGGCTATTCAGGCCAGGATCTGTATCTATTTTTAACTCTTCTTTGGCAGGGGAGACGGCTTCATTTTGCATGAAACCTATTTCATTGAAAGTGACAATATTTTGGATTGCGGCATGGTTTAGTTCACTGCTGGTTCTAAAATCAGTACGTTCGGCATCATCATTTTTACCCTTTTCTGTTTCATAAGAATAAGGAAGTTCCTGATTTAACGCTGATTTTAAAGATACACTCAGCAGAACAGAAATCTCTTTTAGCTCGTTATGACCAGGAATTATTTCGTTTGTACAGTCATGTAAGAGTTTAGCAATTCGGCCAAATTCATTTTTACTCTGTGACAACCTGACAACTGAGGCCAATTTATCTATAAATGGTTGAATGTCATTTAAATTAAGGAGTTGCAGCAACCTGAAATAAAAGTCGGGATGCTCAGCATTTTTCGTCAGGTGCCCTATCAATTGAGCCAGTAACAAAGGAATTATTTCAATATAATATTTGAGAGTTTCACCGACCGATACAAAGTTGGAATGCCATGAGATTGATCCTGTACGGAGGTAATAAAGAATTTGTTGAAAACTATTTTCCTGTTCGGTAACTATGCCTGGTCTGGCTTCGTTAGTTTCATTCTGAGCATCTTGAATTACTTCTGTGAGTTTTTGTAATAATTGTTTTTCCAGCAATATGGGCAATTCTGCAATCAGATTTTGCCATGATGATACTTTTAACTCTAATTCTAATGTATTAATGTAAACAGTTATACCATTGGGCGAAATCTCGCTGAACACCTTTTCGAAAATGGGTGTAATCGTATCATCTAGCTGTTCGCGCAAGTGTTTCCTGATACCGAATGCATCCTCAACTGTAGGCGCTTTTATAAGCCATTTCTGACTGTGAATACGATGTGGTAAGGACGGCATGGTCTTTTTATTACGCTTCGAAAAAACAAATTTTACCTATTTTTTTATAATGCGACCCAGAAACTGGTTGAGCGCGAGATTGCCCGTGGTTTTCTGAATGCCTTGAAGGTTTGTTTGTACTGCGTTTCTTGTGTCCTCATTTTCGATGGAGGACATCCTGTAATTTACTTCCATCATCGCGGTGTAACCTTCGGTACCTGGTGATACATCCATATTTGATTCAGAAACAATCCTGGCCGTCTCCTGAACCGAAGTGGCGAGTTCCATTTCCATTTCTTTCGCCATTTCGTTGTAAAGAACTTTTTCTTTAGCAGTTATTCCCACTTCTGAGGCTTTTTCGCGAAAGCGAAGTACCATTTTTTCCCGCTCGTTTACTTCCTGCATTTTTCTTTCCAGCGAGGGGTTCGTAATCTCTGTTAAAACACCAGTATCAGTATTTCTGTTATTTCGCGCTATCAAAACATTGCTCACCGTGCTGAACGAATTTTGAATAGAATTGAAATAATCCAGTTGCATCCTGTCTAAACGATTGTTCACATTGGTATCAAGCATGTCAAGTTTGTCCCTGATAAGGTCAATTTTCACATAATCTACCTTATCGTTAATTATCCTGTCAACGGGTTTGATTACCCGTACTCCACCTGTAATGATTATCGGATCGCGCAATGCAGGCTTCCTAATTTCAGGTTCATCAGCTTGTTGTTCAGCTATTTCCGGGCAATAAAATGGCAACATAAAATCGCCAATAACTTGATTTTTTGTGTCGTAAACCAGGATAAATGTTCCGCCTTTTGTCACACCTGCAGCATGCTCCATGCCATGGTATTCCTTTATGAAGTTATGGAACAGGAGCCGTTCATCTTCTTTATCATCTTTACGTTTAATAATTTCATCAATCCAGTCGAGCCACTGGTAATGTGAACTGGAGATCAGCGAATCAAAGGGTGTCGGAAATTCAGTTTTTACAATTTTACCAAGCTGATTTTTTATTTCAGCTGAAGTCTTTATGGCCTGGTTCATACCGCTTCTCCAGTTTGAAGTTTTCTGGAATTCGGTATAGTTTTGACTCATCGATTTCTGAACGTTATCAGCATTAACAACAATATTATTGTCTTTTTCGTCTATAGTGTCGCGTACCGATGCACCATCGTTTCCGTCGGAAGTATCAATTACCAATTTATCACGGATAGCATCGTTAACTTTTGTCCTGAATTGATTGCTGAATTCTTTAACTTCAGTCATTTGCTGCAGAATATCCTGCCGCAAAACATAATGAAACCTATGAAGGTCGCCATAGCGTATGCCCGGTTTCAGGGCAATCTTTCCTTTGTCAGTTCCCAATAAAAGGGACCGTACGATAAAAGGCAGGTTCATGTCGGCAATTTTCTTTTCGATAATAGACTGCGCTTTGGCAACATCAACACCCAGGTGCCCTTCGATCCGGAAAAATGGATATTTGCCTATACATACTTCCAACGGACTGGCTGCAGCTCCCCTGGCACCATAATCGATCGCATTGTACGAATAGTTGCAGTTGCCCATGCCGCGTTTGAAAAGTTGATAGTTCCAGAATACCTGAATCGGAAATGTGCGATTCAATTGGTAATAATATGGAATGGCCCTGTCTTCACAAGCCGACTCTTCCGAAAGACTCGGCGTAATTCGGATATCAGGACTGTGCTGTACCGGAACTTTGAAAGTATTAATAAGAACATCCAATTTTTTAAGAAGGAATTTGGCATGTTCAATATTCTCTGTAGTGTTGCTCGAACGAACCGAGGGATAAAAAGCAGTACGGTTTTCTGTCGCGTTTTTTGCATCTGACAGGTTGCCGAGTAGCAGGTGTTTTGGGAATAATCCGGGCGATGGACAACAAAGGGTAGTATCGCCAAATAGAAGGTGATAGAATTGGTTGTAGGTTTCTGAAAGATCTTTCAGAAAGTCGTAATAATACTGTATCCCTGTTTCCGTTTTAATGTAATATGAATTTATTTCGTTTAACCTTTCCAACCAGCCGTCAACCGGGTTTTTAGTAAAAATATTTTTAATAAGAAATTCGCAATTTTTTACTATATCCTTAAGGCATCTGTCTATGTTTTTGTTCATTTCCGAACATGCAGCCTTGTAAACATAGGCCAATTGATCGGAGGAAGTAACACTTGTGTTAAGTAAAGGACGTTTGATGACAATTTCGCTGAGGTTAACAAAAGCTTCGTCGGCAGTATCAATGGCAGGAGTGAGGCTTTGGATATAGGATTTTGGGATTAGTAAAACCTTAATATTATTGCGTAATTCCTGGCCACGGTTATCACAATCGGTATCGGAACAGAGGTCGGGATCGTAAATGTAACTTTCCATGTACAGTACGGAAACCATATCAGAGTAGTTGAATCCGCTACTTTCAGTAAAATTTGAGAGTGGGGTCGTTCGCTTCTCGCCTTTTTCCTTGCTCAGTTCAAATATAGGAATCAGTCTTTCGCCAGGGTAAAAATTCGGATACGACGGATTTGTTTCGTCAAAAACCCTGTAACTGAGAAAAATGGTGTCTTCGGCAAGATAAATAAGGTCGCCATCGGTGGTGACTCCTGACCCACGAGTCAATCTAATGCGGTTTCCCTGGACGGAAGCCTTCAATCCGCATACAATCCCGACATCAAAAAGTAAGGTGCTACTTAATCTCGTTTGATCCTCGAAGTAACCTGACAGGCTGTTGAGCTGCGATGCTGTCAGCACCTAATCCTTCTCAAAAACAGTGTAGCCTGTCGAAATCTGATTTAAGGTTTTGAGTAT
>JBAXBJ010000164.1:0-7024 GCA_037142075.1 Bacteroidota bacterium
CTGGCCGAGTTTATCCGTCAAATTGTAATTATCATTGGTGGCGTAAGCCTTATGATGGTCACATCTTTCAAACTTACCCTTTTCATGCTGGCGATCCTACCGGTTATAATGATATTGGTGGTGTTTTTCGGTCGCTATATCCGCAAGTTAAGCAAACAGGCCCAGTCTCAGGTGGCCGATTCTAATACCATAGTTGAGGAAACCCTGCAGGGCATACAAAGCGTGAAAGCTTTTACAAACGAATTTTTCGAGATGGCGCGCTATCGTGTAAAAACGAAGGAGATTGCCCTTACAGGAATAAAAAACGGGAAACTCCGAGGTGCTTTTTCTTCATTTACTATCCTTGGCCCTTTCGGTACTATGGTAGCTGTTATATGGAGAGGAAGTACCTTGCTTGCCAGCGGGGAACTGGACACCGGCGAATTATTTTCATTTGTGATTTACTCCGTTTTTATTGGTGGTACCATTGGTGGTATGGCAGATGTATTTGCCCGGGTGCAAAAATTTATAGGGGCAACCGAGGATTTGTTGGAAATCTTTAACGAAACAGTTGAACCGGTGGAAGAATTTCCATTGCTTGCGCCGCACCAAATCCTGCATGGGGGCATTCGTTTCGATCATCTCTCTTTCAGCTATCCCACCCGTGCCGATATGCAGGTGCTTCGTGATATTAATGTGGAGATTAAGCCCGATACCCTTGTAGCATTGGTAGGTCCCAGCGGTGCTGGCAAATCAACAATGGTATCCTTACTTCTGAGGCTTTATGAGCCAACTTCTGGTCGCATACTTTTCGACGACAGGGAAAATCGCGTAATTCCAATTTCAGTAATGCGTAGTCAGATGGCAATCGTTCCTCAGGATATTTTCCTCTTTGGAGGAACTATCCGCGAAAACATTGCCTATGGCAAACCCGGCGCCACCAGCCAAATGATTGAGGATGCTGCTCAAAAGGCCAATGCCTGGGAATTTATCAGCAAATTCCCGGAGGGCTTGGATACACTGGTTGGCGAGCGGGGGACACAACTCTCCGGTGGGCAGCGTCAGCGTGTTGCCATTGCACGTGCAGTTCTGAAAGATCCGAAAATACTTATTCTGGATGAGGCCACATCTTCACTCGATTCGGAAAGTGAGCGCCTGGTGAAGGATGCTCTCGAAAAGCTGATGAAAGGACGAACCTCTATCGTTATAGCTCATCGGCTCTCAACCATTCGCCAGGCTGATCTCATTCTGGTTCTCGATAGTGGCCATATCGTAGAACAGGGAACCCACGAGGAACTCCTGAAATCCGACAATGGCCTATACCGGAATTTAAGTGAACTTCAGTTTGCAGGGTAAGCGATTGATTCCTGAAAAAGTATCAGATCGTTTCTGAAATTCTTTATTCGCTTTCCATATCACGTTCCACATCTTTATCACCGCGCCCCGAGAGGTTGATAATGGATAATTCGTTTTTCCCTTTCAGCAACTTCATGGCTAGAGCAACTGCATGTGCCGATTCAATTGCTGGAATTATACCTTCAAGTTTTGATAAGAGATGGAAAGCCTTTATTGCTTCTTCGTCGGTGATGCAATGGTAATTAACACGGCCTTTTTCTTTCAGATGTGCATGTTCTGGGCCAACGCCCGGGTAATCAAGCCCTGAAGCAATGGAATAAGCAGTGGCAGGCTGTCCTTCGGCATCAGCCAGGCAATAGGAATAAGTTCCCTGAAAAACCATTGGTTTTCCTACCACCAGAGTGGAGGCAGTGCGCTCCGAATTCACACCTTCGCCACCACCTTCGGCTGCATGAATTTCAACTGTGGGGTCATTAAGAAAAGCAGAGAATAGTCCAATAGCATTTGATCCTCCGCCGATGCATGCAAAGATTGAATCGGGCAGACGATTCTCCTGTTCAATGATCTGACGGCGTGCCTCCTCGCCAATTACCTGCTGGAAGAAATGAACCATGGAAGGATAAGGATGAGGACCCACGGCAGAGCCAAGGAGGTAAAAGGAATCAGGATTTGCAATGTAATAACCGAGTGCTGCATCTACGGCGTCTTTAAGTGAAGCAGTGCCCATATCGGTGGTTACAATTTCAGCTCCCAGAAGTCGCATACGTTGTACATTCAGTTTTTGCCTCACAGCATCCCGTGAACCCATAAATATTTTGCATGGAATGCCAAACAGCGCGGCAGCTGTGGCTGTGGCTACACCGTGTTGCCCGGCACCTGTTTCGGCAATTATTTCGGTGGCACCCATTTGTTTTGCAAGTAATATTTGTCCAAGGCAGTTGTTGATTTTATGCGCACCGGTATGATTAAGATCCTCACGCTTGAGGTAGATCTTGCTGCCAATCATTTCCGAAAGCCTTTGCGCGTAATAAAGTGATGAAGGGCGACCTACATAGTGCTTCAGATAGTATCTGTATTCTTCCATAAACTGTTTGTTATCTTTGGCGGCTTTAAAAGCTTCGGCCAGGCGGGCAAGATGGCTTTCGAGAACCGGAGGGACAAAACTACCTCCAAAGTGACCAAAATATCCTTCTTTCTCCATTGTGTCGGTAATCGTTTTTTCTTTGTACATGATGTTATAGTTTTAGGGTTTATAAATTAGTAGAAATAAAAATAGGCCGCAGGAACTACCTGCGGCCTATAAGCAATATCATTAATGCGCCTCCGGATTAGTCGTCCCTGTTTGTTTTATTATCAGAATGCCACCACCAGAAATTGCGCGTTATCATACGATCGGATTTTTTGTTGTTTTGAAATGCAAAAATACAAAAAGAAATTGATATAGAATCCAATTATTAAAATTTGCTGATTCGGGCTGAAACCGCAGTTGACTAAATTGACAACTTAAAAAGCGTAATTTTACACCTTAGTTATAATGGAAAGCTAACAAACGTAAAATGGAAGGTTTTCATAATCAATACATTTTTAAATGAGCGAAGCTATTAATCACGAATGTGGAATTGCTTTAATAAGGTTGCTGAAACCGCTTGAATTCTATCAGGCTAAATATGGTAACAGCGTTTACGGCCTCAGTAAACTGCACCTTTTGATGGAGTAGCAACACAACAGGGGGCAGGATGGTGCAGGTATAGCATGTATTAAATTTGATGTGTCACCTGGCCGGAAGTACATAGACCGTATCCGCTCGAATTCAGCTTCCCCGATTAACGATATTTTCAAACAGGCCTTTGACCGTCTGGCAGAAATACGTGAGAAAACTCCTGAACGTATCCACGATTTAACATGGCTTAAACGGCATGTGGATTTCACCGGAGAGTTATTTATGGGACACCTTCGGTACGGCACTTTTGGCAAAAACAATATCCAGAACCTTCATCCTGTTGTCCGCAGTAATAACTGGATGACGCGTAACCTTGTGCTCGCCGGCAATTTCAATATGACGAATGTTGACGAACTTTTTAATAAGTTGGTAGAGTTAGGACAATACCCTGTTGAGACTTCCGATACAATAACAATTCTTGAAAAAATCGGGCATTTTCTTGATGAAGCAAACGAGGATCTTTACCGTTCGTTCAAAGAAAAAGGTATTAGTAAAAAGGATAGTACCGGACTAATTGCCCGTGATATCAATATTCAGCAGATATTGCAGCAGGCTTCGGCAAACTGGGATGGTGGATATGCCATTGTTGGTATGTTTGGCCATGGTGATGCATTTGTAATGCGTGATCCGTCAGGTATCAGGCCTGCATTTTATTATGCTGACGACGAGGTTGTAATTGCTGCTTCCGAACGCCCGGTAATTCAAACAGCATTTAATGTACCTGTAGGATCAATCCATGAGATTAAACCTGGACATGCCCTAATCATCAAGAAAACCGGAAGTTTTGGTCAATACCAGATTAACGAACCGGGTGTGAAAAGATCTTGTTCTTTTGAGCGCATTTATTTTAGCCGGGGCACTGATGTGGATATTTACAAGGAGCGGAAAAGTCTCGGAAGGCTCCTTACCCGTTCCATTCTTCAAGCCGTGGATCACGATCTTGAGAATACTGTATTTTCATATATCCCTAATACAGCAACTGTAGCTTACTACGGAATGGTGGAAGAACTAAATCATTTCTGTGATAAAATAAAGATTGAGCGCATAATTCAATTGCAAGGCCAGGCTACAACTAAGAATCTTGAGGAGATATTTCGTTTACGAGCCCGTATCGAAAAGATAGCCGTTAAAGACATTAAGTTGCGTACATTCATTACACAAGATGCCCAACGCGACGACCTGGTTGCCCACATCTACGATGTAACCTATGGTGCAGTCCGTCCTGGAATAGACAACCTTGTGGTTATCGATGATTCAATTGTTCGCGGTACTACGTTAAAACAGAGTATTATCCGGATACTTGATCGTCTGGGCCCCCGACAAATAATTATTGGTTCCTCGGCACCCCAGATCCGTTATCCCGATTGTTATGGCATCGACATGGCTAAACTTTCTGATTTCATTGCTTTTCAAGCTGCCATCGAACTTCTGAAGGAAACCAGACAGACAAATATTCTTAATGAGGTATATAAAAAAGCTAAGGCTCAGGAAAATCTGCCAAAGGAGGAAGTGATTAACCATGTGAAAGCTATTTATAAGCCTTTTACGGCAATGCAAATCTCAGATAAAATTGCGCAACTGGTAACCCCGTCGGGCATTAAAGCAAAAGTACAGATTGTATATCAGACAATTGAAGATCTTCATGAAGCCATACCTGCACATACCGGCGATTGGTATTTCACGGGAAATTATCCAACATCCGGAGGAAACAGGGTGGTGAACCGCTCATTTATCAACTACATTGAAGGAAGGAACGAAAGGGCGTATTAGGAGATGAGTCCTTTTTTTAATAGCAATATAATCAAGCTATTCCGATAAGTTTACAAACGCCTTATTAATTGCTTCAGCAATTCCTGCCAGCTCCTCAGGAGTTAGTTTCAGCTTGGGTTTTCCGAAATCAAGATCATTTATTGAGTTGATAGGTACCAGGTGAATATGCGCGTGGGCAACTTCAAGTCCGATTACAGCTACGCCTATTTTTTCGCAGGGAATAACTTTTTTAATAGCATGGGCAACCTGTTTGGCAAATAGTTGGAATTCAGAATACCAGGTGTCGTCCATGTCAAAAATATAATCAATCTCTTTTTTGGGAATTACCAGGGTATGGCCCTTAGCAAGGGGATTGATATCAAGGAATGCCAGGAAATGCTCATTTTCGGCTACTTTATGAGAAGGGATTTCGCCAGCTATGATTTTTAAAAAAATGGTTGACATATTTTTTGTTTTTCCGGGTTCAATTTAACCAACTTTTTATCTGTTATATTAACGGATAATTTCTATTATTTCGAATGGGATAGTACCTGATGGTACAATAATTTCAACTTTATCTCCAACAGCTTTGCCTAGCAAGCCTCTTGCAATAGGCGAAGTAACGGATATCTTACCTGTCTTAAGGTTGGCTTCATTTTCGGGGACCAACGAATAAATCAGGATAGAATCATTTTTAAGATTCCTGATCTTTACAGTGGAAAGGATCAGCACCTTTGTGTTATCAAGTTTTGATTCATCTATGAGCCTGGCGTTTCGGATAACTTCCTGAAGCTTTGATATTCTTAGCTCAAGCATTCCCTGGGCATTTTTAGCTGCATCGTATTCTGCGTTTTCCGACAAATCTCCTTTGTCGCGGGCTTCGGCAATTTGTTGTGAGATACCCGGCCTTTCTACGCTAATTAATTGTTCGTATTCAGCTTTCATTTTCTCAAGCCCTTCCTGTGTATAATACCTGATTTCTGTCATTAATGCAACATTTAAGAATGATTAAATAAGACAAAAGACCCTTCAGAAAAGGGTCCTTTGAAAAATATGTCTGGCAAAAATAATGTGCCCTGGTAATCTTAGAAGCTAAGACGCACTCCTATGCTGTGTGTTCCGCTAAAGGGATCGGACGCCCTGTAAGAATAATCTACTCCGAACACTGATCCTTTTTCTTTATTCAATGGAACCTGCACAGTGATACCGGCACTTGGCCCTGTATATACACTAGTGCGGTCTGCCTTTGATGTAATACCTTCCTCATAAGTATATGCGGCACGTAGCATAAGATACGATTTCAGTTCATATTCACCCCCTAATGTATATTGATCCTTTGTAAACGAGTTTGAAGTAAAACTAGCAGCAAGAGTGAGGCGATGCATTTCCGAGAATTTTATATCATAAGCAGCTCCAATATTCAATTGTGAAGGTAATTCAAATTCAGCCGAACGTTGCTCAAGTGTGAACTGGCTTTCTTGTCCGGGTAAAAAACTACGGATCGACAAACCATCACCCTTGAATTTCATTGTAGGGCCAACATTTTTAAGTGATATCCCGAATTTAATATTTTCCTGCTCTCCTGTAACATACTGGATACCTGCATCAAGGGCGACTCCCTGGGCGCTGATGTCAGAGATAACTTCCGAAATAATCTTTATATTAATACCTCCATAAATACTATTTGAAAATGCCTTTGCATAAGAAACATTAATATTCATGTATCTGGGGGAGAAGTTTCCAATACCTCCTTCGGGCAAATCCGTGGTAGTGATAGGAATATCGCCGAATTTCATTGACATAATACCTACTCCAAGAACGCTGGATTCACCCATTTTCTGGGAAAATCCAAAGTTAAAGACATTGATGTCAGATCCCTTGAGCCACTGCGTGCTACTAAAAATTAGCTCCGTTTTCGGAGTAAAAGCGGTACCGGCAACATTTGTAAACATGGCTTCCAACCCTCTGGAATTAGCAACATTTACGCCTCCCCAACCCGAACTACGTGCCCATGGATTGATTAGTAATTCGGAGGCACCGGCCTGTCCCGAGCGATCCTTGTTTCCGGCCACAACATCCTGCGATGGGAATACAAGTATTGTTGACAGTAAAACGGCTACTGCGATTGTGTAGATATTTTTCATATTCAGTAGTTTATTTTTTGTTTGCTAACTTACCGTATTAATTAGTAGGGAATGAGTGAAGGTCAACAGGGCGTAG
>JBAXBJ010000165.1:0-6921 GCA_037142075.1 Bacteroidota bacterium
ATTATCGCGCTCGCAATACCATTGCTTGATGTCCCGTTAATATAGGAACTGTAAGTACCCGTATATTGATTTGTACTTCCCGCGTCGAACAAATAGATTGCATTGTCGACATTTGTTTTTGTCCAGCCATTTCCAGCATCCCAATTAATGGGCGAAGGATAAGGGTTCCCGGCCAGGTTAAAACCTTTCGTGTATATTCTGTTGTGGTTATACAAGGTTTGCGCTGTCATGATTCCATTAGTAACAACACCTGTTACCCCGACCGTTTTAACTACCGCTGAACTGCCAAAATTTGCTGCGTACCCTTTCATGGGTATTAACAGGTTGGAGGTTGTAACATATTTGAGCCAACCGGTTGAATATAAGGCAACACCCAAAGAGTCCAGATGGTTGTCCTCAAGGTAATCGTAAAACGTTGGGAATGGAGCAGCCAGATCCATATCGTCAGCAAACTCATTTACCGTTGCTGCCTGGAACGGGGAACTGAAATATTTATACCCAAATGCACTGGGAAGATACCGTTGCATGGTAACATTGCCTGTAACTTCGCCGGCACCGGTTCCGCTAATGAGCGCGGTTCGCGCTGCTGTAGAAACAAGGGTAACATTTCCGTTCGACACGAGGTTTCCTGTTTGTGCCGTTAGTATTCCAATAATACGGAGCGCCCCCCCCAGGCTTACACCATTCGAATTATTCACTGTCAGGTTGTAGACCTCGCTATTGTAAATTGCTCCTGCCGGAATAGTCTGGGATGCGGAACCGGCTAATTCCAAAGTTGAATTGATAGCAGTGGCATCAATCTGGGCACCATTTGTAAAATTCAGACTGCCTTTTATAGTTAGTTTAAATCCGTTTGTCACCATGCGGTAAGCTGACTGGGCGTTGGTAACATTGGAAACCGACCTGTTTTGATCCAGTTGGCAATGGTTTACAGGAACATCATCAAAAAGAATATTATCGTCCACAGCCGGGACAACATTCTCGGTCCAGTTTGCAGCTATATTCCATGCATTGCTAATGGTTCCTTTCCACCTGTTGTATAATATGCGTTCCCAGGCACCCATACTGGGAACACTGTACCGAAGGTTTGAACCAAAATCAATTGTAATTCCTGTCCCGGCAACTCCTCCTAAAACTGCAGTTATCTTATAATCTGTTGCATTTGTCCCAGACGAATTTGCAAACAGAGGATTGACAACCAAACTATTGACATCGTTCCCGGTAACAATAGGTAAGGTTGTTTTATTTGCGGCGTTGTAAAATCCCAGAACGCCTCCTGTGCCTGAAACAAAATAATCGTTATAATCGAGGGTCAGATTTGTATTGACAGTATAATTGAAATAGACAGCATAATGTAAACTTGCACCACCAATGGTCGTGCGCGTGTTTACAAAAATATTATTCCTGAAATTTCGGACATTGGTAGTAACAGCACTGTATAAAGCATACGACTTATTCGTTGTTCCGGAAGTCAAACTACCGCTTATATTTATAGTATTGAAATACAGGTTATTATTATTGCCGGCAGCGCCTGTTTCGTACAAGCCATATAGGGTTGATTTTGTGTTACCACCCAGGTTTATAATATTGTTATAATAGGTGGCTGCACCTGCTGCAACTTTAATGCCATATACCGATGCTGTTGTTGAACTGGCACCTGTAACTGATAAACCATAAATAAAATTCCCGGAAACAACATTATTGCCTGTACCGGCGGTAAAGTATATTCCGGTGACATTACCGGCAAAAGAAACGTAGGTATTTGACAGGTTATAAATTGTATTCCCGCCCACGGTTCTCAATGTAGCTCCTGTTAAAACGATTCCGCATACAGATGAGGTATTGTTTGCAGATGAGTTAGCGTTAGCAATACTTAAACTGTAAATGATATTATTATTGATAGTATTCGTTCCGCTAGTCGATTTAATCCCATTTATCAATCCTCTTGTACCATTGGAAGCATTTGTCGAACTGTTTGTTAAATTAGAAATGGTATTATTGCTGATCGTAACTGTACCGCTTCCGGCTGAACTGATTCCAAAAACGCTTTGAGCATTGCCCGTACTACCTGAGCTGGCATTGATGCTGTTGGCCGTAACCGTACTGCCGATGGTATTATTGCTGATAGTAACAGTTCCTGCCGAATTGGTTTTGTTAATACCGTATAGATTGCTTGCATTGGCGGCAGCATTGGCTGCAGTAATCGAACCAATTTTATTATTCTGACAAACAACAACCCCTGTGCCAGCTAAATTTATCCCATATACCGTCGCGGCTGTTGCACCGCCTGTTACGGTTATCGAAGATACTCCGTTGGAAGCCCCAATCGTGTTGCCCGCTGCAGTTCCAATATTCACGTCACCTGCTGTAATATTTATTCCAGTCCATATGGCCGTTCCTGAATTGCTCCAGGCTATATTTTGAATAACATTATTTTGAATACTACTGGCTGTACCCGTTCCGACATTCAGACTAATTGCTGTGAAAGCATTATTGAATGCATTTGTTTTTGTAAGTGCAGAACCAGCGCAAAAGGCCGAAGCTCCTCCGATATAATTATCGGAAACGGTAAAATTAACACCTAAAATATTGCTGATGAGTATAGCATTGTAAGCAACACTGGCGGTAGGAATATAAGCAGTTGTTTCGTAAAAACTATTCCCGGTAATTGACCAGGCAGTCGAAAAAGTAGAAATACTGACTCCGTTTGAAGCAGTTCCTTGTTTTAAAAAATTATAAATGGCATTGTTACTGATCGTATTTCCACTGTTTTCGAAGCCTGTAGCACCTCTCGAATATATAGCATTGATAGGTCTTCCGGCAGCATCGCTGCTTATGTTATTGTTGCTGATAGTGTTGCCGTCGTTTCCATTTCCTGCAGCAGAAGTCGAGAAAAATATAACTCCCTGGGTAATGCTGGTCTCAGAACCTTTAATAAAACAATACTTAACCGTATTATTTTCGGAAGAATTGATAAACCGGATCGTACTTGCTGCAGCACCGATACTTGAATTGCTGATTACCAGGCTACCGGTTGTTCCGGTGGAGTTCACTCTTCCATCAAGTGTAATGTTATCGGAACCGTTGAAGTCGATAAGCGGGGCATCCAGGTTTCCTGTTACCGAAATTCCGGAAGTGGTGGGGTAAATATTTATAGTCGAATAACTTGCGCTTCCGCTTCCGCTGGCATTAAGCACAGCCGAAGCTGTTTCGGAAGTATTTCCGGTGATTCGTATATCCAGTTGGCCGGTATGCGTGCCATCATTTACTTTGTCGAAGGCATCTTTTACGCGATAATAGGTGGCTTGAAAAACACCTGATTTGTAGACATCTACAATTAGGTCCAATGCTCCGTCGAATGCACCCATGGTAGGAGTTAACGAACGGAGGTTTCCTGAATAATCTTTGGTAATCCCGGCAATTGTTATAGCCAATAGGACTTTAGATCCTGGGGTATAATCCGTTGCTGCTATGCCACCTGGATTTGTAAATGCCGGATTAATGTTCAAACTGTTTACATCCTGTGCTGTGGCCGTTTTCCACAATGCCAGGGTAGCCCTGTCAGTTCCGGCCATTGAACCTAACACTCCGTTGGTTCCACTAACAAAATAATCATTGTAATCAATTGTTAAACCCGTAGTTCCAACTAAAAATACAGCGTAGTGTTTTCCTGTCGTACCCCCCGACCGGGTATTTACCAGTAAATTATTGCGGTAATTTCGGGTCGAAGTATTAGCCGCATTCTTTAATGCTGCAGTCGATGAAGTTACTCCTGATGAAACAGTACCTCCGATATATACAGTGTTAAAATAAATATTGTTGTTATTGGTGGCACCGTTATTGTCCCAAATACCATTTATTGAATAACCTGAGCTTACAAGAGTTCCAAGACTTACTATATTGTTCACGCAACTTGTTAAACCTCCGAAAAGGACTATACCATCCATGGTTGAACCAACATCCGAGGACGAAAGGGATAAACTATGAATAAAATTTTCAGAAATTTTATTTGCTCCGGTGGTCGGCCCCTGATAAAATATACCGCAAATCCTAGTAAGCTGGGTTGCATCGGTATTTGATATTGCATAAACAGTATTACCGTTAAGCGCCTGGACTGTGCCTGCCGTTGTACTTTTTAATGCAATTCCTATTGCTGTAACTAAATCAACGGAAGATGAATATAGGCGTGCTGAAGTAGAAATGTTTCTCACTATATTACCCTGAATCGTATTGGCTCCCCCGGAGGTTAAAATGCCGATTGTTTGAGTTGTTCCGGTAAATGTTGTTTGACCGTTGGTTAGGTTAGCTATTGTGTTTCCGCTTATTATAGTACTCGCTGTGCCAGCACTGTTTATTCCTGTTACAAATTGAAAAGAACCGGTACTGTTCGAACCGGCAATAAAACTATTGGCAGTTGTTTCGCTTCCAATTGAATTATTTTGTATGGAAGTATTACCGGCAACAGAAGTTTTGTTAATCCCATAAAGATAGTATCCTTTGGTTGGGTCGGCATTGGCAGCTGTAATAGATCCAATGGTATTGTTTTTGCAATCAACAATACCGGCACTTGCTATATTAATCCCATAGAGATAAGGTGGATTATCGCCTGCAATTACGGTAATTGATCCTATGCCTGAACCAGCACCTATGGTATTGCCAGTAGTTGTGCCTATATTTACGTTTCCGGCAGCAATATGAATTCCTGTCCACGCTGCAGCACCCGAATTACTCCAGTTAAAATTTTGAATTGTATTATTTTGAACATTACTCGTAACAGCTGTTCCTGTGTTCAGATATATAGCGTAAAAAATATTATTGCTGGAATTGGCTTTTGTCCAGGCAGTACCCGAGCATGAAGCAGAACTTCCACCGATAAAATTATCCGAAACATTAAAGTTACCACTTAAAATATTATCAATTTTTATAACGTTGTAATCTGCCCAGGCAGTAGGAGCAAATGAGGTAGTTTCATAAAAACTATTTCCCGTTATTGACCATGCGGAGGTATTTCCACCCAGGTTAATCCCGTTTGAAGATACACCCCGGTTGAAAAAGTTGTAAATATTATTATTACTGAACGTGTTGTTAATATTGTCATTAGATGAAGATCCTAGGGAAAATACGGCATTTATTGGTCTGCCGGCTGCATCAGCTGTAATAGTATTACTTTCCAGTACATTTCCACCATTTCCATTTCCTGAAGATGATGTTGAGAAAAATATTATTCCGCTCGCGTTATTGGTTTCGGATCCTTTAATTGTACAAAATTGAATTGTATTATTTTCGGCTGAGTTTATAAAGCGGAAAGTCGATGTTGAAGCGGAACCAGATGTACTTGTGTTGATAAATGAAAGATCTGGCGAACCTGCCTGATTAACACGTCCGTCAATAGTAACATTATCCGCTCCATTAAAATTGATTAACGGCCCTGCAATATTTCCACTAACAGTTAATCCCGTATAAATGGGATACATGGTAAGGGTGTTCCAGGCTCCTGCATTTAAGCTGTTTATTCCTGTTTCATGTATCGAGCTTCCTTCAATGGTAACCTCAATAGCATTACCTGCCTGACTCTGAGCATTTAAAGCTGCAAAAGCACCCGTTACATTGGTTAACGATGTATACGTGCCATCCGCACCTGTGGATCCCGAAACTGTGATGATACCTCCACCGGTGATTATAACAGAAGTAGTAGCAGTCACCTCACCGCATCCACCTGATGCAGCAATGGTGTAGGTTACAAGGTAGGTTCCTGCAGAACTTGTTGCCGGAGTTATCTCACCGGTAGACGCATTTATTGAAATTCCGGCAGGTGAAGCTGCGAAGGTACCGCCCGAAGTCCCTGTCAGGATGACACTTTGAGGAGGATCAGAATTAGTAAAAGGAGAACCGGGATAGCTAATGTTTGCTATGGGCAATGGAGTAACTGCAACATTAATGGTATTCGATTTATCACATCCACTCCCCGATGAAGCTGTAACAGTATAGGTTGTCGAAGCAGTCGGATTCGCAATAATTGAAACATTGGCCGGCGACGGCGTTCCGGCTCCGGCGGGTAAACCGGAAGTACCCGAAGGACTGGCCGTCCAGCTATAATTATAATTAACTACCAAAGGTGTTCCTGATACTGTTACATTGTCGATGGCCCAATAATACCCCCAGGCTGCATCATATTTGAACCTCACGAATAATGTCGGATTTCCGATAAATGCGTCCAGGTTAATAGTGGCGTTCGCAAATGCTGTTGAACTTCCCTGATTGGAAGTATATGAATTTACATCGCTCCATGTTGTTCCGTTGGTTGATAGCTGGACTTTTCCTGTTTCTCCGGGCTGATATACTTTGAAACAATGATAAAAACTCAGTGACAAAGATGTATAGTTCGTAGTATTTAAAGGGGGAGATTGCAGTATGGTTGAAGTTACTGAACCTGATCCGGCGGTATCACTGTTGGAAAAATAAAACTGTGAATTATCATTTGAATGTAAAACACCGCTAAATTGAGATGTATAACCATCCGGGTGAAGTGTCCAGGCTGCTAAAGCGTTTAATCCTCCCGTTGTATTATTTACTGTCGTCCAACTGTTGGCAGGACTGTTAAATCCTTCATTGATCACGAATGCCGGAGGTGTTGCTGGCAAAGCTGAAGCTGTGAGTGTCACATTTGATCCTGAACATATTAACCCCGACGGATCGGCGGCAATACTAACGCTGACCGGCAGGTTCGGGTTTACCGTCATGGTCACCGTGTTGGAGGTAGCCGGGCTGCCCGCCACACAAGTAGCGTTGGAAGTCAAAATACAGGTAACTACATCTGCATTAACAGGAATATACGAATAAGTTGTGCTGCTTGTTCCAACACTAACGCCATTCACTTTCCATTGGTAAACCGGGGTGGTTCCGCCGTTGGTTGGGGTGGCT
>JBAXBJ010000166.1:0-6920 GCA_037142075.1 Bacteroidota bacterium
GCGGCAGAAGTACGCGGCAACTTCGGAGGTAATCTCCCGGCCCAGGGCTAGCTGCAAACCGTTAGCGTTCATTGTTAAGAAACTTCGTGTCTTCAATCAACATTGTAAAATGAGTTTTATCTTTGTTTCATAAATATTAGATTCCATGACAAAAGAAACAGCGATAAAGTTATTTAACGAAAAGCAAATACGTACGTATTGGGATGAAGAACAGGAAAAGTGGTATTTTTCAATTGTTGATGTTGTTGGAGTACTTACAGAAAGCGAAAATCCTCAAGTCTACTGGCGTGTATTAAAAAAGAGACTGCTTGCCGAAGGGAATGAAACCGTTACAAATTGTAACGCTTTGAAAATGGAAGCAGCTGATGGGAAAATGAGACTTACTGATGTAGCAGATACTGAGCAGTTGTTTAGACTTATACAAAGTATTCCATCACCCAAAGCTGAACCGTTTAGACTGTGGCTTGCTAAAGTTGGAAGAGAACGGATTGATGAAATAGAAGACCCCGAAATTGGTTTGGATCGCTTAATGGAAACATACCTGCGTAAGGGATATAGTAAAGAATGGATTAATCAGCGACTCAAAAGTATTGAAATTAGGAAGGAGCTTACTGATGAATGGGAAAATAGAGGTATTAAAAAAGGACAAGAGTTTGCAATTTTAACCGATGAATTAACAAAAGCTTGGAGTGGTTTGACAACCAAACATTACAAAGCATTTAAGGGATTGAAAAAGGAAAATCTTCGCGACCATATGACCAATCTTGAATTGGTATTAAACATGTTAGCCGAAGCATCTACAACCGAAATATCTAAAGATAAAAAGCCTAAAACATTTATTCAGAATAAAGAAGTCGCCCGAAAAGGAGGAAATGTTGCAAAAGCCGCCCGTACGCAATTGGAAAAAACAACTGGTAAAAAGGTTGTAACAAAGTTAAATGCAAAACATATTGAAAAAATCAGGTTGGAGCGCGACAAGACTGAAGAATAAACAACGAAACGCTAATCGAGTAGACGGCCCCGCCAGCAAGTACTGACGGGGTGCGCCTCTCACACCACTGTACGTACGGTTCTCGTATACAGCGGTTCATTTAGATGTGGAGCAATTTCCGTGTAGTAAGCAAGCATAGCCTCATACCCTCTTTTCCGCAAGCGATCCAGAGTAATAGTTGTAACAAGAATCGGGCTTTACTCATAGCTCTTTTGTTTTTTACGGGTATTCGTGAGGGCTTCGCCGTTGTGCAACCGCCCATCCTCCCATTCGTGTCCTGCTCCATGCATAGGCATGTTCTTGGTCAATCCCTAATTGGATTAGATTCTTCCTTTTCCGCTCGGGCTTTTTCCAGTGATGCCATATGCAATACCCCGGACCATCGACACATACAGCGGGCTTTTATCAAAGGTAGAACATTTTTTTACGCTACCGCCCGACAAAATTACTGCCCAACAGTTTAAAGATTACCCGATAGGAAAGTGTATATTTGAGCGGCAGAAGTACGCGGCAACTTCGGAGGTAATCTCCCGGCCCAGGGCTAGCTGCGGCCCGTTAGCAGTAATTGTAAAAAAACGACACGTGCGAATTATTAAGCAAAAAATATCTTACCTTTACAGTATGAAAGCCATCGAAACATGACAACAATTGCATTAAAAAAATTATTGATAAATAGGATAGCAGAGATAAATGACGTATCATTTTTAAATGCTATAAAGACTATTCTGGACACTAAAACTCAAACTCAGACGCTTTCTCTGACGCCTGAGCAAAGATTTGAAATAATCGAATCCCAGAAAGAAATTGAATCAGGACTTTTCGTTGAACAAGTCGAACTTGACAAAGAATTTAATAAATGGCTAAACGGAAAATAGTTTGGTCTCATAGTGCCAGAATTAAACTGTTAATGATTCTTGAGTTCTATACTGAACGAAATAAGAGTAAGATGTATTCTAAAAAACTTTATACGAAATTTAATAAGGAATTATCACTTCTCCTTAAACAACCAGAAATTGGCATAAAGACTGAAATAGAAGCAGTTCGTGGATTAATCGTTGATGAGTTTATATTGTTCTATGAAGTGACCACTGAAATGATAATTGTTCATACTCTTTGGGACATCAGACAGAATCCTACAGATTTGAGAATCAAATAGAATCAACAACTATTGCCAATCGAGTAGACGGCCCCGCCAGCAAGTACTGACGGGTTGCGCCTCTCTCACCAATAAATGTTCTCCTGAAAATTGGTGGATTTACATAATGAAATCCTACTTAAACTAACATCACTAAAAACCACTTCCTATGAAAACAAATTTCAGACAACTTGTTGTATTGGGATTTTTCCTGACTGTACTAAATCTTTCAACTTTCGCACAGATTAGCATTAATACCGATGGCACTTAACCTGACTCATCAGCCGGGCTGGATGTGAAATTCAACAACAAAGGTTTTTTGCCTCCGCGAATGGCTACCACTGAGATTTTAGCCATTATATCTCCTCCAGCCGGGTTGATCGCTTACAACTCGACCTTAAATACACTGGTGTTTTATAATGGAACCACATGGGTAAGAACAGACGGGCAATTTTCTATCGGACAAAGCTATGGAGGAGGAATCATCTTCTATCTTGATGGGACAGGGGCACATGGTTTGATAGCCGCCACAGCCGATGAGAGTTACTTGCCTATATGGGGTTGTACGGGAATGTCCATAGCCACCAACACTGTCATCGGCAACGGACAGGAAAACACCTCAGCAATAGTTGCCGGTTGCGGCATGACAGGGATAGCGGCTAAAATCTGTAATGACCTTGTTTTGAACGGATACACCGACTGGTTTTTACCCTCGAAAGATGAGCTTTATCAAATGTACCTGCAAAGAATGGCAATTGGCGGCTTTTTCCCAGTTGAATATTGGAGTTCCTCCGAGGTCGATGTGGAGTCCGGATGGTCCAGGGCCTTCTACAATGGTATCTCCCTGATCACCTTTAAGAGCAGAAGCCTCTAAGTGCGTGCTATTCGGGCTTTTTAACAATTTATCCATTTAGCAATTAAACAATTCAACAAATACCAGTGAGCGGTCGGATTTTTTACATATGGCACTTTATTACGACTTGCTGGTTTACCGGTATGAAATGAACATACTGCAATGTCAATACGGTGTATTAAGGATAATTGAAATACTCGCTGGCGCATTCTGTGACTTCTGCCTTATTAATAAAGCAGTTTGTAACTGCGATAAATGAAACCCTTGCAGCCAAGGCTATGATATGGCCCGGGCAGCATAAACAATCCCTTTTTCAAAAAGTCCGGCTAACCACCGGAAATAAAAAGACATAGCAGACATACATTAGAACCGCCAAAGAAAAACTTTGACAATTCATGACAGTCTTATAAAAATTAAAGTGGAGACTATAGACCACTATAAAAACAGGCAACCATAAAAAACAAATGAAAATCATAAGCAATTTAGCAAACCTAACAATGATTTTGTTACCAACATTATCATTACCTTCAGCAGATCCGGCATTTTATTCAAGCAATAAGATTATATAAGCGGCCAATCAATTTTTAAACTAAGATACTAAATATGAGATTTTTATGAAAAAGAAAATGATTCTAACCGCATTATTGTTGATCAGTTTACAATGTTTCTCTCAGACACCTGCCTGGTCGTGGGCACAAAATGCGGATGGTGCAGAGGGCGATTGGTCATATGCCGTAAAAACTGATGGAAACGGGAATGTGTATGTTGCCGGATCATTTAAATCTGCAACGATTACATTCGGAGTATTTACTTTGACCAATACTGCCGCTGGTTTCAATGATCTTTTCCTGGTAAAATACGATAGTACCAAAAATGTCATTTGGGCCATCAGCAATGGCGGAAGCGGGTCGGATGTTACAACAGCCATTGATGTGGATGAATCAGGTAATATTTATCTCGGCGGCAATTTTTCTTCACCAACCCTCGATTTCGGGGAAGGAATAATAATTACAAGAACAGGTGGTTCGGATGCGTTTTTTGTAAAGTACAACAACACCGGGATTCCGATTTGGGCAAAAAAGGGAGGCGGTAGCAGCAACGAGGAGGTTGAGGATATCAGTGTTGATTTAAATGGCAATTTATATGGAGTAGGATATTTTGAATCGGCCAGCTGCACATTTGGAACTATTACGCTCACAAATCAAGGCTATTACGATGGATTTCTGGTAAAATACGATGTGTCGGGAAATTTGGTCAGTGCCAATGGTTATGGAGGCTCAATGTGGGACGATTGCAAAGGGATTATTTCTGATAATTCAGGGAACATTTATTTGACAGGATATTATCGTTCTGACATTACTTTTGGTGATACAACACTGATAAACAGTAACGGCGATGCGCACTTATTTGTTGTTAAATACGACAGTTCCGGTGTATTTCTCTGGGTGAAAAATTCTGTTGGGACCTGGGAAATTGGGAATGAGATTGCACTTGACCCGTCAAGTGGCGTGTATATTACAGGCTTTTTCCAGGGAATAACGATGTCAAGTGGGAGCTTGTTATTAAGTAACAATGGACCTTCAGGTACTTCAGATTTTTTTATCCTGAAATACGACCAGGACGGAAATCCACAATGGCTTACCGGTGGCGGTAACTCTGATTATGAAGAGGGCAGAGCCATTGATATTGACGAAAATGGTGATGTATTTGTCGGAGTCTATTTTAATTCCACTACAATTACATTTAATTCCACAACAATAGCCAATAACGGAGCTGGTGACATTTTGCTGATAAAATACCTGAACAACAGCAATTTTAGCTGGGTTCTCCATGCTGGTGGTGATGCCGATGACCAAATACATTCACTTAGTGCAGGTAATCTGGATGATGTTAATATCTGCGGCAGTTTCTCGTCGTCATCCATTGCCTTTGGCACTGATATTCTGACAAATGCGGGGATTGCAGATATGTTTGTTGCAAGCGTGGACGATATTTTTACTGGTATCCGGCCTGATATAATTTCTTCGGAAGCCATTGTATATCCTAACCCTGCAGCTGATAAAATAACAATAGAAAATCTTCCTCAGCAAGCTACAATAGAAGTTTTAAACATACATGGACAGATGACAAAATCTATTGCAGTAAGCAGCAATAAAACAACGATTGACATTTCAGACTTTGCAAAAGGAATGTATTTTATAACAGTGACAACGACCAAAGAAATAATAACAAAGAAATTTATAAAACAATAAAACGCCAGTGCATAAAAAAGGCTTGCTATCAGAGGGGCAGCTGGGTTTTAGGACAGTTTCGTTCTTTTAATTATCCGCAAGGTCAGAAACTAAAAACCAATGGCAGATAGTACGCCAAGACGCAAGGGAAGAATATTACGCAGGTGAAACATTGCAAGACCAAAGCCTGTAGCACCTGCCAGGCAAAAGAATACTGCACCCGCAACCGGAACGGAAGGCTGATAGAACGGTTCGGAGTATGCAGAATCGGTTGAAGAAAAATGATAACAGGGTAAAGGAAAATCTGGATATTTACCGCAAACGACCAGAGATTATAGAACATATTTTTGGCACCATCATACGACAATGGGGATAAGATCATATCCTGCTGAAAGGTCTCGAAAAGAACAACGGGGAGTTTGGACTTGTTTATCTAATATAAAATTTTCGTAGAATTGTCAATATTTTAGGCGTGAAATTGATAAAAAAGTGGTTGAAATCACTTATTATCTTACATTTGATACTCAGGAGCTATATGGAAGCCTGAATAATTATGAGCGAAAATCATTTCATTACTTCTCTATTAACATCAGGAGTGGATAGTAGATTTGAGAGAATTGGTTTTTGCACGAACTGACGTTAGCGGTCATTAAAATGAAGGGAAATTGTACTTTTCACTAAACTTTAAATTTTATGAGAACTTATATCTGGACATTACCAACTAGAATTTTTCATTGGTTACTAGCTATTGGATTTACATCTGCTTACATTTTAGGAGATATTGATAATTTTAGTAATTTACATTTTGCTTTTGGAGCTTTTGTTGGAGCATTGATAATTTTTAGACTATTATTTGGTTTATTTGGTCCAGCCTATTCAAGATTTAAAGATTTTCCTGTGGGATTAAAAAAACAAATAGAATTCTTTAGAACATATTTTTTAAACACAAAATTTTATGCAGGGCATAATCCAACAGCGTCAGTAGTTATGTTATTAATTCTTTTAAACGGACTTATTTGCGGCATTTCCGGCTATCTATTATATGCCACTGAAAGCAATGTGTTAAATATTGGAATAAATGAAGAATTTCTTAAAGAATCCCACGAAGTATTTGCAAATGTATTTTTAGTATTAATTGGTTTGCATTTACTAGGTATAATAGGAGAAACTTTATTTCATGGCAAAACCGGCACTCTTCAATCGATTTTCACAGGCTACAAAAACATTGACACTCAAAACGCCACGTTGAATAATTACCAAAAAGCATATATTATTTTATGGTTTATAGTTCCGTTTTATTTTTTTTATTTGGCATATGGTCTGCAAATTAATGCAAAAGATAAGGACCCCAAGTATGAAGGAACAGAACATTTTGAGCAGGATGATGATTAATAATAAGGCATACACACGGGCTAACCGTGATTGCTATGCCAACGCCAAGGCCCACCACAAACCAACCACGCCTAGCCCGGGAACGTTAAAAACATTTATACCCGCTTCTAAACCTTTATAACAATTTCCCCCTTTCCAAAGAGAATAATCATTTGTAATTCCCTCATACTTTTAACCGCACAGTATAGCCAAAACATTCATTGTACCCTTACTTGTTAATGCTCATTATAGACAAAAAAACATTTTACCCGTACTTGTTACTGCAACAGTCCGGTAATATTTTATAATATGCTAATTATCAATATATTACATACGATT
>JBAXBJ010000167.1:0-6885 GCA_037142075.1 Bacteroidota bacterium
TTCGAGAAGGATTTGAATGGCGCCCGTCAGTTCAGTGTAAAACTGGTCGTATTCCTCAGTGGTATCGAAGTCGTCGGTCAGGTCGTATTTGTTAAAGACGCTGACCAGCTTCGGCAACAATTCGATAGCCACCCCTTCAGAGAGCATGGGAGTGACTTCTTTCTCAAATTCGTTCCAAAGGATTCGGACAATAGTGCGGTATGGGGAAAACAGCAAGCCCGCATAAAGGGTTTCGTTAGCAATTTCGCCTGCCTGATCATGGGCTTGCCCATTTTTAACAGCTGTACTATAGGCTTCGGCGGCGGCATCGCCCCGGGCAGCAATAAAAGCGTTATCATTTACCAAATGGGGATGGCTGTCCCTGAGGTAAGATAAAAGGGACAACCTGAAATAAGAAAGTTCCTGGGACATAATTATAAATTTTTAGCGGTTAAGTAAAAAATGGCGCCCGGGTATCCCACCCAGGCGCCGCCACTAAAAATTCATCATCCAATTGTGTTCAAACAATTTTCTGTTACAGGAACTTTCAGTGGCAAAAATAACAACTTTATTTATTGGGATTTTCGCTATGTGCCGATTTTTAGTTGAAAACCGGATACTGTCCGAATCCCCTTATCAAATCCATAAAAACTACATTTTCATGTCTTTGCCTTTATGGATTTGCTTGTGTTGAGCTCCAATCGGTTGGCTTTGCCCCTGTTTCAGGGGTTCATTTACCTTTTTGGTTGCTTCGTTGGTTTTGCCTTCAGAATTGACTGCAACCTGTGTCTGGCTTTCACTGGCGGGAGTAATTTCGGCACCCTGTTTCTTTGCCTTCTCAGGATTAAACTTGTAGAAGTCGAGTTTACCTTCCCCCTGGTTTATTTTCACATAGGCATTGAACGGCTGGTCCTGCCCGTCTTTCAGCATTCCTTTGATGTAAATAGTTTTATCTGCCCGCAGGTCTTCCTGTTGTTTGGGTGTAAGTTCCACGCCCAACAGTTTTTGTGGAATTCGGACATTGTTGGGTTCGTTTTCATGGGACTGCTGCTGTTTGTTCTCCTGAAGGTTGCGGTTTTGGTCTAATCCTCCGTAACTGAAATCGAAGCTGCCTTTAGCCGCGTTAAACTGGATGTAGGCATCGAACTTTTTAGGATTATCCGTGTCCTGGCTCTTTTTAGTGATCATCCCTTCAACCAGTACCACCTTGCCTTCTTTAAGGTCTTTTATCTGCTGGTGAGTAAACTCTACCCCTTTGAGCGATTGCGGAATGTTGAGCTTTTCAACCGGAACAGCTTCGAGGCGGTTGGTCATTTTGTCGAGCGATACGAGTGCCGGGATTTTTTGTCCTGGTGTTGGCTCCAGTTCGACCACCCGTCCGGCATTCCCGGAAGTTACCAGGTTTTCTTTATCCTTGTCTGAAAGTACTGTTCCCAGGAAGGTTTTATCCAATTCAGGAGTTTTTAGGTAACAATGTGGTTGGATGTTATATGTTCCATCGGGCATTTCTTTCAGGGACAGCCGTGCCTGGGTATCGAAGGTGATCCCTTCAAGGGTAAAAGTAAGGTGGTTCAACGCCGGGGACTTGTGGCCGTATAGCATGGCTTTAAGCTGACCTGTATCTTCCAATAACTGCCTGTTGATACCCATGGTTGCAGCCTGAGACCAGTTGATTTTGTTTTCATCGATGGGCTGATAATCGTTCTTCTGTCCGGACGCTGCACCTCCAGGATCCCGAGCCTGACCTTGTTTTGGCCCTTGCCGCTGGTCAAGGCACTGTTGCGGTTCGATACGGTAAGGTTCCAACGTTTTTGCATTAACGGGTTGCATCTCAATGATCTTACCCAGTACGTCTTGCGTCATCAGGAAAAATCCCGTGTGCGCAGGGTTTTTAGTCTGTTCAAGGAACTTTTTAAAAAAGTTTTCAAGTGCATTGCCGTTCTTGTCAATGGCCAGAAAATCGGCAATGTTTGCTCCGTCAGGGCTGACTGTCCGTGGAATGCCGTTTTGGTTTAGTCCGGTAACGGCTTTTAATGCCTGTGGATTGGCGGCATCGGTTGTAAGCAGCACTCGTTTTTTGCTGTCGCTTAACTTTTCATCCATATTTCAAATGTTTTAAGGATTCTTGCATTACTATTAATGCAGGGATGAAAATATAGATAACAAAATGGTAATTTATAGGATTTCAAGGCGTTGGCTATTTAAGGCACTAACCTGACAGCTTGTGGCACCAAAACGTATTTTCAGGAAAACTTTCTCGGAAGCTGAAAGTACAATTGCATTTAAAAACTGTTTGGGGTACTATTTTTTAAGAAACTTTATACTTTATTTTTCATAATCTTAATTCAGTGCCTATTACCTTTGTGGTTATTTACACTTAAAAATATTTTGTTCATTTTGAAATATAATTCAATTGTTAAGCGTTGTTGTATTTACCATTTTTACCATTTATAAAAACATTCTAATAAAAATGAGAGCCCATGGAATCATTAACCAGAACACCCTTTTTCTGTATGATCTTGAAGAAAAATGACATGTCGACAATAGAGGCATTGTCACCGGCATATAAAGAATTCATGTCTCAGTTGGTACATGTCTGTACCAATGTAACGAGAGACATCCCGGCATTTTTCACCCTTAATTATACACATGTAGAACTGATGGCATTAAAAGAGGAGTATAAGGCAAGGGGTGTGAAAAAAAAATGTAGTTGCCGGACACTATTTGTTCAAAGCTATTTTGGCTACTGAAAGCTCTATCGAATGGTTGCGGGTTCATCAAACCGATCACAAATCCCATATGCCAGAAAAGGCAAAAACCGACTTTTCACTGCAATGGACAGCAGATGGAATAGGCCTTTTGGAAATGGCCATGGCCCTGCACGAACGACGTGCGATCAATAACGGAGAGGTATCCATTACCGCAATGGTAAATTTTTTTTTCAATCTGTTTGACATGAAACCGGGCAATTTCTTCTCAACTTACGGTGTGATGCGTATCCGGGCCAACAGCCGGACTCTGTTCCTTGACGAACTGAAAAGTTCCCTTGAAAACAAAATGGAACGGGACGACAACAAAGATGTCATGCACCGAAAGGGGAAATAATTAGGATTAAACCTGTCTAATCCTAAGAATTGTCAATACCGTTTTGATTTTAATCAATGAAAACTTCTCTGGAATAAGGCTGATAAAGCTGTACTTACTCTTGTTGTTGCAACAGGTATGCCAGCTCGGGGTCGTTCTTTATTCGTTCCAGTTCATCTTTGACCATCTGTTTGGTTTCTGCTTTTATGCGGTTGTAGTTTTCCTGAATCATTTCCTTCATCCGGTCATTGCCCTGCCCGTCAATAAAGCTGGTAATTACCGGAATCTCCTGGTAGGCTTTAGTTTCAGCATCTACCTTTACACTATCGACCACAATTTCGGCGTGAAAAATCTTCTGTTCGATACGTTCATCAAAATTGTCGGCCACAGCACCTACGAACATACCCTGTGTAAGGTTTGATATTTTGCTTGGTGGGATCAACGAATCCAATTGCGTGCTTATTGATGTTGATTTTTCCCGTTGGTTGATGGTCATCGACTGGCGTTTTTGCAAAACTTTTCCAAAACGCTCGCTCAACGTTTTGGCTGTTTCACCAACAACCTGACCGGAGAAAATATTTCCAACGGTGTTCATCACCACGGCAGCCTCTTTATCCCCATAGTCCCGTTTAAGCTGCGAGAAATCCTGAAAACCCAACAATACGGCAACTTTATTGCTCCGGGCGGTGGCAATCAGGTTGTCCAAACCTTTGAAGTAAATCGTTGGTAACTCGTCGATGATGATGCTACTTTTTAATTGTCCCTTTTTATTGATCAGCTTCACAATACGGGAATTATACAGGCCCAGAGCAGCGCCATAAATATTCTGCCGGTCAGGATTATTGCCTACCACCAATACTTTCGGATCATCGGGATTATTAATATCAAGGGTAAATTCATCACCGCTCATTACCCAATACAATTGCGGACTTATCATCCGGGATAACGGGATTTTGGCACTTGCAATCTGCCCCTGCAACTGGTCTTGCGCCCCACTCAACCAGGCATCCATAAAAGGCGACAGGTAGTTTTCAAGTTCAGGATATGAAGTCAGAATCGGGAAAATATCCTCGTAACGTTTATTTAAAAATTCGATGGCATGAGGGAACGTGCAATACTGTCCGTCTTTGTAAATGCGCAAATACCAGATAATGGCAGCAAACAGGATAATCGGGGATTCCACAAAGAAGTCCCCCTGTTTCTGTACCCATGTTTTGTTCAGGTTGAGCATGATGGTGTAGGCGCTTTCGTAAGCATCCGATATATCACTCATAAACGACGGGTTGATCGGGTTGCACCGGTGAGAACGCGAAGGGTCGTCAAAATTGATAATATAGAATCTCGGAACCTTTTTATAGCCTTTACGGTGGTTCAGCAGGTGGTTATAAGCAATTGTCGATAAATCAGGAAACTTGAAATCGTAAATATACAACGAAAACCCTTTTTCAATCTGTTGTTTGATGAACTGGTTTACCACAGCGTAACTCTTCCCTGAGCCGGGCGTGCCCAGCACAATGGATGCACGAAAGGGGTTTACTACATTGACCCATCCATTGTTCCATTTCTTGCGGTAATAGAAAAGAGTTGGCAGGTTGACCGAATACTCATTTTCGATTAACCGGGTTTCCTGCATAAATGATTCATTTTCCGTATTGAAAACATCCTCCATCAGGTTGTTCTTCAACAGGCGCGACATCCAAATACCTGCGGTTAACAGGCAAAGGTAGCCCACACTTATCGTCATGATATAAAACGCTGTACAAACTATTGCAGGCGAAGACAGATCAAGAACCCACCAGTTAATAAAAAAGAGGGAACCCCCAATGATTAGGAACAAATAAATTTTTCCCCAGGTAATCTTTTCTTCTTTGATGCCTTTTGTACCCAGGCACGAAAGTGCAAGGAAAACTATTGAAAACAGTTTTGTCCAAAGGATGGTGGTAAACAGTCCCGTGGTCCGGTTGAAATTCAAAAGGATTTTATCGACCAACCCAATATTTATATTCCACTCATGAACTGACCGGTAACAAAACCAGTAAATATGGATAATCACCAGTAAAATGCTGATGGCCCGCATAAACTCCATAACCTTTGCCAAACCTCTTAAATCGTCTTCCTGTTGCATAATGATCTTATCATATCTGTTTGGGATGCAAAAGTAGAAGATGATCAGGTGCAGTTAGGGTTTTACTGCGATCTGGGAGCTTCTGGCATTGAGGTGGACACTTGTGGCCGTGAATGTTTAAAGATAAATCAGGGAAATCGCCATTGTTTTATCCTGATAAAAGTCGAATTGCAATTGGATTATATATCACAATTTTGGCAATGATGTCTATTCATTGCCAAAATTGTGATATATTTGTCCGTAGATAAATTTCACATGGTTACAACTAACGACATATTGAACTTTGCCTTCACTCATAAAGTGTTTTCTCGAAAAGATTTGATTACTAATCTGAAGATTCAGAATCAGATTGGATATCCAGGCCCACTTTCCGAGCAACTAAACCGTCTTTTAAAATCCGGATTACTAATTAGGCTTGAGCGTGGTATTTATTCATTGCCGGATAATGCAAAGAAAGATTTTTCGATTGTTTGTTCCGAAGAAATAAAAAATATTAATCAGCAAATAAAAACACAGTTTCCTTTTGCTGATTACTGCATTTGGCCGGGTTCAGCTCTTTTGTCATACATGCACCATATTCCCAGTTTGAGTTTTGTGCTTGTGGATGTAGAACGTGAGGTGGCTGAATCTGTTTTTAATTTTTTAAATTCTGATAGCACCCAACGGGTCTATCTCATGCCGTCATTAACTGATTTTGAAAGATATATTAATACCAACCAGGCTATTATTATTCGCCCGTTAATATCAGAATCCCCATTACAACTGGTTGAAGGAATAAACACTCCCACTATTGAAAAGATTCTTGTAGATATTGTCGGAGATGTAGAATTTTCTTTTTTGCAGGGAGTAGAAATAAACTATGTTTATACCACAATTTTTGAAAAACACAGTATTAATAAAAACAAACTATTGCGCTATGCTACCCGACGGGGGAGAAAGCAGGTAGTAGAGGAACTGTTAAAAACAAATAAATTATGATCCACCCCGACAGTCGGACTATAGAATGGATAAAGCAGGTAGCTGCTGAGAATAAATTTTCCGACATTGTACTTATTGAAAAGGCGATAAGAGCATTTTCATTACTGGAGTCGCTCGTTTTATCCGGTTGCCCTTTTGTCTTCAAGGGAGGAACTGCTTTAATGCTTCATCTAGACAAATCCAAATATTAAGGAGCTATTTGTCAGATCAAATACCATTTTAAGACTATGTGGGTAAATGTGCCGGGCGGGTTAGGCAAATGTTCCGGGGAATAAATGGATTCAGACAAAATATAGAACTCAGCCTAAAAACAAACAGGAAAATATTAACAGATAATATATTAGTTATTTTTGTCATTTTTAATTATATTTGGATAATATTTTAACCATACATGATGTATTCATTAGAACCAACACCGCCGGAGGTAAGTAAGGCCCTGGCTGAAAGACACCGCATCCTGCGAAAACAGTTAAAAATGTCGCAGGAAGAAATGGCCGAACGTTCGGGCGTTTCCCTGGGCAGTTTAAAGCGTTTTGAGGTCACCGGTAAAATATCGTTGGATTCGCTGCTGAAACTGACGCACCTTTTAGGACGGTTGAATGAATTTGACAACCTCCTGCTTGTAAAAGAAAACCTTGATGACGTTAAAAAACTATTTACAGAATAAGGAGATGATACAATATAATGTGTACATTTGTAGAAAACTAAATGTATGCACA
>JBAXBJ010000168.1:0-6725 GCA_037142075.1 Bacteroidota bacterium
CCTCTACAGGGTAGCTGGTTATTTTTCATAGCACCTCAAAATAAGAATTAGCCTAAATTAGCTATGTATCTTCCCATATACTAAACTTTATTTATATTTCTTTCGCTTAATCGTAAGTCCAATATCCCCGCCCTTTTTTAATAAATACCTCTGGGTCTTTAACAAAAGGCAGTTTTGCTGTTTTTTTACTTCAAAAAAACTTATAGGTATAAAAGATGCAAATAAATTAAGTAATCTGTTTTGTCCGTATAATTTTATTATCTTTGTACGGATAAAATAAATATAATGGATATTAAACTCACGATTAAGCTCAATGAGAATGTGATTTCCAGAGCTAAGAAATATGCAAAGAAGCGCAAAACCAGTCTTTCGAAAATGATTGAAAACTACCTGGATATTGTTTCCGAACCCAAAGGTGAAGGAGCCGAGATCACTCCCTTGGTTAAAAGTCTTAGTGGAGTTATCAAATTGCCAGATAATTTTGATTATAAAAAGGATTATGCAGAATTTTTAACCCAAAAATACTCATGATAAATATTCTGCTTGATACCAACATTGTAATTGACCTTTTAGCATCCAGAGATCCATTTTATGTTGAAGCTGCAGAACTGTTCTCATTAGCCGATAAGAAGTCACTCAAGCTTTCGGTTTCAGCATTATCGCTTGCTAATACCCATTATATATTATCAAAATTTACCAATGATCAGGAAGCGCGGAAAATTCTCAGAAACTTTAAAGTAATTGTTGATATCTTACCTTTGGATGACAAAGTAGTTGATTTGGCCCTAAATTCAGATTTCAAAGATTTTGAAGATGCTATTCAATACTTTACAGCTATTGAGAATAATCAGAAACTGATTGTTACAAGAAATAAATCGGATTTTAAGGAAAGTAAGATTCCAATAATGACAGCAGGCGAATTCATAAAATCAATTTCTTCCTGACGTTAAAGAAAACACTTCTCCCAATCCAGATCCCTAAAACCCAACCCCTTTTTACAAATACCTCCTATCCTTTACGAACGGTAGTTTAGCCATTTTCTCCACTTCAATGCTGGGGAACCCAAATTCTTCCACAATTCTACCCTTCATTAAATACACGCCCCTGCCCTTGAACGGGTATTGTTTGGATGATTGCGGAAAATGAACGGTATCGAAAAACTCTCCATCCACATCAAAGAAAGTACCGAAATGCATAATCTCGTTTCGGATCGTCCGCACATATTTAATGGTAACCAGCGATCCAAGCATCCTTACAGTTTCACCAATATGTGAAGCTATTTCGTGAGCACGCAACTCTCCGCGGAAAGTGGTTTGCAATAGTTCAAAATATCCCATCGTTACCGGGAAGCCGAGCAGTTCAATTTCGTCGAAGGCATCATCAACAATTGAATGGTCCAGATCGGGCATATGGAACTGCCTGGCCGGAGTAGCAAATAAAGAACCATCGGTAGGGACAGGTGCAGATTTTCGTAATAAAAGATGCACTTCCCATAATAATTGTTGCTTACTGGTTCCGGTAAACCGCAATGCGTTAAGCCGGATAAGCAGTATAGCCTGATCAAGAGTCAGTGGAACGCGGTTTACAAAATCAGCCAGGCTGAGGTATGGACCTTTGCTTGCCCGTTCGCTAATTATGGCATTAACGGTGTTGCTTTCGAGGTTGGCAATATATACAAAGCCCAGCCAGATTGTGCTTCCGCTGATGGTGGTGGTATGATTACTCCGGTTGATGCATGGAAGTTCAATGCTGGCACCGCATCGCCTGGCTTCGTTGATATATACCCATGCCTGGTAAAAACCGCCGAAGTTATTTAGTACAGCTGTCATGAATTCGAGCGGATAATACGATTTCAGAAACAAGCTCTGGTAGCTTTCCACCGCAAACGAAGCCGAATGCGCCTTCGAAAAAGAATACCCTGCAAACGATTCAATCTGCCGCCAGACTTCTTTGGTCACTTCCTCGGAGTGTCCCTGCTGGTAGCAGCTTTCGAAATATTTATCCACAATTTTCTGAAACTCAATCCGCGAGCGGTATTTCCCGCTCATGGCGCGGCGAAGCACATCGGCATCGGCAAGGTCGAGGCCGGCAAAGTGATGGCATATTTTCAGCACATCTTCCTGGTAAACCATAACACCGTAAGTTTCGGCAAGTTGCTCTTCCATTATGGGATGCAGGTATTTGAACTTACCCGGATTATGAAACCGCCAGATGTATTCCTTCATCATGCCCGAGCGGGCAACTCCTGGCCGTATGATGCTACTCGCCGCCACCAGCGTGAGGTAGTTGTCGCATTTCAGTTTTTTCAGCAGGCCACGCATGGCAGGACTTTCAATATAAAAACAACCAATAGTTTCGGCCGATTTCAGTTGTTGCTTGATTTTACTATCTTTCTTAAAATCAGCTACACGATGTATGTCAATGTCTACTCCCCGGTTTTGCTTTATGATTTCGACTGCTTCCTGTATATGTCCCAGTCCTCGCTGGCTCAGGATATCAAGTTTTTCGTATCTGAGATCTTCAGCTACGTACATATCCCATTGGGTAGTCGGGAAAGCCTTGGGTGGCATATCGAGAGCGGTGTATGCAGTAAGCGGTTCTTCCGAAATCAGCACGCCTCCGGCATGAATACTGCGGATGTTCGGAAAGTCGGTCATGCGTGTGCCAAGTTTTACGATATGGTTGGCGATATCGTTGTTATTGAGTGGATTGTTAGGCTCTTCCACCAGGATGTCAATTTCTTCTTTGGGTAAACCGTATACTTTTCCCAGCTCACGCAAGGTTGATTTTCCTTTAAAAGTAGAGGTTGCGCCAAGTAAAGCAGTATGTTTATGACCGTATCGCTTAAAAATGTAGTCGAATACTTCGTCGCGGTCTTTCCACGAAAAGTCGATATCAAAATCCGGCGGACTGCTTCGCTTTGGATTGAGAAAACGTTCGAAGTAGAGGTTCAGTTCAATTGGGTCTACATCTGTTATGCGCAGGCAATAAGCCACAATGCTGTTGGCTCCGCTGCCACGGCCCACATGGTAAAATCCACGGCTCATGGTATACCTGATTATGTCCCAGGTGATCAGGAAATACGACGAAAACCCTAGTTTATCGATAATTTCAAGCTCATGCCCTACCCGCTGTTTTGCTTCTTTATTGCTTTTGCCATAACGGTAAACCAGTCCGTCAAAGGTTAGCTTTTCAAGCAGTAGCTTGTCGTCGTAAGCGCTGCGGGTAAAGAGTTTCTTGTTTTTTACTGTGCTGAAGTCAATAACAATGCTGCAATCGTCAAGTAGTTTACGCGTGTTGGAAATAATCTGAGGGTGATATTCAAATAGTTTTTCGAGTTCTGCCGGCGGAGTGAACAGTTCGTCGGGAGCAGCCACCTGCGAAGGAATCAGCATACTCAGCAAGGTGTTGTTGTCGATAGCGCGGAGATGGCGGTGTAGTTCGTATCCAGGCTCACCTTCAAAAGTTACCGGGCATAATGCCACGAGTTTGTGCCGGCGGTTGCGGTGCTCCGCCGACAGTAATTTATTGAGTTCCGTACTTCGGATACCGGTGTACTCATTATCGCGCAACTTCTTCGGCGACTTCTCCCCGAAAGGGTAAATAACATAGCTGTGGCTGAATGCTGGTGCCTGCAGGGGCAAAGGAAGTTTATTGATATTGTGATGACTCAGGAATTCGTTCAACTCCATAAAGCCTTCGTTGTTTCGGGCTATACCTATATATAAGAGTTCATTTTCATCGCGGAATTCGATACCGGCCACCGGCTTCACCCCGCTCTTATTGCATGCATTCACAAAGTCAACCACGCCCATGCTGTTGTTGATATCCGTAAGTGTAAGCGTTTCAATGCCATTTGCTACAGCCATTTCCACCAGTTTATCAATGGGGAGCGTGCCGTAACGGAGGCTGAAATAGGAGTGGCAGTTGAGATACATTGAGGATTGCGGATTGCGGATTGCGGATTGTGGATTGTGGATTTGTGGATTTGCGGATTTGTGACTTGGAGCTCTTGAAATATTGCAGATTTCATAAATCCGACATCCGAAATCAAAAATCCGAAATACTTTTAATTATCTTCCTCCTCATCCTTTATTCCAATGCCTACAGCTCTTATCAACTTATCCCTTCCGTACCGCAGGCGCATCCGGTCCACGGCCTGGTAGAGATTGATAAGTTCAGGAGTCTGGTCGAAAAGATCGATTTGCTGCACACCGGTTACCAGGTAGCTGAATTTTACGCCAACCAACCGTATCAACATGCGGCGCTGGTATAGTTTGCGGAACAGTTCTTTGGCAACGGGTATAAGTATATGGTCGAACGAGGTATAGCCAATGCGCTGCTGCACGGTATGTGTATCGAAGTTAGAATAGCGGATCTTTAATGTTACGCAGGAGGTGAGTTTCTGCTTTTTACGGAGAGTAAACGCAATTTTCTCCACCATACGGACCAGTAGTTCGTTAATCATATGGATATCAATAGTATCCTGTTCAAAAGTAGTTTCGGTGCTGATCGATTTCCGCTCGGAATAGGGAATTACAGGGGTTGTGTCGATGCCATTGGCTTTTTTCCAGATGACTAATCCGTTTTGCCCCAGCACTTTTATCATCATTTCGGGTGGCATTTGGCTGAGGGTATCGATGGAGGCAATTCCCATAGAACGAAGTAACCGGTAAGTTTTCTCGCCTATGCCGGGGATTTTGCTGATAGAAAGCGGCCCAAGGAATGGAATTACCCGATCGGCGGGAATTTCAAGTTCCCCGTTGGGCTTGGCTACGCCGGTGGCGATTTTGCATACCGTTTTGTTTACCGAAAGTCCCAGCGAAATTGGCAGTCCTGTTTCGCGGATGATGCGCTGCCGGAGGTCGTGCGTCCATTTCACGCTGCCGAAAAAGCGGTCCATGCCGGTGATGTCGAGATAATGCTCATCGATGGAGGCTTTTTCGTACACGGGCGCACTTTCGGCAATAACATCGGTAACCATGTTGGAATATTTGGTGTATTGCTCCATATCGCCGCGCACAACCGTGGCATCGGGGCACAGCGTACGGGCCATTTTCATAGGCATGGCCGAATGTACGCCGTAGGTGCGCGCCTCGTAACTGCAACTTGATACCACGCTGCGGTCCGAAAAGCCACCCACAATCACAGGTTTACCGATAAGCTGGCTGTTCATAAGCCGCTCAACCGCTACAAAAAACGTGTCAAGATCCATATGCACAATGGTACGGCCCGTCCTGCGGAGACTGTCAGGAAACCCTTGCGGTGAAATTATTTTCAGTTCGTTGTACATTATTGTTAAAAATGTATTACTTTTGATTAAAAAATAATCAAATATTCGACTACAATATAATCATAATTTTCGAAAGATGGATAATTAGTAAAAAAAACTCACCCCCCGGCCCCCTCTCTTCACGAAGAGAGGGGGTGACTCTCCGATTAAAATTTGACTTCAACCAACCATTGTTATCTATTCTAATGTTCTTAAATAACCTATTTCCTCGTCCTCACCCCCTCTCTTTCCTTCAAAGAGAGGGGGCAGGGGTGAGTTTTGTAAACCAGCCATGAAACCCGATTCGCGAAAGAGATTTGTTGTTGCAATTTGCCGCGAGAACCGTAAAAACATGACGGAGGCCGAAAGAATTGTATGGGGATTAGTCAGAAACAGAAGGATTGATGGGAAGAAGTTTCTGCGGCAACATAAAATAATTTATGAAAATTCATTTGACTCATTTCAATTCTTTGTTGTTGATTTTTATTATGCAGAAGAAAAGCTGATACTTGAAATCGATGGTAAGGTACATGAATCACAAAAAGAATATGACCTTTGGCGAACTTCGGTTTTGGATGAATTAGGATTACGTGTTCTGAGAATAAAAAATGAAGAGACAATTTATGTGGAACAGGTCAGAGAAAAAATTCGGCAAATGTTCCTGAAAACTCACCCCCCGGCCCCCTCTCTTCACGAAGAGAGGGGGTGACTCTCCGATCAGAATTTAACCTTTAACCGATCATCGCTATGTTTACATCTTTGCTTAAATGACCAATTTCCTCGTCTTCACCCCCTCTCTTTCCTTCAAAGAGAGGGGGAGTTAAAAATGATAAATTTACTTATGGAACCAACCTTCGGAAAAAACATCAAACTGCTGCGTAAACGACGCAGCCGCACACAGGACGATATCGCCTTCGCCCTGAATATGAAGCGATCGACCTTGAGCGGATACGAAAACGGCGTTGCCGAACCGGGCATCGAAGCATTGCTGGCACTGGCCAAATATTTCAAAATAACGGTGGATACCCTGCTGACAGTTGACCTGAGCGCACTTCGGGAAAGCGAATTGTACCAACTGGAGCACGGAAACAACATTTTTATTAATGGCGGAAACCTTCGGGTGCTTACAACTACAGTAGACAGTAACAACAAGGAGAACATCGAAATAATAAACCAGAAGGCTTCGGCAGGGTACCGCACCGGTTTTGCCGATCCAGAATACATCAGGGTGTTGCCTACGTTTCAACTGCCTTTTCTTTCGGCCGACCGCAAATACCGGACGTTTCAGATAACGGGCGATTCCATGCTGCCAATCCCCGATAAATCGTGGGTTACAGGCGAGTTTGTGCAAAACTGGGATATGCTACGCGACCAGCAGGCATGCATTATCCTTACCCTCAACGATGGAATTATGTTTAAAGTGGCCGAAAACCGCCTGAAATCGGAAGGGAGG
>JBAXBJ010000169.1:0-6696 GCA_037142075.1 Bacteroidota bacterium
CGGTGTTCTGTGTCATATCTAAGCATTTCACCGCTACATGACACATTCCGCCTACCTCAACAACACTCAAGAATGACAGTATCAATGGCAGTTCTACAGTTAAGCTGTAGGCTTTCACCACTGACTTATTATTCCGCCTGCGCACCCTTTAAACCCAATGAATCCGGATAACGCTTGCATCCTCCGTATTACCGCGGCTGCTGGCACGGAGTTAGCCGATGCTTATTCTTACGGTACCATCAGCACCGATACTCGACCGGTGGTTTTTTCCCGTACAAAAGAAGTTTACAACCCATAGGGCCGTCATCCTTCACGCGGCATGGCTGGTTCAGGCTTGCGCCCATTGACCAATATTCCTTACTGCTGCCTCCCGTAGGAGTCTGGTCCGTGTCTCAGTACCAGTGTGGGGGATAATCCTCTCAGAACCCCTAGACATCGTAGCCTTGGTGGGCCGTTACCTCACCAACTAGCTAATGTCGCGCATGCCCATCAATAACCACCGGAGTTTTAACTGCAAAATGATGCCATCTCGCAGTGTTATGGGATATTAGCCTCAATTTCTCAAGGTTGTGTCCCGGTTAAAGGTAGGTTGCATACGTGTTACGCACCCGTGCGCCACTCTCACCAAAGTATTGCTACCTCGGATCCCGTACGACTTGCATGTATTAAGCCTGCCGCTAGCGTTCATCCTGAGCCAGGATCAAACTCTCCATAGTAAGTTGATCTTAAATGTCTCAGATTGTTTCTTCTCTGCCAAAATAAATTTGAACAGGGGATATTCGCTGCTTTATGTTTTGACTTCAGTCTTTCAAAGAACTTGGTGATCTATTGTTGCTGCCCTTACAGGCCGATCATTTCATTTGGTCGTTTCCCTTAACAACTTTCATTTTTTGTTTAAGAATAGGTTGTCGTTGTTGGGAGTGCAAAGGTAAATACATTTTTCATACATGCAACTTTATCTAAAAAAAGTTTTCATTATTTCTTTGTGTATTTCTTAATGAGTTCAGTATCAATAAGTATTAATTAAAATATTTTTCAAACTATTTTTATTCATGATTTGCTCCTAAGAGCTGGAAATGGGGTGTTAAAATTTGCAATAGATTATAAATGAGGTGTATACAAATGAATCCAACGTTTTGCAGGTGTCACACAGTATATTTAGTTCAATCGCCTATTAAAAAGCGTAATACACCAATTTATTGCTTTTAAAATGTTTTTTCACTGAAAAGGGCAACTACAATTATGTATTAACATTGATATTCCTTGAGGTCAGACTTATTTTTCATTTTTATCTCACGATTAAAACGCGTAGAAAATTCCTTTTGTTGAGATTTCGTATATGTGAGATATCAATTTGCGAAATATGGATTATTTCAAGCTATAATCATTTAATAATTCTAAAGAGATGCCCATTTGCAGTTTAACTTTTTAAAGCTGCTCCGGGTATTTGTTTTTATAAAAGAAAATGAAAGTTCCTTGAAAATGCAATAAATACGAATAAATATTACTTTCCGTCACATGATTGATAAAGAGAACCTGATTCACTGTTTGAATCGCTTCCCAACAACAATTTTGTGCACTTAAGCAAACAGTTTGGGAAAAAGCAATCCATTTACAATGTCAAAAAACAAAATCAATTCTGCCTTCATATTTCGCCAAAAGGCTGAGGAAATTCTCAAATCGAAAGATTCTGAAGCTACCAATCCTGGTTTCCCGGATCATGAAATGTTACAACTCATGCATGAGTTGGAGATGCATCAGGTAGAACTTGAAATGCAGAATGAAGAACTTCTTCTTACAATCACCAAAATGGGGCTCCAAAACGAGAACCTGAATGAATCGCTGCTCCAGGCGAATAATTTACTTAAGGATGACATTGCTAATGGACAAATTGTAGAAGAAAAACTGCGTAAAAGTGAAAAATCGTATAAAAATTTAATTGATACAATCAGTGATGTAATATACGAAATCGATAGCGAAGGTATTATTAAATATATAAGTCCTTCGTTATACAGAACATTGGGGTATCGGCCTGAAGAAGTGATAGGCAAAAACATTGTAAGCTATGTTTTTGAAGGTGACAGGGATATGATTACGGCAAGATTGAAAACACTCTGCGAAAAGGATTATTCCTACATGGAATACAGGTATATAAATAAAGAAGGCGAAATATGCTGGGTTCGATCATCAACTTCCGCTATAATGAAAGATGGTAAATTGATAGGAGTAACCGGTACACTCACTGATATTAACAGGTGGAAACAATCCGAAAAGGAAATACAGGATCTCAACGCAAATCTGGAAGTAAGCATAGTCGAAAGAACCAGCCAGCTATCGGTAACAAATGCGAGCCTGGTGTTCGAAATAGAAGAGCGAAAGCGCGCAGAAGAAGCATTGCTCAAAAGTGAAAAAAGCTACCGAACGGTGGTGGAAAATGTAAACGAAATCATTTTCCGTTCCGATACCAAAGGATTGTGGCAATACCTGAATAAATCATGGGAAGTAGTCACCGGATTTACTATTGAAGAATCGCTGGGAAAATTATTTATTGATTTTGTTCATCCCGACGATCGCACCAGGAACTGGGAGTTATTCGAGCCTTTAATAAGCCGGAAAACAGATTATTGCCGGCACGAAGTCAGGTATCTCACCAAATCAGGTGGTTTCCGGTGGATAGAAGTGTTTGCCCGATTGGATGTAAACGAACTCAATGAAATTACCGGCACATTTGGTACACTTCAGGACATCACTGAGCGTAAAGAGATAGAAGCCGGTCTTGAAAAAACACGCACTGACCTTGTCGCTATAAAAATAATAGCCGACCAGGTAAGCGAATTTGCCGAAGATATTATAAATACGGTTCGGGAGCCTTTACTGGTTCTGGATAAAGACCTGAGAGTAGTTAAGGCCAGCCGTTCATTCTATGATTTTTTCAAGGTAACATCTGCCGAAACAATAGGAGTACGTATCTATGAACTTGGAAATCACCAATGGGATATTCCCAAACTGAGAGAACTTCTTGAAACCATTCTGCCCGAACAGGTAACCTTTGATAACTATGAGGTTGAACACGATTTTTCAACTATCGGAAAGCGTAATATGCTGCTGAATGCCAGGAATATACAACAAGGATTGGGGAAGGAACAGATTATTCTCCTGGCAATCGAGGACATCACCAAGCGTAAGCATACAGAAAACTTATTAGAACAGACAAGAATAAACTACGAAACGTTCTTTAATACCATCGATGATTTACTATGGGTACTCGACGAAAACGGGAACATCATCCACACCAATAATGCTGTAAATACAAGGTTAGAATATACTGTAGATGAACTTTATAAACAATCGGTTTTAACAGCACATCCTCCTAAACGCAGGGAAGAGGTGTGGCGTACAGTCGGTGCAGGCCGACTCAGGAACAAAGTCAATCCCAGTAGTAATTATTAGTGCTGATGCCATGACACATCAGATTCGAAAAATGCTTAAAGCGGGTGCGCAGGATTATCTGACGAAACCCATTTAAATAGCCTTGTTTTTAAAAATGGTGGATAAATGGATCGAAAAAGCCGAAAAATACTCTTCTGTAAATAATGACTGATAAAAAACCTGTTTTAAAAATGGATATCCAGGCAAATAATAATTCAAAAGACTTATCATGGTAAACAGGACCTTTAAAAAAGTGAAAATTCTGAGTTCCGACGACAGCATAGCTGACACCAGTTTTTTTGCCGGTTTACAGGAAATAATGCATGGTCGTCAGCTAAATTTTTTCTAAATATCTCCAACCCCTTTTAAATGAAAATAGATACTAAATCCACTACTGAAACCCTCAGGCAAAAGGCAGAAAAACTCTTTAAAGGGAGGCCGGGACAAAGAATACAGCCACAGTCAGAAGCCGAAATGCTTGTCCTGATTCAGGAGCTGGAATTGCAAAAGCTCGAGTTTGAGATTCAAAATGAAGAAATCCTTCAGGCAGAGCAGATACTCCAGAGTAACGAAGTGAAATACCGCAGTGCTATTGAAAATATGCTGGATACTTTCTATGAAGCTACTATTCATGGAATTTTACTTGATATCAGTCCTTCGATACAAATCATCTCAAAAGGTCAATATACAAGAGCTGAATTGATAGGGAAATCTTTAATCAGTTTTTATTCGGATCAAAACGAAAGGGATTACTTATTATCTGAATTATTTAAGCGTGGAAAAGTAACAGATTATGAAGTAAAAATGTTAAACAAAGATGGTTCAATTATACCTGTTGCTATATCGTCAAGTCTTTTGTACGAAAATGGTATCCCTGTAAAAATTACAGGAATCATGCGCGATATCACTGAACGTAAGCTGTCGGAAAATGCGCTGCTGGAGAGTGAAAGGCGCTATCGTTCGCTTGCCGATTCGGGGCAGGCTTTAATATGGACTGCAACACCCGATAAGAAATGCAATTATTTTAACCAGGTATGGCTCAATTTTACAGGCAGGACGATGGCGCAGGAAAATGGAGATGGATGGGCCGAAGGAGTGCATCCCGATGATCTGGACCACTGCTTCGAAATTTATTCAACATCCTTCGACAGGCGTGAACCTTTTAGTATGGATTACCGGCTTCGCCATAACGACGGTGAGTACCGGTGGTTACAGGATAATGGAACACCTCAGTTCGATAGTGAAGGACTATTTGTTGGGTATATCGGGCATTGCCTGGATATATCAGAACTGAAACTTGCCGAAGAAGCACTGCGCAGAAGCGAAGAAAAATATCGCAATATTTTTATCAATGCCCAGGAAGGTGTTTTTCAAACCAGTGTCGATGGGTCTTACATTTCGGTAAATCCTGCTTTGGCAAAAATGTATGGATTTGATACCCCTGAGGAACTGATGAACAGCCGGTTCGATATAGCACAGGATGCTTATAGTGATCCTCGCGAGCGGGAAAACTTTTTACGGCTAATGCAAGATCAAGGTTTCGTAAAGGGTTATGAATATGAAGTTAAACGAAAAGATGGCCAAAAGGTATGGTTGTATGAAGATGCAAAAGCGGTAAAGGGTGAACTGGGAGAGATCCTGTTTTTTGAAGGTTTTGTGGTCGATATCACCGAACGCAAACAGGCAGAAGTTGCTTTGAATGATAAATCAAATCTCCTTACCAGCCTGATTGTCAATCTGCAGGAAGGTATCTTGCTGGAAGATTCGAACCGTAAAATTGCTTTAACCAACCAGTTGTTTTGTGACATGTTCGGTATTCCGGCACCTCCCGAAGCATTGATAGGGGCTGATTGTAGCGGTTCAGCAGAACAAAGTAAAATGTTTTTTAAAAACCCGGTGAAGTTTATTGCTGATATAGAGAAAATTCTTGCCGATAAACAAGCAGTATATCAGGATGAACTCGAATTGGCAGACGGTCGCTATTTCGAAAGAGATTATATCCCCACTTACCTTGAAAATAAATACAACGGCCATTTATGGAAATACCGCGACATAAGCGAACGCAAACATGCTGCACTCAAACTGGAGAAGAGTGAAAACCGGTTCAGCCAGGTTGTAGAACAAAGTTGCGAAGTAGTATGGGAAGTTGATGCGTTGGGATTATATACTTATATGAGCCCTTTATCAATGCAGGTTTACGGCTACACTCCTGAGCAAATGGTGGGTAAGTTGCACTTTTACGACATTGCCCCTGAGGAAGTGCGGAAAGAGTTTAAGAATGCAGCATTAAATATGTTTAGCCAAAAATTATCTTTTGAAAATTTAATTAATTCTATTTGTCAGCCTAACGGCAATGTAATTACGGTTACAACCAATGGCTTACCCATTCTGAATGAGGACGGGAGTTTGATTGGCTACAGGGGAATTGATTCGGATATTACTGAGCGACTGAGAATTGAGGATTCACTCAAGAAAAGCGAGGAAGCATATCGCTTTATAACCGAACGATCAAACGACCTCATATTTGTTTGCCGGTTTAAACCCGAACTGAAATTTGAATACATTAGCCCCTCTGTTGAAAAGATAACAGGCTATTTGCCAGGTGAATATATAAGCGACGCGTATTTGGGGATAAATATGGTTCATCCCGACGACCAGCACATATTAAAATCATTTATCCGGGAAACACTTCAGAATGGCATTGTTGATGAAAGTATCATAAGTTTACGCTGGATTAAAAAGGATGGTTCGTTAATATGGACGGAAACGCAAAATAGCCCTATCTACAATGAAAAAGGAGAAATAACAGGTATACAAGGCAAGACCTCTGATGTGAGTGAACGCAAGCAAGTTGAATTTATACAGGATGCCCGGATCCGTGTAACGGACTTTGCCGCCACCCATTCGCGAAATGAAATGCAGCAAAAACTGCTCGATGAACTGGAACATTTAACCGGAAGTGGCATAGGCTTTTTTCATGCCATAGATACAGATCAGAAAACCCTGGTACTCCTGAACAAGTCATCCAACACAATGCAACAATTTAATATACCTCATACTAAAGACGAATATTTTTCAATCGAAAAAGCCGGTTTTTGGATCGATTGTATCAACCAGAAAAAAGCTGTAATCCAAAACGATTTTACCAAGCTGCCATCCAAAAATGGATTGCCGGAAGGACATGCTTCCTTGCTTCGCCTGCTGACCTTACCAGTGCTCAGAAACGAAAAAATTGTGGCTATTGTGGGTGTCGGTAATAAACTTACT
>JBAXBJ010000170.1:0-6477 GCA_037142075.1 Bacteroidota bacterium
GTGTAGCTCAATTGGTAGAGTGGCGGTCTCCAAAACCGTAGGCTGTGGGTTCGACCCCTACCACCCGTGCAAAATATTAGACCCTATGGCAAATAATAGATTCGTAGAGTACGTCAAAGAAAGTTACGACGAACTCATGCATAAAGTTTCGTGGCCAACATGGAGCGAGTTGCAGAATAGTGCAGTAGTTGTATCAGTTGCTTCCCTGATAATTGCACTTGTAGTTTTTGTGATGGATAAGTCGTTTGAGATCATTCTCAAACAATTTTATTCATTATTTTAACTTTATTATTATAGAAGTCTGATATTAAGTGGTAACCAACCTTTAATTCACCATCCGGTATGGGCGAACAAGTGAAAAAGTGGTATGTGGTGAGAGCCATCAGCGGGAATGAGAAGAAGGTGAAAGTGTACCTTGAAAGTGAGATAAGTCGTCTCAATTTACAAGGTTTTATTGCTCAGATTCTTATCCCAACTGAAAAAGTCTACCTGGTACGTAACGGTAAAAAAATTAGCAAGGAGCGTAATTATCTTCCTGGCTATGTTTTAATTGAAGCCGTGCTAACCGGAGAGATACCGCACATTATTCGCAATATCCCCGGGGTACTTGGTTTTCTTGGCTCGAAAGATGAACCTGTACCCTTAAGACAAGCCGAAGTAAACAGAATACTTGGTAAGGTCGACGAGCTCTCAGAGCAAGGCGCCGAGTTCAGTATTCCTTACATTGTTGGTGAAACGGTTACGGTTATAGATGGACCATTCAATAGTTTCAGTGGAATCATTGAAGAAATCAATGAGGAGAAAAAGAAACTAAAAGTGATGGTTAAAATCTTTGGCCGTAAAACTCCTTTGGAACTGGCGTTTACGCAGGTTGCAAAAGAATCGTAGGTTGTTACCCAAACCCGCAAATACAAATCCTTTAAGAAAACAAAAAGATGGCAAAAGAAATTGCTGGATTAATTAAACTGCAAATTAAAGGTGGTGCGGCAAATCCTTCGCCTCCGGTTGGACCTGCTTTAGGTTCGAAGGGTGTGAATATTATGGAGTTCTGTAAACAGTTTAACGCACGTACCCAGGATAGAGCCGGTAAGGTTACACCTGTCGTGATTACTTTTTATAAGGACAAGTCGTTTGATTTTATTGTTAAAACGCCTCCTGTTGCTGTTCAACTCCTTGAAGTGACTAAGCAGAAAAGCGGATCGGCCGAACCCAATCGTAAAAAAATTGCTTCGGTAACGTGGGACCAGGTTAAAGAAATTGCTGAAAGCAAAATGGAAGACCTAAACTGTTTCACCGTTGATGCTGCAATGCGAATGGTCGCCGGTTCTGCCCGCAGTATGGGTATTACTGTTCAGGGAGAATTCCCTACCAATATGTAAAGATGATCGAGAGATCAGGCTTTCATGAATTAAAATGTGTTATTACCATTAACCTTACGTGAAATGGCTAAATTGACAAAAAATCAAAAACTGGCTTTAGCTAAATACGACAAGGACGCTACCTATACACTAGCTGATGCTGCGCGTATTGTCAAAGACATAACTACTTCGAAATTCGACGCTTCTGTTGATATTGACGTACGTCTTGGCGTTGACCCGCGAAAAGCCAACCAGATGGTTAGAGGTATTGTTACCTTGCCGCATGGAACCGGGAAAACTGTAAGTGTTCTCGTGCTCTGTACTCCTGATAAGGAAGAAGAAGCAAAAGCTGCCGGAGCTGATTATGTAGGACTTGACGAGTATATCCAGAAGATTAAAGAAGGATGGACAAACGTTGACGTTATTATTACTATGCCTAGCATTATGCCCAAAGTTGGTGCTCTTGGCCGCATACTTGGTCCTCGTGGCCTTATGCCAAACCCCAAGACAGGTACCGTTACTATGGAAGTAGGAAAAGCTGTGCAGGAAGTGAAAGCGGGTAAAATCGACTTTAAAGTTGACAAATTCGGTATCATTCATGCTGGTATTGGCAAGGTATCATTTGAACAGGATAAACTTATTGATAATGCCAAGGAATTACTGGCAACCATCGTTAAGCTAAAGCCTTCTTCAGCCAAGGGTACTTATGTAAAAAGCGTCTTCATGTCGAGTACTATGAGTCCTGGTATACGTATCGATGAGAAATCGGTAAAATAGAAATTCCGGTAACATTAAGTACTTGATCTTTAAAGAACAAAACTCGCTATGAAAAGAGAAGACAAGAGTCAACTTATAGCAAACCTGACAGAGGAATTGAAAGCTGCTAAATATTTGTATATCACTGATATATCAGATATGAATGTTGAAAAAACCAGCAAGCTTCGCCGTCTCTGTTTTAAAAGGGATGTTAAGTTGGTCGTAGTTAAAAACGCATTGCTTCAAAAAGCAATGGAGAAGTCCGGCAAGGACTTTGGGACTCTGTACGATGTTCTGAAAGGTCATACCTCAATCATGATCGCCGACCAGGGGAGTACTCCTGCCAAGCTGATCAAGGATTTCAGGAAAACATCCGATAAACCTATTCTGAAAGGCGCTTATGTAGAAGAAATGACCTTTATTGGTGATAGTCAGCTTGACGCACTCATGGCAATTAAGACCAAAAATGAACTTATTGCCGACGTGATTGCATTACTGAATTCACCAGCTAAAAATGTTATTTCTGCACTTCAATCCGGTGGGCAAAAATTATCAGGTGTACTCAAGACCTTGTCCGAACGTCCTGCATAACATCAGGAAACGTACAAAAAAGAAAAAATCAATTATTGTAAAACACTAAAACAACAAATAAAATGGCAGACTTGAAAGCTTTCGCTGAACAGTTAGTTAATCTGACAGTAAAAGAAGTAAATGAGCTTGCTCAGATACTTAAGGACGAATACGGAATTGAACCTGCAGCTGCAGCTCCCGTAATGATGGCTTCGGCAGGTGCTGACGCTCCTGTAGTTGAAGAACAAACTGAATTCAACGTAATTCTTAAAAGCGCTGGTGCAGCCAAACTGGCTGTAGTTAAGCTGGTAAAAGAGTTGACCAGCCTTGGCCTCAAAGAAGCAAAAGACTTAGTTGACGCAGCTCCAAAGGCTATTAAAGAAGGTGTATCTAAGGACGAAGCAAACGCCCTGAAACAACAACTCGAAGACGCTGGTGCTGAAGTTGAGATAAAGTAAATATTGCTATTTGGACTACAATTACCTAACAGACTGCTTATCTGTGCTTTACGCGCAGGTAAGTAGTTTGTTTTCTTCCCGATTTTTATATCGGGATTAATTGTTTAAAAATACTCTGTTTATTTAAATCTATAATTTCATGGCTTTGGCTTCACAAAAAACTGAACGAAGTAGCTTCGGAACAACAAAAATTAAGGCTGTTTATCCTGATTTTCTCGAAGTACAAATAAAGTCATTCCAGGACTTCTTCCAACTGGAGACAAATCCTGACAATCGTGTTAAAGAAGGTCTTTTTAAGGTCTTCTCGGAAAACTTTCCGATAACCGATGCCAGGAATAATTTTGTTCTGGAGTTTCTCGATTATTTTGTCGATCCTCCCCGTTATTCTATCGAGGAGTGTATCGAAAGAGGGCTGACCTACAGCGTTCCTCTGAAAGCAAAACTCAAACTCTTCTGTACCGATCCCGATCACGAAGATTTCGAAACTATCATACAGGATGTCTACCTGGGAATGATCCCTTACATGACACCCAAAGGCACATTTGTAGTGAATGGCGCCGAACGTGTGGTTGTATCGCAATTGCATCGTTCGCCTGGGGTGTTTTTCGGTACGAGTTTTCATACCAATGGCCAGCAGTTATACTCGGCCAGGATTATACCTTTTAAAGGTTCGTGGATGGAGTTTACCACCGACATCAACCACGTGATGTATGCTTACATCGACCGGAAAAAGAAATTACCCGTAACAACCCTGCTGCGGGCAATCGGTTATGAAAGCGATAAAGATATTTTAGAAATTTTTAATCTTGCCGAGGAAATCAAAGTCAGCAAAGCAGGATTAAAGAAATATGTAGGACGTAAACTTGCAGCCAGGGTTCTCAGAACCTGGGTTGAAGATTTCGGTGATGAAGATACAGGAGAAGTTGTATCCATCGAACGTACGGATGTAATTATTGACCGCGAAACCGTTCTCGAAAATCAACACATCGATATGATTGTTGATGCTGGTGCGAAATCAATACTTTTACACCGCGACGACATCAACTCGCAGGATTTTTCGATCATATTCAATACTTTACAAAAGGACACTGCCAACAGCTCGAAAGAAGCTGTCGAATATATTTACCGTCAGTTGCGTAATGCCGAACCCCCTGATGAAGAAACAGCCCGCGGCATCATTGAAAAACTGTTTTTCTCTGACAAGCGTTATGATTTAGGCGATGTTGGCCGTTACAGGATCAACAAAAAACTTTCATTGGACATTCCGCTCGAAACAAAAGTTCTCACAAAAGAAGACCTTATTTCGATCATCAAATACCTGATTGGTCTCATAAACTCGAAAACAGACATCGATGATATTGATCACCTCAGTAACCGTCGTGTACGAACTGTAGGCGAGCAATTATACAACCAGTTTGGTGTTGGTTTGGCCCGTATGGCCCGTACTATCAGGGAACGTATGAATGTACGCGACAACGAGGTATTCACACCGATGGATCTGATTAATGCCAAAACATTATCGAGTGTTATCAACTCGTTTTTTGGCACCAACCAGTTATCACAGTTCATGGATCAGACAAACCCGCTGAGTGAAATTGCTCACAAACGTAGGGTGTCTGCTTTAGGACCAGGAGGTCTTTCGCGCGAAAGAGCTGGTTTCGAAGTACGCGACGTTCACTATACTCACTATGGTCGCCTGTGTACCATTGAAACACCCGAAGGTCCTAATATTGGTCTTATTTCGTCACTTTGTGTGTTCGCAAAGATCAATAAACTTGGATTTATTGAAACTCCTTATAAAAGTGTAGTTAATGGCAGGGTCGATTTGACCGAAACCAGGTACATGAGTGCTGAAGAAGAAGAAAACAAGATTATTGCCCAGGCTACCACCCCTATTGATGATTCGGGCGAGTTCCTCGAAGATAAGATTAAAGTACGTTACCTCGCCGATTATCCTTTGATTGAAAAAGGAAAAGTCGACCTTATTGACGTAGCTCCAAACCAGATTGCATCCATAGCTGCATCCCTGATTCCTTTCCTCGAACATGATGATGCCAACCGTGCACTGATGGGATCGAACATGATGCGCCAGGCTGTTCCCCTCCTCAATCCCGAAAGGCCCATTGTTGGAACCGGTATTGAAGCCCGTGTTGCACAGGATTCACGTGTACTTATCAATGCCGAAGGAGATGGTATTGTTGAGTATGTTGATTCGGTTCAAATTATCATACGCTACGCCCGTCTTGAAGAAGAAAGACTGGTAAGTTTTGACGAAGACATTAAAGTATATAACCTTACCAAATTTTCGCGTACCAACCAAAACACCTGCATTAACCTACGGCCAATTGTCCGTAAAGGTGATAAAGTCAGGAAGGGACAAGTATTGTGCGAAGGATATGCTACCCAGGCCGGCGAACTTGCTCTTGGCCGTAACCTGATGGTTGCTTTCATGCCTTGGAAAGGGTATAACTTTGAGGATGCTATCGTAATTTCCGAACGCGTTGTAAAGGAAGATATCTTTACATCACTTCATATTGAGGAATTTACTCTGGAAGTCCGCGATACCAAACGCGGTGTTGAAGAACTTACCAATGATATTCCAAATGTAAGCCAGGAAGCTACAAAAGACCTCGACGAAAGTGGATTGATTCGTATTGGTGCCGAAGTAAACGAAGGTGATATATTAATCGGGAAGATTACTCCAAAAGGAGAAAGTGACCCTACACCTGAAGAAAAACTGCTTCGCGCTATTTTTGGTGACAAAGCCGGTGATGTTAAAGATGCATCACTCAAAGCACCTCCATCAATGAAAGGTGTTGTTATCGAAAAGAAACTTTTCTCGAGGGTAGTTAAAGATAAGAAATTAAAAGCCAAAGAAAAGGATATAGTTAAGGAACTTGACGAAGAGTTTTCGAAAAGCACTTACGATCTAAAGCAGAAGCTTGTTGATAAGCTTACCGTATTGGTTAGTGGAAAAACCTCACAGGGTGTTTACAATAACTTTAAAAATGAGTTGGTTCCCAAAAAGGTGAAATTCACCCAGAAGATGCTTATCGGTATCGATTTCATCAATGTGAATCCTAATAAATGGACAACGGATAAGGATGTGAATGAGTTAATAAAACTGCTCATCAACAATTTTATCATTAAATACAAAGAGATATTAGGAATATACAACCGCAAGAAATTTGTAGCTACAGTCGGCGACGAATTGCCTAATGGCATTGTGCAGATGGCAAAAGTATATGTTGCCAAAAAGCGTAAGCTGAAAGTGGGTGATAAAATGGCAGGCCGCCACGGGAATAAAGGTATTGTTGCACGTATTGTTCGTGAAG
>JBAXBJ010000171.1:0-6428 GCA_037142075.1 Bacteroidota bacterium
GGAAGACCGAAGTCAGAAGACGGAAGAAAGTGCTAATTTGAAATTTATTCCTACTAATGAGAAGCGATTTGAATGAAAATAATTGACCAGAAAGCTCCAAATTCGTAAGATACAAAGAGAACTTCTGACTTCAACTTATGACTTCCGTCTTCTGACTTCAGGCATTTTCAATTCACCCATTAATTAACAGTAGATCAATATTTTTTTATTTTTTGACTGAAGATTGCCTGCATCATTGAATGCAGGCAATATAGATATTTTCCGTTTCATCTGTTTTGCATCATTTTAATATGTACTTTTACTGAAACCTTTCAGTAAAAGTCGGAACTTCAAGAGGAGTTAACAAAGGACCAGAGCGACACACTTTTCTTGATCCTGCTGCAATACTTCCACTTTGTTTGACATCATTATAAAATTTTCTCTGCATGTGTCTTCTGTTTAAATCCGGAGAAATTTGGAATGGAGTTTCCTCACTTTTGAAATTAATTCATTTATGATTTAATTCAGCTTTTTCCTGCTGCTGTATAAGGTTGCAAATAAAACGGAATGCATTTTAATACTGCTCAATGCTCCTGAAACGTTAAAATTCTCAAAGTTCGTAATTCCACCATGATTCAGTTACCAAACATACTCCTTGTTGACGATGCCCCGGAAAATCTTTTTTTAATCGAGGCTATAATTAATAAGATGGAGGTTAACCTTATTAAGGCAGTCTCAGGCATCGAGGCTTTGTCGAAAAGCCGGGATGTTGAGTTGGCACTCGCAATTCTTGATGTGCGAATGCCCAATATGAATGGTTATGAACTCGCAACCAGGCTGAATGAGGAACGAAAAGGAGATAAAGTACCCGTTATTTTTCTTACAGCAAGCAATTTCAATGAACTCGAATTGTTTAAGGGTTATAATGCAGGAGCGGTTGATTATATGTTTAAACCGTTTAATAATGAAATCCTGTTAAGTAAAATCAATGTATTCCTTGATATTTTCAAGCATAAGCAAAAAATTCTCAGCGATGCAGCCATAATCGAAAAATCAGCCTATGATTTGAAGGGCGTGATAACATCCCTGAAAAAAAGCGAAGAAAAATACAGGTCGTTAACCCAATCGGCCAGCGATGCCATCATTACATCTACCCATGAAGGAATAATAGCCGGGTGGAACAGGGGTGCCGAAAAGATATTCGGTTATACCGAGTCCGAAATAATAGGGAAAGAACTAACCCTGTTAATGCCAAAACAAATTGCTGAATATCATTCCAAAAACATCGAACGTTTATTGAATACCGACGACAGTCATGTTGTGGGCAAAACCATCGAACTTGTTGGGCTTCATAAACTTGGGTATGAGTTCCCGATCGAATTGTCATTATCAAAATGGGAAACCGAATCAGGAATATTTTTTACCGGTATTATCCGTGATATAAGCAGTCGCCGACAGGCTGAGAAAGAACTTCAGGAAAGCAAATCGAACCTCGAAGAAGCCCAGCGTATTGCCCAACTTGGAAGCTGGCAGTGGGATATGGCAACAAATACTGTAAAATGGTCGGATGAAATGTTCCGTATTTTCGATATTGCCCCCGAAACCTACGAGGGAAACCCAACTGCAATCCTCAATGTGCTTCATCCTGACGATGTAGAAAAGTTTACCGAAAGTATGGGCCAGAACCTGGAAGATGGAAGTTCGCCAACACTCGAATACCGCATCATCCGCAAGGATGGATCCATCTGCTATTTGATTGCCGAAGGAAGGGCAACTTATGATGAAACAGGCAAACCTATGAGGATAGTAGGCACTGTGCAGGATATAACAATCCGGAAACTTGCCGAAAAAAAACTGCGCGAAAGCGAATCTCACTTCACGTCACTTTTCGAAAATATGATCGATGGGTTCGCCTATTGCCAAATGTTGTGGAACAACAACATCCCGGCCGATTATATTTGTCTTAAAGTAAACAAGTGTTTTGAAACCCTGACAGGGCTGACAGATGTGGTTGGGAAAAAAGCATCCGAAATCATACCAGGTATAGCCGAATCAAACCCTGAATTGATTGCTGCTTTTGGAAGGGTGGCATCCACCGGTATTGCCGAAACATTTGAGTCATATGTTCAACCTTTGAAAATGTGGCTTTCAATAGCAGCATATTGCCCCGAAGAAGGCTATTTTGTTGCAATATTCGAAGTTATTACTGCCCGTAAATCTGCCGAAGAAGCACTGCACAAAAGCGAGGAACTGTTTAAGTCGGTTGTGAATAACAGTAACGACCTTACCACGCTCACCGACGCTTATGGAAAAATTGTTTTTATAAGCCCACAATGCGAAAACGTGCTTGGACATATGCCCGATAATTTTATTGGAATGCATATACCTGACATAATACATCCCGACGATGTAGCAAAGTGTAACAAAGCCTGGTACGAAGTGTATCATGATCAGCATGATTTGTTCGAGTTCGAATACCGCATTATTGACAGACATGGCGAAGTGAGGTGGTTGTCGCACAATGCAAAAATGGTGCGGGTGAACGACAGTATCTTAGGAATACAGAATACCATTCGCAACATAACCAGGCGAAAAATGGCCGAACAGGCCCTGATAGTAAACGAGGAGAAATACAGGACTTTATTGAATTCGTCGCCCGATGGTATCCTGTTAATCGACCTGAGAGGGATTATTCTGGAAGTATCCGAAATTGGGCTTGAGTTGCTGGGTTCAGCAAACAGGGACGGCTTACTTGGGCTCGATTTTCTCGACTTTGTGCCAACTGACGAAATGCCGATAGCAAGGGAAATAATTGAAAAAACATTGAGCGAAGGGCTGGTGCAAAATACACAGTTGAAAATCAGGAGAAAAAACGCTTCCCTGTTTTTCAGTGAAATAAGTTCGACTCTCATACAGGATGCCGAAGGTATTCCAATGTCGTTCATGATGATCATCCGCGATATCACCCAGCGTATGAAAATGGAAGCTAAACAGTTTCATGCCGATCGTATGGCAAACCTTGGCGAAATGGCTTCAGGTATTGCCCACGAAATAAACCAACCCTTAAATATTATTTCATTGATAATGGATAATATTTTGTTTGAGGCCAACAAGGAAAAGGCCATGGAAAAAGAATATCTGGCACGGAAAATAGACAAAATATTTGATAACATTACGCGGATCAGGAATATCATTGACCATGTAAGGGCTTTCTCGCGCAGCAACGACGATTATATCCTGATGGATTTTTCCATTAATACAAGCATTAAAAATGCTGTTTCAATGGTGTCAGAACAATTCAATCACTTAGCAATCGACATTAACCTGCAATTGCAGGAAAACCTGCCTCCCCTTGTTGGTAATACCATTAAATTTGAGCAGGTTATCATTAATTTATTGTCGAATGCCAAGGATGCACTGCTCGAAAAGAAAGACAATCAACACACGGAATTCAATATGTTCATTTCGATAAAAACCTATGTCGAAAACCAATATGTTATTGCCGAGGTAACCGATAACGGCACCGGTATCAGCAAGGATGATATCGATCACATCATGCTCCCGTTTTATACTACAAAGGATTCGGGCAAGGGAACGGGTTTAGGTTTATCCATTTCGTACCAAATAATTAAAGATCTGAATGGCATTATCGATATTATGGACAACGAATTTTTGGGAACAACATTTAAAATAAGTATAAAGATCAGGGAATAAGTCAATAAAGCGAAAAATGACAGGTCAATGTAAAAAATACAAAATGGGAAATGTTTTTTTTCTTGGAAGTAATCCCATGTAAGTTTTATCATGCCATAGTGGAGAAAAAAGCGATCGAAATGAAGAAAATGAAATTTCAAAATACAATACTAAGTTGAAGTAATGACAAAACAAGACAAAATAGAAATCCTGATACTTGACGATGAAAAACAGTTTACCGAAGAACTAAGTGAGTTTTTCGAAAATTCGGGATTCATTTCTTTTGAAGCTAATACAGAGCCAGCTGCAAGAGAAATCTTGGCTGTTCATAACATCGACCTCTTTATCCTTGACGTTCGGTTGCCGGGTGTTAACGGCCTTGATATTTTGAAAGAAGTTAAAGTACAGTTCCCCGTTATGGAGGTAATAGTGGTTTCGGCTCACGGCGACATGGATACGGTTATTAAAGCTATGCGCCTGGGGGCTTTCGACTATTTGCGGAAGCCTTTCAGGCATATCGACATGCAGATTACTATTGAGCGGACACAGAAATACCTGTTGATGCAGCGGAGGTTAAAGCACCTGGAAGAGCGCAATTCATTAATCTCGAAAACACTCGAAAAGAAAATTGACCGGCAGTTTATCGGGGTTAGTTCCAAAATTTTGAAAGTATTTGAACAAGCCCTGACCGCCGCGAATTATCCTGAAGCTAACGTGCTGATTACCGGCGAGAGTGGTACCGGAAAAGAAAATATTGCCCGTATTATACACTATTCAAGTTCCCGGAAAGACCACCTTTTCTGTGCCGTGAACAGCAGTGCAATTACTGAATCGCTTTTGGAAAGCGAGTTCTTTGGTCATAAAAAAGGTTCATTCACCGGTGCTATCAACGACAAAATGGGCTTTTTCGAGGTGTGCCACCAGGGAACGTTGTTCCTTGACGAAATTGCAGATATGCCTGTTAACCTGCAAACAAAAATACTTCGTGCTACCGAAGAGAAAGTAATTACCCGGGTTGGTGATACAAAAACTATTCAGACCGATTTCAGGATTGTTTCGGCAACAAACCATGATATAGAACAGAGTGTGGCGGAGAAAAAATTCAGGCTCGATCTGCTCCACCGCCTTAATACCCTGCATATACACATTCCGCCGCTTCGCGAAAGACCCGAAGACATAAGGCCATTGCTTCATCATTTTGTTACAGAATATGCAACCCGCTTTAACAAACCGAATATACAGGTTTCGGAAAAGGTTATTGAAATGCTGTCCAGGTATGATTTTCCAGGAAATGTAAGGGAATTGAAAAATATGGCCGAACGTGCCATCATTCTTTCTAAAAGCACTTTGCTTGGCACTGACGATTTTCCTGTAAAACAACAAAAAGCTACTGAAAAAATGCCAAAGGATGAAATGTCCGACCTTAAGATGATTGAGATTAAAATGATACAGAATGCTCTTAAAAATTGCAACTACAATCAGAAAGCGGCTGCCGAAATGTTAGACATATCGCGCAACGCTTTTATTCGGAAAATGGAAAAGTACAATATTGCAATCAAAAAAAGCGAATAAGTAAAGGAACTGAACCAACTTCCACAATAATTGCATAGCCCTTTTCAATGGGTAGGATGTTTTGAAAGTTCAGCCTTATCGAAACCATACACTATTCCCTTGCATCTCCTTGCAGGTATCCTATAGCCAAACCCCGGAACTTTTGAAGTAAGAGGCACTCCTTATTGCTGCAAGCGGTGCATTATACGGCTGTGTGCAGTGCATTGCGCGGCGGTAATTGTTACACAATGTGTTTTTTATATCAACAACTGCTCGAAGGTATAGCAGAGACTGTATGGTGAGCTTTTGCCGACCCTTTCGAGTGCGTTTTAAAACCCATTAACCATCCTTCAACCTATCAACCTATCAACCCTTCAGCCTATCACCCCATCAGCCTATCACCCCATCAACCTATCAACCTATCAACCCTTCAACCTATCAACCCATCAACCCATCAACCTATCAACCTATCAACCCATCAACTTATCAACCGATCAACTTATCAACCGATCCACCCATCAACTTATAAAAGAAGTGTTCACTTTTCCGCACACATGTTCAGTTTTTCACTCTTTATCTTAAGCTGTTTTTTTCACTCACAGCAAGATCCCCGCCATGAAAAAATAATTTCAAATTTTTTTGCTAGTCAAATTGAGCGAGTTACAATCTTTACAGAGCTTATTTCTATAAACAGTTTTTTATTGGCTTACTATTTGCATAGTCTGTTTTCAACGAGGTAAACCGTCCCTCAAAACGTAAAGTACGGTATTCATTAATAAAAATAATATAGGAGATCAAAACAATGTCAGTAGAAAAAACAATCGGATCATCAAGCCTCGTTGAGGTAATCGACCGTATCCTCGACAAAGGTGTCGTAGTTGATGCATGGGTTCGCGTTTCATTGGTAGGTATCGAGTTACTTGCAATCGAAGCAAGAATCGTGGTAGCTTCAGTTGAAACTTACCTGAAATATGCCGAAGCTATTGGTTTGACCGCAAAAGCTGCATAAGCTGAAGCTGTTGCCAACAAATTCTTAAAAGGAGGTAAACCGTCCCTCCAATGTAAAGTACGGAAAAACAACAATTTAATATAGGAGATCAAAACCATGTCAGTAGAAAAAACAATCGGATCGTCAAGCCTTGTTGAAGTTATCGACCGTATCCTCGACAAAGGTGTCGTAGTTGATGCATGGGTTCGCGTTTCAT
>JBAXBJ010000172.1:0-6329 GCA_037142075.1 Bacteroidota bacterium
GACCGAGCGGAGCCGAGGGCACAGTAACAGAGCGGGGTCTCGGCTCCGCTCGACCACCGATATTGGCAATTCTAAAAACTCGGGCCCGGTGACCGAGCGCAGCCGAGGGCACGGTAACAATGCGGGGTCTCGGCTCCGCTCGACCGCCGATATTGACAATTCTAAAATCCCGGTTCCGGTGACCGAGCGTAGCCGAGGGCACAGGGATAGAGCGGGGTCTCGGCTCCGCTCGACCGCCGATATTGGCAATTCTAAAATCTTGGGTACGGTGACCGAGCGGAGCCGAGGGCACAGTAACATTGCGGGGTCTCGGCTCCGCTCGACCGCCGATATTGGCAATTCTAAAAACTCGGACCCGGTGACCGAGCGGAGCCGAGGGCACGGGTATTTGGCAGCCCTACAATCCTGGCTCCGGTGACCGAGCGGAGCCGAGGGCACAGTGTCAGAGCGAATCCGGGGACACAGGCTTATTTATTTCTTATTCATATAGTTAGTATTGTTTGTGCATTCGGCAAGCTCATGCAAGAGTCGTTCATCACCTGCCATTAAAGCTTCCTTTTTTGCCCTGCTCCAGTTTTGAACTTGTTTCTCCCGATAAAAGGCAGTGTCAATCCGGTCAAATTGCTCATAATAAATAAGTTTGACAGGCCGGTGTTTTTTGGTATGATTTGCGCCTTCACCATTTTGGTGCTGCAACAATCTTAGCTCCAGGTTATTGGTACTTCCTGTGTAGTAACTACCATCCGAGCATTCAAGTATATACATATAGCCCTTCATAAAGCATAAAGTATTTATACTACAAGCCTACTTTCTCCCGAAATCAGCCGGAATTTCGCCCCAGGCTTTGGTTTCCCATTTTAAAACAGGTGTATCGTACGTATTATTATGAAGCCACAGTATAGCCCTGTCCAGTAACTCAAACAGCTCTTTGTTTTTAGCATTGGGTTGCAGCAAGGTGGCGATTTTTTTGTTTTTAACCCAGGCAATAGCATTGCGCGAATCGCTGTATATGGGCAGCGATAGACCGTTCTGTTTCAGATAGAAGAGACCACTCACGATGGCAAGGAATTCGGCAATGTTGTTGGTTCCTTCAGGGAAAGGGCCGCGGTGAAATAATTGCTTGCCGGTAGCCAGGTCAACACCGCGGTACTCGATCACACCGGGATTGCCGCTGCAAGCTGCATCTACACAAAGTGCCTGCTTAGGAGGTTCCCCGTATAGTTTCCGGAGTTCGGTATCAGCCTGTGGCTTAACGGTTTTACCCAGGAAATTCCAGGGATTCCCTGCATAGGCTTTCTTTGCTTCGTCCAGGGTGGTAAAACTCATATACCTGGCAGCGGCATACCCGTCAACCTGCTTTTTGCATTTGTCCCAGGTATCGAAAATGCCTTTTTGATGGCCTTCCCAAACTACATAATACTTTTGCTTCGACTTTTTCATTGGTGAATGCAAAAGTATGGGTTTTTGTTTTTACTAAGAGGATGTCTGAATTTCAAAATCCATTTACCCATTCATTCAATTCTTTGAATATCGAACAAGGATTAACGATTTTTGATTTAGGATATATCTACTAATTCACGACTTTTGCCAAATCGAAAATCGTATATCTTTGTTATCAAATCAATTTGATCAAATAAAATCTGACAGTTTCAAAGTTTGTCAGAAAGTGCCATTTATACATTCTCATCGTATCCTTGAAAAATATTTCAAAATCTTATAAGGGTAAAACGGCACTGAGGTGTATTATATGTGACAACAGGTAAAAACAAAATCTAGAAACTAAATATTTACAAACATGAAAACGAAAAATCTGATTCAACTGGGATTAATTCTTGTCGGTGCGATCGCTTTAACTTTCACTTCCTGCAAGAAGGATAATATCGATCAGGGCACTGCGAATCCTGCTTCCCTCGAGCAATTATCAACCGATGAAAACAACATTGAAAGTGTGATGAACGACGCTGAAAGTGATATCACTTCCGTATTGTCGTTGCCGGGAGGCGGTTATAAATCAACTGCCTGGATGCCATGCAATGCAACTCTTGATTCGCTTGCCGTGCTAAACGACTCAGTCACTCTTTACATTACCTATAACGGGCTCAACTGCAAAGGCACGCGTAACATAACGGGGAAAATTGAAATAAAAAAGAAAGTTGGAACTCATTGGGAACAAGCCGGCACTGCAATACTTTATAAATACATCAATTTCACTGTTACCCGCGTGGCCAACAACAAATCAGTCACTCTTAACGGAACCAAAACCTTTGTAAACGTGAGCGGTGGTCATCGCTGGCAGGTTGGGACAGTCATTGATTCCTATGTTGAAAGAATCAGCGGTACCATGCAGGCCAGTTTCGACAATGGAACGATCCGCACCTGGAATGTTGCCCGTCAGCTCACTTTCACCGGCACACCCGGAAACCTTATACTTTCAATTGATGGATTCGGCGCTGCCGGCAGGTATCAGAACCTGGTTGTCTGGGGCACCAACAGGCAAGGGGAAGAGTTTTTTACACAGGTTATTCAGTCAGTGGTTTGCAAACAGACCTGCAATATGGATCCGGTTTCAGGAATTAAAAAACACCAGATTCCATCCGACAACAAAAGCGCTACCATCACTTTTGGCTACGACGACAACAATCAGCCTGTTACAGGCGATAATTGCCCGACCCGCTACCGCGTTGACTGGCAAAAGAACAATCACTCGGGTACAAGTTATTTCCCGATATAAGCTTTGCGAAATGCAGGCCTAGTTATTGCAGAACAAAAAAGCTGATCCGCGAGGGTCAGCTTTTTTTGTGAGAGTACGACAAAAGGATAAAAGATGGTTCTGACTGGTATTATTGCCAGCGAGATGATTCTATTTCTTTTCGAGTAATTTGTAAAACTGGTCAAGCTGTGGTAAAATCACGATACGTGTCCTGCGGTTCGAGGCTTTGCCCTCGGCGGTTCCGTTAGAAGTAATGGGCTGGTATTCGCTGCGGCCAGCGGCTATCATCGAGGAAGGATCGAGACCATACTGGGTCTGAAGCAGGCGGACAATAGTGGTGGAGCGCTTTACGCTTAGATCCCAGTTGTCGATCAGGTCGCCTCTTTTGAACGGAACATTATCGGTATGGCCTTCAACCATAAACTCCATGTTAGGTTGGTTTTTCAGCACCAGGGCCACTTTACCAAGTACCGTTTTAGCCTTATCGGTTACATCAAAACTACCGCTTTTGAAAAGTAGTTTGTCCGAAATATCAATAAAAACAACGCCTTTATCAACCTTAATGTTGATATCTTTATCGTCGAGATTGCCGATTGCACCTTTCAGGTTCATGACCAGAGCGAGGTTGAGCGAATCTTTCTGAGCCAGCGAAGTTTGCAGTCCCTGAATGTAGGAATCTTTCATGCCAATGTTTTCCATAGATTTCTTTATGCTTTCTGCCTGCGTTCCGGTTATAACCGAGAGGGCTTCCAACTGGTTCAGGACCACAGTGTTGTTGCTTTTGAGGTAGGTCTGCTCCTTATTCATATCGGCAATCTGCCGGTTAAGGTCTTCAATCTGCTTCAGGTAATTGGCTTTCGCTGTTTCGCAGGCGTTCAGGTCGCCCTGCTTTTTTGTATATTGAGCGTTAAGCGATTCGAAACTGGCCGTCTGGGCCTTGTACTTTTTCTGGCTAACACAGGAAGTTCCCAGCATAACTACCGAAATTCCCAGTAATAAAAAGAGTTTTGTTTTCATATAATTGATTTTTAGTGAGTTAAAATACATTCTATTAGCTGAATTACAGATAGTTCCGTTTATTTAATACCAATACATTTCAGCTAAATAACTTTGATTTTCAGGTTCGTTGCAAAATTAGCAAAGAATCTTACAGTATTGAACGGATAAGCCAATTAACTATTGTTGTCGTGCTTTTAAAAACAGCGATTTTGATTAACTCTGAGCCCTGGTCATGTCACTTTTTCGGTGATTTTACGTTTCGTCGCATGGATTTTTTAAGTTTCATCTTCACTACCTGACACTAATTGCTTCACCAGTTTTGGCACACCGGTACCGGCAGATTCGCGGAAAACAACCAGGTTTTGAACCCCCGAAAGCATTTCAGCATGAGGGTCGATGAGATAAACAGGCGTTCCTTTTTTGACATAATATACAAGTCCGGCAGCCGGGTAAACATTAAGGGAAGTACCAATTACAATAAAAATATCCGCCTGTGCCGCAAGTCTTTGGGCAGGATCAATCATAGGCACAGATTCTCCAAACCAAACAATATGCGGTCGCAGTTGTGAACCTTTTTCACAAAGATCGCCTTTCTTCAGTTCCCAGCCATCAAGCGTATAAACCAACCTATCGTCAATGGTGCTTCTGACTTTTTTAAGTTCGCCATGCAGGTGCAACACATTTGAAGTTCCTGCCTGCTCATGCAGATCATCCACATTCTGCGTAATAATATGAACGTCGAAATTTTTCTCCAGTTCGACAAGTGCCAGATGACCTGCGTTCGGTTTAACTTCGTAAAGCTGTTTCCGGCGCTGGTTATAGAAATCAAGAACCAGTTCGGGGTTGCGCTGCCAGGCTTCAAATGTGGCAACGTCTTCGATGCGATGTTCTTCCCATAATCCGTCGGAGTCGCGGAAAGTGCGAATTCCGCTTTCGGCGCTGATTCCGGCACCGGTGAGAACGACTATCTTTTTCATAGATTTTTTAATTAAAGCGAGTTTTAGACACTGTTTAAATTTACCAAATCCTAACTCCGAAAGCTTAAAGGTCGGAAGACGGAAGTCCGAAGACGGAAGAATCCTCAATTGAAGTTCCATATACGCAGTATTTTTCCGCCTATCGCCCCTCTGCTTGTCACTCCTCGCCACTTCAGAATCTTTAAAAACCAATTTTAAACTGTTTCTTACAAATTGTAAATTCTTTGCTTATTTTACTGGAATTCTTGAAATCTGGTATCTCCTTTTGCACGGCAGTGTGTTCTTCATTGGAGATAAATTTTCAGACTTAATCATGCTGATTCCCAAATAAAAAAAAGCATCCCTCACAGTTGAAGGATGCCTTAAATTTACAAAATAAAAGCTTTAGTCTTCGAAAATATTCATCGCGTCGAGTGCATCCATCATGCCTCTTACGGATGCTGCTGATTCTTCCAAGGCTTTTTTCTCTTCTTTTTCGAGTTTTAATTCAATGACTTCTTCGATGCCTTGTGCACCTAAGCGAACAGGAACGCCCAGGAAAACATCTTTCAGTCCATATTCGCCATTCAGTTTGGTGCAAACAGGGAAAATCCGTTTCTGGTCGTCCACAATTGCTTCAACCATTTGGGCTGCAGCAGCTCCTGGAGCATACCAGGCAGAAGTACCCATCAGGTTTACCAATTCGCCTCCGCCTTTGCGGGTGCGTTCCACAATTTTATCAATTTCTTCCTTGTTGAGTAATTCGGTAATCGGAATACCGGCAACCGAAGTATAGCGGGGCAACGGCACCATGGTATCGCCATGACCGCCAAGCAAAAGGGAATGAACATCTTTTGGAGAAATACTGAGCGCTTCGGCTATGAAGCTACGATAACGGCCTGTATCGAGAATACCTGCCATACCAAAAACCTTGCGTTCATCTTTCAGCGCGGCTTTGTAAGCAACGTATGTCATTACGTCGAGCGGATTCGAAACGATGATAATGATAGCTTCGGGCGAATACTTAATCACTTTCTCCGTAACTTCCTTAACAATAAGGGCATTGGTTTTGATTAAATCGTCGCGGCTCATACCTGGTTTGCGCGGCAAGCCTGAAGTAATGACCACAATGCCTGAGCCTTTGGTCTTCAGATAATCGTTGGTACACCCGGTAACATGGGTATTAAAGTTATTAATGGACGAAGTTTGCCATATATCGAGGGCTTTGCCTTCGGCAGTGCCCTCTTTTATATCGACTAAAACTACCTCGCGTGCAAGATCCTTGTGCGCAACAACATTAGCTACAGTGGCGCCTACATTTCCGGCTCCGATTACAGTAATTTTTTTCATGGAGTATAAATTTCTGTGTTTAATTTTTTGATTTCACCGACTGCTAAAGTAATAAACATTTACAATGTTAAATATTTCATGTGAAAATATTTTAGTAAATATTTGCGCACCTGTTATCTTGCAGCATAACAGCAAGATGCGATCATTTATTTATCCCTGTCAGCATCATGAGTCTGGGCGTCAATAACTGCAATAGCAGTCATATTAACGATTTCACTTACGCTTGATCCCATTTGCAACACATGAATGGATTTGTCGAGACCCATCAGGATCGGACCTATGGCATCGGCACCCGACAGTTCCTGTATCAGTTT
>JBAXBJ010000173.1:0-6273 GCA_037142075.1 Bacteroidota bacterium
GGTTGTCCAGGATAAGTTTGAATGAGAGAATTTTATCATTCTCGATATGGTTCTGCAGTTGCAGAATACTTTTATTTGAGAAGGAGTAAGAGGTCATAAAAAGATGCACCGGACCAGTTTGTTTTATAAGGTGCATTATGAGCCGTACCAGGTTAAAGTTTCCGAAGGAATAATAGTGAGTGTTAACCTGTGGGTTAATCAGTCCTATTGCTTTAGTGAGAGCGATATCCATGTTTGAAGCGAATTCAGCCGGTTTATCGGCTGTTTCGGTAATGGAGTTGGGTTGGAGCTTCTCTTGCTTCTTATTTCCAGGCTTTATATTTTCAGTAGGTTTTGTATGTGAAAAGCTGGTTCTATGTAGCATAAGTTAAATTTTAGTTGTTGTTTACTCCGACAAAAATAGGTATGTGAACATTTTCAAGATGGTTATCGGAATTTTGGCGAAGGGTTTTAATGGTTTCATAAATAGTTTGGTATGTTGTTCCGATATCATCAAAAAGAATTACTCTTTTGCCCGGGGGCAAAGGTAATACCTGTATAAAGTTAGGATTGAATTTCTGTTTTGATGTAGCGATCATCATGTCCGGCAGGAATTCAATCCCGGTAAGGCGTGAAGTACGTTCGCAAATTTCAGAAGCAAAATGATAGCCAAGTTTTTCGGAATGGGCTCTTTTGGGTGTGGTGATAAGCACACATTTTTCGAGGTCGGGGAAATAGTATTTTATGAGGTTGGCGAAGATTGGAGCCAGGATATCAGCGTTGTTGATATTGGCTTTAAACTTCTCGAGGTTTTCTGTTTTATAGAATGCGATAATAAAATACTCTTTTCGGGAAACGAGGCTGAATTTGGTATAATGAACAAAGTCCTGGTAACTGCTTTCAGGATCAGTGCCGGTGTCGGCATTTTTTGGGACCTGAATTTGTTCAGGGCTTTGAGTTGAAATTGATGAGGATCTGACTAACATAATTTTACTTATAAGTGAAAAAAGGGTACAGGAAGCCGAGCAACGCAACCTGTCCCTTTTCAAGCAAATTGTCCAATGGACGTCGGGGAATTATTTTTTAAAAGAAGCCAGTTTAATTTCTATTTGAGTTAATTCAGCTTCTTTTTGTTTTATGCGTAAATCAATTTTAGATCTTTTAGAACCGTTAGGCATAGGGTTTTTGTTTTTTCCTTTTGTTTTTTGCTGGTAGTCGAGCATAAACCTATCGGCACTAATAGATTTTTGAATGTTGAGTTTTAATTCTTTCAATTCATTCACAGTTTCCGGCAATGTAGGTTCATCTGATTTTGCATTGAGTTTGGCTACAATAGCATCAACGTCCGGCAATGTTCCATTGACTTTGTATTCTTCATTAGCTTTCCACATTATTTCAATGACTTCAGAGCATTCGGCAATCTGGTTGCTCAGGTCTTCACGTTCAGCAATAAGCTCAGGAGTATTTTTGTTTGGCAGGTTTGCCATAGCTTCATGAAGGATAGCCCTTTGTTTGAAGGCATCAGAATGAAATTTTATTGCTTTCTCCACTTCAGGAGGGAGCTGGCCTTCTTTGAATGATTTAATTTTCGGTTTATTGTATGTTTCATTTTCTGTATTTATAGCAGAAGTGTTGAAGTTTTGTTGCAATTCTTCGAATTTGAAACCGGCAGCTTTAAGCAATTCGTAGCGAAGTTTGTCCGCGTATCGATGTGGACGGTTAGCGATGGTTTTAGCCAGGGCTTTGTGTTTGCTGATAGATGCAAGTATAGCAACTCCTTCATCATAATTGAATCCGTTATTTATCCAATTGTTAATTTTTTCTTGCACGGTTTTTAGAATTAGGTTTCGAAGGTGAAGGACGATTTACTGCAGGAGTTTCCGATTTTGGAGTGGTCGGAATAATTGAAGGAGCGACAATTATAGGAGCATACGCTTTTTCCCCTTGTTTTGATAATTGCAGGTAAGGGAATCCGGATTGGTATAATGTTTCCAAAACGGATAAAGGAACAGGGTTCCTGAAATCGACAGCACCGAACTGGAATGTTATTACGATTCCAGGTTCGATGCCAACGAGTTTAAAATTAGGATGAATTGCCATAACTGATTTGTTATGTTGCGATTATCCGACTATACCGGTGCCGGAAGCAGTTGCTCCGAGTGCGTCAGTTACTGTTACAGTATATTCACCAGGAACAACGGTAATGGTTTGGGTATTTTGAACCGGGACAGTATCCCATGAGTAAGTATAAGGGGCGGTTCCGCCTAATGCGTTTGCAGTAGCAGTACCGTCGTTACCGGCAACTGATGCCGCAACAGTTGCAACCGTTACGGATAAAGGAGTAATGGAAGCAATGGTAAGAGGTACGGATCCTTCGTACACATAAACATTGGAAGTTTTGTAAACGAATTCCATGGATATTCCACGACGTCCTGCAGTTTCTTTGCCTGTACCTGCACCGTCCGGTGATCCGGTGAAAACGGCAGCACGGATGGCGTCGCCCATCAGGAATTTTTGCCCGTTGTTGTCAGGAACGATGAAAAACATGTTGCCGTTTTTGACTGTGTTAAGAAGTCCAAGCAATTTGGGTTTCAATCCCGGGTTGAACAATGAGAGGTGCATTACAAAACTTTTTCCGTCCAATTCTCCGACGGTTTCCATTTTGAATTCGCCGGTGTCGTCTGTGACGTACATTTCGAACATGCGTTTGCCTGGTTTCATTACCACGCTTCCGGTTAGTTTACCCAGTGCTTCGAGTGTTGCGGCGTTTGATGGCTTTGTAGGCCAGGTTGCTACGTCCTCGAAAAGGCCGTAATAGATTTTCATACCTATTCCGCCCATATTTTCCCCTTGAAAGAGGTCTTTTGTTATGTCTGCAAATTCCACGGTAGTAGTTTTTTTTGAAGGTTGAAGAAAGGCCGGGTTGACTACCGGCCTGATTACAAGAATTATCCACCAATGGGAGGTACAGGAGTTTTTTGAAGGTTAGTCCATACGGCACCGTCGATGCCGAAACCGATCCCTTCCCACCAGTCGCACATAAAAGATACGTTACGGCGGTATTCTTCGATGCGGATGTTGGTTTTGTTAGCTCCTTTTTTGGTAAGATGCAGGATGTTTGTCTGTGGGGTAGCAAAGATTACATCTGTGCCGGATAAAGATGGCAGAGCCAAAACCTGCTGTGGTGTGAAGTCGATGCCATTAGTAATTTCTCCGGCAGTTTGCAGGGTAAAGAAACCGGCAGCGCGCTTGTCTCGAAGATACAGGCGATGCCACTTTGGTGACATGCAGATATTCATTTTCACACTTTGATACACTTCGGAAATGCCATCGGCAAAAAGTTCTACCTGATCGAAGATGGAGGAAGCGCTCAAAGGTTCAATGTCAATGTTGTTGATGGTATCAGCATCCACGCCTGTTTGAAGCAATTTGATAATGCCGTTCATAGAATGACCGGTATCACTGGCAACTCCAGGCGTTGGCGCAAGGTAAACACCTTTTCCGTATTCGTTCAACTCCATGTCCGAGTTGATCTTTGAGAGGTAGCCAACTTCGGGGTATTCGATAAGGAATTTGATGAGAGGCCAGGATTCGCGATCTACCCCTGCTCCTGCAAGGAAGCCAAGCCAGGTGGCTTCGATATCGTCAGGGTTGATTTCCTCATCCACTTTGAATTGGTACAAACGCAATTCGTTAGGCGTGAATGCGGCAGCATTTTTAGGCGTCCATCCTTTTTGGAAGGACTGAACAATATTGCCGACGGTAAGCTGACCGAGTTTAAAGACTGTGTCGTCAGTTTTCACAGGTGTGCAGATTCCGGGGGTAACAAGTCCCTGGCTTAACATGCCAAGGATTCGTTTCATGTTCTGTCCGGAGTTTTCGTAATACGCGCCGTAGGCGGTTTTGATTTCGGAGACGTTCATTGTAGGGAGAGTATTTGAGTGTTACGAGTGTTATGAGTGGTTCGACAGGTTCACCGACCGTATTTCGGGTTAGAAGGCCGGGGTTAGTCAACCTGCATGTGAGGGAGGCTGTTTAGGGTAGCCCAATCCACGCCGTCATCCGAAGGAGAAGGATCTTTAGCAGATTTGACACCTATTCCAGCGGCAGCCGGTTTTTGTGACAATATTGTTTTGATGGCTTCGATTTTGGCGGTTACATCTGCTGCGGCAGCGATGGTTGGATGAATTTCGTCCAGGGCAACCAGCGTTTCCTTAATAGTTGTTTCGGCAGACAGTTGAAGGTTGGCAGCGGTATTGATTTGCAAATGAGCGGCATCAGCAGCAGTGGCAGAGCGTTCAATTTCTGAATTTAGCGCTACATATGCAATATCGATGTCCTTCTGGTTGCCCGAGAGTTTATTCTCGATAGCCTGAATATTTTCAACGCTGATAAAAACGCCGTCCTCAGTGGATTCAATTGCTTCAAGCTGCAATAAGGAAGAAAGGGTGGGTACTAACATGGTTTGAATGATTGGTTTATTATGACGTGAAGTTTGTTGAGTTGTTGAGTTATGGAGGGATTGAGACGCGAGCATCGCGTCTGTACGGGCTTCGGCGAGGGCAGAAACGGCAGTGACGGCAGTTTCAAAGGAGCCGATCTGATCTATTAATCCAAGGCTAAGAGCCTCTTCAGCGAAATAGACTTTACCCGTAAAAACGGAACTTGAAATGTTTGGGCGATTTTCTTTTACTGCTGCAATAAATTGATCAGCCAGGGGATTGAGCTCTTCTTTTTTGATACCGGAATAATCACCGGCCAGAGCATCCGTAAAGGTTTTGTTTTTGTCTTTCGACTGGTCGGCGTTGATGCGATGAAATTTCACGCCTTCTTTTTCCCACATAGGTTGCATATCAGCAAAAGCAACCATAACGCCAATGCTGCCAATTTCGGTAGTGGAATTTTGAGCGATTACTTTCTGTGCAGATGTCCCAATCCATAAGGCTCCTGATGCCATAATACCATCAATAAAAGAGACGATAGGTTTTTTACATGATTTTATTGAATCTGAAAAAGCCTTAGTGCCGTCGACGGTTCCACCTGGTGAATCGATGTAAAGAATGATTCCGATCACATTCGGATCGCGGTCGGCCTCCAGTACCCTTTCGGATAATGTTCTCATGCCAGCCTGAAAATATTCGCAGTCGGATTCATCCTCTTTCATCAGAGTGCCACGGATCGGAATAACGGCAATGGTGTTTGGATTAACAGCATTGAGGTTTGAAGTTTCGGATTCTTCGAAATCCTCAGAAATATAAAAAGGAGTGGAAATGGGAGCTTCTGAAGGTTTGTCAACAGGTTGAAATTCCATACCGTTCAGCAGACCGGCAACGATACCACCATGAGCCATGGCGAAGCGTTCGTCAATGGCCCAGGTTGAGCGTAACAGTGCAGAAAGGATGCGGAACTTCATTAAAGTAAATTTTCAGCAATGTTACTAGCTGAAAATCTACTCTGAAAGGACATAAAATCAGGAAACAGGCTCTAAAAGTGCTGTTTATACCGGAACCAGAGGCATTTGGATGAATGTAAAGGATGTAGTAAGCTGTCCGGTAATTGTCAATTCTGATCCATTGCGGTCGGAAGGATTAGCAGAGGAATCGAAGTTAAAGTTAAAATTGAGGCTTTCATTTGTGTTTCCGATTAAGAAACAGGTTCCTTCACTATTTCTAATAACAACCAACACGTTGTTGTAAAAATTGAGTTTTGCCAGTTCTGTGATTGAATCGGGGTTTAAACCGGCAAGGAAGGCGGTAATGGTGTGGTCGTAAAGAAAACCGGACCGGGCTTGAACTGTTTTGAATGTATGGCGAATGGATTCCAGCGCACATTCAATTTCTACAGTAGGATCTTCACCGGAGTAAAAGATAGTTTCTCCCAGTATGGAATGAATGAGGGAAGCAGGGATGACGAAAAGAGTGGTATTCCCGCCGAGGGCAATATGTTTTTGTATGGTTGTCATGGTATGTAAGTATAAATGCGATTATGTCCCTTTTCTGGACAGAATCGCCAAGAATAATTATTTGTTTTGGCTGTTTTCGTAGTTGTTTATTGCTGCAGGTAGCAGGTTACCAACATCGGATAAACTGACCAGCAACAGGTTTTCTAATTTTACTGACAAGTCCTTTGAGTATATAAATTTGGCATCCTTGTTAACCGAGCGCGAATAGTTTTTCTTGATGCTGTCGAATGGCCAAATATCCTCGGTGAAACCGAATTTGTTTTGGAAGTTTAGGATTGCATCGCGTTCGTTCATCAGCGTCATGTAGAAGCTGATCATGTTGCGCATGAGGA
>JBAXBJ010000174.1:0-6107 GCA_037142075.1 Bacteroidota bacterium
TTCCGGGTTCCAGGTTCCGGGTTCCGGGTTCCGGGTTCCGGGTTCCAGTTTCCAGTTTCCAGGTTCCGGGTTCCAGTTTCCAGGTTCCAGTTTCCGGGTTCCAGTTTCCAGTTTCCAGTTTCAAAGTTCCGAGTTCCAGTTTACTTGATTCCACTGTCCGCTCCGAAAAGTCCCAAATGCGGATTTTCAACACTTTTCACCCCCTGCCCCCAAGGGGGAAGTGTTGAAAATCAGCATTTACAAAGCCAACTGTTGGCGATCTATAGCTAAAATGACTTATGGTATTGGACTCAAGTTTCAATGTACCGGATTCAGGTTCCGGGTTCCAGGGTTCCGGGTTCCGGGTTCCAGTTTCCAGTTTCCAGTTTCCAGTTTCCGGGTTCCAGGTTCCAGGTTTCAAGAATTTATAGCGTGTAATGTGTAACCGGATGGAAATTGGCATATAATAATTCTATAAATCAGTTGTAACGGACTTAATAAAGATACAGTAAATCGGGCCGGATTCAAGAATGCAGTGTGGTTTTGGAATAATTTAAACACCTGGTTTTTAAAAGGTTAAACATATGTGGTTTACATGCGGCTTATTTAGAATATTTATAAATTGCAAAAAAGGTTAAAATAAAAAGGACAATATACCATAATTTATGTTTTATTAACATATATTTACCAACCCGTAGAGTGGGCTAAAGGCAAAAAGCTGGGTAAATGCAATTTTGAAACTAGTTTTTCAGATTGAAAACGCAAAACTTTTTCCAGACAGAATTCAAAAGGAAGCGAACGAAACGGGGAATTCAGCAGTGGTTAAAAGAGGCTTGATTACCGGATAAAGGGAGTATGACTAAAGGCTTTACCGGCTGGATTATACAGATCGAATGCCGGGGATAATTTTTCGGAGGCAAGGAAGGAGAAAAACAGGATTGACAACCCTATAATTAAACGGGAAACATACTTAAATATATATAAAAATTCAATCCCAGGCATTGGGCCGACACCGGTGAAAATCGAAAGAATGTGAAAGCAGGGCAGGGGAGCGACACAAACAAATCGGAATAAAGTAAAGCGTAACTGGGTTGATTTTATCAGCAGACGGAAAAGCAAAAGATTGAATTAACCAACATCACCAAAAACCACAAAACAGTTCTTGTTTTATTTTACAGGTAGAAATACATGTATTACTTTCAGGGAAGCGTTTTCAGGATAATCTGAACACAACTCCCTGCAGGTTGAATTACGCATAAGCTCATTATTGACTCAACAAACTAATGTACTCAGATTGAACAGAATGAACACAAGACTTGTATGCCAGGGTGATACAACTACCCTTTCTTCTTTTACGGCCACTTTACCGGAGGTTTCTACGTGTAGTTATCTCTTCAATGTAGGCAATTTAGCCGCTGTCAGCCTTATTTATTCAAGCAACCACAATTCAGGCCCTGCGGGCCTTACATTCCGTGCATCAGAATTGCCGGACGCCTTTGTTTTCAGATCAAGCAAACAGATTTTATCCCGGGACTTCACAGGCTGTGAAGTGCTTACCGGTTTTACTCCATCGACAATAACATCTGCCCCGGGTTTATACCCAATGCTGGCAGGTGTGAACAAACTACTACTTTCTTAGTATAGTAAAAAGGAATACCCCTGAGGGCGGTTCCTTATACTGTAGTTTAGAAAATTCGCTTACGCTCCCGCCTGACTTTACCTTTCTCGAGTACTAATGCCATTGAATGATTAAAAAACTTTTACCCTGGAACAAAAGCATTCTGTTTATTACTGCCTTACTGCTGGCAGTTTTCGTCGGTGGCTATGCCCCGGTTACGGCCTGTGGAACGACCGGAGCGAATATTAATACACGTATTTCAGGCAAATACTATTCCGGCTGTGAATTCCTTGCAGCAGCCTATGAAAAATCCTTTTCCACAACTTCAGGAAGTCAGTCTTATTTCGCTGATCCCAACCAGGGACCGGCATGTATGGCATTTACCCCTAAAATTGCAAATCCTTTGCACATAAGCCTGGCTCCTTCAGGAAGGGTACACGAATGTAAAGCCGGACAATACAGCAGAAACAGTGATGTGCAAATTGCAAACCCTGGGCATGTACAGCCGGGTGAAAACATAGCTTATGACATTCTGAATTCAAAATTCAAGGCAATCACCGAAGCAGTTGGCCTGAACAGTAAAACAGCTGATGCCGGGATAATTAATGTAGCATATAATATAAGGTATACCCCCGGACTATCCGTAAGCGGAAACCGGCAGGCGGGAGGAAGGGTAAGCGGGGTTGGAAAACCCGGGTATATAAATACGGAACAGTGTACCGCTGAGTTAAAAACCCATAGACTTACACCGGGCAAGCCTGCCCTGCAAATAACGAAATTTGATTTTACTGATTACAGGAGTACCTGCAAGGTGCCCCTGTTTTGTGCTTAAATAAAACCTGGTTAGCGCCCTGCGCCCAACCACAAATAATATTTATTAAAACTGATGCCATGAACACAAAATCGTTACTCCCTTCAAAAAGAAACCTGGTTATTCTGGTCACAATGATGGTGGCTTTACTTTTATCAGCTGCTGTTGAGGCGCAGATTATTGCCATTAGTGGCGGCAACTGGGAAGATGCTGGCAACTGGAGTAATAGCGCTGTACCACTCTTAACAGATGATGTTATAATCGGTGAGGACGTTGAAATGATTATTAACTCACCAGGCGCAGTCTGCGCAAGTCTTCAGGTTGGTGGTACGACATACGGATATGGTGGTATCACAATAGCCGACGATGCTACTTTAGAAGTAGGCGGAAATGTTATTCTGGGTGGTACTGATAATGGTTCATGGGGTTGGATTATACTAGGATCCGGCTCAACTTTTTCAATTGGGGGGAATATACAGCTCGGTTCAAACTCTGTTGTTACAAATTCTGACGGTGCTATTGATTTTGGAGATGGTTCCATAGTATCAGTAAGCGGATCAATGACCCTTGGTGGTTATGGTACTAACAAAGGATATTTAGATTTTGAATTGGGCGGATTACTCCAACTGAATACTTCAATTGCATTAGTGAATACTGCGGTCACCATCGGGACCGGAACCATTGAGTACAATGGCGTAACACAGACGGTTGCCCCATGGACCTATAATAATCTTACTCTTTCCGGCTCGGGAGTTAAATCAACCAGTGGTGTAACAGTAACTGGGATTATTACCATGGCTGGAACCGCCTCAGTTAATCCAAGCTATTATATCACGGGAGGAGGATCCGCTACACTTTTATACGAGGGATCAGGCCTTAAAACAACCGGTGGAGAATTTGGCCAGTTGAGCGCTTCAAAAAGAGCTTTTGGAGGGACAGGCGGGGTCGTCATTAATAATCCAGGCGGGGTATCCCTGGGATCTAACTCTGAAATAAGTGGTACTCTTACACTTACATCAGGCTCTTTTGCCATTGGAGCTAATACCCTGATTCTTACAGGGCCTGCGATTGCGGGTACTGCTTCCAATACGGTCACCACTTCAAGTTCGTCGCTAACATATATAAGCAATTCACCAGGACTTTTTATACCGAGCAGTGTGGCAAATCTGAATGCTCTGTCTGTAACCAGTACCAGTGGACTTGCAATGCAAGGAAACGTGAGCTGTGTCGATTGTGAAGTAGCCGGGAAAATCACAACCGGTTCTTTTACTTTGAATGTAATAAACAGTATAACGGGATCTTACAATAATACAAAATACATTTCCGGGAAATTAAGCCACCCATTTGCTAAATCCGCCGGAATAAGTTCCTTCTCTTTTCCGATTGGAGATGCCACAAAGTATACCCCTGTGGAAATTATCTTTAATTCAATCGCCACTGCCGGGAACCTCACTGTATTTACTACGCAGGGATTGCACCCCGACTATACACATGCGGGTCTCAAAGAGCCCACTGTAGTAAACAGGTATTGGACGGTTACAAATAGCGGGATGGTATTCTCCACGTATTCAATTAAGACTTTCTTTGTGAGCAGTGCAACCCCGACAGGTGATATAAGAGGAGGAAGTACAAGTAACTATGTGATTCGCAGATACAATGGTGCTACCTGGCCGCTACCGGTCAATACCATTGCACATAATTCGGATAATACCCAGGCAAGCGGATTAACTGCCTTCAGCGATTTTATCATTGGTGAGGGTTCCGCTAATGCAGCGAGATCAACCTTAACCCCGTTAAGTTCCTCAATTGCCGCTGACAATATAACGACCCAGACACTTGTAGTAACCGCCTATGATGCAGTTGGAAACCTGATTGGTGGGGGTGGTTCTGCTGTTACAATTGCCCTGCAATCCGGGATAGGGACCATAGGGGCCGTCGAAGATAAACACGACGGAACTTATATTGCCCTTGTTCAGTCGCCTACAGGTGGGAGCGGAACATTTGTTGCTACTCTTGATCTTGGCTTAGTACAAAGTGGAACTGCCACTCAGACCCAGGCGGTTGTAACTTACACTACCCCCCAGCCTGATTTGGGAAAATCTAGTTTATCTCCAACAGCATCCACCATTATTGCTGACGGTACTTGTTCGCAAACTTTAACCGTAAAACTCTATGATATCCTAAATGTGCCAGTTATTGATTATGCTGGTACCGTTACATTTTCAAGAACTTCCGGATCTGGGACATTTGTTGCTGCCGGGGTCCTTACTGCGGGCACCAATGAATGGACCTCAACGGTTAAGTGGAACGTCACCGGCACAAGCGGGAACTTCAGGGCCAGGCTTTCAAGCCCAGCTGGATATGTCCAAGGCGGCACTGGTGCCACGCAGATTGCTATAGTGAGTTATTTGCTCTCAAATGCAGGGCCCGATCAATCCAAGTGTAACAATGGTAGTTTTACGCTTGCCGGCAATAATCCTTCGCCCGGAACAGGGGCATGGACGCTGATCAGTGGTACCGCAACACCAACTTCCCCTACCTTGTATAATAGTGGGGTTACCGGAGTTCCGCCCGGAACATCCGCCACATTGAGGTGGACCATCACGGAGAATGGCTGTACCCACTCGGATGACGTCATTCTCACCAATGTCCCAGGTGCTGCTGCCGGTGCCGATCAAGTCCAGTGTAATACCAGCACATTTACCCTTGCTGCAAACAATCCTTCACCAGGCACAGGTGCCTGGAGTATTGTGAGCGGTACGGGAACAGTTACCACAGCTTCCTCGCCGACCTCCGAGATAACAGGTGTAACGGCGGGGAGCACCACCGAGCTGACCTGGACGGTTACTAACGGCGTGATCTGCAATACGACTGATAATGTTCTGCTCACCAACAATCCGTTGGGTCAGGCTAATCAGCCGTCGAATCAGGTTGTATGCAATACTGCTTCAACCACTCAGGTGAATTTTACTTCATCCTATTCGGGGTCAGGCGTTACGTCCTATGCGTGGACTAATAACCAGACGAGTATAGGGTTGGCCGCCAGCGGCACAGGGAATATCAATGCCTTAACGGCAACAAATAGTGGTTCTGCCCCGGTAATTGCAACTATTACTGTTACACCTATATATACATATCTTGGATTGAGCTGCTCCGGGCCGAGCAAGGACTTTACGATCACGGTTAAGCCAAAGGCTCTGGGCTTATCAACACCATCGTTACAGACAATATGTTCTGATGGCACGGTATCCATAACTTTAAGTACGAGCAACAACCTTTCAGGCACTACCTATGCGTGGAGCAGGGATAACATGGTTGCCGTAACAGGTGCAACGAGCGGCACAGGTGACATAAGCAGTTCGTTGAACAATGTAACAGGCTTGACCCAGACAGTTACCTACACGATCACCCCGACTACCGACGGCTGCGTAGGGAATGACTTTACAGCAACGGCAATCGTAAAGCCGGAACCTGTTGGCGTCCCCAACCCATCGTTACAGACAATATGTTCTGATGGCACGGTATCCATAACTTTAAGTACGAGCAACAACCTTTCAGGCACTACCTATGCGTGGAGCAGGGATAACATGGTTGCCGTAACAGGTGCAACGAGCGGCACAGGTGACATAAGCAGTTCGTTGAACAATATAACGGGCTCAACCCAGACAGTTACCTACACGATCACCCCGACTACCGACG
>JBAXBJ010000175.1:0-6077 GCA_037142075.1 Bacteroidota bacterium
ACGGAACAATTACCGACAACGCTACAGGACTTATGTGGATGCAAAACGATAACGGAACAGGTGTTTTATGGAAGGACGCATTAAGTTATGCTGAAAATGCAACCTATGCTGGTTATTCGGATTGGCGATTACCCGACACCAAAGAATTGCAAAGTATAGTTGACTACACCCGTTCTCCGGCAACAACCAGTTCTGCAGCAATAAACCCGATGTTCAACTGCACCCAGATTACCAATGAAGGAGGTGTCGCAGATTATCCCTGGTATTGGAGCAACACTACTTTTTCTTCGCAAGCGCAGACAAACGGAGCAAGCGCCACCTATGTTTGCTTCGGAAGAGCTATGGGCTATATGCCCCCTTTTGGTGGGTGGATTGATATACATGGCGCCGGATGTCAGCGAAGCGATCCTAAACCCAGAAGCTTTGCCGGATACACACATAATGGAAATGGATATTACAATGCTAATGCTCCTCAGGGCGATGCGGTCAGAATATACAATTATGTTCGTTTGGTTCGAAATGCTCAAACCCCGACAGGAGTGAACGACGTAAAGATTAAAGATAATTCTATCACTTTTTATCCTAACCCGGTTTCTGACAAACTTGTAATTGAAATGAATGGAAGTAGTGAAAAAGTAAACTTTGAAATTTTCAATGCCATGGGGCAGGCTGTGCATAAAGGCAATTTCTTTGAAAATACCATTGTAGAAACAACCAGATTTTCTCCCGGGGTTTATTTAATCAGGTTTGAAAGTGGAAATGCAGTTGAACTTGATAAGCTAATAATAAAATAACTCACAAATAGTGTCTGGCACAATTTCAGCTCTCTCAAAGCGAGGGTTCGAAACTGTGCCAGATTTTCACCATAGTAACCAAAATTATTTACTATTTCTGTGCTAGAAGTCAGAAGCAAAACCAATTAGAGAATGAGAAAATACATATTTATAATTTCGCTTTTCATTACCCAAATAACTTTTGCCCAAAACAATAAGCAAAATATACGCGGTGTGGTTACTGATAAACTGTCACAAACCACGCTTCCCGGCGCTACGGTTCAAATTATCAATAAAACGGCAAACAAAGGAACTGTAACCGACGTGAATGGTAATTACGTTCTGCCAGATGTTGTACCCGACAGGTATGAAATAAAGGTTTCGTACATCGGTTTCAAAGATGTATTTGTGCCCAATGTAGTAGTAACTTCCGGAAAAGAAGTTATGCTGGATATTGCCATGGAAGAGGATTTAAAACTCTTGAAAGAGTTGGTTATAACTGCCAACAGAAAGACCGGAACCATAAATAATTTAGTTCCTGTAAGTGCCCGTACTTTCTCCACTGAAGAGGTGAACCGCTACGCAGGAGGGCGTAGCGACCCTGCACGCCTGGCAGCAAATTATGCGGGAGTAAGTGCTCCCGACGATTCCAGAAATGATATCGTAATCCGTGGCAATTCGCCGGTAGGAGTTTTATGGCGTATTGATGGAATGAACGTTACAAACCCTAACCATTTTGCAACGGTTGGAACTACCGGTGGTGCAGTCAGTGCCCTGAATACCAACATTTTGAAAAGCTCAGATTTCCTCACTTCGGCTTTCCCTGCCGAATATGGCAATGCCACCGCCGGGGTTTTCGACCTGGGTTTCCGGAACGGGAATACGCAAAAACGGGAAACCACCTTGCAGGCAGGCCTTATCACTGGTTTGGAAGCTACCACCGAAGGGCCAATCAGTAAGGAAAAAGGTTCATCTTACCTGGTTGGTTACCGTTATGCTTTGGCAGGTGTTGCCCAGGCAGCAGGTATTGATATAGGCACCACGGCATTGCCATCGTACCAGGATTTATCGTTTAATGTGAGCATTGGAAACAGTAAGTTGGGCAAGTTTACCTTGATTGGAATTCTGGCAACAAGCAGCATCAGTATTGATGGTGGTAATACGAGTTCTATGTATGGAAACGGAGGCGGGCATGATTTGAGCAGCCAGATAGGCATTATAGGGTTGAAGCATTTCAAACAGATTAACAGCAAATCCTACTTTAGCTCTAATATTGGATTAAACTATTCAAAGTCAGGGCAAACGGATTATGACTTGGATCGAATAACCGATTCCGCATACACAAAATCAGAAAATAGGGTTACCAAAACAGGCTATAATTTTGCTACCAGTTATAATTCCAAGATAAATTCCAAGCTATTTGTAAAAATTGGTATTCAGGATGAACTGATTGGGTTGAACCTTTATTACAGGGAAAAAATGAATATACGTTCGGATTGGAATCAGATATGGGATTATAACAGCTACACCAATCTGGCACAAGCTTACGCTCACGCAAAATATAGTTTCAATGATAAATTTACACTCAATGCAGGTTTGCATTCCCAACTGTTTTTCTTTAACAATTCTCTTTCAGTTGAACCGCGTTTAGGGCTAAAATACGAAATTGATAGTAAAAGCAGCCTCACTTTTGGCTATGGGCTTCATTCGCAAACACAACCCATAAATGTTTACTTTTTACAGACTCAGCTAGCTGATGGTTCCTACGTTTATAACAATGAAAACCTTGATTTTACCAAAAGCCATCATTTTGTTTTGGGCTACGATTTGCAACCCATCAAAGACTGGCGCTTAAAAGCAGAAGTTTATTACCAATGTCTGTACAATGTGCCGGTAAATATTTTTTCGAGCAGCTACTCCATGCTGAATACAGGTGCAGGTTTTAAGACCGATTTGGAGGACAGTCTGGCAAATAACGGAACCGGAACAAACTATGGAATAGAATTAACCATAGAGAAATTTTTCAGCCATGGATATTATGGGTTGTTTACGTCATCCATTTACAGTTCCAAATACAAAGGAAGCGATGGAATAGAACGAAACACAGCATTCAACGGGAAATACGTTTTCAATATTTTGGGCGGGAAAGAATGGAATGTGGGAAGCGAAAAACGGAATAAAATCTCTGCCGATATCAAATGCACCAATGCCGGAGGAAGGGCTTACACACCGATTGATCTGGAAGCTTCAGCTGCTGTAGGCCGCGAACAATTATCTACTGATGCCTATTCGGATTTTTATGCCAATTATTTCCGTTTAGATTTTAAGCTTGGATATACCTATAACAGCCGGACGAAAAAACTATCGCAGTCATTTTCCATTGACCTGCAAAACATCACTGACAACAATAACGTTTTCTCACAAAGCTATGATGCCAGAAGTCAGTCGATAAGCACGACCTATCAGCTTGGTTTCTTTCCGAATGTTATTTATAAAATACAATTTTAACGATTTACATACATTTGTGAAATGAAAAGACTTTCATTAGACAGCCGGAAAATTGAATTTTTATCATACTTCCTGATTTGGTCATTTGTTTTTTCGGTACCTTATTTCAGCGAACGAGGTTCAGGACAAATCAACTGGAATGAGGTGAAAAATAACTGGACACATGTGTTCGGCTATCTCATTCTTTTCCTAATCAATGTGTATGTCCTGGTACCCCGATTACTATTAAAAAAAAGATATCTGTATTATTTTGTTACAGTTTCTGTTTTGATAATTGCAATAGTAGCTATTAACATCCTTCCATCAGGTTTTCCGCATCAACCTGGTTCCCCTGCAGATGCCACAACTGGTTTATTACCCATTGCACCCATCCAAAAACCACCCATTATGGCTTTTGCTGATAATCTTATCATTTGCATCTTATTAGTTGGCGCAGGAACAACGATTAAACTGATGTCGAAATGGCTGAGCGAAGAGAAACTGAGAAAAGATGCCGAGAAAGAACAACTCAAAACAAACCTTGCTCTGTTAAGGCACCAGGTAAGCCCGCATTTTTTCATGAATACACTCAACAACATCCATTCGCTCATTGAAATGAATACGGAAAAAGCCCAGGATGCGGTTGAACGGCTTTCGACACTTATGCGCTATTTGCTTTACGATTCGGCTCAAAATACCATTGAACTGAAAAAAGAAATTGAATTTATTTATAGTTTTATTTCGTTGATGCAACTCAGGCATTCGGACGAGGTAGAAGTTACCGTTCTAATTCCCGATCAAATCCCGGATGTCAAAATACCACCTATGTTGTTTATTTCATTGCTCGAAAATGCATTTAAACATGGAGTGAGTTATCCGAAGAAATCCTATATTTATTTTGAAATACATATCCATGAAAACACCCTGAGCTGTATCATAAAAAACAGCAAACATAAATCCGTTGCGAATCAATATGACGAATATCCGGGCATTGGGCTGGAGAATATTAAAAAAAGTCTGAATCTCTTATACGAACAGGATTACAAGCTGGATATATCCGACAAAGAAAACGAGTTTGAAGTTAACCTCACAATCCCGGTATGAACATACGTTGTATAGCGATTGACGATGAACCGCTGGCTGTAAAAAAGATAGCGGGGTATATTCAGAAAGTTCCTTTCCTGGAATTGGTGGCTGAATGCAGAAGTGCCTCTGAGGCAATGAGTACCCTGGACTCAACCGATGTTCAGCTCCTGTTTATCGATATCAATATGCCCGATATCAGTGGAATGGAATTTGTAAAATCACTGACAAACAAACCTTATATTGTTTTCACGACGGCCTACAGCGAATATGCCGTGGAGGGTTTCCAGGTTGAAGCTGTCGATTATTTATTAAAACCAATCACTTTCAGCAATTTCCTGAAAGCGGCTACTAAGGTGAAAAACCTTATGGAACTAACCTCAAATAATCAGAAGGAAAGTTTCAGGACAACCGCCAATCACCTGTTTGTAAAATCAGATTATAAACTGATCCGCATCGAACTGGATGACATCAAATACATTGAAAGCCAGCATGAGTATATTAAAATACATTTGGTCAATAGTACCCCTGTGATGACCCAGCTGAGCCTGAAAAGCATGGAAGAACAACTGCCATCGGATCGGTTTATGCGGGTTCACAGATCCTATATCGTGAACCTTGCCAAGATTTCAGTTATAGAGCGAAACCGGATTGTTTTCGATGGTAAAGTATATATTCCTGTAAGCGAGCAATATAAAGAGAAATTCCAGGAATATATTGATGGAAATTTTGTTTAAATGGCAATCTCAAACCCTTACTTAGCAGTCATACACATTGACAAGTCGCTCAAAAAGCAAACACTCAAATCAAAACTTGCCAAAGAGTAGCCTGCCCAACAAACGGAAGACAGAAAATGTATCAAATTGAAAGAAATAGAATTGAACACACAGAACACCAAGCGGTAATAAAGGGTATGTGCAATAAGGGTTTCATTATTAATTCAAGCATTCTACCCCGCTTAAATTTCGGTGTAGGTGGACAGGTAAGAAGCCCGGAATCTCTTACTGCATATAGCCTCAGCCGTTCTAACAAACGAAGTGATTAATAAAATGAAAAGGGGAAAACTATCAATGGCAGGATTGATCAATCTTCTATAATTGCTGCACAAATTTGAAATTTATGCTGCTTTTCCGGTTTGCTTCATTATCCTCAGATAGCGGAATAGAAAGAAAAATAAATAGTACATGACAATACCAGATGGAATCGCGATAATTGCCCAGCCCAGCACTGCATAGATATGCAATAAACCTACCGTTTTTAATCCCTCCCATAGCCCCGGTTCAAAAGCTTTTATAATATTCCCAAGGGTAATACTGAGGTTATCTTTAAATAAAACTATAGCCCCTAAACGCATAAACGGAATAATCAGTAACAATTGAATTGGAGCTACTATCCAATTCATAGCCTGAACGATTGTAAAATTCTGCTTCAACACTACCAGAAAAAGTAAGCTAACAACACTGGTAAGACCTATCACCGGGAATGATCCGGCAACAATGCCAATGGTAAAAGATAAGGCAAGTTTTTTGGACGAAATTCCTTGCCTTGGAATTATTTTAAACGGGATAAGAATTTTGTTTTTAACAGTATCGAGAAATTTCCAAATCATCTGATAATAGATTAGCCACAGTTATCTCAGATTGGTTATCTGATTGATATCAAAACGTATAGGCTTGTTTATGGCAAAGTCGAACAGGGTTTGTTTCCTGATCTCATAGTAGTTTGCCCAGAAGT
>JBAXBJ010000176.1:0-6058 GCA_037142075.1 Bacteroidota bacterium
CTGAGACCCTCTGATTAACAGTCAGATGCTCTAACCAACTGAGCTAAGGAGGAAGGTTTGTTTTAATTGTCATTTTCCCCTCGTAAGGGTCGGCAAAATTAAACATTCAATTGGAAATAACAATATCTTTGCAAAAAAAATTCAAATTAATTTAAAACCTCATTTAATACCTGCTTATGAGTACCGTAATTGTTGGAACTGTTGCATTTGACAAAATTGAAACTCCATTCGGAAAAACTGATAAAATACTTGGCGGAGCTGCAACGTTTATCAGCCTGACTGCTTCGCATTTTACTGATGATGTGCATATTATAAGTGTTGTTGGCGGCGATTTCCCTGAAGAATACATTAAGTTGTTAACCGAAAGGGATATAAATACAGATGGACTTCAGGTCAAGCCCGAAGGTAAATCGTTCTATTGGTCCGGGAGGTATCATACCGACATGAATACACGCGATACCCTTGTTACCGAACTGAATGTTCTTGCCGATTTCGACCCCATCCTTCCTGAATCCTGCCTGACACCCGAATTTGTTGTACTTGGGAACCTTACTCCCAGTGTACAAATGCGTGTTCTTGAACAACTTACAAAACGCCCCAAACTTATAGTAATGGATACCATGAACTATTGGATGGACTCGGCATGGGATGACCTGATGAAAGTAATTGCAAAAGTTGATGTTCTGATGGTAAACGACTCTGAAGCCAGGCAGCTTACAGGCGAATTCTCATTGGTGAAAGCGGCACAGAAAATATTAACGATGGGGCCCAGGTATCTTGTTATTAAAAAAGGCGAACATGGAGCTTTACTTTTCCATGGCGACAGTGTTTTTTATGCACCAGCACTTCCTCTTGAAGAAGTGTTCGATCCGACTGGAGCAGGCGATACTTTTGCAGGAGGATTTATAGGACACCTGGCCAGCACCGGTGATATTTCCTTCGGGAATATGAAAAACGCAATTATATACGGTGCCGCCATGGCTTCGTTCACTGTCGAGAAATTTGGTACCGAAGGATTGCTTAACCTCACAAAGGAAGCAATTGACGAACGATTAAGACTTTTTGTTGAACTCGTACAGTTTGACATATCCTTGGTAAGTTAGCATTACTTTCAACTTCTGATCCATTTTGCAAGAGGCTGTTATACCTATCTATAGCAGCCTTTTTGTTTACCGGAATTATATTCATTAGCTGACCTCCTCTGGCTCTATTTTTATAGATGTACATGGTTTGTTTTTTGTCGTATCCATTTTTTTTGATGCGAATCCAAATTTTAAGTATATTTGACGAACCAAATAGTATTCAAACTTAAAATAATCAAAACATTACTCACATGAAAAATTATTTACTCAGCATTATTGCAACTCTGATCGTCACCGTCCTCACAGGGGCATCCGGTTACGCACAGTTAACAGGTACAAAGACCATTCCGGGCGATTACGCAAGCATTTCCCTGGCAGTCAGCGATTTGAACACAAATGGTGTGGGATCCGGAGGTGTCACGTTTAACATCGCTGCCGGTTATACTGAAACACTAACGGTTCCTTTATCTGTTACCGCAACAGGGACATTAGCCAATCCCGTCATTTTTCAGAAAAATGGTGCAGGAGTAAACCCGAAAGTTACAGCCTTTGTAGGAACTTCTACTCCGGGTTCTGCTGTCCAGGATGGTATGTGGAACTTAATTGGCTCCGATTATGTAACCATAGATGGTATTGATCTGTATGATCCTAACTCCACCAGCCCTGCCACAATGGAATATGGGTATGCGATGTTTAAGGCAAGCGTTACCAATGGCTGCCAGAGCAACACAATCAAGAATTGCACTGTTACTCTCAGCAGGACGAACAACGCTTCAGCAACAGCTCCTGCCGTAGAAGGATCAAGAGCCATTAATATTATGAATGCGCTGGTTACGACACAAACCACTGTTGTGGTTCCAACCGCCGCATCAGGCTCAAATTCTTATAACAAATTCTACAGCAATACACTACAGAACTGTAATTATGGTGTCGCAGTGATAGGCTATGCCGGTGCAACTCCATTCACATTATGCGACTTTGGAAACGATATAGGGGGAAGTTCATTGGCTACAGGAAACAGCATCCTCAACTATGGTGGCGCTGCCGCTGCTGCTAACCCGGCTGCCGCAGTAAGAACTTTGGCCCAGTACGATATAAACGTATCGTATAACACGGTTAACAATAACAACGGTTCAGGCGTTAACCATGCATCCACTCTCAGGGGAATTTACCTTAATACAGCTGTAAGTGCTAATGCGACTATCAGCTACAATACCCTTACTATCAACGGAGGCTCAACCACCAGCCAGATATCTGTGATTGAAAATGTTGCCGGCTCCACAGCTGCGGCTAATACAATCAATATTAATAACAACACAATTAACAATTGTACCTGGACTACGGCAACTAGCGGAATTTTTTACGGAATATTAAATTCTTCCACAGCTTTTACAGTAAATATTTCAGGCAATGTTATCACAAACATGACCACACCCAACACAGGCAACTGGTATGCTATTGCAGGACAGGGTCCGGTTAACCTGAATATTTACAATAATGAAGTTGGAAATATAACCAAGACTGTTTCCGGTACTTTATATGCCATACAGGCAGCCACGGCTATTGTTAGTGTTCATGATAACAATATACATGATCTTGCAATGAATGCCGGCGCAAATGCCGTATATGCAGTATATGATCTAAGCTCACCTGTAAATGAATCATATTATAATAATACATGCACTCATTTCACTAACCTGGGTACTGGTGGGGTTTTTGGAATTTATACAAACACCGTTGCAGGTATCAGGAATGTTTATTCCAACAATATTAATAATTTTTCGGGTGTTGGCGGAGGTCCGGTTTATGGAATTTACGGAGCTGCCAGTTCCCCGAATATTTATAAAAACAATATTTATAATCTTTCTTCAGGAACCGCTACGGGAATTGTATATGGAATTTACAATGCTTCGGGAACTACTGCAAATATCTATAATAACTTTGTCAGTGATCTGAAAACCCCTGCAGCCACCGCTTTAGATGCCATCCGGGGTATATATATTGCAGGAGGAACAACGGCGAATGTTTTTTATAACACCGTGTATTTAAACGCAACAAGTTCCGGCACAGGCTTTGGTTGCTCAGCAATAAGTGTCAGTACAACTCCTACTTTGGACATACGAAACAATATATTTGTAAATGTCTCAACGCCAACTGGTACGGGAATATCTGCAGTTTATCGCAGAAGCACTACTACCCTGACCACATATTCGAATAACTCAAATGCCAACGACTATTATGCCGGTGCCACCGAAGATGCAACCCATACTACCTACTACGACGGGACAGCGACATATAACTTTGCCGCATACAAAGCATTGGTGGGTCCTGCCAGGGATGCGATGTCATTCCGCGAACTTCCTCCGTTTGCAAATACAGCTTCCATTCCTTACGATCTGCACCTGAGTACTTCAGTTGCAACACAGTGCGAAAGTGGAGGGCTACGGATTACTACACCATTTGCAATAACCAATGATTATGATAATAATGTTCGCTTCGGCGAGACTGGTTATGCCGGAAGCGGTTCGGCTCCTGATGTAGGTGCTGACGAGGGAAATTTATGCTGTTGGATGTCACCCCGCCAACCATTGCATATACGCCCCTAGCATACACATCTTCAACTGCTGCCAGAACAATCACTGCTACCATAACCGATGTTTCATCGGTTGCTACGGGGGCAAACCAGCCCGTTCTTTACTGGGCGATCAATGCCGGTGCATACACTGGCCCCGTTGCACCAACCTCTGTTGTAGGCAATCAGTATACTTACACTTTGGGTGCTGGTGTGGTACTAGGCGATGTGGTTAAGTATTTCTTTGTTGCACAGGACCAGGTTTCACCGCCAAACGTAGGATCAGCACCAGCTGGCGCCACGGTAACAGCCAGCCCTCCATTGGCTTCAGCACCTCCGGCACCTCCAAGTTCTTATTCAATTGTTGGATGTATTTCAGGGACTAAAACTGTGGGGGCTGCTGGCGATTATGCTACTATTACCGCCGCCGTTGCCGACCTGAATGCAAAGGAATTATGCGGACCATTTGTACTTTCCCTTCTTGATGCTGCATACCCGACTGAGACATTCCCGATCGTGATAAATGCTAACCCCGGTTCCAGCAGCACCAACACTGTCAGGATCAAACCTGCAAGTGGCGTTACCGTTAGTATTTCAGGGGCATCAGCAAGCGGTCCCATATTTAAAATCCTAAACAATTATACCACAATTGACGGATCAAATGCTCTTAACGGGACTACCCGTGATCTTTCAATTACAAATACGAGTGTTACAACGCCCCAGATTCTTACGATCAATTCAACCGGTACAACCCCGGTTGTTGGTGTGACCGTTAAGAATTGCGTGCTTGTGAACGGCGTGAATTCAAGCAGTGGTCTGATTATCTCAGATGCAACAGGCATTGCAGGATACTTTAACAATATTACTATCCAAAACAATAGCGTGCAAAAAGCCTATATAGCAATTTACGCTCTTGCCAATGTTGTTGCCGGCAATGGTAGTGGATTGCTAATCACGGGTAATGACTTAAGCACTTCAGGAGCAAATTCAATCCGCCTTGTTGGTGTCTATGTTCAGGGAGTTGATGGAGCAACCGTATCAAATAATAGTATCAGCTTTACAAACGCTGTAGATGCTTCTAACATTAATGGAATATGGTTTGCAACAGGAACTGTTAACAGTACTATCTCGGGCAATACTATTGGTCCGATAGGCAGTACAACCGGCGCTCCTAAGGGAATTGCAGTTTCGTCCGGGATGACAAATTCGAATGTTACTATCTCCGGCAATATTGTAACAGGCATAACAACCAGTTATAGCAGTGCTCCTTATGGTATCTATGTATACAGTACAACTACAAAGGTATTGGTTGAGAAAAACAAAGTAAGCGGCATTCTCAACAGCAATACCAGTGGCTATGGCGCACGTGGTATTCATGTTCTTACGGGTGTTGCCTCCAGTGATATAACTATAAAAAATAATTTTGTCTCGGATGTAAAAGCAACCTCTGATGCTACTAATACATACTGGGTTATTGGTATAGGTATTGAAGGCACCACCAGCGGGGTAAATGTTTACAGTAATTCTGTGAACCTTTCAGGTACTTACGCCGGGTATGCATCTGCAACCATTTCCGCGGCATTTGCTATCCTTACGGCTACCACAGCTGTTGATATCAGGGACAACATCTTTGTTAACACCTATGAGAATACAGCAGGAGTCGCTGATAAGAGTTATGCGATATACAGCACGGCTGCTAATACTGCATTTACCGACATAAATTACAATGACTACTATGCAGCCGGAGCAAAAGGTGTGTTAGGCTATCTGGGAGCCGACCAGACAACACTCGCCGCATGGCAGACCTCCACAGGGAAAGATGCAAACAGCATCTCAGGCGATCCTTTATTCCTGAGTACAACTGATCTGCATCTTAACACTGCATTAAGTTCGCCTGCTAAAAATACCGGCATCAAGATTACTTCAGTTCCAACTGATATAGATGGAGAAACAAGGAATGATCCCCCGGATATGGGTGCAGACGATTATTCATTTGTACCGACAGTTTTGACAACGGCTGCATCCGCGATTACTTCTACCTCTGCAACACTCAACGGAAATATTACAGCAAGCAACGAGTCTGTTGCTGTTACTTTTCAATATGGAACTACTTTGGCATTCGGAACTACAGTTGCCGCTACACCAGCAACAGTGACAGGAAATACAGCTACTGCGGTCAGCTATAGCCTTACCGGGCTTGTGCCAAATACTACCTATTATTATCAGGTAGTTGGAACAGTAGGTGTCTTTGTGTACATCGGTTTACCTCCTTTAAGTTTTACCACCCCAGCCATTCTGCCCACCGTTACTACCAATGCAGCTACTTCTGTAACTTCAACCGGGGCTGTAATGAATGGTACGGTAAATGCCAACAATGCCAGCACGGTGGTTACTTTCGAATACG
>JBAXBJ010000177.1:0-6028 GCA_037142075.1 Bacteroidota bacterium
AACTATGCATGTAGCTTTTATTGCAACTAATCACACCACTGGTGGCAATTCAGGCAGCCCGGTGCTCAATGCCGACGGGCAACTTGTAGGTATCAATTTCGACCGCGTGTGGGAAGGAACAATGAGCGACCTCATGTACGACCCTGATCAATGCCGGAACATATCACTTGATATCAGGTATTGCCTTTTTATTATCGATAAGTTTGCCGGTGCAAGGAGATTGGTAGATGAAATGACATTAGTAGAGTAAAATTCAAAAGTTAAAAGGTAAAATTCAAAAGTTAAAAGTTGAAATGTCCCTGGCACAGTGAGGTGGCGGGGATATTTTAGCGTTTGGGTATGAAGGGGGTTGAGGAAGTGTTTTGTATTGAACATACGGCGGACTTATCCGATCTGATAAAAAGCCTGTTGGATAAGTGGATTTTTTGGAGATATGTTTGTGTATTTAAAATAGTTCTATATTTACTACATGAAAGGGCTGTGAAAGAAAATGCACCACAGCCAAGTCGGAAATAAACGCCACTATGGCGTTTACACGCTCGTTACCAGCAAGCGTGCAAATAAAAAAGCTAAAAATAAATTTTACCTTTACAAACTGACTAAACTGACTAAAGCAATTTTAATATGGAAGATGCCAGACACAAAAAATGGCAATCAGACAGGCTTCTTTTTCTCGGAGTACTTTTGGTTTTATTTGGATTACTCATTGGTTTATTTATTCCAATGATGACAAATCCAAGAATGGGACTTTCTGCCCATCTCGAAGGCATTATGAACGGTATGCTTTTAGTTATTCTGGGACTAATTTGGAACAAACTTGTATTAAACGATAAATGGTTAACTACCGCATTTTGGTTGACACTTTATGGTTCGTTCGCAAACTATGTGGCGGTATCGATTGCAGCCATAACCGGAGATGGGAAAATGATGCCAATTGCAGGTGGAAAAGAAGGAACTTCAGTTGTTGAAGGATTAATTTCATATCTTCTCATTTCTCTTGCTCTTGCGATGATTTTTGTTTGTCTTATTGTATTGAAAGGACTTTTAAGATGCATAAAGCAACCAGCTGATATTAAATGGAATTAGCCGTTATGGGACATCTTTTGACCACTGTAACGAATATGCCTTGAGGCATATCAATTTGTGACACTTTTAAGAACGAGAACTCCAGCTGGTAAACAAACGCTATAGCAAATGCGGGTTTGCGTATTTGCTGAAACATCTGAAATCTTTAAATACATTTGTACTGGCAGACAGTTGAGCAACAATTTATTCCCGCACTTGTCATAGCGTCAGCCGCTAGCAACAATACTAAAAAAGTTGCAAATGGTTCTAATATGGTGTAATTTTACATCAAAAATAAAAAACTATGCCAAGACAAAGTATATCATTCTCGAAACCAAATGATGAATGGTTAAAAGCTCAAATAAACAACGAGGAATATTCCAGTAAAAGTGAACTTGTCAACGATTTGATCAGACAGGCTCGAAAACAGCATGCTCAAATTGACTGGATTAGAGCGAAACTGGAAAAATCCGAAAGAAGTGGATTTACCGGTGACACCAAAGAACAAATTTTAGAACAGTCGAAGTCTTCACTTAATGGCTGAATATAGACTTAGTAATGCAGCCAGGGAGGACTTGATTCGCATTCATCATTATGGAGTCGAAAAGTTTGGAATTATTCAGGCAGACAAATACTTTTATGCATTCTTTGATTGTTTTGAAATTATTGCTCAAAGGCCATTTTCATTTGAATCAGTGGATTATATAAAAGAAGACTATAGAAGGTGTCCTTTTGGCTCTGACACTCTATATTACAGAATTAATGATAATATGGTTGAGGTAATGGCAATCGTTGGAATGCAGGATTTGAAAAATCTACCCCCTGAGCGGCATTTGTAATGCCGCTCTGACCCTTGCAGAATTTGCAATTCTGCACAACAAAAAATGCAATGAAGAAATGGCAGAAATTGACTACAAGACAATTGCAAATTGTCTGGTAGTCAAAGCGGAATCACAAATTCCGCTTAGCGGGGTAGGTGGACAGGAAAGTAGCACGCAATCCCTTACTACTGCTACACTCAACCAAAAGCAACAACCCATTCATATTTTATATTAGGGGAAAGCTTGAAAAAATGTATCTTTGACCTATGATCATCAAAGATGAAATATCAGCCAAGTCAGAAGACTTTATGGTTCTATGCCTGAATCATAATGTAAAATATTTGTATGCATTTGGCTCCTCCGTTACTGATCATTTCGACTACGAAAAAAGCGATATTGATCTTCTGGTTGAAATTGACGACCCGGACCCTATTGAAAGAGGAGAAAAACTAATTTCACTTTGGGACTTATTTGAGAAATTTTTTAAACGAAGGGTTGACTTATTAACTGAATCATCAATTCGCAATCCATTCTTACGCAAAAGTATTGATTCTACTAAGATTCTGATTTATGACGGAGCAGGGCAAAAAATATTTGTCTGACATTTTACGAGCAATAGAATTGATTGATCAATTCAGTGTTTCTGTCAATACTTACAATGATTATTTATCTGATTTTAAAACACAAAGCGCTGTTGAAAGACAGCTAGGAATTATAGGCGAAGCTGTTAATAAATTTGACAAGCTATTCCCTGATTCTCCAATAGAAAATGCCAGACAAATCGTCAGATTTAGAAATCGGCTAATTCATGCTTATGATGCTATTGATTCATCTATAGTTTGGGCTATTATTAAAAAACATTTGAGTCCGCTAAAAATAGAAATAACCGAAAAATCAGGATAATCCGGGATCTTGTAATACGAGGTTTAGCATGGTGGGTTTCCCAGCTCCCGAGGCCCACCTCAAAACTCAACTCACCTAGCCCCGGCCTTTAGATAGTTGATAAGCAACGGCATATATTGCCTTTTAACCAATTGCGTTTCCAAATGAAAAGAATCAACGCTATCCTGTTTTCATCCGCCTGTCTCCTGATGGTGCTTTTATTCATCAAACCTCTGTCAGCACAGGAAAAAACTTCAAAAAGCAAACTCAACATTTCTGCTGACCTGGTGAGCCGTTATATTTGGCGTGGTCTTAACCTTGGAGGTTCATCACCGAGCATTCAGCCGGGCATGGAATTTTCTTCAGGAGATTTTACACTTGGAGCATGGGGAGCATACTCCTTTAGTAATGCGAGCAGGTCGCAGGAAGCAGACCTCTATTTTTCCTATACACTGGCTGACGTAATTAGCTTTACAGCCACTGATTATTACTATCCAAAAGAAGACACAAATAATCATTACTTCAATTACGAGAAAGACAAAACCAATCATATGTTCGATTTTTCAGCTAAGTTTTTAGGAACAGAAAAATTACCGCTTACCCTTATGGTAGCAACCAATTTGTATGGAGCTGATGCAAAAAAGAGCAATGGAGAAATCCAGTATTCAACATATATCGAATTAGGATACAACTTCAAACTAAACGAAACCGGATGTAGTGCATATATTGGATTTACTCCAAATAATCCAGATAGATCGAAAGGAGAAACTGGATTTTATGGCCCATCCGCCGGGGTCATTAACCTTGGAATAACAGCCACCAGGGAAATAAAAATTACCGATACATTTTCCTTGCCCGTTAATGCATCGCTTATTACAAACCCGCAGGCAGAAAACATCTTTCTTGTTTTTGGAATTTCATTATAACGCAATTTTAAACAAATAAAAAAATCAAAATTACGGATACTGGCTTAACCGGTTTTATACTGCTTGCCTGCAGCCTGGTTATGCTTATAACTCCTGGTCTCGCATTCTTTTATGGTGGTTCGGCTACCAGGCGTAACATTCTTGCCATCATTATCCAAAGCTTTGTTTCGCTTGGATGGACGACGGCCTTGTGGTTCGCATTTGGCTATTCTCTTTGTTTCAGAGGAGGGCGGGCGGAATAATGGGAAATCTGAACAAGGCGAAATTTAGTTTGTAACACATTCATGTGATTAACTTTTGTTATGTAATTTTGTTATACCGTAAAGCGGTATGATTATTATTCAAAATTTTAAATTTACTATAGCAGCAATTTAATTTAACGCCTGATGCTCTCAACAATAATTTTGCTTTATTTCAAAGCCACTTAAAGGATTCTATTCCAATGGATTTTATATTACGGAAATGGACAACCAGGGATCTGGAAAGCCTTGTAAAGCATGCGAATAATCTGAAGATAGCAAGAAACATGAGCAATGCTTTTCCGTATCCTTATACAGTGAAGTTCGGACATCGGTATATTACCAAGGCAATTACTATTAAACCAACTCAAATATTTGCAATCGCCATTGATAATGAAGCGGTGGGATCAATTGGTGTGTACCCTCAGACAGACATTCATTGCCGTAATGCCGAAATGGGCTATTGGCTTGCCGAACCATACTGGGGGCAAGGTATCATAACAGAGGCGATCAGGCAAATGGTAGTTTACAGTTTCAACGCGTTGAATATTGACCGCATATTTGCCAGGCCTTTTGGATCAAATATTGCTTCACAACGTGTTCTGGAGAAAGCAGGATTTATACTCGAAGCTAAGTTTGAAAAAACAATTTTCAAGAACGGGGAATACCTGGATGAATTATTTTATGCCATAAGGAAATAGTGAGTACTTATCTTTGTTCTCTTTAGCCTGAATAATTCATCTCGCAAAGACGCAAAGTTATGAATTGGAACAGTTAAATATAAGGCATACATTCTGTAAATACTTTTTGATTTATCAAAATATTTCAATCAATTACTTGTACTTAGCGGCGTTGCGGCATTGCGAGAAATTTTTATGAATAATACAGGTTTGAGAAAAGCACCTAACCCATTTTCCTGATTTCTATTTTCTCGTCTAACTTTCCAGTAATCTGACATTAATTGCGATCGGTTCCCCTTTATCATTTTTATCAATGGTAAAAGCTACTTTATCTCCTTCGCGCAGGTCATTAAAGTCAGCGCCCACAAGGCTCTGGTAATAAAAGAACAGGTTTTGCGGGCTGTGCTTTATGAAACCATAACCTTTCTTTAAATTTTGAATAGTACTTTTCTTTAATTTCTGGTCAGCACCTTTAGCAGGTTTAACAGCCTCGCGCCGACCAACCGATTGAACAAAAAGGTTATTAAAAAGAGGATCGTTTTGCTTCAATCCGTTTTCAACAAGTTCGTGCATAGCCATTGGATAGGTAGCTTCATCGAATAAATCCTGGGAAGTACCGGTTGATAATTCCTGTCCCTCATTGTTTGTATATTCAAACTGCCATCCCAATATCATAACACGTGTTCCCAAGGTATTAAGTTTGCGCACCAGGGGAACATAGTCCCCATCAGCAGCAATAAGTACCAACACGTCGAAATGCTTGTAGAATGCCAGTTCAAAAGCTTCCAGAGCCAGCCAGACATCAATTCCTTTTTCCTGTTTTATTCCAGAAACAGTCTTGACCGGAAGATAATGCGTGGTGACTCCTTCCGACATTAGGATATCATCAAAAACCCTGTCGTAAAAAAGCTGTTTGCCTTTCTGGCTCGCTTCTGAAGCATAGAGCCTTCCCCTGAAAAAATGCGCATCCACTATCTGTATAAGGCTTTCTGGCTTACCTTCTTCCATAGCCACCTGTTTGCGGATAAACTGGCTTAGACCGGCAACGCTAAGCCTGCTCCGCCGGGGATGGAAGTAATTGTAATAATTGCTTACATGAAGGAAATAATTTCCATCGAAAAAAATTCCGATGCGTGTAAGGCTTAGATTTTTATCGTTTTGCATAGTAATTGTGTATTATAGCATGATTATGCTGTTCTGAAACGAATTTGTTCCTCTTTTATTGGAACGCAGCTAAAATCAAGCTAAGGTAAGAAATATTAGAGTGCGACATCAATTGCCTAAAGGTTAGAATAGGTAAGGCTCAAACTGTTATAGGCATTATAATACATATCATTTCAGAATATTTGCGAGGGCTTTTGCCAGAGTCGGGAAGTTATAACTAAATCCTGCTGATATAAGCCGCTCTGGTACTA
>JBAXBJ010000178.1:0-5718 GCA_037142075.1 Bacteroidota bacterium
GGATGTCGTAAGCGAGGCCGAAAATGTGGATGGCTCCAAGTGCATACAGCATCATTTGCCTGTTTTCTGCGGCACTGACGGGCACTCCTTTGCCAAATTTCAGGTCGATGACCTCCATGGTTCCGTCGGCGATGACGACGGCATCTGCCGTGCCGAAAGCTTCAGGAATGATGGATGAGAGGTCGAGGCTCTGCTCGATGAAGAGAATGGCATCGGGAGTGCTTTGCCGGGCTTCCAGGAGGCGGGATTCGACATAGCTGACATAGGATTCGACATGGGAAAGCATGTCGGGACTGAACAGGCGGTCTTTGCCGAGTTCAGTGAGGGCTTCATCATAAGGCTCCTGCTTTCCGGAGGTGAGGGAACGGAGCATCAGTTCAGCCAGGGCATGGGCAAGCACTCCTTCGAGGGCTGCCTCCCCTGACTTGTCGGGGAACTGCTGCTCGAGCCTTGCCGATGGGGTGCATGCCATCCAGCGGCCGGCAGAAGACGGTGACAATACGGCGTGCGTGCTCATATGGCTATAAGCTGACGGTGGAAGTCTGCGAAATCCGATTCGGGAAGATCGGTGAGCCTGCTGATATTGAAGGCTGAAATAAGCTGCCTGACGGCTTCTTTAGAGCCGGCACGGGACTTTTCGATGGTAATGGCGCGGATCTGCTCGATGGTGAGAGCAGGAGGTTCAGTTTCCTGAACGGGAATAATTGCCGGTTCAACTTTAGTGCTGACCGGCACCGGTGGTGCAGCAGGTTCTGCAAGCGGGTTTGCCAAAGTGGCTGCAAGGGATTGCAGTACCTGGAGCAAAGCCGGAGAAGCGGAGATTTCGAGGGTGAAATTCATTTTAAGAAGGGATTAGGGGTTGGGGGTTAGGGGATTGGGGATGTCGGATTGGGGATTGGGGATTGGGGATTAGTCCCGGGGGATAAGAATACCGGCTTCGACCCTGTAGCTGGAGATGAAAAAATCTACATCGGATCGCAGATAATATACCTTGCTGCCCACCTGGGAAAAGGAGATAAGTTTCTTGTCGCGCCAAGTCTGGGCGGTGCGCTTGGACACTTTCATCAGGCGAATGAATTCTTCATTGTCCATAAGGACTTCGCCGGATTTAAGAAAGTATTTGGTAACGTGTTTTGTAACGAGATCGACTTTGGAGACCAGACTTTCAAAGTCATCTTTGGGGATAAGAACTACTTCCATAATCTTTTTGTGTTTTAGATTGAGGAAGCAAAGGAATATAAGAAAAAAGCTCAAAAAAAGCGGAAAATGGGCGGAGCCGCTAATTTTGTTGGTTAATAATCAGATAATCAATGAGTTGAAAACGTGATTTGAGAGAGGCATTTCCGCCTTTTTTGAAAAAAAATCTTGCGTTAAAAGTTTGACTTTTAACCGAAGAAAAAGAGTGCAAACGATGGAAAAGCAGTGAAACAGACCTGGAGTAAAATGAAGCAAATGTGGAATTTATAAAAAAGGCGGAAATGTCGATTTTCCGCCTTTTATTGAGTGTAATACGCTATTTGTCAGTGATATAGAATTGAAAATGAGCAAAAGCCATTTCCGCCTTTTTTTGAGCGTAAAATTCAGTATGTCAACCATATAGAATTAAAATGCGAAAAAACGATTTCCGCCTTTTTAAAAACCGGCATTTTCACCTAAAAAGCATCTTCTCCAAGGTTGAAACGCTTATTGTTTTTCGGTCGTTTTTCGGGCCGGTTCTTTTCAAGAATGGTCATAACCGATTTGATTGTAATGACTTTGCCATTCCTGTCGAGGAAATTTCGATGAATTATTTCTGCAATCTGCCTGTCGGATGAAAGGAGAAAAGACCTGCCGTTAAACGTAACTTCGTGCATAAGCTGGTAGAATATTTCGACGAAGAAATTAAGCTTGCCGGTAATCTGAATTTTTTCGACCGGCAGCTCGGGTGTAGATGCATGACGCCGCTTTAACGCAGCTTTCAATAATATCTCTTCTTTATCCTTAATGTGCTCTATCTCAGACAAGCAGAGTTCGTCGAAAGCCTTGCCCGAATTACGGATGAATTTCGGAGGGTTCTGGCGGTATTCATAAACCTGGTCCTGCAGGTAGGCTATCTTTTCCTCCGCAGTATCAAGGGTTTTGCAGTGTGCCAGAACTTCGGAAAAAACATATTCCTTTTTATCCGTGAAGCCGTTAACCATCTCGCTGAGATCAAGCGCACGCGTACTTATGAGCTCTTTGGATTCAAGCCGGTGGCGATGCACATCGAATTGGGAGATAAACTTGTGCCTGCGAAAAAGGAGATCATCATTATCGAAGAGGGATTTGTTGTCTTTAATAAGCTTTTCGAGAGTGTTGATCCATAACAGCGGATCTTTTACCAACTTGCAGTGGTATTTGAGAAAAGAATGAATTACAGAAAGCCGGATGGTCATGACCTTGTCGAAGAGTGCCTGACAATAGTCTGCCATGGTAAAACCGGCAGGAAGGAGGATAATATGCTCAGAAGAGCTTTTATTCCGTGCCATGGAAAAAGGATGCTCTTCGAACTGAACTAATACCAGAGGTTGATTTTCGCTTAACATATTGATATATTTAAAAGTTACAGGCTTAAGATATATGATGATCGAAAGAGTATAACGAGAGAATAACCTAAGTTAACACGAGGTTATATTAATTGACATTGCAAGAAATATTTCGGAAAATATCAGCAGGAATGGAATGAATAAAATTACGAAAGTCAAGAGAAAATTAAAAGAAAAAGAGAGCAAAAGAAGAGGAAAGTTATTAACAGAAGTATGTTTAAATTTTTTATATTATCCATCAAATTAGATAGCCAAAATTCACTATAATGCTGTAAAATTCTGTATATTTGCAGTACGCAAGACAGTCGTACAGTAAATGAAAGCAGAAAAAACTGTCAGTGGATTAGTAAGTGGACTAATTGAATAAAATTTCTGAAAGTAAGGATTGGCGGGGGATAGAGGGGGAAGTTGGGTGAGCCATCCTCTCCGCTGATAAGTAATGCAAAAAAGAGCAAACCACTGAAAACCAATACGTTTCAGTGGTTTTTTCTTTGAGGTAAAAGCATGAAAGTGCATCAAAATGCAGCTATTTGGGTTGCTTAAAAGGCGGACTTTTTCGCAGATCAAAAAGCCCACCTTTTATAGCTATATTATTCTGATTTGCAGTACTTTGCGTCGCCATTTGTTGCCCGAAAACAATACGTTTGTTAACGAAAAAATGAGACAAAATGAGACGCGCAACATTCAATGTTCTGTATTTCCTGAACAGAACCATCCCTTGTAATCAACCTTTGCATAAACCGTTTTCATAAATTTGCACATCCTACGTCAAGATTCATCTGAAATGAGTCAATTAAATGTTTCCACAATTAAAGTAATTCCATTGACCAAAAGGCAAGTTGTATGAGAAAGCTATTCAGCTTCATTACCTTGTTTTGCCTTTTTGTTCCGGGAAGGGTAGTTTATTCACAATCAACAAATACATTGTGGTATATCCAGCCTGCCCAATACTTTGAGGAGGCCCTGTTGATGGGTAATGGTAAAATGGGCGCTTCGTTTTTCGGTGGTGTTAAATCCGAAAAAATATATCTGAACGATGCAACCTTATAGTCGGGTGAGCCGGTTGATGCAAATATGAATCCGGAAGCGTATATAAACCTTCCTGCCATCAGGGAAGCGCTTAAAAATGAGGATTATAAGCTTGCCGACGAACTGAACAGGAAACTTCAGGGAAAATACTCCTAATCGTACGCACCGCTGGGAACGCTGTACATTAATTTTGACCATGGCAACAGCACTCAGAAATACTACCGCGAACTAAATATTAATGATGCCGTTTCGAAAGTGGAATACGAAATTAACAGAGTTACATTTACGCATGAGTATTTTGTTTCGTATCCCGACCTGGTTCTGGTTATTAAACTCAGCTGCAGTAAAAAAGGTGCATTAAACTTTGAAATCAAATTTGACAGCCAGTTGAAATATAAGATTACTTCATCGGGCAATAGTTTGAATGCCAATGGTTTTGCGCCGGTTCAGGCTAAGCCAGGCTACCTCGGGGATATCCCTGATGCAGTGGTATACGATGAAAACAGGGGCACCCGGTTCGCTGCTTTAACTAAAATAAAGAGTGCTGACGGAAAAATATTGACAACCGATAGCTCCCTGTCGCTCAGGAATGGGACTGAGGCATTTATCTTTGTTTCCTTGGCAACCAGTTTTAACGGGTACGATAAAAATCCGGCTACCCATGGACTGAACCAGGTTCAAATGGCAAACGACCAGCTAAACAATGCATATGCTAAAACTTATCAGAACCTCAAAAAAGCTCATTTGTCGGATTATCAGAGGTTTTTCAGCAGGGTAAGTTTAAGTCTGGGTAAAACCGCTGCTCCCGATTTGCCAACTGACGAGCGGCTGAAAAGATATGCTGAGGGAAAAGAAGATAAAAACCTCGAAATATTGTATTTCCAATACGAAAGGTACCTGTTAATAAGCAGTTCGCGCACACCGGGTGTTCCGGCAAATCTGCAGGGAATCTGGAATCCTTATATTCGCCCGCCATGGAGCAGTAATTATACCCTGAACATTAATGCAGAAGAAAATTACTGGCTTGCCGAAAATGCCAACCTTTCGGAAATGCACATTCCCATGCTTGGATTCATCAAGAATATTTCGGAAACCGGGAAGATAACTGCCAGAACGTTCTTTGCCACCAACGGTTGGGTTGCTTGCCATAATTCGGACATCTGGGCCATGAGCAATGCCGTCGGGGATTTTGGAAAAGGCGATCCGGTGTGGGCCAACTGGAATATGGGCGGTGCGTGGCTTAGTACTCATTTATGGGAGCATTATTTATTTACACTTGATAAGAACTTCCTGAAAAACGATGCCTATGAAATGATGCGCAGTGCAGCCCAATTCTGCCTCGAATGGTTGGTCGAAGACAAGGCAGGAAAGTTGATCACCTCCCCTTCTACTTCGCCCGAAAATAAGTTTATTACACCAAGCGGTTATCACGGGGCTACTTTCTATGGTGGAACGGCCGATATAGCCATTGTCCGGGCGTGTATGCAGCAAGCAGTCGATGCATCGGAAATTTTGGATCAGGATACTGCTTTTTGTCAAAGCCTCAAAAATGCCCTTGCCCGCTTGCATCCTTACCAGGTCGGCAAAAAAGGTAATTTGCAGGAGTGGTATTATGACTGGGAGGACGAAGATCCTCAGCACCGCCATCAATCCCATCTTTTTGGCTTATTTCCTGGTCACCAGATTACACCGTACTCAACTCCCGAATTGGCCCGTGCATGCCGTGAGACCCTCGAAATTAAGGGTGATGAAACAACCGGCTGGTCAAAAGGCTGGCGGATTAACTTATGGGCAAGGCTCGGCGATGGTAACCATGCCTATAAAATGTACCGAGAACTGCTCAGGTATATTGATCCTGATGGTGTAAAAACAAGCAATCACCAGGGTGGCGGCACATACCCCAATTTAACGGATGCACATCCGCCTTTTCAGATTGACGGGAACTTCGGCGGATCAGCTGCTGTGGTTGAAATGCTCGTACAATCCGGCGAAAGTGAAATCCGCTTACTTCCGGCATTACCCGATACCTGGGATAATGGCAAGGTAACAGGAATTTGTGCCAGAGGTGGCTTTGAAATTTCGATGGAATGGGAAAACCATAATCTGAAAAAAGTATCTATTTTTG
>JBAXBJ010000179.1:0-5701 GCA_037142075.1 Bacteroidota bacterium
ATCAATGGCGCTTCCAAAAGAATGTGAATGTTGGCCGCCAAAAATATCAGCACAAATCTTCCGGGCTTTTTCTATCCTGGTCGATGCTCTTGCTTCTTCCATATCTTCAAACTCAGAACAATGCACATGATAGCCTTTTACTTTGTCATATCTGAATTGAATTTTTTGACTATTACCGGAAAATCGCAGCATTTTTGGATCGAGGTATGATATATCACCTTCCTTTTTTACAGATAAAATTCCTGTGCTTTTTCGCTGGCATTGGCTGCCAAAATGCCCTCTTTCTTTATCGCTTCCAGGGTTGGTATGCACAACAATAAATATGGCGGTGTGATACTCCTGTGCCAGTCCTTCAAAGTATTTAACAATAGTGTTCGACTGTTCAGGATTGTTTGTGTCATAAATAAAATCCGCTCCCCCATCAATCCAAATGGAGTGGATCCCTTCAAATTTAGTATTTGCTCCTGCGCAAATTGAATTTACCGTATCCTGATACGTCTCTATCTCAAGTTGCCGGATGTTGTAAGAGAGAAAATAACCAGGGGTGTGATCAAAATAAGCTCTTTTCAATATTGTTTTCAGATGGTATTGGTGTGTATATCTATCCTGTTCCGTATCGAAATGAATAACTGCTTTACCATCTGTATTTGGCAATACTTCAACGCCAGCTAACCCGTCAATATCGCCATCTGTGCTTATTGCCCCGGCAATTAAAATTCCAATTAATGCAGATTTACCGCTTTTGGGCTGCCCGCTTATGGTTGTTAATGCATCCGGCGTGCCAACTCTATCACCGTTGATTTTCAGGATAGGTATTGGAAATGGAATCTTGGTTCTGTCAGTAATTTGAAGGAAATCAAACTCTAAAAGGCTGCCATGTTTCCGGGAAAATGGGTCAATATCAAAAAAAGCACTTACATGATTAAGAGAATCAAAAACCAGAGATGGTTCTTGCATTTCTCCGTTTTGAATTGTATCTTTGTGGGTGTTATCTATTTGCCCTGTGTAGCTTGCCGGCTCCGGGGCTTTTTCTTTATCCGGATTCATTACTTCCTCCCTCCTTTCCCATCAAACGCTTTATCAATCTCAGAACGCAAATAATAGTATTTACGCCCGTATTTCCGGAAAGGGATTTTACGAGCCTTCTTTAACCGATAAATGGTTTGAATATTGCAAGAGAGGTATTTTGCAAGTTCCCGATCACCATAAAACCGAATTTCATCGGGTTCAGGTATAGGATCGGCATTAACCAGGGACTTAATAAGGTTGGTTAGAGTATCAACCTTGTTTTGTAATCCCTCGACTAACCCGGGTAAACTTTCGAATGTTGGTGTCATTGCTTTGTTTTTAAATTTCAAAGCAAAGTAAGGGTGTACCTTATGGTACAGTCAAATAAATTATATAGCTGATTATAAGCATAATAAAAAAATCAATTAAATGACAACCGGTACAGTTACCGGTACAGTTACCGGTACAGTTGGTACAGTCATATAACTTAATCATACTTTCGTTTAAGGTTTTGAATAATTGCCGTTATCTTAATTGCATTTTGGCTACCATTGCCGGCATGTATGAAATAATGTAAAACTGTTGCAATATCCGTATATGTTATACCAGTTTTCTTATTCAAATCTTTGAATGGAGTATAAAACTCTTTGCTACTAATTTTAATATTTTCGCAGTTGTATATTTCATTTTTAACACAATCAGGTGTATTATTGATTGCATATACTTTTATAGCATCTAAAATTTTATCAATATGTTTATCATCTTCAAACGCAAATTTTAGCTTTTCTTTGATTTGTTCCATTTTATCTAATAATGGATCGGGCAATGTGCTATTAGTTTCAGATGCAACTAACCCTGAATTTTTTGTGAGTTCCTCAATCTGTTCCAGACACCATTGTTTGGCAGCAGTTATTTGTATTTGCGGACAAATAAAGTTATTAAAAAACTCTTGTGTTGGCAGTTCGTCGTTAGTGGGGGGCTTTTTTAATCCTTGCAACGTGCGTGTGAGAAACAAATCGAAGATTAGACACTCTACAGTTTTACGAATTGAATAAACATCGACAATACCATTATATAGCCATGTGTGTGGGAATAAATTAGAAAATTTAATATTGAATCTTTCCATTTCATACTTTAGAACTTCAACTTTAGATTTCTCCGTAGTAAATAATAAATCTTTAACATGTTGTATATCATTTAAATATGCCAATCTTATTCCTTCCCTGTATGAATTTTCCACCACAATGGGGAAACGCATTAGCAGCTTTTTATGTTGGTTCACAAAGTCATTGATTTTTGGCAAAGAACCCTCATCAATTTCGATTTTATGATTTTTTAGAATCGGAATTATTTTATTTGTTAGCTCTTTTGTTAAGAATGAATTAGTGAAATTTGAGTGGTTAGTATACTGATTGCGAATCTGTTCTAAATAAATTGTTTTAGTCATAGCGATTATTTTTTCTTAAATATAGGTCTGGAGCTCTGCTGGAGCTTGTTAATAAACACTGTTATTGTACTATTGATTTACACAAATCATTATTTTCGGGTTTCAATTTTTGCTATTGTTTTGAAAGCAGCGTCAGTTTTCTCAGAATTTTCTGCTATAAATTCCAATCTACAAACTTTTCAAACATGTCAGCTTTTTGCTCTTCGTCAACTTTAATGTATTTCAGAAATTCCTTTTCCGTTGAATGGCCAGTAATCCCCATTATAATTGTGGATGGAACACCCCGCAAAAACATATTTGTCGCAAAACTTCGCCTGGCTGTATGGGTTCCGACAAACTCAAACTTTGCTTTGCTTATTTTCTCAGATACCCCCAATCGGGTTATTCGCTTGACATACAATTCCTTTATTTCGGCTAATTCAACCACGTCCTTTATGTAATCATTAAACCGCTGGTTACTGATAGCTGCCGGCAGATCATAATTGTATTTCAAGAGGATTGATTTAACAACCGGATTGGCCGGAATAGTTACTCTTTTTTTTGTTTTTTGAGTCAATACCCGGATCCTGTTCTCCCTCACATCTTCTGGCCGGATTTCGCTAAAATCGGAAAATCGCAAACCTGTCCAGCATCCAATCAGAAACATGTCGCGGACTCTGTCCAAATGAGGCTTCGCTGATAAATTAAGCTCATAAATAGTCAGCAGTTCACTCTCTGATAAATAAACGCTGTCAGCGTGTTCAGTTACTCCTTGTATAGATTTAATAAAGGCAAAGTTTTTATTGATACCTCTGTTTGCAGCATCGTAAAGAATAGTTTTAAAAAATTTGATTGCTCTACCATAGGTGTTGACACTGTATTTTTTTTCGTGTATGAGGTACGACACGAATTTATTATAAAAGGTGCTGTCGATGTGCTCAAAATCGTATTCTTTGCCATCAAACTTGCAGAATGCAACAAATGTATCTCTGAGGTTCGTGTACTTTTGCGGCATTGTCTTCGATAATTTCCTGCCTGTTCTTAAGTTTATTTTGTTTGGCATCTCTGCCAGGTACAGGTCGAAATATTTTGTTAAAGTTATTATCTCCTCTTTGTTTTGAGGTTTGCCCTTAATTTTCTCATTCAGGCCGTTTCGTATCATTTCGGCAGATACAGGTTCTCCTCCTGCTTTTGCCTGGTTTTCTATTTCGCCGATTGTATCACGGATTATTTTTAGCAGGCTGTTAATATTTAACCGGTCCTCACCCGAGGAAAGAGGGGATTTTTTGTCTGGAAAAAAATGGTCTTCATCTGCTTTTTTACCGGTATAATAAAAGAGCCTTTGCCCATGAAAATGATAGCTTAACATAATCGGCCGGCTTTCCTTTGTGCCTTTGCTTTTGTTTAAGAAATACCTAATTTCGCCCATTGGATAAAATCTTTGTGTTTTGTTATTTTATACTCAATTGATAGGTAACGGTAGAGGTAACGGTTTTTGTGTCATATAAACCGTATTGCAAATGTAGTAAAGTTATATCAATAAAAATAAAATAAATACATAATATTGAATAACAATGATTTATATATAAAAATTTAATTCTTGACATGACATTGGATATAGGGAATATGACAAGGTGATAATCCCCCCTTCTCCGCTGATTAGTAATGCAAAAAAGAGCAAACCACTGAAAACCAATACGTTTCAGTGGTTTTTTCTTTATGGGAAATGCATAAAAAAGCATAGAAAAGCAAAGTTTGAGTTGGAAGATCGTTGGAAAAAATGGAGGGGAATTTTTCCAACGATTTAGGTTCTTATGCACTGAAAATGAAAAACTTGCGTCGGTTATTGTTGCTCGAAAAAAATACATTTGTTCACCTTAAATCGTTGGAAAAATGGCAAGAGCAACTTACTCAGTTCTGTATTTTATTAACAGAACCAAGCTTAACAAAGACGGGAAAGCTACGATTAGCGCCCGAATCACGCTGAACAATCAAAAAACTGAATTTGCGACCGGAAGATTAACTGATCCTGAAACATGGATACAGGAATCCGGTCGGGTTGATGGCACCTCGAAAGAGGCTAAAGAAATTAATTCATACCTTGGGCTAATCAAATCTAACCTGCTTTTGAAGAAAAGAGAGCTGGAAGAGCAAGGCCATGAATTAACCGCTCACTCTTTAAAAGATGCTTATATGGGACTTGATGCCGGGTCGAAAACAATTCTTGGCATATTTAAGGAGCACAATGAAAAGTGCAGGAAACTGATCAATATCGACTTCGCCCCTGGTACTGTTGAGCGTTATGAAGTGTGCTACAAGCATATATCGGATTTTATCAAGATAAGGTACCGAAAGAATGATGTAAGACTGAACGAGGTAACTCCAATGTTTATAACAGATCTTGAACTCTACCTTAAAACGACGCGTAAATGCGCTCATAACACCGCCACCAAATATATCAAGAATTTTAAAAAGATCATCCGGATAGCATTAGCCAACGGCTGGATGAGGAAGGATCCGTTTGTAAACATAAAATTTCACCTGGAGAATGTTGACCTGGCTTATCTGGATGCCAGGGAACTGGACAAACTGATGAAAAAGACGTTTGTTATAGAACGGATGCAGCAGGTGAAGGATGTTTATCTGTTCTGTTGCTTCACCGGACTTGCCTTTGTGGATGTTGCAAGCCTGAGTAATGCCGATATTATTGATAATGAAGGTGCAAAATGGATTAAGAAAAGGCGGCAGAAAACCAAAAACTGGTGTCATATACCTTTGCTGGAACCCGCGATCAGGATCCTGGAAAAATACGAAAGCGACCCAAGATGCATCAGTAAAGGGAAATTACTTCCGGTGTTGTCGAACCAGAAGATGAACGCTTACCTGCAGGAGATTGCGGATGTTACAGGGATTGACAAGCATCTTAGTACGCACACGGCCAGGCATACTTTTGCTACTACTGTGACTCTTGCCAACCAGGTATCAATGGAGGTTGTTTCGAAGATGCTGGGGCATTCGAGCGTAAATATGACCAAGAAATATGCACGGGTAGTGGATGACCTGATTAAAAAGGATATGCTGAAAATTGCCGGGAAGTATGAACTTACCATGGCGAACTGAAATACGAAAGGCTGCTCCGAAGGGCAGCCTTTTTCATTTAACAGGGTTCCTGTTTCTGGCGGGTGGGGCAGTCGACCTTGAAACAGACTAAAGGAATGAGCTTTTCGAGGGCTGTGACGCGTTCGTGGAGTTCCTTGTTTTTGACCA
>JBAXBJ010000180.1:0-5653 GCA_037142075.1 Bacteroidota bacterium
TATTCTCCTGATTTCAAATCTAAAATTTACAATAGGACACTTTGCGGATAATCATAATATTTTTTAATATTTATTTTTTAAATAATGTCTTTACGTCACTGAACAATTATTACTAACTATGTTTGTTTTCTTAAAAAAAATAACTAACTTTGATTGCTTTGTCTTTTTGAAGAATCTATGAAAGTACCTTTGAACAATAATTATTGTACGAATTGGGAAAATTTCATCTCCCATGGGGACCGTGAAGCTCTTTCGCTGATCTATTTTGATCATTATGATCTGCTGTTCAATTTTGGATTGAAACATACTTCAGACACACAGATCATCGAAGATTCCATTCAAAATACTTTCAGTTATTTTCTGAAAGTGCGGAAGAAACTTGGATTGGTAAGTAATGTTGCGGGATACTTGTTTATATCATTCAGGCGGCAATTGTTCCTCGATTTGAAGATACAAAAGAAGTTGTTGCACAACGAAAAATTATCGGAAAAACATTTTGCATATTTCAACAATCCCGAGCAGGATCAGTCCGATCTGGAAGAAGAAAATCAACTTCGAATGGTAGTAAAGGAATGTATCGGAAAATTATCGGCAAAACAGCAGGAATTGATTTACCTGAAATATGAATGTGATTTAACCTATGAGGATATATCGGCATTGCTGGATATCACAGTCGAATCCTGCCATAAATCAATGTATCGTTCGATAAAGGCAATCCGTACCGAAGCCCAGAAAATACGGCACGCTGAAAAAAGGCTGATTTTTTTCGTTTTAACGGGGCGCAGATAGAACATTCGGTTTTGATTCCGGGTATTTATAGCAGATGAGTATTGGAACAGCCCACAAATAACACACTTACAGCGATTTGACTATACAAAACCATAACATATAACCTGTTGTCTATTGCATTATTTCGAAAATTTATACACTTCTTCAAACAACCGACGAAACGTTAATTGCAATTAACAAATTTTACAATTGTTTCATTATCCGAATAACCAAAACAATGATCAATAATTTCATCCCAAATGAAGGTGTTGATAATCAATACATAGCTTTCACAGTATAAACTTCGGTCAAAATTATTTCATCAATAGTTAAAAAAAGTTAATTTTTCTGTCCATATTTTAAGGTTTATTCACTCTTATAAGGAAATACACCAAAATAATTCAATGTTTACTAAGCTTTATAGAACTTACAACGCTGAGGATTTTGTTCTGGATGAAAATTTCAGAAGATCAATCGAGGGGAAATTAGGTTCCAATAAATATTTGGAAAAATTAATTGATAAACACCCCGGAAAGACTCAGGAAATTGAAATGGCGATAAAAATGCTTCAAGAATTAAAAACCGGGAAGTACATTCATTCGACTGAAAAAAAACAGGAACTTTGGGGTCGAATCATCTTCGAACAAAAACGGCAGTTGCGGCTGCAGTTTTATCGTTATGCCGCTGCCGGCCTCCTCTTGTTGGGAATCGGAAGCGCTTCTTTCTATTTGGTGAATAAACAACCCTCCCTTGAGAACTTCGCCGCCTCAAACAAGGTCTCATTCAAGAACGCAGAGCTTATTCTGGCCGACGGGAAAAAGATCGGGATCAGCAGTAAGGAATCGAAAGTCCGTTACACTGCAGATGGCAATGGCGTTTCGGTGAATGACTCTGCCAGCATGGGGCAGGTAAATACAGATAACGGATTTAATCAATTGGTAGTTCCGTTTGGCAAACGTTCAACCATCATTCTTTCGGATGGCACAAAGGTATGGCTGAACTCTGGCTCCAGGCTGGTTTATACCCCTGTTTTCAGAGGGAATACCCGCGATGTGTATTTAGAAGGTGAAGGCTATTTTGAGGTGACCAAAAATGCAGAAAAACCTTTCTTTGTAAGAACAGACGCTTTTAAAGTCAAGGTTTACGGGACCAAATTTAATGTTCAGGCCTACAAAAATGATGCTGATTACAATACTGTTTTGCTGGAAGGCAAAGTCAGCCTGAATTTCAATGAACGATTGCGATCAAAAGAAGTATTCATGACACCAAATCAAAAAGCCTCCTTTTCTATTGAAGAGAATGGTTTTGAGGTTACACATGTGGATAAAGCTGAAAATTATATTGCCTGGATTGACGGTTACCTGACTTTCGATAATGAAGAGGTCCCCAACCTGATCAGACGGGTTTCGCATTATTATAATATTCCAATTGAAGCAAAGTTAGGTGGCATCCCGGTTAAAATAAGCGGAAAACTTGATTTAAAAGATGATCCGGAACGGGTTTTGACCGCTTTGGCGGTGATTTCAAAGACAAGATATATGAAACAAGAAAATAAATATTTATTTTATGAGTAAATAAATGAAGAAAAAACCGGTTAATTTGCACAATTTCAATCGGTTCGAATCAATCACGCCGTATGGCAACATGTTTAAAAGTTTAATCAATCCATTTCACATTTATGAAAAAACCTTTAGCTTTGTGTTCTTTCTGGAGAAGAAAGAATTTGAATGTTATCTTTTTAACGATGAAGCTCCTAACTGTTTTACTTTTTGCAGGGACCATGGCTGCTACTGCGGCCAATTCCTATTCGCAAAAAACTAAGTTAGACCTTCAGATGCAGAATTCATCGGTGTCGGATATACTCCGCACGATTGAAAGCAGCAGTGAATTTATTTTCATTTATGATGCCAGTATCATAAATGAAAATGCAAAACAGTCGGTATCAGTAAAAGGAGAACAACTTGAGAACGTTTTGGACCAACTGTTCAAAGGGTCCAATGTCTCCTACAAAATTGATGACCGTCAGGTTTTACTTTACGAAAAGGACAACCTGAAAACACTTGATCCGATGGTTACGGGCATTGCAACTCAGCAGGCCCAGAAGAAAACGATCAAGGGGACTGTAAAAGACGAAAAAGGACAATCAGTTCCCGGAGTATCTGTAGTTGTAAAAGGAACTACCATCGGGCAGGTTACTGACGTCGAAGGAAAGTATTCACTGGAAGTACCAGCTGATGCAAAAACTCTGGTATTTACTTTTGTCGGAATGGATCAACAGGAAGTGATCATCACAGGCAGGACTGCCATTGATATCACCATGAAAGAGTCTGTTCTTGGCTTGGGTGAAGTTGTTGTAGTAGGTTATGGAACCCAGAAGAAAGTTGACCTTACAGGTTCTGTTTCGACAGTATCCGTTAAGGAATACGAAAAGGCACCTGTGACAGATGTTTTGGATGCCATGCAGGGAAAAGTAGCCGGTGTTACGATCATCTCAAATTCAGGTGAACCAGGAGCTGACAAGGACATCAGAATCAGGGGAGTACAATCATGGGGAGCTTCTATTTCACCGCTTTATGTCATCGATGGTGTGATTATGGACGGCATAGGCAGTGTTAACCCTAATGATATCGAAACCATTTCAATTTTAAAAGATGCCGCTTCTTGTGCTATTTATGGTGCCAGGGCCGCAAACGGAGTAGTGCTGATTTCGACAAAAAGAGGAGCCAAAGGTACACCTGTTATCACTTTTAGCGCTTATACGGGAGTTCAGGCCTATTCTGAATTGTTGCAAAAACGGCTGAACACACAACAGTGGCTGATGTTAGACAGGGAATCTTACATCAATGCCGGTTCACAAGCTGTGCAGGCATCACCCTGGGGAAATCAGATTCCTGTTAATTGGAACTTGTTTACGCCATATTCACAAGATGGAAGTATGCAGGTTAAATTAGATCCGGTGACTGTTACCGATGGAAACGGAACAGCAACCGCATTGGGCGTAAATCAAAAATTAGTCAATACTGACTGGCTCAATCAGGTCAGCCAGACGGGTAAAATACAGAACTACGACGTTGCACTATCCGGTGGAACTGAGAAGTCTACCTACTTTACATCTGCCTCCTATATGAAGCAGGATGGTCTTGTAAAGAATACCGGGGCAGACAGAATAAGTTTACGTTTTAATTCAAATACCCAGATCACCGACTTTATTGAATTCGGTAATTCAGTGAATATTTACAGCACGAGCCGTTTTGGGGGAGTTGGCAACCCAAACCCTTATTTCCAGTCGGTACGCAAGAATCCTATTTCAAGGCCTTATGAAAGAAATGAAAGTGGCGCGATCGTCAATTATGATTATGTAAGACTTTACACCTGGGAAGGCGGCGACGTAGGCCCGCTTATTTATGTGAACGATTATACCAGTGCAACCCGTTCATACGGTGTTACAGGGAATCTTTTCCTTAAAATTAAACTTATGCCCGGACTAACCTTTACGCCGCGTATAAGTGTTGATTACAGAAACGGTCAGAGCACGAGCTTCTCACCGGAACTTCATATTCTGCGTGTCGAAACAAAAAGTATAAACAACGTCGGCAAAAGCCAGGACTGGAACATGCATTGGATAGCAGATTACATGCTGAACTATGAGAAAACGTTTAACACGGTGCACAATGTTTCAGCAGTGGCTATTTATTCGCAGGAAGAAAGTAAATACGAATATTTAAGCGCTTCACGCAATGGCACGCCGAATAATTCGATCCAATACCTGAACTCAGGACAGGCAGAAGGTGAAACAATCTATAACGGGATGCAGGACTGGTCATTTGTATCGTACATTGGCAGAGTCGGTTATAATTACAGCAGTAAATACTATGTGCAAGCCTCAATTCGCCGTGACGGTTCTTCCCGGTTTGTCGAAGCTAACCGTTGGGGAACATTCCCTTCAGTGTCGGCAGGATGGAGAATTTCGAAAGAAAAATTCTTTGAGCCTCTTACCACAATAGTCAATGATTTAAAAATCAGGGGCAGTTACGGAACTTTAGGTAACAGCAATGTCGGCCTATATCCTACCTATGCCACATTGTATTCAATGTACGGAGTAATGGGCCCGACAAGCGGACAGTCAGCCAAACTGGCTTACGCTTTGGGAGCTGCTGTCAATAAAAATCTTAAATGGGAATCGACCCTGAAAAAGGATATCGGAATTGATGCCGTTCTTTTCAATTCCAAGTTGACCTTAACAGCCGATTATTATAAATCGAACACCACTGATCTGCTTTACGGCAAACCGATTCCTTACGCGGCAGGTAAATATACGCCCGATGCCTGGGGCTCTTCGGATCCAACAATTAATGGCGGCGAAATTGAAAACCACGGATGGGAATTCACAGCCGGATGGCAGGATAAAAAAGGCGACTGGACTTACAGCATCAACGGGAACCTTTCTTTTGAACGCAACAAGGTCGTTGATTTACAGGGACGTAACATAAGAGAATGGGGTCTTGAGGTTGGTCAGCCGATATACAGCTTCTTTGGGTATCAATCGAACGGGATTGTTAAAACACAGGCCGATTTGACCGCTCACCCTTATTTAACCAACGCCAATAATGATTTCCCAATTGGACTTGGCGATATCTGGACTGTTGATATTAACGGCCGTGATGCAGCAGGAGCGCTGACAGGGAAACCGGATGGCAAAATCACAGCAGATGACCGTGGATTTATCGGGAAGAAGTATCCTGATTTTTCCTACGGACTTTCAGCTAACGTAAGCTATAAAAGATGGTCCATCCAGATCGTTGGTTACGGCGTGCAGGGTGTTGATCTGAATACTCAGTCGGATATCAACGGTTACTTTCAGTACACAAGCAACGAACCTGTAAGG
>JBAXBJ010000181.1:0-5546 GCA_037142075.1 Bacteroidota bacterium
GCCTTGCGGTGCTGTAGCCAAAATCTATGGTATTGAACGGACAAGGAAAAGGTGGTATCAACCATCAGGTATAAATAACGGAGATGAACGCAAGTAAACCACTGATGACGTATTGAGATAGTAACCCGTTGTCAAAACTTCCATTTCTTCGCATGGGATTAAAGAGCATAGCGGTTACCTGATTTACTGGCTATGTGACAACCGATATTGATGTGGCATGAACGTTATTTGGGCTTTTATACGGAACAGGAGAGTGCTGTGAACTGATGAAGGTCTGAGGCAAGGATACGCTGTCAGACGAAGGGAAAAGGCACAAGTTGAGAAACCAGTGAGGCCGAAAGTACCGATGCAGTACACAGTTGCGGACTAAGTCGTAGTAGTGAAGAAGTCTCTGTAATGGAGATGGAGCGAAGGGCTTAGGTTATTCAAGTTTTCAAGTTTTAACAATCCTACAAAGGAAATGACTAAGATGGACGAAACACAATCACAAACAAAGCCAATGCCAATTAGTAAACAAATGGTATGGGCGGCTTATCAGAAAGTTAAAACCAAAGGCAAAGCCTATGGCGTTGATCATGTGAGTATGAAGGATTTTGAAATGAAACTAAGCGGAAACCTATACAAGATATGGAACCGTTTAGCATCAGGCACCTATTTTCCACCAGCGGTACGAGAAGTAGAAATACCGAAGAAAGACGGTAAAATGCGAAAACTTGGCATACCGACCATAGGAGACAGGATAGCCCAAACCGTGGTGAAAGATTATATGGAGAGTTCCATAGACAAGCTATTCCATGCAAATTCGTACGGATATCGTCCGCTAAAAAGTGCCTATCAGGCACTGACAAAAGCAAGGATAAACGTAAAGCAATATGATTGGGTGATAGATATGGATATTAAGGGATTCTTCGACAACATTAGCCACGACCTTTTGCTCAAAGCATTAGACAAAGTAGTAGCAGAGAAATGGGTGAAGATGTATTGCAAACGCTGGCTGGAAATGCCAGTACAAAAGTTAGATGGAACCATAGTAAGCAAAGAAGGACGAGGCACACCACAAGGAGGAGTAATAAGTCCATTACTGGCAAACCTATTTTTGCATTATGCTTTTGATATGTGGATAACCAGGAAACACCCGACAATTTGCTTTGAACGCTACGCAGATGACATTATCGTACATTGCCATACGCAGCAGGAGGCAGAAGCAATACTTTTGCAAATTGCCGAACGTATGAATCAATGTCAACTTGAACTACATCCGTTGAAAACTAAAATCGTTTATTGCAGAGATTATAGACGCAAAGAACCCTATGAACAAGTACAATTTGACTTTCTTGGGTTTAGTTTTCAACCACGTCCAACGAAAGATTATCAGATAGGAATCATATTTAACATGTTTGATTTGTCAATCAGCAGGGGCTCGCAAAAGAAGATAGTCGAAGAAATAAACCGTTTTAAAATCCAAATGTGGAGTGAGAGCACAATAGAACAAATTGCCGACACACTCTATTCCAAGCTACAAGGCTGGATAAACTACTATGGAAAGTTTAGGAAATGGTTGTTTCTAAATGTCTTTCGGCGGTTAAGCTTCCGGCTGGTTCAATGGGCGCAGCACAAGTATAAGTTATCTGGTATTAAGCAGAGTTACCAATGGTTAGAAGACTATCAAAGATGGCATCCCAACCTATTTGCACACTGGCGATATGGTTATAAAGAGTGATTGGAATAACAAGAGCCGTATGAGTCGAGAGGTTCACGTACGGTTCTGTGAGAGGCTTGGGCTGAAATGCCCTTGCCTACTTGACCGATCTCACCGAAGGTAATCCTTTTACCAATCCTGTGTCGAATCCGAATTCCGCCAGTTCCTCTCAGCCGCAGCTGATGAAGCCGTTTACCAGGGTATAGGAAATCCATTCGCTGGTTGATCAAAACCAATTTTTCTAACTTGTCCGGCAACCCCGGGCATTTTTTATGTCAGTCTCTTAATAATGATTTGTTTGTATTGCAAACTTTTATATATTTGACATAAATATAGATTGATAGTTTTCATACCTATTCACACAAAATCGGGTGTATAAGGATGATTTTATCAGACCTGGTTGGGCGTAAGTTAAAAAGAAAACAAATGATAAGTAAATTTAAAATTGAACAACAAGAAGAACTAACTGAATTTGTACTTGGAATTCAAAACGGAGCAGCTGGTCTTGGATTTGAAAGAAACGAACAATTGGATTTAATAAATACATATGAATTTTTTAAAGAAGGCGGCTTTTGGATTGAAGAAATCGACAATGAAATTGTTGGAAGTATAGGATTGCAAAAATTGAATCATGAAATCGGAATTTTGAGAAAAATGTTCGTTAAAAAAGAATTGCGAGGAACAAACATGAAAATCGCCCAAAGACTGTTTGACATATTAATAAAAGAAGCAAATAATATTGGATTTCGAAGAATTCTTTTAGATACTCCGGCTATAGCCAAAGCTTCACATCGGTTTTATGAAAAGAATGGATTTAAGGAATTGAATAGAGAAAATATACCTACAGGATATAAATTTCCAGATAGAGATTCTCGAATATATGAACTAATATTGATAGACTAAATAACCTACGCCCAACAATCTGTATCGTAATTTTCTATATTTTGATATTTATTGTTGCATTCCGCTACGATACACGCAACGTGATTTTAAAGGTATTAAAAACTGCGCTTACACCGACCGTTGTGTACAAGCGTAAAAAAGACAAAAACTCTTTTGATAAATAATAAATAAATACAAAATGAAAAATGTAATAATCAAATCAGACGGAATAAATCATACTGCAATTGACTTGGGTCTGATTGACCAATTAATGGATTATTCTTTCACTCTTCCGAAACGAAATCAAGAAGTAAAAGGGAAAGTATTTGTTGGAGAAATTCTTAAATCGACAGGTGCGGAGATTTCCTTTACGGTAATTCCGCCTAATACTGAAATGCCATTTATGCATCAACATAAAAACCATGAAGAGATTTTTGTGTTTATAAAAGGTTCGGGACAGTTCCAAGTTGATGATTCACTTTTCGATGTGTGTGAAGGTTCTGTAATACGCATTTCGCCTAATGGTAAAAGGATATATCGGAATAATTCTGCAAATCCTTTGATATTTTTGTGCATACAAAATCAAGTTGGCTCACTTGATAATTTTCAGGTTGAAGATGGATTTTTAACCGAAGGTGAATTATTATGGAAGAAATAAAGAAAACGCCAGCACACAATATCGGCTCAAAAAACAAGTGGGGTTAAGCAGGTAGCGGGTTTTAGTATGTTTTTATTATATTTTCTCGGCAGATAAGTGAGCGGTTTTAATTCCCCGCTCGTTTTTTTAGCCGCAAACGTTATTCTCTTTTCGCTACCTAAACCCTCCCCACTTTCTACATCTACGTTCGAGCGCTACTTATTTCAGTCGCATGCGGGCAATTATTCACTCTTCATTATTCACTCATCACTCATCTCTCATCATTCATATCTCATCACTCATAACTTTACACTCTCGAAACCTTCCACATCCTCTTCCTGTTCACCATCACTTTTGCCAGGCAAACATACCTCACCGCATCAATCCCATGATTGAATTTATCAATCGGTTCATTGGTAGCTTTTCCGCTCTGGTCTTCCTTCCATTTATAATTCTTAAACTCCCTGATCAGGTTAACAGGCTTTAATAAAGCATTTAACCCAACTAAAGAGGCATCCTGGCCTAATCCATCCGATGGCAAACTCTACTGCCGGGTCTGTAACGAATCCGGATTCCGCCAGTTCCTTTCAGCCGCAGCTGATGAAGCAGTTTGCCAGGGCATCGGAAACCCTTTCGCCTATTGAACTTTAAATTCTCTAACTTTCAGCCTGACACTCCAGGTTTTTTTTGTGGCAACAATTAAAATCAAACTGTGCATTAGAATTTGTAAGAAATGTAATTGACTATTTATTTAAAGCGTTGATTAAGCAATGTATTATATTTGCTTCGCAAGATAAACAAAGCAAGCATGAAAATAACAAAAGCTAAAAAGTGGTGGGGCATCATTTTGTTGTTGCTTGCAATAATTATCAGCCTGGCTTTTTATCCATTAACGCCTCAGGATCCCATTCATTACTATGAAAGAGAAAGTGGGCAAATAAAAACCGAAAAGGTAGCCGGAGAAAAGTGGTTGGTATGGTTGTATTACAATCCAATCGGAGAAGCAACCTTGTGGGCGTTGGCGAAAAGAAAGCTGGTTTCAGCTATCTATGGTACTATGATGGATCGCACTTCTTCTGCAAAAAAGATACATCCCTTTATTGAAGATTTTGATATTGATATGAGCGTTGCTCAGGAAAAGGAGTTCAAGAATTTCAACGATTTTTTTACCAGAAAACTAAAGTCTGATGCAAGACCAATTGATACCAGCTCTAATATTGTTGTATCACCTGCCGATGGCAAAATTCTGGCTTATGCCGATATTAGCAATACCGATTTTATCATAAAAGGATATCGCTTTGAAATATCCTCCTTTTTGGATAATCCTGAACTTGCGCAAAAGTACCATGATGGCGCCCTGCTTATCATTCGGCTGGCCCCGGTCGATTACCATCGTTTTCATTTTCCGGTGAGTGGAAATATTACTCCAAACAAAAAGATTGAAGGTGACTATTATTCAGTCAACCCCTTTGCCTTGCGTAAAAAGGCTGAAATATTCTGTCTGAACAAACGAGAATATACAATCCTTTCAAATCCTTTGTTTGGTGATGTTGTTATGGCCGAAGTTGGTGCCACCATGGTAGGAAGCATCGTACAAACTTTTAAGGGGAGCTCTGTAAATAAAGGCGAAGAGAAAGGCTTCTTTAAATTTGGAGGCTCAACGGTAGTACTGCTGTTTAAAAAAAGTAAAATCCAAATTGATGAGGATTTATTGACCAATACAGCAAAGGGCTATGAAACTACTGTTAAGATGGGAGAAAGAATTGGAGAGGGAAAATAAAAGATATTAAAAGAGTTCGCATTAGAGAAATTCGGCCCCTAATAAAAGTTTAGCCCCCTCTTTTTCTGAGGCTGGTCCAGGCTCACAAACTCAAACAGATTGCCGTTCAGCATGTATGTATTTTCAGTTTTGTTGTGAAACTTCTCATCATACATGCCATGATTTTTCAATACCTCGAAAAAATCCCTCATGGCAGTAGTCTTCAGCGATGGCATGGTCTTCCTTACGATGGTAAACACCGCATCATCCTGCTCCGCAGCCTTCACCAGTATCAGCAGCATCAGTATCGAGTATGTCTTCCCCGACCTGCGGGAGCCCTTGTTAACAACAATCTTCGTTGTTTCCGCCTTATTCTTCCTGAATACACTCGATACAAGAATAACCTTTCTCATTCTTTTCCTCCGGTTCTTCCGGCACTTCACCCTCTCCAACCACTTCGAATATTATTTTGGTAATCTGTGTGCTTTCCGTTTCTACCTCCAGGTTAACCCACTTAACCCAAGTTGCATTTTAAAGTCTGCCACTTCCGCGTTTTTCTTGTTTTTAAT
>JBAXBJ010000182.1:0-5539 GCA_037142075.1 Bacteroidota bacterium
GGCACTAAGCACTTTTTTAAGGCATTTGCAATCTAATTGTTAGACACAAACTGATTTTTCCCATTCAGCACTTCACTTTCAATTAATCCATCTTTCAGGTGAATAATGCGGTTGGTCATGTGTGAAATATCATTTTCGTGGGTCACAATAATGATGGTGATACCCTCTTTATTAATCTCTTTCAGAAGCTGCATTACTTCGTAGGACGTAGTGGTATCAAGCGCTCCGGTAGGTTCGTCGGCAAGGATAACCTTGGGTTTCGAAATCAGGGCACGAGCAATGGCAATACGTTGTTTTTGACCGCCCGACAACTCATTGGGCATATGCTCAGCCCATTCAGCCAGACCCATGCGCTCAAGGTATTCCATGGCTATTCGGTTGCGCTTTTTGCGGTTAACGTTTTGATAATAAAGCGGTAAAGCCACATTTTCCATCGCATTTTTAAACGAGATCAGGTTGAACGACTGAAAAACAAACCCGATATACTGATTTCGCAATCCGGCTGCTTTAGTTTCGCTTTGGTTCCGGATAAGGGTATTGTCGAGATAATATTCGCCTGTATCGTGCTCGTCGAGAATGCCAACGATATTCAGCAGGGTGGACTTGCCGGAACCGGAAGATCCCATGATGGAGACAAACTCACCAGCCTTAATGTGAAGATCGATGCCTTTCAACACATGTAGCTTGTTATTGCCTGTAATGTATGATTTGTTAATTCCGTTCAGACGGATCATGCCTCTGGATTTTTAGTAAGCTTAGGAGTAGTAAAATTAAATAAATCTGTTCTTGATTTTACACTCATGTATTTGTTGCCTATAATTTAATCTGTTTGCTAATTGACTTATTTGCAATAGGTTAATTTTATTTTTTTTCGAAATAAAATTATTGTTTGTGTATTCAATGTTGTAAATGAAGCGTTAACATTCATTCAGACGTAGAAAAGGCGAAAAAGTTACACTGCTTAGTCAGGAATTAAACTGAATTTATTATATTTGAAATGGCTGCCATTTGACTGATTAGGGTTAGAGATGAGCCCCAAAATACCGCTAATTCTACTTTACCAGATTAAAAGAAAACCACAATAGTCAGAATAGGACACAGTAGAAAAACACATAGGTGAGTTGTTATTTCTACTGGTAGTTACCATATTTTGAGAATTTTATATTATCTTGAACGTCAATATATCCTACCTATGTGCTCTAATCTGTCTATGTGGTTCAAAATGTTTTTCCGGTTTATTTTAGTAAAGTAGAACTAATAACATTTTTATACTATCGCTTCTACTTATCCAGGAAATCCCGTATGGTTTTCAGGTATAAGGCGGGTTGTTCAATTGAAATCGAGTGTCCCGCATCCTTAATGACTACTAATTTGTGATTGCTGAATAACTGAAGGTATTCGCTGGTAAAACCCCATTTCTGATTATCGCATTTTCCCTTCATGACTAAAACAGGGATTTTTGAATTCATTAGTTTCGGTCGCGGATCCGGTGTATTTGCTAAACTCTTCAAAGTCATGATCTGAACATAAAAACCACCACCACCGGCAGCCATTAATGCCTTTGAGGTGTCGCACACAGTAGATTTATTCAGATTTGTATTCAGCAAGGTCTGAAAATCGTCCACTTCTTTATCAGAAGCCAACTTGTTATTAAACAGCATTGCCCATTTTGTGATTAATTTAATTCTGATATTCTGAACTTCTTTATTGGCATTGGCATTAGAATAAAGAGGCACTTTCAATTGTAAACTATCCGGAGCCTTTATGTCCGCTAATTCCATATTTACAGGCTGAATCGGACCCGGGCCGGTAAATATGGCCCTATCAATTTTTCCCGGGTTATCGGCTATAAATAAGGTTGCAAGGCAGGCGCCCCAAGATTGCCCGATCAGAATTACTTTTTCGACACCAATTTTCGCAACAATTGCTTCCAGGTCCTTTTTGTGACGCAGAGCCGTGTATTCCTCAATGTTTTTCAACCTTTCCGAATGCCCGCTCCCGACCTGATCATAAAGATAAATATCATACCCGTTTTCGGAAAGCGGGGCCAGCATCTCTACATTTCTGTCGGAAATATATCCTCCCGGACCGCCCTGAAGAAAAATAATCGGGTGAGGCTTTTTAATTCCCCTGGCAGGAATGAATGTATAAGCGATTCTTGAACCCGTGGGTAAATTCCAGTAGCGAGTTCCTTTGCGCTCCTGCATCTGAGGAACATTATACGTATTTGGGTAAAATAAAAGGTATAAAAGGAAGCCTGAACAGATCAGCAACAAAAATTTAATCACTCTACGAATCGTAAGTTTCATATCTCCATCCTAACGAAATGATTATCAAATAAATACTATTAAGATTAAGTAGCCTGACTTTGAAGTGACGGTTTCAATCTGATAAAATTTTGTAAAATATTAAAGACTAACCGATTGACATTTCTAATCTGAAACTTATTGTTGTTAAAAAAATGAATCAAAAACATTGAACTCAGAATACAAAATGTAAAAGTATTGCAGGCCACTTTTCTTTTTCATTCTTAATTTAATGTTCAGTGTTTTTCATTACTTGTTGACTAACCCTGCTTAGGTTTATATAACGGATGATGATCCAGGATATTTTCCCGTAAATAGGCCCTGTCGAGATGTGTGTAAATTTCGGTGGTAGTGATGCTTGCGTGGCCCAGCATTTCCTGCACAGCCCGCAGGTCGGCACCACCTTCGACCAGGTGTGTTGCAAACGAATGGCGCAGCGTATGCGGGCCAATTGTCTTGTGAATGCCGGCATTCAAGGCCAAATCCTTAATAATAGTGAAAATCATTTCCCGCGTTAGCTTGGCACCTCTTCTGTTAAGAAACAGAAAATCTTCCTGTCCTTTCTTTATCGTAACATGGTTGCGTATTTCGTGCAGGTATAAATTAATCTGCTTCAGGGCCTTGCCGCTGAAAGGAACCAATCGCTCCTTGTCGCCTTTGCCGGTTATACGCATAAAACCTTCGTTAAAATAGATACAGCTGATTTTCAGGTTTACAAGTTCCGACACGCGCAACCCGCAGCCATACAAGGTTTCAATCATTGCTTTGTTGCGTTCGCCTTCCGGTTTCGAAAGGTCGATGGCAGCAATCAGTCTTTCTATTTCATTTACTGTCAGAAATTCAGGTAATTTCCTCCCGATCCGGGGCATATCAAGCAGTTGGGTAGGATCGCTGCTGATCAGGTTTTCGAGCAGCAGGTATTTGTAAAACGCCCTGATCCCCGAAATGATGCGCATTTGCGAGCGCGCATTCAGCGAAGTCTGGTTAAGCCATTTCAGGAAATCCTGCAAATGTGCCAGCGTAATGCCGGCAGGCTGAACTGCGATGTTGTTTTCTTCCAAAAAAGCTGTAAGTTTTTCAATATCACGCTTGTATGCCTCCACCGAATTTCGCGAAAGCGACTTTTCGAGCCTGAGGAAAGCATCAAATCCGCGTCGGTACGATTCCCATATCATAAAGGCAAAGGTAGTTATTGCCTGATGAATTTTTCGAACGAAACAGAACCATCCTTAAAAAGGAATCGCGCAAGGTAAATACCGGCTGGAAGGATTGACAAATCAACAACCTGGTTATAGTTTTTTATGTCCAGAGAAAGAACAGCAATGCCTGAACTTGAATTAATTTGAACATTTACAGGAAGTTGCATGGTTTCAGAGATTGTAATATTTGCTGAGTTTACAACAGGGTTTGGGGAAATAAGAATTTTGGACAATTTCTTATCCTCTGGGGTGCTGGTATGAAGAATGGTTTGGCAATCGAGGGGTGTTCCCCAGGTTAAATTGCCTTTTTTATAATATTTAATGAAACGATATTCAAAATTCATGGAGAAAAGATCCCAGCAATGGAAATAAGGACCACCTAATCCATTATAATAGTAATTCGGTGGAAAACACCCATCAACAGTAGCATGTTGCCAGCATTGCTGGTTTTGAAAGTCCCATAATATACCATTTGCTTCGGTCATTTTCCATGGGATGCCTGAAAATTGCATTGAATCAACTTCTTGAAGCCCCATAATATTGGATGTTAGTTGTGGTGGCGCACTATTATTTAAAATAAATGATTCATTTGGTTCAAACTCCAAATCAGGATAATCATTTCTGACAAATACTTTGTCAACGGTATCATTAAAATAAGTATAACTTACAGGTGTATATCCCTGTTTGGAATAACTGCATTCAATAACCTTGTAGCCTAAAGTATCAATACCTGCATGAGGTATTTTTTCAATAAACCTTTGAATAATTGCTCCTTCATAAACATAACTGGAGTAGTTATAACTGGCATAACGGAATTTAATATGTATTTCATCCCCGGGTTGGAAATCGAATACCCGATCGAATGTGACGTTTGTAATTCCCGTCACCGGGTTCGTTTTACCACATAAATCATAAAATGCCAGGTTGTAGTTAAAATCATCAAATTTGGGTAAACGGATCAACCCATAATTTTTACTTAAAAGAATTTTTTGCCCATTAATAGGGTCACTCACATTTTGGCCTGAAGCATTCTTTCGTTGTAACGAAATCGTTTTAACCGAATCGGAAATGCCAAAAAAGGTTGCTAAAGAAATCTGAGTAACTTTCGCTTCAACATAATGATTGATAGTATGATAGTTATAAAAATGCCATGTTTCGCCTGGCAACCCTTTGCTATTTATGGTGAAAACATCCGCCGAATCGCCTGGGGAAAAAGGATACACGACAAACTTAAAAATGCCGTTGGGACTTTCAGAAACATATTCACCCATCCAGGATGCCCCATCCGGAATAAAACAACCATAATCGGTTGGTCGGATCTGCCTCATTCCAAAGTATTGAGTACCATTCCCGGCAACTGCAACCGAATCAATCCTCCCTGCCAGTATTGCCTGCGAAGTGGAATCATAAAAGTAGTAACTTGCATCCGTTTTTATGCAACTATAATTTTGGGATGAAACCTTTCCTGTATTATAGCTGAACAGGAATAAGAATATATAAACGGAATATCTGAATACTGAATTCATAATTTTGAAATTTATACAAATATAAACCAAATACAATCCAATGGGAAGTGCAATTAGTAATAAACAATTGATTGTGAATAAAACTCCAAAATAAATTTGCAAGTCTTGTTGGATAAGTGATAAAATGTCTATACTTTTGCACCCCTGTAATAAAAATGAATATAACCAATGGCTAAGAAGAGCAAAGAAGCACGAGTACAGATCATTCTGGAGTGCACAGAGCATAAAACGAGCGGAATGCCCGGAACATCGCGCTACGTAAGCGTTAAGAACAAGAAAAACACCCCGGCACGTCTTGAGCTTAAGAAATACAACAAGATTTTAAAGAAAGTTACTGTTCACCGCGAAATTAAATAACGATATACTATGGCAAAGAAAGTTGTTGCAACCCTGCGTACCACGAGTGGTAAGGACTATGCAAAAGTTATCCGTATGGCCCGTTCACCAAAAACAGGTGCTTACGTGTTTAAAGAAACCATCGTAGCTAACGATCAGGTAAAAGATTTCC
>JBAXBJ010000183.1:0-5495 GCA_037142075.1 Bacteroidota bacterium
ACTTTCTGAGGTGTGATTGCCCATATACCCTGCATAACCCCGTTGTGAAAGAAGGCTGGGTCAAACATGGTCCATGTATTTCCGTTATCGGCCGAGCAATAAACACTTCCGCCAGAACCACTGATCCATATAGTGGTACGGTTCACGATACAAACAGAGTTCAGCTCTGTATTCGGATCATTTGCAGGTGCCTGGACCTGAATCCAGGTCAGGCCGCCATCCAGGGTTTTCAGAATAACATTTCTGGTACCGACAGCCCAAACGGTTTTGTCGTCCACTGCCCAGATGTCAAGGACATCGACCCCCAGCAATGACGGAATGCCTTCTCCCTGCCTCACCCAGTTTTCGCCGCCATCAGCAGAAAAAAGAATCAGGCCGTAGCCTGTGCCGTCAACACAGCCGGCAACCCAGGCGTATTTTTTTCGTTCGGCCGGCACCGAATTATCCACCTTCTTACAACAATTGAATACAATTGCTATCATTATCATCATGATCGAAAATAAAAATCCGCAGCGTTTCATGATATGCAAGTTTGGTTTATATTAAATATCCGTTTCCTTCTCCTAAAATTGGGTGTATAGGCCTGATAAGTGATTTATTTGTCTTGCAAAGATAATAATTGTGCTTTACAAGACATCGAAAGGCGCCTTTCGTTTTTTTAAACTTTGTTCTGTGACGTGTGTGTAAATCTCAGTCGTTTTTGAACTTTTATGCCCCCCCCGCGTTTGTAACGTGGGGTTAATGGTTAACCTTATCTCGATTCTGCTTGTTTCGTTTCCGATTGAACCCATTCAGATCTTGCTAAATTTGTTAATCTTTCTCTGTCAGGTACATCTCATTATATTTCTTAGAAATGATTGCTTCCAGAAATGATATTCTGATGTATTGTAATTTGTGTTTAACTTTACAGGGGATTTATATGAAACTAATAGAGGATCAGATGAAGCACGAATGGAAAAAATTTGAAAAGAATTTTTACTTTCCCGATGTTAAACCAGAGAAAATCGTTGTGCCAAAGTTCAACTTTTATACGATTGAAGGAGAAGGCAATCCGAATGATGACAATTTCTCTGAATATGTCGGTGTATTGTTCTCATTATCATATGCCATTAAGATGAGTCCAAAATCGGAGGAACAGCCTGAAAACTATTTTGATTATGCGGTTTATCCTCTTGAAGGCATTTGGGACATTAATGAGGAAGCAAAGCGCAATATGGCGGGAATACTTGACAAAAACTCATTGGTCTATAAACTGATGATCAGGCAACCGGCTTTTGTAACTGCTGAAATTGCCAGGGACTTTGTTGAAAGGACAAAAAAGAAAAAACCACATAAGCTATTGGATCAGGTCAAATTTGAGATGATTGAAGAAGGGAGTTGCATTCAGATGTTACATATAGGCAGTTTCGACAATGAACCACAAAGTTTTAAGCTGATGGAACTATTTGCCGAAGAGCAGCAATTAAAACGGAAATCGCACACACATCGCGAAATCTATTTGTCGGATGCAAGGAAAACCTCACCGGAAAGACTTAAGACAATACTAAGGTTTCAGGTGGAGTAAGTGATAGAACCAAATGCCCCCCGCTCCCCCGCGTTTGTAACATGAGGTTAATGGTTAATCGTTTCTGACGTTTCTTCCTTCCAATCCTTTAATCCCAAAAATCCTAATTCGGACATCTCGCCCCCAAAATCCTATAAATCACCCCCATCCGCTTTCCCTAAAAAAAGTTGAAAAATATTTCCCTTTTTCGTACCAACTTAACGATCTTTTTTCTATTTTTATAACAGCAATATTTGATTATCCTATAATCAATTTAACCCGTATCGTCCCTCACGTTAGTTGTGGATAAATTATTTAACTTGTCTAATCAGATATTGCTATGTCTAAACGCAACGGTTCCTGCCGCACTCCCCTGAACATCAATCCTTTCCGGTTTATGGAATTGGATAAACCCGAGATTCTCTACAAACTGACCAACGAACTGAGTTATCCGGAAGAAGAAGCCCATTGTGAATTTTATTCAATGACCGGAATTCTCACACTGTTAAAAACCATGCGCTATTGTCAGTCGCAAACAGATGATTATCTTAAGGATACGATACCTTATCTTCATCCTAAAATAAAAATGGTGACTGTTACAATTTTGCTGGATGCAACGCAAAACGACGACACTTACTGCCATGCCTACAATACCTTCGTTTATTATGCCAACCGCTATATGCGAATAAACCGCCCCCGTAAATTCATCACCGATCATGAACTTTTGATCCTGCTTGAAGCCGAAAAAACGCCCAAAGCCCCGGTTTTTCCTGATCAGAAAATCGTCACTGAAAATCCCCTTGTCTTTGATGAAAGGCTGCTGAACGCCTTTTACCTTGCCTTTGACAATTATATCTGGGAACATGCCGCCCACGCTGATTTTATGAACTGGTTCAGGGTGAATCCCATTGGCAAACCTGTATTCAGGGATAAAATGACGGCTTATTTTTGTTATGCCGTGGGAAAGATCGAAAACAGGATGATCGAATCACTCAAGCCTAAAAACCTTAACCGCTGGATTGAATCGGTGATCAACGGCAACAACTATTCCGGCCTGAAAAACCGCCGGATGAATAAAGTTAAAACCGGTGAAATTGACCATAAACTCTCACTGATTTAATAGGCCTCAGGTATTTAGGCTTTAGGCTGTTAGGATAAGACCTAAAGGCTTTTGCTTTTTCATAAATATTTACCCCGTTTGATTATCTGTAAACAAAATATTCTTAACTTGTCACAATAAACATTTACGATGATGACACAGCATGAAGCCATAAGGGTGTTTGAAAATAAAAAAGTGAGAGCGCTTTGGGATGAGGACCAGGAGAAATGGTATGTATCAATTGTTGATGTTATCCAGGTTTTAACAGATAGTCCTAACGCCAGAAAGTATTGGAGTGTGTTAAAAACAAGATTAAAGAAAGAGGGAAGTCAGTTGGCTACAAATTGTAGTCAACTGAAAATGCAAGCCTCAGATGGGAAACACTATAAAACTGATGTTGCCGATACCGAACAACTTTTCAGATTGATTCAATCCATTCCATCACCAAAGGCAGAGCCTTTTAAGCTTTGGCTGGCACAACTGGCTTCTGAACGATTAGACGAAATGCAGGATCCTGAATTGACCATCGACAGGGCTTTACAGCAGTATTTGAATTTAGGCTATTCCGAAAACTGGATTAACCAGCGCCTTAAAAGCATTGAAATACGCAAAGAGCTGACTGATGAATGGAAAAGCAGGGGATTAAAAGCAGGGGTGCAATTTGCAACGCTTACCGATATAATTACAAAAGCATGGGCCGATAAAACCACCAAAGAATACAAAATACTGAAAGGGTTGAAAAAGGAAAACCTGCGCGACAATATGACCAATACTGAATTGATTTTAAATATGCTTGCCGAAGCCTCTACAAAAGATATTTCGCAGGCGGTAAACCCCAATACCTTTGAAGGAAGCAAAAAAGTTGCAAAACAGGGTGGAAATGTAGCCAAAGTTGCCAGACTGGAATTAGAAGCAAAAACAGGCAAAAAAGTAGTGACTGCCTTAAATGCCAAAACAGCATTGGGGAAAGAATCATCCGGGGAATTAAAGCAAAAATAATTATCCGGCTTTTATTTTTGGGAGGATAGTTCAGTATCTTTACACAGGATCAAATGTATTTCACCTATGAAAAACAGAATCCTTGTATGCAGATTCATTATAATCAGTTTTTTATTCATTTTCATACCCGGGTGTAAAGTTGATCCGGGTATAAATGTAACCACAGACCGGGTTTCGGATATTACCCCAACGTCTGCCACCTGCATCGGGAGCATTCATTCAGGCGAACCACATTATTGCGGTTTTACATGGAGTGAACTTCCCGGACTGCCCGATAACAAGAGTTATAATAAGTCACCCGCCGGAAACGGGGATAAAGAGTTTACGGGTGAATTTAGTGTGAGCCTGACTGATTTGACTCCCGGAACTACCTACTATGTGCGGGCTTACGCCTTTGATTATCTACAAGGAATAGGGTACAGCGGCACTGCTTACGGAGACATTATTTCATTTACCACATCAGGAAGCATTTCAGGAAATATTGCACTTCCCACTTTAAATCAAATGAGAATTGACAATTAGATTCGCTGATCTGCGATTGAGCTTTTCCGCGCGTTTTTCCATGTGTAATTACACGTGTATTACAAAAAACATTTTTTTTATTTTTTAATTCACTGACATACAATAATATACACCAACTTTATGTTAACGTGTAACCATTGAGTTACACATACACCCCCCTGATCTTTGACTCGTAACCATTAAAATTTTATGCTATGAGTCAATTAATTTTCAGTGAAAAAAGACTGACGGCAGTCGTCCGTAAAGCCGTTAATGAAGCGTTTGAAGCCGGGCAGAAGCCTGCTGCTTTACCCCACCCCGCCTGCGAATACATTCATTCTATCCGTGAACTGGGCGTATTCCTGGGCTGCCATTACAACACCGCAAAGAGGATCATCAGCCAGGGGCGCATCCGTTGCACCCGCGACGGCGTCAGGGTAAGGTTCTACATCCCCGATGTGCTGTATGCCATCGATCATGATCCTGTCGTTTCAGGTTTCTTTACCAGGCTCTGCGACCGCCTGAACAATCCTGCCCCACAGGTGACTCTTCCCCCCAGGGCAACTGTCGAATCCGAGCTTTTCCCCGGACGTTTTGTACTTGCCACAATCCGTTACCAGGGCTGGCGCTGCTATGCCTGTTTCCCTGAAGAAACCTACGGCGATGCCGATAAGGTGGAGGATTTCGTCCAGGAGATTATCTTCCGCAGGCACGAACGCCATCCATTCCGGATTGCACCGGTAATCAGTGAACAGTAAACAGTGAACAGTGAAAAGGGGTTCACGCAAAGTAAAAGAGTTATTTATTCTCTGCGCCCTTTGCGGGAACCCCTGAAACACTGAAACCGATTCGTGTCAATTCGTCTCTAATTCGTGCAATTCATAATTCGTAATTCCCAATTCCTAATTCGTAATTCTCATGAACTTCTCCTATTTCAAACCACCTGTTACCAGTAATATCACTCCATTAAAAACAATGGACCTCCGGAATGTCTGGATGATTATCCTATCCGATGAGTTAAAAGCGGTCACCCAGAAGGTCCGCTCCGGCAAAGCCTCGAAGACCGACATACTTCCCTTTATAACGGCCTCCGGTCAGTTCAGGAAGCGTAACCTGCAGGATCTGATCACCTACAGCGGAATCATCTCCATCGATCTCGACAATTGTGACATCGGAATGAAAAACAGTCTGGAAAACGATCCTTTCCTGCAGCCTTCGCTGATCTTTGTGAGCCCCTCAGGAACCGGACTCAAGTTGTTCTATCAGCTGGCCCATGCAGATTCATCGCTGCATCTCACCTACTTTAATGCCATTACAACCTGGCTTAAAGAACACTATCTGCTGTCCGCTGAC
>JBAXBJ010000184.1:0-5463 GCA_037142075.1 Bacteroidota bacterium
GGGGGGACGTTACTATTTTACCATTAGAATCATTTCTTTGGTAAAGTCGGAAAGGAAAAGTGGAATATTTAAAATACCATCCCTGTATTGCAAATTTTTAAGTGAGTAGCGAATTCTCAATCGGGGTTGAAATTTTAAATGATAGAGCGTTAAGCTTCGGCTCTTAACATTCTCATCACTCTTTACTTCAACAGGGATAATTTCGTTGCCGTATTGAAATATAAAGTCAACTTCTGCCTCATTTCCGGATGTCCAATATCGGGGCACATCTTCAAATTGTGAAATGATACTTTGCAAAATGTAATTTTCTGTTATAGCGCCTTTGAATTCTGTAAAAAGTCTATTTTCTTCAGTGTAAGCCATTGAAGATAAGCGTGACATGCGACGCAACAAACCAACATCCATACAATACAATTTAAACGCATTTAAATCATCGTAAGCAGAAAGAGGAATACCCGGTTTTGAGCACAATTTTATCTGATAAACCAAACCGCAATTTACAAGCCATTGAATGGCATCTTTGTATTCTTTAGCGCGCGCCCCGGACCTGACAAGTTGGTAAACGAATTTTTTGTTTTCTCTGGCTAACTGACCTGGAAGTGAATTAAAAACCAAGCCAATTTTTACAGTATCTTTCATCAGCGGGTATTTGGCAAAGTCACCTTTATACGATAAGAGTAAATTTTCCAGTACGTTGTCGCATCGTTCAAAACTCTGATTCTGATTAAGTTCGTTCACAACTGCAGGCAGTCCGCCTGTAATAAGATACTTTTTAAAATGATCTTTCAGTGATTCGAAAAAATATTGAGGTATTTCTTCGATTTCGTTTAACTGTTCCAAAAAAGCGGCAGCTTGTTTATCCCAATACGGTAAAACCTCCCTGAACGTCATTGGAAACATGGAGAGAAACTCTACTTTTCCAACAGGGAACGAATAACCCGAATTAAGTAAAATTCCTGATAAAGAACCTGCACAAATTATTGGGATCTGCTTTTCACTCTCTGCGAAATACTTGAGTGTATTCAATGCATTCGGGCATTCCTGTATTTCATCGAAAGCAATGAGTGTGTTTTCGTCAATTTGCACTCCGCTGATCAGAGAAAGTGAACTGAGGATCCGGTTTATGTCTTTATTATTTTCAAAAAACTGTTTGATCTCAGGGCGTTCGTCAAAATTAAAATATACCCATTTAGGAAAGTGATTTTCCCCCAACCATTTCATCATATAGGTTTTTCCGACCTGCCGCGCGCCCCGGATAATTAAAGGAAGTTTTGATGGTCTATTCTTCCATGCTGCTAATTGTTTTTGAATCGCCCTTTCCATGTATAAGTGCCAATAATGCAAATATTTTTGCAAAAAAGTACTTATTTGCGTAAAATGAAAATCAATATTCAAGGCCCAGCCTGTCTGACTGACAAAGTATACGCACCGGAATAAGTATGGTTTGTAACCCTTTTGGTTAGTGCCTAAGCAGCTATAAAGTAACCAGGAATGCCGAGAGATTATCGGTTTGGTCGAGCCCAAGTTTCTGCCTGATGCGATGACGGCACATATCTACGCTGCCCAGGGATATATTCATCAGTCGTGCAATATCCTTGGTCGAAAGGTTGACCCGCAGCAGGGAACATACCTGCAGTTCGACACGCGACAGCGTGGAACAACGCGTCATGAGATTATCGATAAAGGATTTATGCAGCTGGGTAAACATGACCTCGAAATCGGCCAGAGGATCCTTTTCGGAATCGCGCGTAAGTTCTTTTAAAATCTGGAGGAACTCATTCTGGATGGCCCTGGAAGGAAATTTGCTTTGAAACGGAAGCAGTTTCTCCTGAACAGAGCGGTTCACCTGGGTGAGATCTAAGCGTAAAAGGGTTTGGAAGACCAACTCCTGTTCTTTCATTTGTACGTCGACATGTACTTTTTCAAGTTCAATACGGTTCATCTCTTCGAGGACCAGTTTCTGCCTGGTTTGGGAAGCCAGTGCCTGGTCGGTGAGCTGCAGATCGACCAATAGTTTTTGCATCTCAACTTCCTTCAACTGTTTATCAAGTTCGGTTTGTTTGTTTTTCAGCTCCAGGTTCCTGTGCTTAGACATCTGTAATCTGATGATGAGGAAAGCAGTAAGGAGGATTGTAAAAATAAATGCTATCAGCATTTGCAGTCTCAGTTTCGAAGCCTTGACGTCCCGTTTCAACAGGGAGTTTTCCTCGTTTTTCTGAAACAATTCGAGCCGTATGGTAAGCTCTTCAATCCTATTTGATTTTTCCACCGATGCGAGCGTATCATGAACGGCTACATATTTCTTAAAATAAGCGAGGGCCTGTGCAGCCTGCCCGAGGGTGTCGTACACTCTGTAATAGGCTTCAAAGAGTTGCATCTGGAGCTGCTGGTCGCCAGCCTCATTGTTGATGCGGGTGGCAGTTGTCAGATTTGTGAGTGCCTGATTCCAGTTCCCCTTCTCCCGGTCCATTTCAGCCAGGTCGTAAAAAAGGCTTGCCTCCGCCCATTTGTTGCTGATCATCCGGATATAAGGAAGGGATCTTGCATACCAGATCCCGGCGTTTCGAAAATCGCCTGCCGCCTTATACATTTTTGCCATGTTTGTGGTTGTAACAGCTATCCCGAAAAGATTTGAATCTGCTTCATAAAATTTTAAAGCTTTGGTGAAATAGTCTATCGATTCCTTGTATCGTTGCAGTGAAGTAAGAGATAAGCCGATGTTGACCGATGCACTGGCAGCCATCTGTCTATCTTTTGTGGCAGCAAAAATATCCCTTGCCTTGATGGCGGCATCATATCCCAATTCATATTTTTTTAAACGGTCATACACCAGACCCAGGTTCATATAAACCTTTGCAATGTTGTTCGAATCGCCTTTGCTTTTATAATAAGCCAGTACTTCCAGGTAGCATGCCAAAGCGTTATCCATAGAACCGTGCTGCGACCAGGCAGCTCCCAGGTTGTTGGTAGCCCTGGCTTTCCCGGCCAAATCGCCCAGCGAATCATATATCTGAATCGTTTCCTGCAGAAGAAGAATACACTTCCGGTTCTGCTGCATTGCTATCATGGGGAAGACCATTTGAATCATTGCCTCAGCCTCGAGCGAACGGTTATGCATGGCCGCGGCCTGCATCTTTAACTGTTCCGCGTATTTCAACGATTTTTCAGGGTCGGTAGGCCGGTAAAGTTTACTTAATGCTTTCAGTGCGTTATACTTTGTTTCCCCTTCAGAATGATTAACGACAGTCAACAAACTGTCGGCCGTTTTCTGGGCAGAGAGGTCGAAAACCATAAAAAACAGAAAACCGACAATCAATGGTTGGAAAAATCTGATAGGTCTTTTCATACACTTGTTTACATTGGTAAGATCCATTAATCGGGTAAAGATCCTGTTTAAATTGAATTCATTCCGCACAGACACAACGATAGGATTTGATATTCGACAACACCCCCAGATGCTGCCTCAATATGGATTAAAACTTTTCGTGTCGATGTGATTGGCAAAAAAGTAGTTTTCAATGTTAAGAACCGCCTCATACACCGTTTCGCGGATAATAAAGGCAGTCACGATGCTGATGAGCATTTCCGGTTGTTTATCCCTGCATTCCTCATTGGCTAAAATCCTGCCATTACCAGCATGGTTAATTTCGGCGCTGAAGATGGTTTGATTTACTTTTTTTTGTGGGGTTAAGCCTTGGACTTCCTTCCTTGTTCATTTATGTTCGAATTATGAAAAAGTAACAAGCTTGAGTTACCAGGCATGAAAATAATACGATAGCAAAAATAAGGATAAACTGATTGCACCCGACTAAGGGAAACTTTCGGAATATCTTCCCTATTTCATCGGGTAGATAATAAATGGAATACTAAGATTTAAAGCCTTGAAATACTACCCGATTCGCCCATACCTGTTACAAATAAGAGTACCCTCTCAGTCTCCCTCTGCAGGCAGGGGAAGGACATGCTGACCGTATTTCCTGCAAAACAACAAGACCGCCTGATCCCAAACTGATCGTCCCCCTTTGCGAAAGCGGGATTAGAGATGGATGCATTTCCGAAAAGTAAACGAATAGAAAGCAGGATCCATAAGTTCAATTGGGAAAGTTATTTTAGATATTCTACTTGGTAAGGAAAACAGTCGAAATAACTTCCTCAAAAACCGGGACGGGAATTTCCCATTTAATCCAGATGGTATCAGAAAATACATATCGTCCCTAATGAGACTTTGGTCGGCTTGAGCTCATATTATCCAGCCCTCAGTCTCGCGGGGACTGTCCCGTAGGGACAAGATATTGGTAGAAAGTCTGATCGGGATACAAGGTAGTCCCTTAGGGACGATACATCAAATATCCTGAGATGGGTTAAATTCGTTTGTATTTTTAATTCGAATTGGGGAAGTTATTTTGACATCCACACTAAGTTGTTATTTCTACTGGCAGTTACCATATTTTGAGAATATTATATTATCCTGAACGCCTGTATGTCCTTATTTAGGTGCTCTATTGTGACTATGTGGTTCAAAATATTTGTCAGGTTTATTATAGTAAAGCAGAAATAGGAAATAACTCTGCGGTTCTCTGCGCAAACCCTCCGCGTCTCTCTGCGGTTACACCTTTTTACCGCAGAACTGCGCAAAGAAGTCGCAAAACACTGCAGAGCCATTACTTACTCAATTTCTCTGCTAAACTCTGCGCAAAACTTTGCGGCTCTCTGCGGTTAAATTTCCTGTTTACCAAACGACACTGTATAATGAATACCAATTGATTCCGCCATACTTCATAAATCGTTAATCAGCATTCCTTATTCTTAAATCAAAATAATCCACAATAGATTAAAAATCCATAGGTTCAAACAAAAAATGAAATTTTGAAGTTCTTTTACATACGAACTTTGCGCAAATATCTCGCAAAGTGTATTCATTACAAATCAGGCTTAGCGTTCTTTGCGTTAACCTTAGCGTCCTTTGCGGTTAAATTTTCTATATTTTCTGTTAACTAAGCAAAACAGTCGAAATAACTTCCTCAAAAACCAGGACTGGAATACCAGCAACCTGGAGCCTTGAACCTGGAACCTTGAACCAGCAACCACCTGCCAACAACCAGCAACCACCTGCCAACAACTAGCAACAAACTGAAACTACGAAACACTGAAACCCTGAAACTCTGAAACCATGAAACCCTGAAACAGCAACCTGGCATCTGGAACCCGGAACCAGCAACCTGAACCCTGAAACGCTGGAACCTGAAACCCTGAAACAGCAACCTGGCATCTGGAACCCGGAACTTGGAACCAGCAACCAACAACCTGAAACCCTGAAACCTGGAACCTGGAACCTGAAACCCTGAAACAGCAACCTGGCATCTGGAACCCGGAACCAGCAACCAGCAACCTGAACCCTGAAACTCTGAAACCTGAAACCCTGAAACAGCAACCTGGCATCTGGAACCCGGAACCAGCAACCAG
>JBAXBJ010000185.1:0-5379 GCA_037142075.1 Bacteroidota bacterium
GATATCACCTCCACTGATCTTCAATTGTATTTCCTTCCGGCTGTCCTTTGCAAGGTCTCTTACCATCTTTGGAAAGATATCGAGAATCGTTGAAAAGGGGATTAGCAGAGTCTTCCTGATGCCGATCAGCATATCGTCAATCATCCGGGAGGTGTTGTGTTCATATTGAACCAGCATCCTGTTCATTACCGAAATATGCTCATACAATTCCCTCGATGCTTCATGGAACCATTTAACGAATTCATCATGTACGGGCGAATATTCTTCCGAAGCGGATCCTATTTCCTTGATCTTGATTTCTGCTTGTTTCCAAAGGCTGAAATACAATGCTGTGATCCGGCCCAGGTCTTTCGAGAAATACCGGAACATCGATTTGGCCGCGACAAATTCTTCGGCCTGTAACATGACCGACATGAGCTTTTCAATCGATATTCTTACTGTTTCCTGCTGGGTCCCGGCTTCGGGCAACACAGGGCCTGGTTTTTCAGAAGACTGTTTGCTTAAAATGACAGCCGGCTTAACGGTTTCTATATTAAGTTCATTAAGGCGGGATAAATCAGGAAAAACAAGCCTTCCCTCGGCCAGGTCTGAAAGCCGGCATACCATATTCAATATGTCTTCTCCTTTAAAGGACTTTTGTCCTGATATCACATCTTTGAGCATCGTCGAAATCATATCGCCCGCCTGGTGAAGGATATCTAAAAGAGGAAGAGAAAGCACAATTCTTCCGGCTTTCAGGGAAGCAAGGGCCGATTCAAGCGTCTGACATACTCTTTCGATCTCAGCAAGGTTAACAGCTCTGGCTGCTCCTTTGGCACTGTGAATCTCCCTGAAAATCGTTTCAATAATTTTAGCAGCAGCTTCCGACTCAATATTTGTCTCAAGTTCAAGCAGTCCTTTGGTAAACAACTGCAGGTGCTCGGCGGCTTCTATATTGAAATCCGCGAGCAGTTCCTTCATGAATTCTTCCTGCTTCCTGTCCATAAAAGCCACTTACACTTTGTAGTAATCTATCAGGTTTTTCAGTTTTTTGCCAAGTTCATCCAGTGCCCGCGCGGCTTTTTGAGTTTGCTTATTACCTATAAGACTTTGTTCACTGGCCAGTTTAATGTTTTCCATGGCAGGAACTAGCTGGTCCATCCCGGCTTTTTGTTGCTGGCTAGATGCAGAGATTTGTATAGCTGCCTGTGCTGCTTCATTCACCGATTCTGCCATAAGCTGGATGACCTCACCGCTCTGTGCACTCAGATGGCTGCCTGTTTCAACAACTGAAGTGCCGGTTTCGGTTGCCTGAACAGCAAGATTCACCGATTTTTGTATGTCGTTAAGGATTTCTTTTACCTGAGCCGTCGACTGCTTTGATTGTTCGGCAAGACTTCGGATTTCTTGCGCAACTACAGCGAAACCACGCCCTTGTTCCCCGGCTTTTGCAGCTTCAATGGCAGCATTTACGGCCAGCAGATTTGATTGGTCGGCAATATCGCTTACAGTGGTTGTGATCTCGGCTATTGTCCTGCTTTGCTCAGACAGCTTAACTACGCTCTCGTTGATGACCGTCATTTGCTGGCTGATCTTTCTCATCCCTTCAATTGTTTCAAGTACAGAGTCCTTTCCTCTCTGGGCTATGGTAGCAGCGTTCTGGCTGCTTTCCGAAACCAGATTGGCTTTCTCACTTGACAGCTGGGCTGTCTGCCTGACCTCTTCGATAGTAGTGGTCGTCTCTGTTATCGCAGTAGCAGTCTCAGCAGCTCCTGTTGACACCTCGGTAACCGTTGAAAGAATGTTAGTCGTCGACTCATTTAAGATCAGTATAGAATCATTCAGCTGCTTAATTATTTTTCTGATCATCCGAAACATCGTGAATGCCATAAGGATACTGAAAACAACTGCGATAAGGCCAACAACTATAATCAATACCTCGGAATTGCGTGAGGTGTTGCTGGCATCGGTATTCAGCTGGTTTGAGATAATTGATTCTTTTTGCTCGATCTGTTGAATGATAGTTCTGATTTTTTCATAAGTTTCTGACTGAATGCCGCTTCCCATTGCGATTGCTTCTTCTGCTTTGCCTTTTTCGATGAGCTGGAACTGCAGATTCCGGTTTTCACGATACTTGCCTATAAGATCGATCAGCTTGTTGATTTGAAGCATATCGGAAGAAGAATCCTTAAAATAGGTTTTCATCTCAGTCAACATACTGTCAAGTTCATCCCGTTTTTCGAGGATCCGGGCTTTTATCTGAGCCTGTAAAGCCTGGTCTTTAGTGAGCATCATATCGAGTACAAGAGCCCGGGTGCGATTCTGGTCGGCTTTGATTGTAGTCAGGTCTAGTGTTATTTTTGCCAGTTCCGCAGCCTTGCTGTTCAATACAAGAACACGGTTCACACTTATAATAACAGTGACTATCACCACAATGATCAGCAATATTATCACGGTGAAACCCGAGATTAGTCTGAACCGGGTATTTGAAAATGATCGGGAACTCATAAGTTATCCTCCTGATTTTAAATACTATTTAATTCGCTTATTCTTAACAAAGATCTTATTGCTTTCCATTAGTGTTTCAAAATCCATTACGATTACGCCATTCTTCGTAATGCCTTTTACAAATTCCGCTCCCTTGCCACCGAAGCCTGTGATTGCAGCGTCGATCTCAGAGGCAGGAACACGAAACATTTCGTCAATACGGTCGACCAGAATACCTGCCTCATTGCCCTTATGACTCACGATGATGATCTTGTTCTGCTCATATATTCCGGTTTCTCTGAGGTCAAGGAATTTTCTCAGGTTCATGACCGACATGATCTGTCCCCTTAGATTTATAATCCCTTCAATGAAATCAGGAACTCCCGGAATAAAAGTGAGATCCTTCAGACTCAGGACCTCACGTAAAAGATGAGATTCAAAACAGTAATGATCAGGTGCCATGTAAAAACCCGTCATAGTCAGACCCTGCAGGGAGCTTTCATCCTCAGAAACCAGAGCTTTTGAAAGCTTCCTTGCCCTTTCTTTTAATATTACATCATCGGGTTCCATGCCGATCAATTTACGTTATTTAATTAATGATTGAACCATCCCCCTGAAATATCCTGCTGTCAAACCCTCTGATTCGGGTATATGCTTATCGTCGGGGTACTCACTGATGCTTTCAAGAATGTTTAAGTAATGTTTTTTTGCCTGCTTTAATTGGCCCTTTTTCCTTAGAAGATTTCCCAGTAAAAAATGAGCCAGTATCTTATCATTGTCGAGGTATAGGGCTTTGCGAAGGCCCTCAATGGCCTGTTCTTCTTCGTTAAGTTCTATCAGGATCGAGGCTTGGAGGTAATAAAAATATGGATTTGCCTGACTCATGGCGACCAGGTCTGCGGATAATTTTTTTGCCTCTTCAAGCCTGCCCAGGTTGGCATTGGATTTGACCAGTAAGAGCAATCTTTCAGGATCTGAAGTTCCGTCTCCACCGAGCAATCTGACAACTTCGCTATAGGATTTCTTCTCAAAAGCCTTTTTTGCAAGTGTGAGAGTATCAGCGACAGCTTTTTCCTTTGCGTGTTTTAAAACAGTTTTGTTGTTTACAGTGATTTCTGGCTTTTTCACTGGTTTCCAAGGAGGGATAAGTATGGATTTTTGTTGTTCTGATTTATGTAGGATCACGGGTTCCTCATCTGCAGGCTGGGAATGGATGCTTTTTTGCAATAAAGTCATTTCTCCATGTCTTACCAGGCTGAATCCCGAAGGAGCTTCAACCGGAGCCTCAACAGGACTTGTAAGTAGCCACCCTCCCGGCATGAGTGCAAGATTGAACAATCGGTAGGTTTTGAGAAGTGCTTCGGGAGAGAAATACATCAGAACGGTCCTGCAAAAAATAACATCAAAATGGTTGGGAAAGATCCCGTAAATACCAGGATTTTCATCCAGCAGATTAAAATGGGTGAAGTTCACCATATTTTTGATCACAGGGTTAATCGAATATATGTTCCCTTGTTGGCTGAAATATTTTTTCCTGAGATCGGCCGGTGTTTCCCTGAAGGACCATGCAGAATATTCACCACTGTTGGCTTTGTCAAGGAATTCCCTGTTAATGTCGGTTGCAAGTATTTTAATCTTCCAATCAGTAAATTCTTCCTCGAATTCTTTGAGCAGTATTGCAATGCTGTATGGTTCTTCACCGCTGCAGCATCCTGCACACCATATGTTCAGAACCTTATCCTCCCTGTGCTTTTCAAATAGCTGCCTGAGGATGATCCTTGTAAACACATCAAGTACGGGTCTTTCGCGGAAGAAATAAGTTTCGCCAACCGTGAGATTTTTTATCAGGACCTCCAGTTGAGGTGGGTCAGCTTTCTCCCCGAGAAGCTTCCTTATAAACAGGCTGGAGTTGGTTATATGTAATTCATTGCAAGTGCTTCGAACGCCTTTTTCAAGGTCGCCCCATCTCGATGATGGAAAATGAAGTCCTGCAGTTTTTGATATCAATGCCGATAAGGATTTCTTTTCTTCTTCGCCGATCATGATTCCTCCATTCTTCCTTCAAATCTCTTCAATGCAATTCCAAGTTCGATGGAATCCTGTGAAGAAAGAAACCGGTCAACATCATAAATAAAAATAAACCCGTCGCCGAGCCTTACAAAGGAATCCTGGGCCAGCCCTTTTTCGAGATTTTCGGAAGAAGTCACTCCGTCTTTGGGAACGTTCATCACTCCTTCGACTGTGTCGGCAACGAGAGCAAGCGGCCTTTCAGATGTAGATACAATGATCAGTAGCATTGAAATTGAAACAGGTTTGACAGGCAAACCGAGTTTCTTTCTGAGATCATAGACCGGCAGTATGGTTCCGTGGTAATCGATGATGCCGGAGATGAGGGGAGGGGCTTCGGGGATTTTTGTTATTTCAACAGATCGTTCTATTCGTTGTACAACATCCAGATCAAGGCCAAATCGTTGTTCGCCGAGGCCGAAGACGAATAACTGAGAAATGTGCTTCATAAAGCGGTTTTTTGCTTGGCCTGAAAATTCTCGTCTCTCTTATACGAAACCCCGTTTATGAGGTTTCGCCTTCGGGTTTATAGTGAATTATGTGTAAAGTTATTTTAATTAATCAGTTAGAACAATGTTCTTTGAATTATTTTCTGAGTTTATTACATCTTTGGCAAAAATGCTTGTAAAATGATTTCGATTGGATGGTATGCTTTTCGACCCGTTCCATCTTTGATCTGTTGGCGGCAGCTGGTGCCCGGGGCGGCAATGCTTACTTCATCTGAGGTTTTGCGGATTTCGGGGAAGAGTAGGAGTTCCCCCACTTTCATTGAAACCTCATAATGTTCCTTTTCATACCCGAAGGCACCGGCCATACCGCAGCATCCCGATTTAATTTCTTCGACCG
>JBAXBJ010000186.1:0-5359 GCA_037142075.1 Bacteroidota bacterium
ATTAAACTATAGAATTTATGCTTAGTTTTGGGGAACTTAATTTTAACGATTCACTTATTTAATTTTCTTTGCTTTGGAATCAATAAAAACTAATTTAAGCTCCCTGAACGACCAGCAGACTGAAGCAGTTGTCAGTACTGAAAAACGTCTTTTGGTATTAGCCGGTGCCGGATCGGGAAAGACAAAAACCCTGTTGCAGAAAATTGTTTACTTAATTGAAGAAAAAGGAGTTAGCCCTTCAAGTATTCTTGCCATAACTTTTACAAAAAATGCAACTAATGAAATGATAGATCGGTTGATCGTTTCGGCTGACGATACCAATCAATATGAAAAAATACTGACAGACAAACATAAAGCGAAACAGGAAATAGATAAGGAAAGATCATTCTATCAGAAGAAAATCAGGTGGATTGATGGATTGACAGTCAGGACTTTTCACGGTTTTTGTTACACAGTTTTGCGGAATTACGGTGTAAATCAATTCGATAATAAATTCAGGATTATCAGCGATGAAAAACGATCAGATGAGGATGAGCTTTCAAAATATGTAGCACCCGAAACTGCTTTTGATGTCTTTCATAAGTTGCTTATCGAAGAATGCACTGATACCCGGTTTTTGCTCGACTTAAAACGGTATATCCTGGATTATGTAATTGATAAAATCCATCTCGACAACAACCAGAAAAGGAACCTGCCCAAAGATGGAAAGTATTTTACAACACTTGATGGCACAAAAGTCCGGTCAAAGTCGGAGCAATTTATTGCAGACTGGTTTTACCGGCATAGCATTAAATACGAATATGAGCCTTTATTGAATGTGAAAGATTTTCCATTTCACCCTGATTTCTATATTCCGGCTGCAAATCTTTATATTGAACATGTTAGCGATAAAAGTTATTCAACAATCAACAAAGAAGAACAATTTCAAAAGGGAAATTTGCTCCTGGTGAAAACCTTTGAAAATATGACAACAGATTCTGCCCTGTTTAATCATACATTGGACAGCATTGTCCGAAACCGTTTGCCATCCGATTATCAAACCACTGTAACTTTAACCTATAGGGAAGAGTTTCAAGGATATAATGAAGATGTTAAAGACTTCGTAAGGCAAATCATGCGTATAACGGACATGATCAAGGTCGAAAATAATAATCCTGAGGAGGTATTAAATAATGCAAGAAAGGACCAGCATGAGCGGGTCCGCAACTTCTATGAGATAGCCATTCCGATAGTTGAAAGATACAAGCACTATTGCACCAACAAATCATACCTCGATTTCAACGATATGATTTCCGAAAGTGCCTTACTATTTCAGAACCATCCGGATATAGCAAACAAATACAAAAACCTGTACAAATATATCTTAGTCGATGAATTTCAGGATGTTAACAACCTGCAGGTTGATCTGATAAAACTGCTTCTCACAGAGCAGACTCAATTATTCTGTGTTGGGGACGATTGGCAAAGTATCTATGGTTTCAGAGGTTCAAATGTGAGTTATATCATTGAGTTTGAAAAGCATTTCCCTGATTCTAAAGTCCTTAAACTCAACCTGAATTACCGGAGTACCCAAAATATTGTTGGAGCAAGCAACGAAGTAATCAAGCATAACAAGTTTAAGGTAGAAAAAGAAATTTACGCTTCCAAAAAATCGGAACATAAGATAGTTGTCTATTCAGGTAATTCTGAGAAAGAAAATGTTCAGTTCTGCCTGGATAAAGTGAAGGAACTTCAGGAAGATGGCTTCACCAGCGACGATATATTATTCCTTTACAGGAGGAGTAAGATGTTCAGCCCTTATTTTTTTCGCTTCAAGGATGAAGGTGTCAAAGTTCAGGCAAAAACTATTCATGCAGCCAAAGGATTGGAATCAAAAGTCGTTTTTATTCTGGGCTTATCCGAAGGTTCCGGAGGTTTTCCCGATATCTGGCTCGAAGACCGGATTTTCCAGGTTATAAAAAAAGCAAACCACGATCTTTTGTTAGAAGAAGAAAGGCGATTATTTTATGTTGCTATAACCAGGGCAAAAGAAAAGCTCTTTCTGATTACCGAAAAAGGCAATGAATCAAGCTTTTTGAAAGAAATTCCCGAAATTTATACTGTTAAAACCAGCATTCCTATTAAATCAGTTATCGAAAAGGTTGTTACTTGTAAGAAATGCTTCAGCCAATTAGATAACTTGTGGATTGTTTGCCCGTATTGTGGGGAGAAAACAGCATAAACTGGAATTTAATCATGATTGCAATGGCGGGCTTCTAATCCAATAATTTTAGAACCACCATGTTGCACTACAGGAAATAATTTCACTTTTGAGACTTACAAACGTGTTTAATCAAGCAACTCCGGAAAGAATTGGGTAACACATACAACAAACCCTAACATGCAAAAACTTGAAGTTTTAGAACAGTTTATAAAAATTTACGGCGACAAAATCAATCCGGAATTGGTATCGATAAAATATTGCCAGACTGCAGAAATCGCTACCGTGGAGATGGTTTTTTCGGCAAACCCCCAATTGCCGGTCATTACCAATTTGAAATTTATTACCGGCGATATTGTTATAGACGAAGATGGAATAGAAACAGATCGCCCATTTTTTGATCCCGAAGCAGATATCGTTGACAATGCAAGCCGTTTTATCACACTTGGCGATTACAGTTTGCTGAATTGCATCGACAATATATTTACGAAAAGCGCCGAAGATCAAATCAGCTCCGAGTATTATAAAAACAATTCTAATCCCGTGCAACCTTGCTTCTGAATACTACTCCCCGCTTAATATCCACAAATACCACCTCTAAACTCCTTCATTTTCAACTCCATCCATTTTTAAATTCTCTCATTTTCATATCTCCACATTATCGCATTCCCACATTATCGCATTATCGCATTAAACCATTTTTAAATTCTCCCATTTTCAATTTACCTCATATCACCTAATCTGCGCCTGTAAGTCCTGAATTCATACATTTGCATTTACTATGATTCACAACCTCCCAGAATCTATCCGCAATATTGCTGTTATAGCTCATGCCGACGCTGGAAAAACCACTATTACGGAGCAATTTCTATACATTTCCGGGCAAACCCGCCAACCCGGAAATATTGATCAGGGAACAACCCAGACAGATTACCTGCCGGTTGAAAAGGAGAGAGGAATTTCAGTCTGTTCCGCGAATACATCTTTTCACTGGAAAAATACACGGATAAATCTAATCGATACTCCCGGTCATGTTGACTTCTCAGCCGATGTTGAACGCATGTTACGTGCCCCTGACGCCGTTATACTTGTAATTTCTGCGGTCGAAGGCGTTCAGGCCCAAACTGAAAATTTATGGAATGCTTTGCGCGACCGTAATATTCCGGTCCTTTTTTTTATCAATAAAATTGACCGTATCGGAGCCGATACTGAATCTGTTATTCATTCAATTACAAAAGAACTTTACATCCGGCCAATACCATTTCAGGAAACACGAAATGAAGGGGAAAACGATGCAACAATTACTACACTCTGGAGTGTTGAATCTATGTCTTCTATCCTAGTTGAGAAAATAGTTGAAAGTGATGAAATATTACTGAATAGGTATCTGGATGGTAATCAGATTGCTTTTGAGGAACTCGATAGCCAGTTAACACTACTTATCCATAAATGCACTGTTTATCCCTTGTTATTTGGTTCAGCTAAACTTGGAACCGGCATAGAAGATTTACTGAATTTCGTTGTCAGGTATTTTCCCGATTCCGGCGGCAACCCCGCCAAACCCCTCTCGGCTTTGGTTTATGGCATTTCGCATGATAAAACGATGGGGAAGATCGCCCATGTACGTTTGTTTAATGGAACAATTAACAACCGCGACGTTGTTTTTAATGCAACTCAGGGCACAACGGAAAAGGTTACCCAGGTGCGACGGGTATTTCCTGGCAGATTCGAAGATACAGGAATGGCTGTGGCTGGCGACTTAGCCGGGATCAGCGGTCTTAGCTGTGTTTGCGTCGGAGATATTTTGGGCGATCCGGATGCAGAGATCCCAACCGAGGTAAAAATAGCAACCCCCTTAATGTTCGCACAAGTTAAAGCATTAAACCACAAAGACTACCCTGCTCTGGCTGTTGCCTTACAGGAGCTATCCTTCGAAGATCCTGCCCTTGAATTTGAATGGCTACGTGAGGATGCGGAACTGCAGGTGAAAATCATGGGATGGATTCAGATGGAGGTGCTCGAACGTATATTGGCCGACAGGTTCGGCATTGAAGCGAAATTAGAAAATCCAACTGTGATTTATAAAGAAACACCTACTTCAACAGGCGATGGCTATGTTCGGTACTGGATGCCAAAACCCTGCTGGGCTATCATGAAATTCAGGATTGAGCCGGGCGAAAAAGGAAGCGGGCTTATGTACAAGAGCGTGGTGCCAGTTAATAATGTATTGCAAAAGTACCAGAATGAAGTTGAAAAAAGCATAAATATAGCCCTGGTACAAGGTATTAAAGGCTGGGAAGTTACAGATTTGCGGATTACCCTCATCGAAGGCGAAGATCACGTGGTACATTCCAGGCCTGGTGATTTCACTGTGGCCACACCCATGGGAATAATGGACGGCCTTGTTAATACCGGCACTACCTTGCTGGAGCCGATGATCAGCTTTAAAATTGCGGCGCATGAAGACCTATTGGGTGCAATAACAAGCGACATCACACGTATGAGGGGGAATTTCGATTCGCCGGAAATCCACCAGGGAAGGTTTACCCTTACAGGAGAAATGCCACTATCCACCTCTTTCGATTATCCTGTGAAACTGAGTTCCCGCTCAGGAGGGAAGGCCAGGATATCAACACATTTTTCAGGATACCGCGAATGCACTGATGAACAGGGGATAATACGACCTTATAAAGGGATAAGTCCCCTTGATACCGCGAAATATATACTGAAAGCCAGAAAAGCGATCCAATAAAAATCGATTTTCAAATTCCTGCATTTTCAAATTATCACATTACCACATTATAGCATTGTCACATTGTCACATTGCCACATTCTCCCTCTGAAACCATGGAACCTTGAAACAATAAACCCTGAAACCATGAAACGCTGGAATAAAAGAGAAATAACTGTTCGTCTTGCCCATACTGCCAGTGCCGGTCATGGTCTCAATCTTTAGTAAGGAGGCAACACCGTTATCTGGTTCGGTACGGATTGGAGCCTCGAACTCTACCAGCAGGCCAATGCCCGCCTCCATCGCCAGGGCCAGTCCAGGCCGGTCAACGTGTATCACCTGATCACCGAAAACACCATCGACGAAGAAGTCATTAACCCAAGTTGCATTACAAAATTTGCAACCATTTAAATACCAGTCCATAGCGA
>JBAXBJ010000187.1:0-5287 GCA_037142075.1 Bacteroidota bacterium
CAACCTTCGAAGCTTCACTTTTATCAATTTCAAGCAATTCGTTTTCAGCCGTGAGCACACGTACCCTTTCGGCTGCATTCTTTTTCTTGTCGTAGTTGATACCTGCAAAAATGGCAGAGCCGCCAATCAGGGTACCAACCCCAACAAGTCCTATATCCTGTAAGAACTCCCGTCTGGTTCTTTTTTTAGGTTTTTCGTTTTTCTCACTCATCTGATGGAGAATTATAAATTAGTTAATGAAAATTCGATTGCAAAGATAAAAAAATAAATTTATTCTATAATTGTAATAATTACAAAATAGTTCTAATCTTTCATTTATTTTAAGGCATAAGAAGAAAAATAACAGCCTTGAGGGAATATCAATAGTGCAAATATATACGATTTTTTTATTAAAAAAGTGTTTTTTTTTGAGAAATCTGAAAATTTCACTTTAATCGATTGAATGAAGACTAAAATCCTTGCAAACAAAGTGATAAATTCATTTTTTTCGATTAACAACTGATCGCTATAAAAAAATAATTCTTACATTTGCAGCATATAGAAATTAATTCGTGTCGTATAAAATGCTACAAAGTTAAATGCGTGCTACATTTTTCATCTTTTATTGAAATCACAAATCTGTTGTATAAAAAAACTACATTATTATGAAAACAGAGCAAAGAATTTATTCTCAGACCGATGGATGGCTTAAAAAAGCGGATAATAATCTGGGCAGTTCGGCACAACTGGTTTTTGTATTTGGCAATAAAGAACTTTTAAAAGTACAAAAACATATAGCATATTTAAAAAGCGAATATCCAGTTGCCAGTATTGTGGGCTGCTCCACTTCGGGCGAAATTTGTCAGGAAGAAGTTTTCAATCAGAATATTATAGTTACAGCAGTTTGGTTCGAAAAAACTAAAATTGAAATTGCTGAAGAGCAGATCAGTACAATGGAAGATAGTTTTGCAGTAGGCGAAAAGTTGGCGGCTAAACTGGATAAAGCGCAACTTGTTCACGCTATGATAATTTCAGAGGGTCTGAATATAAACGGAAGTGAGCTTACCAAAGGATTAAACAAAGGTTTTAACGAGCAAATTTCAATAACCGGCGGTTTGGCCGGCGATCAGGATCAATTCAACGAAACGGTTATAGTTCACAATCAGGCAGGCGAAAAAAACCTGGTTCTGGCAATTGGTTTCTATGGCGAGTCACTGCAGGTTGGATACGGCTCAATGGGTGGTTGGGATTCGTTTGGCGTCGACCGTGAAGTTACCAAATCCATCGGAAACACGCTTTACGAACTTGATGGGCAACCGGCACTTGCCTTGTATAAAAAATTTCTTGGCGATCACGCAGCCAATCTTCCGGCATCGGCACTGCTGTTTCCCTTGAGTTTGATAATAAAAAATGCAGAAACATCCATAGTACGTACCATTTTATCGGTAAATGAACAGGATGGCAGTATGATTTTTGCCGGCGATATTCCTCAGGGCGAATATGTGAGATTGATGAAAGCCAATAACGACCGCCTGATTGATGGAGCCAACGGAGCTGCCGAAATGTCAAAAATGAGTATAAAAAATTCCGATCCCGACCTGGCAATACTTATCAGCTGTGTGGGCCGAAAACTGGTATTGAAACAACGGGTGGAAGAAGAACTGGATAGCGTACGCGAGGTGATTGGCAACAAAGCTGCAATGACTGGTTTTTATTCGTACGGCGAAATTTGCCCCACCAAACCTTTCGAACAACATTGCGAACTTCATAATCAAACCATGACAATAACTCTTTTCAGGGAAGTATAAAATTTTGCAGGATGGAATCTAATTTAAACAAGCTGCTGAAACGGCAGATTAAGAAACACTTCGGGTCGACTGAAAATCTGCCGAACGAACTGTTGGGGATTATCGGGGACATTAACGAGACTTACAACAATTTCGATGAGGACACCCGGCTTATTCAAAATTCAATTGAGATAAGCTCACAGGAACTTCGAGAAGCTTTTCACCGGCAAAAAGAAGACGCGGCAGCCCAAAAAGAAACGATTCGGAAAATTAACGAAGCCATTTCAGTGTTAAAACCATCGGAACAGAATACGGCGAGGGAAGGAACAACCGACAGCCCCGACAGTAGGTATTTGTTTGATTCGTTGCTTCAGTTGATTGAGGACAATAAAAAAGCGGAAGAAGCTTTACGTGCAAGTGAAGTACTTCAACGTTCACTGCTGGAGAATATTGCTGTTGGAATTGTAATTATCGACCCCATTACCCGTATTATCGAAAACGTAAATTCATTCGGAGCGGAATTGATGGGCGAAAAGCCGGAGGAAATCATCGGACGAAGATGTCATCAGTTAATGTGTCCGGCCGAAGATTCGAGCTGTCCTGTGTGCGATAGAAATGAAATTGTTGATAATTCGGAAAAAATATTATTACGTAAAGGAAATACAAACCTGGCCATTTTGAAAACCGTTAAACGGATTCAGATTGGGGGTAAAGAAAAATTACTTGAGAGTTTTGTTGATATTTCGGTACAAAAAAATGCAGAAAAAGCATTGGAACAAAGCAACCAGAAATGGGCAGCCATTATATCGGCTTCGCCCGACGGAATTGGGATGTTATCGCTCGATGGCAGATTGCAACTGATGTCCGACAAACTGGCCTTGATGTTCGGTTATTCTGTCGATCAGAAAGATGATTACCTTGGAAAATCCATTTTTGATTTTATCGATCCGTCGAATCATCAATTGCTGAAAGAAAACATTCAGAAAACACTTACAGGCGAAAATGAACTCAGAATAACAGAATATCTGGCTGTCAGAAAGGATAAAAGCCGATTTTATGTCGATGTAAACTCTACTGTTTTACTCAATTCGGACGGAAAGCCGGACAGTATTTTGTTTATTGAGCGTGATATCACCGAGCGGAAAAAGACCGAACAGGCATTGCAATACAGCGAAACACTGCTACGATCGATAATGGACACTACCGACGATGTTATTTTTGTAAAAGACCGTGATTGTCGTTTTGTTTATATTAATCCGGCAGGATGTCATATAAACGGGAAAAAAGCGGAACAACTGATTGGATTCTCAAAAGCCGATTTTCTTCCGGAAGGTGAAGAATTAGCCCGGTTTATGGCCGATGATATGCGAATTATCGATTCGGGAATTTCGGAAACATTTGAAGAAGAAATTAAAGGTGCCGATGGTAAAATATATTTTTACCTGACCACCAAAGTGCCACGATACGACGGTCAGGGTAATATTATCGGGCTTATTGGCATTGCACACGACATTTCGAACCGCAAGCAGGCCGAAGAAGAGCTCAAACAGATATCAACACGACTTTCGCTTGCAACCCGTGCAGGAGGTGTTGGGATTTGGGATTTAGACCTCATTACGAATACCCTCTTGTGGGATGATCAAATGTTTAAACTCTATGGGAATGAAACCGACAACAAACGAACTGCTCAGGAAGTATGGACTACCGGCGTTCATCCCGATGATGCAGAACGTGTAAATGCCGAAATTCAACAGGCAATTAAAGGCGACAAAGAATTTGTTACTGAATTCAGGGTGGTTTATCCCGATGGCAGTATTCATAACCTGAAAGCTCTTTCCACTGTATTGCGCGACGACTCAGGCCTGGCAATTCGAATGATTGGTACAAGCTGGGATATAACAGAGAAGAAAGAATTTGAAGAAGAACTTCTGAAAGCCGTTGCAGCAGCCGAAGCCGCCAGCAAAGCCAAATCGGAATTTGTGGCCAATATGAGTCACGAAATCCGTACGCCACTTAACGGTGTAATAGGCTTTACCGATTTGCTCAAAAGCACACCACTTTCGAAAGTGCAGGAGCAATACGTCAAAAATGCCAATGCATCGGGACACACGCTTCTTGGAATCATCAACGACATTCTTGATTTCTCCAAAATCGAAGCCGGAATGCTCGATTTGGATGTTATGAAAACAGATATGCTCGAAATGGTGGGCAACAGTGTCGACATAATTAAATTTGCTGCAAGCGAAAAAGATCTTGAGGTATTGCTGAATGTCGACATGAACATGCCACGCTTTGCATATATTGATAAAATCAGACTTAAACAAATACTGGCCAACCTGCTTTCGAATGCGGTAAAATTCACCGAGAGAGGAGTGGTTGAACTTAAAGTCGAATTTAAAGAAATCGACAGCAAATATGGCAGGTACAATTTCTCTGTACGCGATACCGGAATTGGCATCAGTACAGAACAGCAGGCACGCCTGTTCAAACCTTTCAGCCAGGCCGACAGTTCCACCACCCGCCGATTCGGTGGTACCGGACTTGGACTGATTATCTCTGAAATGATTGCTCAGAAAATGGGCAGTAAAATCGAGATAGAAAGCACACCGGGCAAAGGAACCAGGTTTCATTTCGAAATTATTACCAAAACGGAGCAGGGTGAAAAAATGGATACCAGCAACCTGAAGGAAATAAAACGTTGTCTGGTAATTGATGATAATGCCGATAACCGCATGATTATGGAGCATATAATGTCCAACTGGGGAATAGAATGCCGAAGTTGTGATAACGGATACACGGCACTGGATATTATCGGAGTGTTAGAACCTTTCGATGTGATAATTTGCGATTATCACATGCCGAAAATTGATGGACTTCAAACCATCCGCTTAATTCGCGAAAGGCTTAAACTTACACCGGCTATGCAGCCCATCATACTTTTACATTCATCGTCGGACAATGCAGAACTTCACCGTAAATGCGATGAATTAGGTGTACGGTTCAGGCTTACCAAACCTGTAAAATCAGAAGAGCTCTATGCCTATCTGTGTAGTGTGAATTTGCCTTTTGACGAAAGAGATATGGAGGCAATAAACCCCATAAAGAAAAAAGATGAACAATATGAATTCAACGAACCGGTATCGATACTTATAGCTGAAGACAACGACTTCAATATGCTTCTTATCAAGGCAATTGTTGAAAAAACAATTCCTTCGGCCGAGATTATTGAAGCAAAGAATGGGAAAGAAGCTGTAGTACTGTGGCTTATCGAAAATCCCGATCTTATACTGATGGATATGCAAATGCCTGTTATGAGTGGTATTGAAGCTACTTTAAAAATTCGGGAACATGAAATAAAAAATGGTGAACATGTTCCGATTATAGCCCTAACCGCCGGCGCTTTGCTCGAAGAAAAAGAAAAATGCCTGAGAGCAGGTATGGACGATTTCCTTACAAAACCCATCGAACCCGAAAAACTGATTAAAGTTATGATTGGAAAACTGAGGGAATTATAAGCACTT
>JBAXBJ010000188.1:0-5243 GCA_037142075.1 Bacteroidota bacterium
AACAGTGTTTTGGGAATACAGGTTTATGGCCATAAACCAACATCCCATGATCAAACATATTATTTTCATATAACAAAGATAATCCATTACTGCCCGTATTCCAAAAAATCACCAGGGTTTTATCAAGGAAAAACCCGGAAAAGAAAAAACCCGGCGTTCGCCGAGGCTACTAACTGGATTTTGCAACAAATTATTCGTCCCGAAAGAACGGGCGCCGGAAACCGGCCGGTTCAATGGTAGCTATCCGGCCATACCTTTTGAGCTATGGGACAACAACCAGCCGGAAGCCTATATTGTTGTTGCGGTTGTCGGGGTTGTTGTTGTTGTTGCGATTCGATGCGCGGCAGTTCTGAGCGTTATTGTTCCAGCTGCCGCCGCGATTCACGCGGTTGGAGCCCTTAAGCCGGTTTCCATTAATGCAAGATGGTTTGTTCTGAGTTCATGTGCATTGGCATATTGTGTAAACGCCACAAGCGGTAAAACATGGTTTGCAAATCCTTTCTGTTCCCATATTCCCCTGTTTAACAATTGATTGTAATAATTCATCTTAGTGTAAAAACGTTGTTTGCTATGTTTATTCAGCCTGACCGTATTCTCAAATAAAACATAACCCAAAAATGGCAAACCTGTATCTGACCTGTTTAAACAATCTGGTTTCACAATCAGACCCAATTGCTCATTAATAAAAACCATGAAGTTATCGCGCAAAATAATCAGTTCGTCATGATTATCACTCCAAAAAACCATATCATCCATGTATCGTACATAGGCCGGTACTCTCATGATTTCCTTTATATAATGGTCGGCATGAGCCAGAAAAAAATTGGCAAAGTACTGACTGGTCAGGTTCCCGATAGGTAAACCCTTACCAGGAGTGGCGTGATAACTATTGACAATAACTTTAAACAGCGATAATAAGCGTTTATCTTTAAACCGTTTAGAGAGCAACGATAAAAGCAAGGCATGATCAATTGAATCGAAATATTTGCGAACATCCAATTTACAAAACCAGGCATTGTTCTTCTGGAAGACTTTAGCTCGTTCCAAAGCTGCATATTGACCTTTGCCAATGCGCGTGGCATAACTATCGCTGATCTGATATCTTTCAAAAAAAGGATGGCATACATTTATTATGGAATGGTGTAACACCCTGTCGGCAAAGGTAGCGGCACAAATCAGACGCTCCTTAGGTTCATATATTGTAAAAAAATGATATTCGCCTAATATAATAGTCTCTGAAATGAGTGCGGCTCTGAGCTTGAGCAGTTCTTTTTCTACATTTTTTGAATACTGATATACACCGGGTTTTGCTTCTTTACCTCTCCTGGCTTTTATATAAGCAAGCCTGAGATTTTCCATGTCATATATCTGTTCATACAGGTTTCCTGCTCTCTTCATCTGAAGTGGATTTTTGAATTAACCGGATTAACCTGTTTCCGTATTTTTCGAGTTTCTTCTCCCCAAAGCCCTTAACTGTATGCAGATTGGCGGATGTCAATTCCTTCAGGCTTGCCATCGAAGCAAGTTCCTGATCGGTACAAATCGCGTAAGCCGGCACAGCATCCTCAAGCGCGATCTGCTTACGGGCCATTCGGAGTTTTGAAAACACTAAAAATGTATCTTCGTCCAATTCATTTTTATAGTCTGTTTTAGGTCGCTCTCCGGGTTTACTGACCCAGGCCGATTCGATGAACTTCACACAAAAACACCAGGTTGCGCCTTTTTCATTGCTTATCAAATGGTTTTCAACTTCCAATATTTTATTGGCTCGCAGGAACCTGTTTAGTTCTTCAGTAAAAGCGCCTGCATCGCCAACAGGTATGGTAAACAACTTTATCTGCATTTTTCAAAAAAATCAGACCGCTACGCGGTATTAATATTACTCGTTGGCTTTTTGCTCGCTCGTCCCTCGCTCACCTTTAGCCAACTCATATTTTTTTGCTCAAAAGGTATGGCACAAAAAGCTGCCACTGAACTATGGGACAACAACCAGCCGGAAGCCCATATTGCTGTCGCGGTCGTCGGGGGAGTAGTCGCTGAAGCGATACGAAGCGCGGCAGTACTGAGCGAGAATGAACCAGCTGCCGCCGCGAATCACGCGGTAGGAGCCCGATTCAGAGCCTGTAGGATTATTTTGGGGGTAGGATGGATAATTCCCATACCAGTCGCTGCACCATTCCCATATGTTGCCGCTCATGTCGTAAATCCCAAGTTCATTGGCCTGTTTTTGCCCCACTGCATGTGTCTTTGAGCTGCTGTTGTCAGTGTACCATGCAACCGCATTTATGTCATCGCTACCTGAATATTTATATCCACGGCTTTGCTTTCCGCCCCTGGCGGCATATTCCCACTCCGCTTCAGTGGGCAAACGGTAATTACTGCCGGTTTTTGCATTGATCCTTTGAATAAAATCCTGAACATCATTCCAGCTTACCATCTCAACCGGGCAGTTATCACAATTTCCAAAATATGATGGATTTGATCCCATCACATCCTGCCATTGTTTCTGCGTGACTTCGTATTTGCCAATACTAAAGCTGTTCAATGTGACCTTATGCGCTGGTTTTTCACTATCATAACAATCGCTGCCCTGTTCACTGGTGCAACCCATCGTAAACGTTCCTCCTTCAACAAAGATCATTTCGATGCTGCCTGAACCACCGCCGGCTGCATAACTCGCCCTGACTTTAAATGCAATAGCGGAGCCTTGCAGTTTTTCCCTGTCCTGCAGCACATTCCAAATGATCCGTTTGCCCGTCCCGGGAGTTATCCCCTGCCCCTTGGCACCTGTCACACTGTTTACAGGCCCCTGCCAGGTTGAGCCTCCGTTCTCCGAAACCAGCAGTGAAACCGTAAACGTCTGACCCTGTTTTCCCGAGAGATCATACGAAACAATGATGTTCTTCCCGTCCTGCATGGCGCTCACGTTTGTGACCTGCTGAGCCCGCAGAAAAAGCGGGAAAAGAAACAAAACAATAAAAATATATTTCATCGCGAAAGGAGTTTTCATACGTTAATCTTATAACATGCTCGATGACAGACCCTGCCTTATACATACAAAAGTAACAATAAAAAACGGCTCTTACCGGAATCCGAAAGCTGAATTATTATTAATCCGGCGTGGTGAAACTAAAAAAACGCAATGGTGAGAAACTGCTTCCATATAATCTTTTTCTTTTGTCAATTCTGATCCGTTAATCCATTAAGGCTGAAGGTGGCGATTTCGATTGTAACTTGACCTGGTGGAAGTTATTTTTCCATGCTGTGGAAATTTTTTCCCTTTTTCTGTATTACTTTTGTGGTTGAGAAGGATTAAGTGTAAACAATTTAATCCAAATCAACATGAAAACATTCAGGAGATTTTTTTTATTTTTTTGTTTTTCTTCCCTTTGGTACTGAAGGCTGAAGTGAAGGAAATACCATTTACTTTAGATGACCGCGACCGGATAATCAGGACCGAACAAAAGCTAGAATCATTTCATTCTGAAACAAATACCCGTTTCGATCAGCTTTTCAACTTCCTTTGGGCAATCATTGGTATTTTTTCTGCAATGATGGTTAGCGTGTTCGGATTTGCTTTCCGGGATCGGAAACTTTTTCTCGCTCCGATGAAAAGGGAGAATGAAAAGATGATTTTGGTTTTACGCGAGTAAGCCAAACACCAGCCACGGTTACTTGAAATCCTGAAGAACGCCGGAATGCTCTGACTCCTTCTTTCCGGTTTGCTACCCGAGCTTATCATCCTGATTTGAATGACAGCCACTCAGCATCTTAAGCACGAGCTTGAACAAGTTGGCTGATTACCCTTTTGACTTCGCCATTTCGCTACTTCGCTATTTATTTATGGAACTTCCTTATAAACTCCTCCACCTCCGGCACACCGCCCTGGTAGACCAGATATCCGTTATAAGGCTCGCGGGGAGTAATATCACTGTTGATAGGAGTCAACATGATCCTCTTTACTTCTTCAATGTCTGAAGTTTGTCCGAGAGCCCAGCCCAGCTTTATATAAGCTACTTCGGGCAGCATGTTTTCGAGAGGCACTACACCTTTGGCCATCAGGTCGCGGCCTGTATCGTATACGAACATATGCACATATCCCCATATGGTTTGTACCGTCATAAAAATGGCCACTCCTTTTTCACGCGCCCTTTCGATAGCGGGATACAGGGGTTTGTTCACATGGCCCAGGCCGGTTCCGATGATAATGATCCCTTTATACCCGTTATCGATAAGGGAATCGATCATGTCGGGCTGCATATTGGTATAATAATAGATCATGGCCACTTTTTCCTCGAACACGGGGGTGATCTTCACGTTGCGGTCGGTGCGGCGGCGGTTGTAATCGGTCTTGATCGGAAGAACTCCCTTGCGGCTTACAGTAGCAATGGGGGTATCGCCGATGGTCCGGAAAGTGGAACGGTAGGATGAATGCATCTTGCGAACCCGGGTACCCCGGTGCAAAAATCCGTACTCATCTGACGTAGGTCCGAACATACATACCATCACCTCGGCAATATCACCATGGCCTGCAGCAGTAGCGGCATGCATAAGGTTCAGCGCAGCATCGGAACTGGGCCGGTCCGAAGAACGCTGTGATCCTACAAGCACAATTGGAATTGGCGAATTCTGCACCATATAGGTAAGCGCCGCGGAGGTATAGTGCATGGTATCGGTGCCATGTCCGATAATAATACCCTGAACGCCTTTCTCGATCTCCTCCCCTATGGCAACAGCCAGTTTCCGGTACTGCTCAGGTCCCATGTTCTCGCTGAATACGGCGAATATTTTTTCGGTCGTGAGATTGCAGATGTCGGCCAGCTCGGGCACAGCCCCGTATAATTCTCCGGGTGAAAATGCAGGGATGACGGCCCCGGTACGGTAGTCAAGCCTCGAAGCAATGGTCCCACCGGTCCCCAGTAATTTAACGCCGGGCAATCCTTTGGAATAGGGGAATTCTTTTTCGGGTATCTTGTAAACGGCTTTCTTATACCCGAGCTCGGTGATCCCGGTAATCGTATCGATGTCAACCCCGATATTGTACCCGGTAAAGAACTTCATCACAAGATGCTTGTCGTCGGTGTTCTCAGCCCTTGGCAGGATTGTACCTTCAAAAACCCCTCGGGTAGTGTCGACTTTTACCTTGGCCCATACCCTTGCATTGAATTTCTGCATGACCCCGAGTGCCCGCCCTTTGTATCCCTGGAAAATATCTTCAGTCATAAATGAAATGGTGAAATGGT
>JBAXBJ010000189.1:0-5208 GCA_037142075.1 Bacteroidota bacterium
CTATCCGCATCGAGTTGAACCGTTTTGAAAAAGCCGGATTACTGACTTCTGAAGCACAGGGAAACCGGAAAGTGTTTAGTGCCAACACCCTTCACCCGCTTTTTATTGACATTAACAGCCTGCTGCGCAAGCACCTTGGTCTCGACCAATTGGTTGAACGCGTAATTGAACGTATAGGCGAAGTGGATGAGGTGTTTCTCACGGGTGCTTTTGCACACGGACAGGCTGGCACCGAAATAGAAATGCTGCTTGTTGGTGGAAACATAGATACCATTGCCCTGGATAAACTGATCGAAAAAGCCAGGCAATTTATTAAGTATAAAATAATTTACAGCCTGATAGCACCGGTGGAATTTAAAACCCTGGCTGCCATATCCGGCAAAGAAGACCTGCTCCTCCTCTGGAAACGGGATGTGTAAGAAACCCCTGTTGTTCCTTTACGGGCAGCCTCGGTTTTTTTATTAAACATTGATTATAAGCTATATACCAAACAGGCATGTGACTGAAAGGGCGGAGCTTTGAAAAGTTGTTCTTCGACTTGTTTCGACACAGCACAACAACCACTGCTGAACAACTACTTCTCAGTATAAAAATTGCAACATTAACCGCTCAGTATTACCTTTTTTTAGAAAATTACCAGACAATGACAACGATAAGAATCACAGTTAACAACAGGAAAAATGCGCAACTTCTAACAAAGCTATTAAAATCAATGGCCTTTGTAAAAAAAGTTGAAGAAGATCTGCCTGTTCAACAGGAGGCAAATCAATTGGTGCTTCTTAAATATTTTTTTCAATGCTATAGAGCCGGATAGCCTGTTTCGCAATATCAACAATCCGTTAGTATGGCAAAATAATCTGCGCGATGAATGGGAAGCTCGTTGATACAAATATCTTAATCTACCTTTCAAAACGAAAGTTGGAGTTTGAAAAAGTTGCTTTAAACGAAGCTAAATTATTCATATCCGTGATCACCTGCATGGAAGTAATGGGATTCAAATTTGAAAGGAATTCTGAAAAAGGAACAATCGAAAATTATGCACATACTTTCCGGTAATTGATCTGAATCCTGAAATCGTCGAAAAAGCAATATCAATCAGGCAACAATACAAAATAAAACTCCCCGATGCAATTATTCTGGCGACAGCAGTAATTTCTAAAATGGAACTTATTACTGCAAATGTGGCCGATTTTACCAATATCGAACCCAGTCTGAGAATTTATAACCCGATGGGCTGAACCTAACCAAAAGCAGAATAGTCATTAACTGTTAGCCCGATCCCGTTTAGAAAGCAAGATCACTTTTCGAAAACCGAAACAAGCCATATGGCTATTAGACGTTAGCTATTTGGCATTAGCAAATCCAGTTAAACAACAAAATCCATTTACTGAAAACCAAAGCAAAGCCAAACGCCAACAGCTTATTCTTACTAACTTTTAGTTTTTAATTTTTACCTTTTAGTTGTTTTACTCCATGCACTCTAAACTCCAGGCACTCCAGGCACTTAATTCACTTATAACTTTTAGTTCTCTAAGCCAACACATCAATACATGATGGATCTCCAGGTTATTCAAAATAAAATCCATGAGATCAGAGGACATAAAATAATGCTTGATTTCGATCTGGCGATACTTTATGAAGTAGAATCCAAAGCCTTGAATCTGGCTGTTAAAAGGAATTCACAGAGATTTCCAGTCGACTTTATGTTCCAACTCACAAGCGAAGAGTGGATCAGTTTGAGGTTACAGATTGAAACTTCAGATGCTTTAAGGTTGCAAAATGAAACATTAAACAAAGGTAGAGGAAAACACACGAAATAGCTGCCATATGCTTTTACGGAACAAGGCCTGGCAATGTTAAGCGGTATATTAAATTCAGAAAAGGCAATAAATGTAAACATAGCAATAATGAGAGCCTTTGTAATGATTCGACAATATACCCTTACCTTCAAAGAATTAACAGAGAAACTAAAAGAAATTGAAGGCAAATTTACTGATGTTTACGAAGAAATAAACTATCTTTTAGATACGGATAAACAGCAAATTGAACAAAATCAAAGAAAACGTATTGGTTTAAATACTGAAAACAGCAAAATGGCACCCGATGTAAAATAATCAGAAAAGGAAAAGGCTGTTAACAAACTTCCGATCAAAACCAAAATCCATTTCCAAAAACCGAAACAAACCAAATGGCTGTTAGCCTTTGGCATATCCTGGTAAATAACAGAATCCATTTTCGAAAAACTGAATCAAGCCAAAAGCCGAATGGCTATTAGCCGTTAGCTATTAGCCGTTGGCAGATCCTGATAAATAACAGAATCAATTTCCCAATCACAATCCCAACTTTTAGTTTTTAATTTTTACTCCCTTCGGTCGTGAGATCGCTTCGCTTAGTTAACTTTTAGTTGTTTTACTCCAGGCACTCCAAGTACTATAGGCACTTTCTTCACTTTTAACTTTTACCTTAACTCCAGGCACTCCAGGCACTCCAGGCACTTTAGGCACTTTAGGCACTTCATTATTAGTTTTTAATTTTTTGTTCAAAGAATGACTCCTTCCACTTCGCCTTCTTTTTTGTAGTGGTTTCAACCCCTATTTCTTGCTAATGATTAGGACGTAAAAATTCAATGTCAGATATCAATGATCGAATCACAAAATATTGAGTATAAAACTTCCTGGCGCGACGAATACCTGAAATGGATATCGGGATTTGCTAATGCAACCGGAGGAAAAATATACATTGGTGTTGATGATACCGGTAAGGTTGTTGGTCTGCCGGATATTCAAAAGTTGATGGAGGACATTCCGAATAAAATAGTTAACTACCTGGGAATTGTTGCTGATGTGAACCTTTTAGTTCGTGAAGGTAAAAAGTATTTGGAAATCATTGTTTCTCCTTCCGGTGTACCCGTTTCGTATAAAGGTATATATCATTTCCGGACTGGAAGCACTAAACAAGAGTTGAAAGGGAATGCATTGCATCAGTTTCTTCTCAAACGTCTCGGGCGCACATGGGATGACTTACCTTGCTATAATGCTGATATACAGGACATTGATCCTGATGCCCTAAGCTATTTCATCAAAAAAGCTTCTAACAGTAAACGTTTAGCCGAAAATATCGGAAATGATGATTTAAAAACGACACTTGAAAATCTGGATCTGGTAACGGATGGCCACAAGTTGAAAAATGCTGCCTTATTGTTATTTGGCAAACGACCTTCACGCTTTTTCCCTTCTGTTTCATTCAAAATCGGTCGTTTTATTGATAGCGACGATGATTTGCGTTTCCAGGACATTGTAGAGGGAAATATATTGCAAATGGCGGACAAAGTGATGGATATACTTAAATCCAAATATCTGATTTCACCTATCCATTATGAAGGATTGCAGCGTATAGAGCAACTCGAAATTCCGGAAGAAGCACTCCGTGAAGCCATTTTCAATTCTATCATCCATAAAGATTATACCGGAGCGCCTGTTCAACTGAGCGTGTATAATGATAAGTTGATTCTTTGGAACGAAGGGCGCTTACCCGAAGATTTTACTATTGAAACCCTACTTGGGAAACACCCATCACGGCCCGCCAACAAAAACATAGCTGATATTTTCTTTAAAGCCGGATTTATTGAAGCATGGGGCCGGGGCATCGCAAAAATTATTAATGGTTTTACCAATGCAGGGATGGCTGCTCCTGAATTTAGTGCTGCTATGGGTGGCATAATAGTAACCATCAAAAGAGAATCAGGTGATCCTAAAAAGAAATCAGATGTCGTAGATAAGGTCGTAGATAAGGTCGTAGATAAGGTCGTAGATAAGGTCGTAGATAATATAACTACAAATCAAAAACAAATCATACGTTGTATTCGTGTTAATCCTAATATATCGGCACTCGAAATATCTAAAATTATTGGTCTGTCGCACAGGAAAATACAGGAAAATATTAAAAAGCTTAAATTGAAAGGTATTATTACCCGCATCGGTCCTGCTAAAGGCGGCCATTGGATAATAATAAAGTAATATAGCCTCCGCCTCTTCACTATTCACTATTCACTTTTAACTTTTAGTTCAAAGAATGCTCTTTAATTCCTTCCACTTCGCCTTCTTTTTTGTAGTGGTTACCACGCTCCACTTCCCGATGCCGCACAGGTAATACTGATATCGCAAAGAATACCTGATAGTTCAAAGTGAAGTAAAAAATTAAAACGGTTTATTCGACGGATCAAGGTGAAATAGTTATTTATAAATCCGTTGATACTGCCGATTTCCAAATAGAAGTAAGGGTTGAAGATGAAACTATTTGGCTTACTCAAGCTCAAATCGTAAGCCTTTTTTCTTCAAGTAAGGCAAATGTAAGCGAACACATCAAGCATATTTACTTTTCAAAGGAATTACTGCCTATAGCAACTGTTCGGAATTTCCGAACAATTCAAACAGAAGGGAACAGAATTGTTTCCAGAAGCATTGATCATTATAACCTGGATATGATTATTTCTATTGGATACAGAGTTAATTCTATCCGGGGGACACAGTTTCGTATATGGGCAAATAAAATATTGAAGGAATATCTTTTATAGGGTCATGCTGTCAATTATCGCCTGGAAAAGATTGAAAACGATGTTTATCACTTAAAAAGCAAAATAGATGAAATTGATTTTCAGATCAAAACCAATCTACCCCCTTCAGAAGGTATTTTCTTCGACGGACAAATCTTCGATGCATACCTGTTTGTATCGGATATTATCAAGTCAGCATCCAAATCAATTATACTGATTGATAATTATGTGGACGAAAGCGTTCTGCTTCTGATGTCAAAAAGGAATTCAAATGTTGAAGCTACAATATATACGGCAAATGTTTCGGCACAATTTAAACTGGATTTGAAAAAATTTAATGCTCAATACCCCAATGTTGAAGTTAAAACATTTACTAAATCACACGATCGTTTTCTGATTATTGATAATGACATCGTTTACCACATTGGGGCCTCATTGAAGGATCTGGGTAAAAGGTGGTTTGCCTTTTCTAAAATCGAACTCAACGCATTGGAAATGTTAGATAGATTGTACGGATAATAACGAATAGTGAATAACGAACTTAGCGCAGCGACCTCTCGACCGAAGGGAGTAACAAAGCGGTCTCATGAACGAACTTAGTGCAGCGATCTCACGACCATAGGGAGTAACTTAAGGGAATAAAATGCAAATTATTA
>JBAXBJ010000190.1:0-5051 GCA_037142075.1 Bacteroidota bacterium
ACCAAGATGTTTGATGTGCTTTTGATCGGAATTGGGATTTATAGAGGAAAAGTAACAACTTGGCGTATCGATCTCATGAACTCCTTTAAAATAAACAATGAGCGAATAAAAAATCAAGCCTACATAAACATATGATGCGTTTTTAGTCCTGAGGTATTTAGGAAAAACCATTTCGGATGGCTTAGGTTAATAAGGAAAAATTCGAGGGTGTGGGGATCGGCCTTATACGAATTTCGCAACAGATGTAGCCGAAGGTAAAATGCGCAGGCATGTGTGTAGCAAAACACCAGCTTCGCGTGCTGCCAGGATGTTGTTCAACCCTTCCAAGCCTTGTTTTGCGAGCTTTACCGAGGTGTACATCTGTGTGAAATTTATATAAAGCCTTGATCTTTTGGTCCTTTTGTATCAAGACAAAAGGACGAAAAGAAAAAACTATTTCCAGATTGCTTTTTTAATTTGTCAGTAAATACGTTTGATTTCCCGTATAAATTTGTTAGTGAAACTAAAATAAGCTCTGTTTTCGATGAATTCTTTTAATGTAGTGAGTAATATCACTCCAGCACATCAAAATAATATCTTGCCATTTTTTTTATTGATTAGTGATTCATCATATCGAAAAATTTCGTATATTTAGGCTGCCAAATATAAATGCCATGAAAACTACAGTTTTGATCGTTCTTACTGTTTTTATGGTTGTTTTTGCCATAAAAGCAAGCTCCCAGGTTACCAGCGTAAATCCTAACCCGAAATCCACATCGCTCATTAATGATGCTTCCCAAACTGCGGAAGTTTACGTTTCATCCCCGGGTTCGAGTGCGGCAGCCCACCCGCTTCAATTGCAGGGAATTGAAGACCAGATCTATGTTGGCGCTGCCTGGCCGCGAGGGTCAGTTGTGCTTCGCGATGGAAGTGCTATAGATACTTATAACCTGCGGTATAACTTTTGGCTGGACCAGATGCAATTTATTTCGGGGGAGGATACTCTTGCTTTTGCCTCGCCACAGGAATTAAATACGGTGTCCTTCGATGGTCACACTTTTATATTTGATAATTTTCAATGCGAAAGCAGCATCCGACAGGGCTATTTTGAAGTGATCGTTCCCGGGAAAAATAAATTGCTGCTCAAGAGAGTGGTTACATACCGTTTACCGGACGCTATTATTGCGGGTGATGAACCCGAAACAAAGTATCTGATCGATGAGTACTATTTTATCAGTAAACCGGATAAGCCGGCAGTTAAAGTTTTATGCAACCGAAAAAGCGCACTTGCCGTATTAAACGGGCACAAGGAGGAAATGGATGATTATTTCAGGATTACCGGCAACAAGGTTCGCAATACCGACGATCTGGCGAAACTGGTAACTTATTACAATGCGCTTGAGGAACATGAATAACGAAAGATTCAAAACCGGTATATTTGCAGACTAATTCCTGCAGAGTGAACCCGGTATTACCCGAATCCCGTCTTAAATTTCTTTTTGAACCCCTGGCATCTTGCCGCATTTGTCCGCGAAACTGCGGTGCCGACCGTTTACACGGACAGGTTGGAGTTTGTGGAAGTGATGCGGGTTTTAATATCAGTTCTATTTGTATCCATCATGGCGAAGAGCCGGTTATCAGCGGAACTTCAGGTATTTGCAATGTGTTTTTCAACAGGTGCAACCTTGCGTGTGTCTATTGCCAGAATTATCAGATCAGCTGCAACCGAGGTGAAATAAAAGGGGAGGGGATGCAGTTACACGAAGTAATTGATTCAATAACCCGGATATTAGATGGGGGATGCCATGCAGTAGGGTTTGTATCGCCTTCGCATTATATACCGCAGGTAAAAGCCATCATCGAAGCCTTGCGATTGCTCGATTATAAGCCTGTATTTGTTTACAATACAAATGCGTATGATAAAGTGGAAGAAATACGGTCGCTCGAAAGCTATATTGATATCTACCTGCCTGATTACAAATATTACGATAACAACCTGGCACGAAAATTCTCAAAAGTATCTGATTATCAACAAGTAGCTTATGGTGCAATTTCGGAAATGTACCACCAGAAAGGTTCGACCTTACTGATGAATGAGGCCGGTTATGCTGAAAAGGGATTGATTATCCGCCATCTGGTTTTACCTGGGCATATTGAGAATAGTTTACAGGTTTTGCGATCCATTGCTGAAATATCAACATCGATAGCCGTTTCCTTAATGTCCCAGTATTATCCCGTGAAAGCTGTGGCGGATCACCCGGAATTAGGAAGGACTCTTTCGCGGCAGGAATATGAAACAATGAAAAACGAACTCGAAAACCTGGGTTTTTATAAGGGCTGGGTCCAGGAATTGGAGAGTAGTAATTGTTACAGGCCTGATTTTGATTTTGATAAGCCATTTGGATAAGAGCTTTAATAATTAAAGTGTACCTGGTTGAATCTTTTCGGAATAGCGAAATAATAAAATCATCGGGAACACTTCAGTTTGTATCTTTGTAAGATTGAGCAGCTAAATGCTTTTCACGACATGGGACTCCAATAAGTGAAATCTAAAAAGGCACGTAAAAATTTATAATGAAGGCACCATACAGCATAGTAAAGTTAACGAAGGAAAATACTGAGCCGGTGCTCTTAAATCCTTCGAAACCTCACCGCCACGACCACGAGGAATTAATCATTGTCACTCATGGCAAGCCCGTTCATTTTTTGGATTTTACGAAAGTAGAACTTCAATCACCTGTAATAGTGTATGTTGCACAGGGAAAGGTTCATAGTTTTATTCCGGATGCTGAAACACTTGGCTGGGTAATCCTTTACAATAATGAACTGGTGCCCCAAAGTAAGTTTAATTTTTATTCCAACTTTCTTGATCAGATCAATTACCCGTTGAGCGAAGACTATTGCACAACCACCCTGAATTCGCTGTGCGAAATTATGTTTAAAGAATTTAACTCTGATCCTGTTAACTTTATAGTAATCAAACATTTACTGAGTGCCCTTTTGGCAAAACTCGAAAACGACAGCAAGAAGGAATACCTTGATAACCAGGGTTCAAAGCACTCTCATTTGGTTACATTCAATAATTTATTAAAAATATTGGAATATAATTTTATGCGTCCCGAAGGTGCAGATTTTTACTCCGAAAAATTAAATATGAGTACCCGAAACCTGAACCTGATCAGCCAGTCGGTATTTGGAAAGAGTGTGACCGAGATCATCGAAACCCGTAAACTTATCGAAGCGCGAACGCTGTTGCTCAATTCGGGCAAGTCGGTTTCGGAGATCGGATATGAACTTGGGTACAACGAGAAATCGTATTTTACGCGGGTTTTTCACAAAAAGACTGGTGTTACTCCTACCGAATTCCGCGAACAGATGCTTACAGCCATTTCCTGATAATACCACCGATCTTCCTGAAAGTGTAACTCCGTATCCCGGTTGTCGTTGTAATTTTGCATCTTCAAATTAATTAAAAAATCAATCAAAATGGCAACAAAAACTACTTGGGTTATTGACCCCACACATTCCGAAATCGCTTTCAAAGTTAAGCACCTCATGATTTCGAACGTTAAAGGCTTGTTCGGCGAGTTCAGCGGACAAGTTATTACTGACAACGATGATTTTTCGACAGCTGAAATTAATTTTCAGTTAAACCCAGCTTCCATCAGCACAGGAGTAACAGACCGCGATGGACATATGAAAAGTCCTGATTTCTTTGATGTTGAGAATTTTAAAGAAATTACTTTTAATACAGGAAAACTCCTGAAAGCCGGCGATGATGAATATACACTTTCCGGAAACCTGGTCATAAAAGGCATTTCGCAAGCGGTTAAACTCGATGTTGAATTCGGCGGTTTAATGGTTGACCCCTGGGGAAATGAGAAAGCAGGATTTACCATGAATGGGAAAATCAACCGCAAGGATTTTGGACTCACATGGAATGCAGCCCTGGAAGCAGGAGGCGTATTAGTGGGCGAGGAAGTCCGCATCAGTTGCGATATTGAGCTGATGAAGCAAAAATCCTGATTCAGCTTAAATAGCTGAATCGATGATAGATTTTAATGAATAGAAAAGATTTTCTGAAATCAATGGCAATATTGCCTTTAACAGGAATGGTGATGAATCTGAATAAATTAAGTGCATTAACCGGCTCATACGAAAGCACAGCAAATATGCCTGTGCTCTTCGTCGGGCATGGCAGCCCGATGAATGCGATTGAACAGAATGAATTCACAAAGGGTTGGCAATCAGTCACTAAATCCTTACCAAAGCCTAAGGCCATACTTTGCATTTCAGCCCATTGGGAAACCAGGGGTACTTTTGTGACGGCAATGGCAAAACCACCTACAATCCACGATTTTGGTGGTTTCCCGCCCGAATTGTTCGCAGTGCAATACCCTGCACCTGGCGATGCTGAATTGGCCAAGGAGACTAAAAACCTGGTTGGTAAAACCGGAGTTGGCCTCGATGAAAAATGGGGCCTCGATCATGGTGCCTGGAGCGTGCTAAAAGTCATGTATCCTGACGCGGATATACCGGTCATACAGTTGAGCCTCGATTATACCCAAAGTCCGCAATATCATTACGATCTTGCAAAAGAGCTGGCTTCATTACGAAAAAAAGGAATTTTAATTATCGGGAGTGGCAATATGGTGCATAACCTCCGTATCCTCGACTGGAATAAAACGGATCAGGGTTTTGACTGGGCACAGGAAGCGAGCGCCAAATTCAGGAAATTGATTGTTGAAAACGACCACAATCAGTTGATCAATTACCGGGAATTAGGCCATGCAGTGGAATTAGCCGTTCCTTCACCCGAACATTATTTACCGCTGCTTTATGCCCTGGCAGTTAAAGAAGAAACGGAAGAAATTTCGTTCTTTAATGATAAAACTGTAATGGGTTCTATATCAATGACATCAATACGAATTGGATAATAACAGGGTGAGCATATCATTCTGATTTATTTATATTTTTGGTTCTGCCACGAATTTAGAGGAATTGGTTGTAAAAAGCAGGAAGACCGAAGTCAGAAGACGGAAGAAAGTGCTAATTTGAAATTTATTCCTACT
>JBAXBJ010000191.1:0-4876 GCA_037142075.1 Bacteroidota bacterium
TCCTATCGGAGTTTTTCAGCAAGCCCAATATAATCTCTGATATATAAGATCAAAATACTGGTATTTCGGATATTCCGAATGTAACATCTTTGTAACATCTTCGTAATGCAGATTTAATATACTTAGCGTTCCTTTGCATTGAATTTAAAACAAAAAAGAGTGAAACGGTTTTTTGAAAAGTTGGTTGAGGGCGCATTACTGATAAGCGGTAGCGTTACCAGCATCACCATATTGCTGATTATTATCTTCCTGTTTAAAGAAGCTTCCGGCTTATTTACAAGTCCGGTGATTGAAGAGGGCTACGAACTGGCTTTAAATAAAACCAATCCGGTAAAAAAACTGACTTCGTATGAAATCAAGGAAATTTTTGATGGTAAAATCAGCAACTGGAACGAAGTAGGTGGAAAAAATGAGGCAATTGAATTGGTCAGATTAAGTGATCTCACAAAATATTATACCGAAGCCGAACTTGGTTCTAACTTTGAAAACATTCCTGCCAAAGCCAGCGAACTGACCGCAAAACATCCCGGAATCATCCTGTTTCTTCCAACAACTTATATAAAAAAAGACTTTAACGGAACCTTGCTGAAACACGAAACACTTCGTCCCGGCGACTTTTTCGGTGGAAAAGAATGGTATCCTACCGCTTCTCCATCTCCACAATATGGTTTACTGCCGCTTTTGCTCGGAACATTGTGGGTAAGCCTAGGAGCAATCCTGCTTTCGCTTCCTTTCGGAATTGCAGTTGCGGTTTATCTGGCCGAAATTGCAACAATGCGTGTGCGAAATATCCTGAAACCGGTTATTGAACTGCTTGCCGGGATTCCTTCGGTGGTTTACGGATTCTTCGGACTGGTTATTATTGTTCCTTTTCTTCAGAAATTATTCAATCTACCTGTAGGTGAAACTGCCCTGGCCGGAAGCGTGGTACTGGGAATTATGGCCTTACCAACTATCATTACTGTTGCCGAAGATGCTATGCGCACCGTACCACGTGCCATGAAAGAAGCCAGTCTGGCCCTCGGAGCAACTCACTGGCAAACAATTTATAAAGTAATTATTCCTTACTCAAAATCGGGAATAACTTCGGCTGCTGTTCTTGGTATCGGGCGAGCTATTGGCGAAACCATGGCTGTACTGATGGTAACAGGTAATGCAGCCGTTATACCACATACGCTACTCGAACCGGTTCGTACCATTCCGGCAACTATTGCCGCCGAACTTGGCGAAACCGCATCCGGAAGCGGACATTATCAGGCGCTGTTTATGTTGGGTGTAATTCTGTTTGTAATCACCATGATAATCAGTATCAGTATTGAGTTTATTGGGAAAAAGAAGTATCAGTGAACAAGGAGACGAGTAAACAAGGAGACAGGGGAATTCCTAAACTCTAAACGATTCAACATCTAAACAAAAAATGACACCAGTAATACAAGCAAAAAATACAGACAGATCAAAGCGCAGATCGCAAGCCATTGCGTTCACGGTTTTCAAACTGATGAGCTATTCGGTAGTGGCAATTCTTTTTGTAATTCTCGGGTTTATCATAATCCGCGGAATTGGCGTTATCAGTTGGGATTTTCTGACCAAAGCTCCCGAAGAAGGAATGACCAAAGGCGGAATTTTTCCGGCCATTGTAGGTACCTTGTGTTTAGTTGCCGGAAGTAGTATCTTTAGTTTTCCTATTGGTATCATGTCGGGCATTTACATGAATGAATATGCCGGCAACAGCAAAATCGCCACTTTTATACGCATTATGACCAACAACTTGAGCGGTGTTCCGTCGGTTGTTTTCGGGCTTTTTGGTATGGCTTTGTTTGTAAATACCATGAAGTTTGGCGATTCTATTCTGGCCGGTTCGCTTACATTGGGATTACTTTCCTTACCTTTGGTGATCCGAACCACCGAGGAATCGTTGAAAGCAATTGATAAATCGTATCGCGAAGGAAGTCTGGCACTGGGTGCTACCAAATTGCAAACCATACAGAAAGTGGTTCTGCCCATGGCTTTTCCCAATATCATTACCGGTTTGATTCTTTCTATCGGACGTGTGTCGGGCGAAACAGCTCCGATTTTATTCACGGTGGCAGCTTACTTTTTACCCAAACTGCCAACCAGTATTTTTAATCAGGTGATGGCGCTGCCTTATCACTTGTATGTAATTTCAACCAGTGGTACCGACATTGAAGCTTCGCGCGGCATTGCATACGGAACGGCACTGGTGCTGATTGTAATTGTGTTGTTGGTGAATTTATTAGCCAACGGACTGAGAAACTACTTTTCAAAAAAGGTGAAAACTAATTAAATACATGCCCCCAACCCCTAAAGGGGAGAAAATATTAGAACCATTTTGTAAGAAAAAATGAATAAAGAAATATATACAGAAAACAAAGCTAATTTCAGCTCCCCTTTAGGGGCTGGGGGCTTAACTATTGATGCAAAAAACGTTGATTTTTATTACAGTGACTTTCATGCACTGAAAAATATCAACTTTGAAGTGACTAAAAACGAAGTGGTGGCGCTTATCGGACCTTCCGGTTGCGGGAAATCTACTTTTCTTCGTCTTATGAACCGAATGAACGACCTGATTCCGGGAACACGCATGACCGGAACCATGCTGATTGAAGGCGAAGATATTTATGCTCCAGGAATTCATGTTGACGAACTGCGCAAAGAAGTCGGTATGGTTTTTCAGAAACCGAATCCCTTTCCAAAATCAATTTTCGAAAATGTGGCCTACGGACTTCGGGTGAATGGAATTAAAGATAAAACCTTCATTGAAGAACGGGTGATTGAGTCCATCAAATCTGCTGCACTTTGGGACGAAGTGAAAGATAAACTCAACAAATCGGCTTTCGCACTTTCGGGCGGTCAGCAACAGCGACTTTGTATAGCCCGTGCACTGGCCATTTCGCCCAAAGTAGTATTGATGGACGAACCTGCTTCGGCACTTGATCCAATCTCGACTGCAAAAATTGAAGAACTGATTCATGAACTGAAGAAAGATTATACCATTATTATTGTTACACACAATATGCAACAGGCATCGCGTGTAAGTGATAAAACCGCATATTTTTATCTGGGCGAACTGATTGAATACGATCAGACGATTAAAATTTTCACCAATCCTGAAAAACTTTCAACTCAGAATTATATTACCGGAAGATTTGGGTAATGGTAAATTGTAAATGATTAAATTGTAAATTAAAATGAGACACTTAGAACAAGAACTGTATTCACTCCGTCAGGATGTGATTGATATGTGGAAACTGGTTATTTCGCAGGTAGCCAATGCAGGTGAAGCTATTTTGTCGTTCGACAAAGAACTGGCTCAAAAAGTATCCATGCGCGAGAAAAAGGTAGATGCCTACGAGTTGAAAATTGACAGTGAATGTGAGAATATAATCGCATTGCACCAACCGGTGGCTATCGATTTACGCTTTGTGCTGGCCGTTCTGAAAATAAACCTGAATCTGGAACGTATTGCGGATTTTGCTTACGGCATTTCCCGTACATTTATCGCAAATCCTACCCTGATTCTGGATGCGGAACTAATTACACTCACCAACCTGCGAATTATGATTGACGATGTAAACAAAATGCTCAACCAGGGCTTGGATGCATTCGAAAATGAAAATTCAGATATTGCGTCGGCAATTTTCAGCGAAGATTATCAGGTAGATGAAATCAACAACAATGCGCCACGAATTATTGCCGACTATATACTGAATAATCCCGATCGTGCTTTTGAATGCCTGCAACTGATTGCAGCAATCCGAAAACTGGAACGCATGGGCGACCATTGCAGCAACATTGCCGAAGAGATTTTCTTCTATACCGATGCCAAAGTATTAAAACATTCAGGGAAAAAGTAAGTCTTAATTTATATTTTTGGAAATTGATTCAATATGAAAAGCCTTTTTTAAAGGTGATTTCTAAGTGATTTGATATTTTATCATATCTTTGTGTCAGTTATTACAGGTGCTGAAATTATGAATTATGAATTCTAAATTGTGAATTAACTATGAGTCCATATCGTATTTTGGTCGTCGACGACGAAGAAGATTTGTGTGAAATCCTGCAGTTTAACCTCGAAACCGAAGGTTATCAGGTTGACGTGGCTTATTCGGCTGAAGAAGCACTGAAAAAAGATATTACGCAATATAACTTATTGTTGCTTGATGTGATGATGGGCGAAATCTCCGGTTTCCGCATGGCACGTATGCTCAGTGAGAATCCCAGAACAGCTTCGATTCCGGTTATTTTTCTAACTGCAAAAGATTCGGAAACCGACCGACTGACGGGCTTTAATATTGGTGCCGACGATTATATTTCCAAACCATTTTCCATTCGCGAAGTGCTGGCACGGGTAAAAGTTGTGATTCGACGTACAGGTACTAATGCTAAAACAGATCATGTTTCACAAAAGCTGACTTACGAATCGCTGGAAATGGATTTGGGAAATAAAAAAGTATTACTCGATGGCGTTGAAGTTCCGTTTACTAAAAAGGAGTTTGAAATACTAAAATTATTTTTGGAAAATAAGAATCGAGTTTTTTCGCGCGACGAAATGCTTTCGCGGGTATGGACTGACGAGGTAATTGTTCTCGATCGAACCATTGATGTGAACATCACCCGTATGCGCAAAAAAATTGGACAGTATGGAAAAAATATCGTTACCCGTCTGGGTTATGGATATTGTTTTGAAGAATAAACACATTGAACATTTAATTATTGACTATTTACCATTTTAATGGTTTTTTCAATAGTAAATGGTAAATGAATAAATAGTAAATGACAAAATGACTTTAAACCGACGCATTTTTCTCTATTTCTTTGGCATCTTCTTTTTGATGTTTGCCATTATCAGCTTCTT
>JBAXBJ010000192.1:0-4865 GCA_037142075.1 Bacteroidota bacterium
TTGAACCTGAAGTTTGATATGCTCTGGCTATTTTCAGCATTTCATCCAAATGTTCGCGGGGAGCTCCCGTATTGGGTGTCGGTTGTGTTGCCGGATAGGTACTAACATTTACAAATGTTCCATCAGCATTCTGGTTGCTCAGATTATAACTACTCAATCCGCTTCCAAAGCTTGTAGTATAAATACGTGAATACATGGTGCTGTAATCAGTGGCTGTCTGTGCATGTACATTTCCAACTAAAATTGACAAAACTATAAGCGCAAAAAATCTAAAATTAGTTTTCATACTTTTCGTTAATTTATTCCGGTACCAAACTTGTTTTGCTGTTTGCCTACTTCATTTATTTTTAAATCATTAATTTCCTTTCTCAGGCGTTCGTTTTCAAGTTGAAGTTCCGATTTGTTAATTGTATTCTGAATGGATTGCATCGTTTGTTTTCCAATCAAATCAGCTTCTTTTTGATTGAAGATAGCTGCTGTGTTATTTTCTAGCGTATTGAAAACCAATTCAGCACCAACAGCTGTTTGCGAACCTTCGTTGACAAGCGATGCGGTAATCCTGATTTTTCCGGCTTTGGTGGTAGATTGTACCAAAACCGGTGCTGAGCCCCATTTTAATTCAACCGGATTGGTCCGAATACTTTCATCACCAACCAACCGGCCTTCACCCTCGATATTAAAGCGGATAACTCCGTTATTTAATCGTTTGACAGTTCCTTTTTTATCCACCATCTCGGCAATAACAGTTACAATATCCGATCCATTGGCCATTAATTCAACACCATCATCGTCCAGTCGCAACCGTATATGATCTGCACGTTCACCCGGACTTACTTTGTAGCTTACCACAACTTTTCCATGAATCAATCCTTCAGCTAATAAAAATACTTCGCCCTGCTTTTTTGCTCTGGCTTTGGCTTTACAAGCCATAAAATCGAACATATCATTGAAAGTTATAATGGGCGAGGGCATCCCTTTCTGGTTTGGATCTTTTTTATAGATTTTCTGCTTTCCTCCTTTTAAAAATGTAAGTCTGACTTCCTCGCAATTGGAATATACGGTTACATCGTTGGGTGAAAACGGAGTCATTTCGTGTGCAATATAAACCATTGGTCCCGTTTCCGACAGCAGATTAGTTTTAACGGTATCTCTTTGCGACATAAACATATAATACGAAGTCTTCGGCTGCCGAAACGCATCCATAATACCGGCAAACTGGGGGTCGGGATGATAGCCACGCTGATGATCGAACGAGTGCCACAGGCAGGCTCCAACAATATGACGTGGAGAAGTATATAAATTCTGTAAGCAAATTCCATTAAATGTGGGTTTTGATGTTTGATTAGCATCCACATTCGCTACAAACGGAAGCGGCCAACGTTCATTAACCAAACCCGGTTTGCCATAATGCAGCGCCTGTATAAGCATCGGAACTTCACCCCAGGCACGATTGACCCTGCTATCGGAATTCTGAGCACTCCAATCGTCCACATTATCGCCCCACTCGCGCACAAAATAGGTTTTTGTTGAATCAAGTTTACTCATTGGTCTCAATAACAACGAGAAATATTGAGCACCATCAGCTCCATCATCGCAAGCCGGGGTACTGTAAGGATAAGGATATTCTTTTTTTACAATTTCCACGGCATTTTTTGCAAAATCAGCAGGATATGATGTTTCGTTCAGAATGGGTTCCCAGAAAAAGAGCGATGCACGATTACGGTCGCGGCGAACCATGTTGCGAATGTCATTGTAAACCCGTTCGCTAAAAATGGGCGCATCGTTCCAGAACTGCCAACCGGGATTGTTGATAATGACAAACAAACCAAGTTCGTCGCAGGCATCCATAAAGGCAGGATCCTGTGGATAATGGGCATTGCGTATCACTTTCATTCCGGCATCGCGCATTTTCTTTGCATCGCGCCAATGCGTGTTGTTAGGCAGCGCATTGCCCAACACCGCAAAATCCTGATGACGATTTACTCCAATCAGTTTATCTTTATAGGGTTTTCCATTGAGCCACAATCCGTCTTTTTGTTTGAACTCAATGCTTCTGACACCTATTCGTTGGCTAAAACCATCAACAATCTTTCCCTTATTGTTTTTTACATACACGTTCAACTGATACAGGTAAGGTGATTCAGGACTCCAGAGTTTGGGTTGTTTAAGCTCGAAAGCTTTGATTGAATAAGATGCTTTTTCACCTGGAATATTTAATTTCTGAGAAATCGTATTGATGGTTTTACCATCCTTTTCCTTTAATTCGTACACCAGCTCTGCAGGAAAATCTTCTGAAAATTCATTTCGGATTTGAGTTTTAAGATTGATAATGGCACTCTTATCGGTAATCTTATCGTATGAAACGAATAGACCGCCTCCGGCCACTTCGTTTTCATAATTTGGGTCGGTAATATGAACTTTATTGGTCGCAATCAACCAGCAATCGCGATAAATTCCTCCGAAATAACAAAAATCCAACACATCCTGAGCCTTTCCCGGAAGATAAAGGGGGTCGTCGCTATTATCCGCCCTGACCGCAATTACATTGTCTGCGTCCCAATTTAAATTATTGGAAATATCGACAATTACAGGTAAATATCCTCCTAAATGTTCGGTCAGCAGTTTCCCGTTTACCCATATTTTACATTTGCCCATAATGGCTTCGAAGTACAAAAAGAGTTTTTTGCCTTTCAGTGCCGTATCGGGTGTAAAATGCTTCCGGTACCATGCCGGTCCCTGATAATTAATTCCGCCGCTGGCATCTACAGGTAGGTATTCAAGCCCGTGAGGCAGGGAAACGACTTCCCATTTGCTGTCGTCGAAATTTTGAGATTCGGCATGTTGTATATCTGTTTTCACAAACCGCCAGGCTACATCCATGGAATATACAGTACGTCCGGTACCTTCCAACTGATAAAATCCGGCAGTTGAAAATCGGGGTTGATAAGCAGCTGATAATGATAAAATAGTGCTTAAAGCAGCAAAAATAATTAAGAATCGTTTCATGTATTTTGATTAAAGTAAATTGTGTTATTTTGTTCCGTTCACAGCAAAATAATAAATCTGTCAGGCTGTTCCCCTATTTAGTTCATTTTTATCTTCCTGCATTTTCAGGATTAGTTCATGTTATTGTTTTTTTTAATTAAACCTTGCCGGACATTAAATAATAACTTTTCGTGTAAATGTCTGACTATCACTTTTCAGATGAATTAAATAAGCACCATGTACAAAATTGATTATTGAAACGCTGGTTACAGATTTACCCAATACGAATCTCTGTTTAGTTTTTCCGTCAAGACTTAAAATCTGACCGGTCGTATTGCTCCAGCCATCTACGGGCAATGAAATGGAAATTTCGTTCGGGCTAACTATAATTTTGGGGTCTGATGCCTTTTGAATTGTATCAATGGTTGTTGTATCAAGCGTTATTAATGCATCTGTTGTAAGTCCGTCCTTAAGCAGGTATTGAATAGTGGTAACATTGTTCAACTTACTGATCATACTTACATTTGGTGAAACAGGATTAGCCAGTGACCAGTTGTCTTTCAGTTTTATTTGTACTGTGTTTGTATTACTATAGCTCCACCAGGTTTGATCACTATACAAGCCATTATCAATAAAATCCAAATCGGGATAGGCCACCGATAATTTCTTTTGAGTACTGTTAAGGGTTTTCATCATAAACACACAGGGTTTGCTTACGCTGATTACATCTTTCAGGTTAATATTCGAACCAGCATTGATAACTGCTGCTGCTGCATAGCTATTGTTGTTTACAGATTCTACAGCATGAAGTTTATCAGTCAGTGCCAGAACCGTGAATGTTGGTGCTGATCCCTGCATTTGAGCATCAAAATTTGCCATTTCCGTTCTCGAAGTATTCAGTTTCATAAAGTACGAATAAGTTACATTTTTGGGACCAATGCCATGATTTAGCCAGGCTGTAGCGAATGTTCCGGTTACAGTGGCTGTATTCGTCCAGTTTTTATTGTTCTGTGAGATGCGCGAAAACCGCAGGTTCTGCTCTACGGGTATCCAGTACCCAACCTTATGGCTGTTCATCAGCCAGGAGGGTGAATACAAGTAGTTGGCAGCATTATAAGGACTTGTGGTAAATCCTTTGTTGTCAATGTATGTTGAGTCGGGTGTGGAAACTGCATCCTGAAACAGGGTTGTAATGGTAGAATCTGAAACTACATTGTTGGAGATATTACTTCCCAGACATACAATGGTATTGTCGAAACAGAAATAACTTTTATTTCCGCTAAAGGATGCCAGACCTGAACTGTTATTTGGATAAGATGGTATTTGCATGGTGAAAACACCGTTTCCGTCCTGCATCACTCCACCCACAAAGGTATTAGCGGTTCTGAAATAATAGGATTCTTTACAAATAATCTTCGTGATATCTGCAAAATTAACGGAAGTTGTTCCGGGCATTTTACGCCAGTCGTAACCGTTCACTCCAAAATCCGTTTGTAACTTTGGTGAGCCATACCGAATCCAGGTAGAACCATTAATTTCCAGCATTCCATTGGCAAAATAAGTAATCCAGGGATCATTGGATTGTCTTACAAACTGATATCTGCTGTTGGTTTTTAAACTTACTATCCATTTTTCGCGTCGGTGGATAAAGGCCGCACCATAACTGAGGGTTTTGTGTCCGGATGGTTCTGAGTTAGCCGTCAAACCTGAAGGCGATAATTGGTTTTTGGCTTTATTTTCAAATGCTGAAAACGTATAAACTGCCTGTCCATTGTAGGGTGCTGTTACCTGATTGGCGTACTTGCGCATAAAAGTCTGACTCATATAACTATCGGGTGCTGTTCCTCCGTTGTATTCTCCGGCAAGTGCCATATAACCGT
>JBAXBJ010000193.1:0-4666 GCA_037142075.1 Bacteroidota bacterium
CATCCACCATTCCTGCAGCAGATATCTCGGGCAATATTACAGGCAATGCAGCCAACGTAACCGGAACAGTAGCAATAGCCAATGGTGGAACAGGTGCAACTACCGCAGCAACCGCTCGTACGAGTCTCGGCGCAGCCGCTTCGGGTGCCAATGGTGACATCACGAGCCTGACCAATCTTACAACTGACCTTCCCCTTACTATGGGAGGTACAGGAGCCTCCACAGCAGCAGCAGCCCTTACCAATATTCTTCCAACCCAAACCGGCAACAGCGGAGATGTATTAACTACCGACGGAACTACAGCCTCATGGCAGGCACCTGCAGCCACAACACTGGAATACGCCATGGCAGGAAAAAATGCTACCCAATACGGTGTTCTTTATGGCGATGAAGTAATCTGGAACACTTCTTATTTGCGCGGAGGCATAACAATGAGTGGTAACTCATTTTTGCTTAAAGCAGGTAAGACCTATGAACTGGAGTGTGCTCTTGGTACTGAATATGGAGCGTTTACGATATTTGGATGGGTTGATGCCTCCAATAATAATGTGGGGGTTGTCTATTCCTTAGGGAAATGCGTAAATTCATCCTATTCTAATACTGATGCAGCTCAAACTGTAGCAAAGGCTGTTATAACTCCTGCAGCTAACATGTATGTAAAAGTGCGTCTTTTAAATGTTACCGGAACCGGCACTGATCTAAAGTTGTCTTATTGTTGGGCTACAGTTCGCCAGTTGCCATAATGAGCCTTACTGTATGACAACTTTGCATTGCAGTTACTTGCAAAGGTAAACAGTAAATACAGTGCAGCAATAGCAAGATTGTGAAGGGTGGTATGAGAAATAATAAAATACTACCCCAAGCCCCTAAAGGGGATGTAAGATGGGTATAAGGAGTGATTTAAAAGAAATAGTTTGAAAATAAAATTCAGAGACGAAAGTAACTTCGGTTCCTCTTTAGGGGCTAGGGCGGTATTCGTAACAAAAAATAAAACATAACAATATGAAAACACCAAAAATTCTCTTGCTCATAGCAGCAACAATCTTTCAGTTCAGCCTGTTGGCTCAGGCACCACAAAAGTTCAGTTATCAGGCTGTAGTAAAAAATGCCTCGAATAACTTGGTAACCAACCATGCTGTAGGGTTAAAGCTCAGCATCCTTAATGCCTCCAGCACGGTGGTGTACTGCGAAACGCAAACTCCCGTAACCAATGCCAACGGCTTGATAAGCGTGGAAGTGGGAGCAGGTACAGTGATATCGGGCACAATGGCAGGTATTGCGTGGAGCAGCAGCACCTACAGCCTGAAATCGGAAATAGATCCTGCGGGCGGTACAACTTACAGCATCAGTGGCACTTCATCGCTGCTGTCTGTGCCTTATGCTTTGCACGCCAAAACGGTGGAAAATGCTTTCAGTGGCAGTTATACCGATTTGACAAACAAACCTGCTATTGCCAATACGCAATGGACAACTACCGGAAGCAATGTATATTATAATACTGGCAACGTCGGTATTGGAAAAGCTACACCAACAGCACAATTAGATGTTTTATCCAGCAATACCTTTGGAATTTCATCAACAGGCACAACAACAGGTTCAACTGGTCTTTATCATATTGCAAATTCAAACGCCCCAACTGCGTGGAATTTAGGTGTTGAAGGTGGTGCTTGGGCTAGTGGTGCTGCTTTAGGTTCACTTTATATTGACAAAGATGGTGTTGGTCCAAAGATGACAATTACGCCAGATGGCAATGTCGGCATCGGGACAACTACACCCTTAAGTAAATTACAGGTTTATGGCACAGAAACAGGTGCAAATTGGGCAGGAAGGGGTGCATTTGGAGGAGCAAGCAGTGCAGTTGTACTTGGGCAATATAACAATAAAGCATATTTTGGAGCACACAATGCTGCCTTAGATTCCTGGACCGACTTAGCAATAAATCCCGGTGGTGGCAACGTGGGTATCGGAACAATTGCACCTTCAGTCGCTTTAGATGTGAACGGCTCATTTAAAGCAAGCGGAATGCCGACAATTATTTGTCCTATTACTACAGTAGCCGCGGGCAATAATTTTCCATTTGGTACGGCTGAATCTAAGACTGGTAACATTAGCTCAGATGCCAACTCTATAACCATCGGTGAAACAGGCTTGTACCTTATTTCATTTACTTTAGGATTCACTAATTCAAGCCATGGTTGGATTACCGTAAACGGAGCTGGCCGGCTTGTTTCCTGGTCTATTCAGAGTCCCGATATTTTTACTACTACCACAGTAGCCCAATTAAATTCAGGGGATGTAATTCGATTATACCTTTATTCAGGAACATTCTCTTCTGATGCGAACAGAAAATTTATTTGTGTAACAAAATTACACTAATACAAAAGTAACCAAATCATGAACAGCAAGCTCAGATTACCGATTTTAAGAAACAACTTCAGGAGCTAAAGACCATGCTAATTGAATTAAAAAACAAATAATAGATGGAAACAATGAAAACACCAAAACTTCTCTTGCTCATTGCAGCAACAATTTTTCAGCTTAGCTTGCTTGCACAGGCACCTCAAAAGTTCAGTTATCAGGCCGTGGTAAAAAATGCTTCGAATAACTTAGTAACCAATCATGCAGTAGGGCTGAAGCTCAGCATACTGAATGCCTCCGGCACAGTAGTGTACTGCGAAACACAGACCCCCGTAACCAATGCCAACGGCTTGATAAGCGTGGAAGTGGGAGCAGGTACAGTGATATCGGGCACAATGGCAGGTATTGCGTGGAGCAGCAGCACCTACAGCCTGAAATCAGAAATAGATCCCTCGGGCGGAACAAGCTACAGCATCACCGGCACTTCATCGCTGCTGTCTGTACCTTATGCCCTGCATGCCAAAACAGTAGAAAACGCTTTCAGCGGCAGTTATACCGATTTGACAAACAAACCAACACTGGCAACTGTTGCAACCAGTGGCAGTTATGCCGATTTGACAAACAAACCTGCTATTGCTAATACGCAGTGGACAACCACCGGAAGCAATATTTATTATAATACAGGTAGTGTGGGGATTGGAACAATGACACCAACGGCCAAGATAGATGTATCATCGCCCACAGAAGCTTTAAGACTCATCGGTGATAATAACTACCTTACATTTTACAACAGCTCCAATACCACCAGAACGGCTTATATACAGCAAAATGCAGGGACTAATCTTGATATTTCAACCAATAACCTGCCTTTGATTTTAAATCAAAATGGCGGCAACGTCGGCATTGGAACAACTGCACCTTCTGCAAAATTATCGGTTTTGACTACAACGGAATGGGGCGGAATGAAGATTAAGGGTGGAACAACCGCAGACGGAGCAACTATTGGATTATCAAACTCAAATGGACTCGGAAATTATTCTCTGGGTGTGTACGGTAGTGCCAACACAGGATCAATAGCCAACAATTTTTATGTATATGATAACGTTGCTTCGGCTGTCAGGATGACGGTCGCTTCAACCACTGGCAACGTCGGTATCGGAACAACTTCACCCGCTTACAAACTTGATGTATTTGCAAATGTAAATGCTACTTATGCAGCACAGATTTTAAATAATTCATCAGCGGGTTCCGGTCTCTCAGTTAGTGCAGGTGGCAATCCGGGTAATGGAAGTAATAAATTACTTAGTCTGAAAGATGGTGGCAGTAACGAAAAAATTACGGTGTTGGATAACGGCTACGTCGGCATTGGAACAACTTCACCAACCAATATGCTGACTATAAATGGTAGTGCAACTTCTCAGGCCAACGTCCAATTGCAATATGGTGGCGTTACCAAAGGCTATTTCTGGTACGATAGTGGATCCGATTTTATAGGTGTTGGACGTGGTTCAGCCGGTAATTCTATTACACTCAGAACGAGTCAACTTAATTATAACAGCGCTTATTGTACAGGTACCACCTGGGTGGATGCTTCCGATGCCCGCCTGAAACGTGATATACAGCCCATGACCAACTACGGACTTAGCACCGTAATGCAACTGAAACCGGTTACTTATTATTTTAAAGCCGATAAGAGCAATCACCATGAAGTAGGATTTATTGCACAGGAAATGCTGAAAATTGTACCCGAAGTGGTAAGCGGTACAGAAGGCGATATAAGCAAAGGCGAAACTCTCGGATTGAGTTATGGCAACTTGGTACCTGTATTGACCAAAGCCATTCAGGAACAACAGACAGAAATTACCGATTTGAAGAAACAGCTTGCTGAACTAAAGGCAATGCTAATTGAATTAAAAAACAAATAATAGATGGAAACAATGAAAAAAGCAAAACTTATGTTGCTCCTGGCAGCAACAATTTTTCAGCTTAGCTTGCTTGCACAGGCACCACAAAAGTTCAGTTATCAGGCTGTAGTAAAAAATGCCTCGAATAACTTGGTAACCAACCATGCTGTAGGGTTAAAGCTCAGCATCCTTAATGCCTCCAGCACGGTGGTGTACTGCGAAACGCAAACTCCCGTAACCAATGCCAACGGCTTGATAAGCGTGGAAGTGGGAGCAGGTACAGTGATATCGGGCACAATGGCAGGTATTGCGTGGAGCAGCAGCACCTACAGCCTGAAATCGGAAATAGATCCTGCGGGCGGTACAACTTACAGCATCAGTGGCACTTCATCGCTGCTGTCTGT
>JBAXBJ010000194.1:0-4515 GCA_037142075.1 Bacteroidota bacterium
GTAGCGTAGGATTTTGATGTGCTGATGTGATAATTTGAAGATTTGAAAATTATCACATCAGCACATCGTTTTTCCTCATTTTCAAATTATCAAATTATCTCATTTTCAAATTCATTAAACAATGAAAACAATATATATAATTCTCGCGGCTCTCTTTTGTTTTTTACTGTTTTTCAACGACTGTATCGTGAATATCGTAGGTGATGTATCTGCCCCTGCTGCTGCTGCAACAGATCCTTCTATCATCAAGCTGGTTTCTTTGGCCCTGCTTGCTGTTTATGAAGTAGTCGTTCGTGTAGTCCCTTCAATAGGCGATTACAGCGTGGTTTCCTGGGTTATCGGGATCCTTAAAAAGATATCTGATACGTTAAATATCAGGATATAATTGATAAAACCCTAAGGAATTTCAATTCCTTAGGGTTTTATTCATGTCTGGAAGATATCAGCAGGGCTCAAAAGTTTCGTGTCAGATTTTCAAAGTTGCAAACGGATTTACAAATACACGTGCCTGCAATTCGCGGTCGAGCATTAACAATCCCTGACCTTCACCTTTGATCAGCTTCAGATTATTAAGAATCTGTTCTGCATTAGCTTCTTCTTCTACCTGCTCGTCAACATACCATTGCAGAAAACTCAGGGTGGCATGGTCGCTCTCTTTGGTTGCAGTGTCCATCAGTATATTTATCATGCCGGTTATCTTTTGCTCATGAGCCAACGCCTTTTGAAAAACATCCACGATTCCGGCGAATTCTACTTCAACTTCACCAATCGGGGAAAGACAGACTTTGCCTCCCCGCTCGCAGACAAAATCAAAAATATGGGTTCCATGTGCCATTTCTTCCTGATATTGAACACGCATCCAGTTTGCGTAACCTGCCAGGCCCTGTGACAGAAACCAGGCCGACATCGAAAGATATAGATATGCCGAATGAAATTCAGCATTTATCTGTTCATTTAATACTTTTTCCAACGATTTCTTTATCATAGCCGTCTTTTAAAATTACTTTACCACCTTAACGATTAAAGGCGCACTAATGTTTCATGATTTTCAGAAATCAGCACATCAGCTTTGCTTTTAAATTATTTGATAATTCATCCATGAAAAGCTCGGTTGTCTGATAATGCTCAGGCTTCAATTCTGCTCCGTAGATTGAAAGGGCAAGGTCTTTGGTCATTTCCCCCGATTCAACGGTATCAATACACACTTCCTCGAGTTTTTGGGCAAATTCCATCAATGCCATATTTCCATCCAGTTTCCCCCTGAATTCCAGGCCGCGGGTCCAGGCAAATATCGAGGCAATCGGGTTGGTTGATGTAGGCCTACCCTTTTGGTATTCCCTGTAATGGCGGGTTACGGTTCCATGTGCAGCCTCGGCTTCAATGGTTCCGCCATCCGGGGTCATAAGCACAGAAGTCATCAAACCAAGTGATCCGAAACCTTGTGCAACTGTATCAGATTGTACATCACCGTCATAGTTCTTACAAGCCCAGATAAAATTTCCGCTCCATTTCAGAGATGAGGCCACCATATCATCAATCAGGCGATGTTCATAAGTAATACCAGTTTTCTCAAACTGATCTTTGTATTCAGCAATAAAGATTTCCTCAAACATATCTTTAAAAAATCCGTCATATTTTTTAAGGATGGTGTTTTTTGTCGAGAGATAGAGCGGCCATTTTTTAATTAGTGCCATTTTGAAACAAGCATGGGCAAAACCGCGAATCGACTCTTCAGTATTGTACATCGCCATTGCCACACCTGGCGCCTCATAATGATAAACTTCATGTTGCTGTTCGCCGGAACCATCGTCAGGAGTGAAGGTTATTTTCAGATTACCGGGACGGTCAACGACGAAATCCGTAGCGCGGTACTGATCACCAAAAGCATGACGAGCAATGACAATTGGAGTAGTCCATTGGGGTATCAGCCTTGGAACATTCTTTACAACAATCGGTTCACGGAATATAGTCCCGTCCAGGATATTCCGGATGGTCCCGTTTGGTGATTTCCACATTTTTTTCAGGCCGAATTCTTTTACCCTGACCTCATCAGGGGTAATTGTGGCACATTTTATACCTACATTATACTTTTTAATGGCATAAGCCGCATCAACAGTGACCAGATCATTCGTTGCATCACGGTGCTCTATCCCAAGATCGTAATATTTAATATCAATATCCAGGTAAGGAAGAATCAGTTTCTCCCTTATCATTTTCCAGATAATACGTGTCATTTCGTCGCCATCAAGCTCTACGACAGGGTTTAATACTTTAATCTTTTCCATGCAAAATATGTTATACAATTGTTATATATAGATATGCAAATATAATAAAAGATAGATTTAACACACTAATGTCAGAAATTCAGGTTGCAGGCTGAAGGCTTTTGGGATTGCTCTGAGATTCCGGTCCCGCTAAATATTTTTTCTGTTATTTCCCTGCAGACAGTTATCCTGCATACTTCCAGCCTCTAATCGGTTAATGTTCGAAATCCAATCCGAATTTCGTTTTTAGGTTGGCAAGAGCGGGATATTTTTCAACAAGCGAATTCCATTTTTCTGCATCCGTATACGGAGTGAAAGGTCTTTCCTCCGAATTGGGTATAACTAAAAATTCAATTTCAATCGACTCATTGCTGAAATTCCGTCTCAGGAATCCAAGCAATTTTGGTTTTAAATCATTGGTAAGCCGTTGAAGCTGCATTTCGTTGTCTAGTTCATATTCAATACGCCAATTCGCTTTCAATATTGGCTCCCTGCTGGAGAGAGCCGATTTCAATTGCGGCGCGTCTATCTTCTCCACAAATATTTTCCATGCCTCTGCCAGTTTTTCCTGCAAGAAGGGTTTCACTTCAGGAACCGACACCGCAAGATTTCCATCTTTATTGGAAGTAGGTTTTTGGTCGTTAGTTATCGTATCCTCCCGTAATGCATCAGTGATTGATGGTGTTGCGAAAGCATTCTTACCGGCTACGCGGGGAATAGCCGAACGATGAGTACCATGATCGGGGATTGATGGTTTTGGAGCTTCCGGCTCGGCAACAGTTCCGGAAATGTTCGTGCTTGTGCTTTTTGAAACCGCCGTTTTGGAGAAAATTGGCAATAAGGTCAGCGTTGCTAAGGCGTCATCAATTGTTTTTTTTTTAACAATTCTTCAAGCTGGTCAATCCTGACAAGGGTCAATTCGACAAGAAATCGCTGATTTGATGATGATTTGTATTGAAAATCACATTCTGTTGCAAGCTGAAGTGCACCTATCAAAAGATTAACCGAGCAAGCGGCAGCCTGTTTTTTGTAGCGTTCGCGGATCTCACCCCCCACCTCGAGAAGCTGCACTGTCACTGCATCTTTACACACAAGCAAGTCGCGAAAATGCTGGCCAAGCCCCATAATGAAATGATGAGGATTAAAACCTTTATCCAGGATTTCACTGAAAATAATCAAGGTACCCGGAATATCGCCTTTCTGAAAACATTCAGTCAGCTTGAAGTAATAGTCGTAATCAAGTACATTTAGATTGGCAATGGTCTCTTTATAAGTAACCTTGTTCCCACAAAAACTGACAACCTGGTCAAATATCGAAAGAGCATCGCGCATCGCCCCATCCGCTTTCTGTGCAATAACGTTAAGGGCTTCCGGTTCAGCGGCAACATTCTCCTTTAAAGCTACTTCAGTAAGGTACTTTTCAATGTCGGTCACGCTGATTCTGTTGAAATCATAGATCTGACAACGTGAAAGGATTGTTGCCAGGATTTTATGTTTTTCGGTTGTAGCAAGGATAAAAATGGCATGTACAGGGGGTTCTTCAAGCGTCTTTAAAAAAGCATTGAAGGCCGATTGCGATAGCATATGGACCTCATCGATAATATAGACACTGTATTTTCCGATCTGCGGCGGGATCCTGACCTTTTCAACCAGCGAACGGATGTCATCGACCGAGTTGTTTGACGCGGCATCCAATTCATGAATATTATAGGATCGATTCTCGTTAAAACCCATGCATGATTCACATTGATTACATGGCTCATTATCAGTGCTTAGATTCAGGCAGTTTATTGTTTTCGCAAAAATGCGCGCCGAAGTTGTCTTGCCTACGCCCCTCGGGCCACAAAACAGGTAGGCATGCGCCAGATGATTATTCCGGATCGCATTGACCAGGGTCGATGTAATCGAAGGTTGGCCAACCACTGAGGCAAAGGTATTTGGACGGTATTTTCGGGCTGAAACAATATAATTCTCCATAAAAAATAGAATGCCGTATTTGGAAGCCAAATATGATTAATAATAATCAGTTAGTTACAAAAACAAGGTACAAATAGGGTACAAAATTGTTCAAATAATACAATTTTCACTACTTTTTGCAATTTTAAAAGCTTGTTTTGTAACGATTCAAAAGTACATAAAATTTGCCTCAACTTCCATTGAAACGATTGTAATTTTTTGTAATTAAAAAGGATAATTTTAACCTGAATAATTCATAAAAGTAATAAATTGTGGCTTCGCCTAGTTTTTCGGC
>JBAXBJ010000195.1:0-4427 GCA_037142075.1 Bacteroidota bacterium
TTACGGTGTAAAGACTTGGCGCGGTTTCGAAAAAGCTGAACATCTTTCCGGCGCCGCCTTCAGCTGTTGGATGGCCGAATTCTATAACAATTTCATCGGAATAGTTATTTGCGTTGCCTGCCACTTTTACGCGAAGGATATTGGCGATTGCATCGGTAGATTTAAGATATGCCTGATCAGCATGAACCCTTATTCCATCTGCCATGCCAAGCGTTCCCGCTGAGGATGCCTGTACCATAAAGCCCTGACCAATGGAAATGTATCGTGTTACCCCATTGTGCGGATCAGAACTAATACTCGCACTGTTGCAGGTTCCATATTGGCCAACAGCATCATTCCATATCCACATATTGTAGCCGCTGCTTTCAACCAGCGAACTCCTTGTCCAGCCGCTGGCTGCTTTCCAGTCGATTGCCGAGGGATAAGGGTTTCCCACCAGATTATACGCTGTGTAGGCGCCGGCGCCGGTTTTTGTCAGGGCAGGGGATACAGTTCCCGCATTCAGATTTTCAGCGAATGTTTTTGTAAGGCCTGTGCCAAGATATTCCACCAGGTATCCTTTGCCTGCTGTAAAATTATTACTCCCGTTCGCAGTATTCCAGGTTGGGGCAACACTGTTGTTTTTAAAATTAACCCAGATGCCAGTCGGTTCGTACCAGGCAAAGAAGTCGTACGATGTTTCAGGGGCAGGGGTGAAATTTCCACTGATTGCCTGCGCTGCCATTGGCGAAGATAGAAAATGCCAGGCCTGGGATATCCCGGTGATATAGCAGTTTACAGTAGCCGGTACCGCGGCCGTACCGTTTATCAGCGAACCGGTACCTGTAGCATTGCTATTGACGACTAATCCGGTGGCGCCGGCACTGTTGGTCAGCGTACCGCTGACGGTGAGGTAATTCAGCGGTTCAATGGTGATCGAGGCATCATTGGAAATGGTAAGGTTAGCCATGGCAGCCGGGGTGGCAGCGGATGGGCTGGTAAGGGTAAAGGGGCCATGATCAATCACCCAATAGCTTCCCGTTTCGCTCACGATACGAGCGCCTGGTTCTGCCTTGATGACCCCTTGTGCGAAAGATGTAAATTGAAACAACACCGGTAAGATGAATACCAGCATGGGGAACATTGGTTTTTGCTTCTTCATTTTTCATTTTTTTGTGTTAACAACAAGTTACTAGCTCCCGGAAAATTATTGGAATAACAGTGCTAATATATGAATGATTTTTAAATTTCCCACACATACACACAACATTTTTTTTGACATGACTGATTCAGGCAACCATCATTGATGGCGGCATTTTGGGCAGAGTAGGGAATATGGTCTGGTCGGGTAGGTGGGTCAGGTTGGCCAGATGGGCCGTTCAGGCTGTCTATAACTCATCAAAATGTAATTCCGTTTCCTGGCCATACTTATCAAAAATAGTTCTAAGCATGGCTACAGTTGTTGCATTTAATCCGGCAAACTCAGAAGTATCAGCATCAGACATATTTTTTTTTAAACACCTCATAGCGGTTTTATAACTGTTAATCTTTGCCCCTTGCTCAAGTCCTTTCATCAGGCCGATTTCTTCACCTTCTTTTCTTCCTAATTCTATTCCTTCTTCCCTTCCGGCTTTGTTTCCTTTTATCTCTGCGCCTTCGACTAATGTGCGCTCCACGCGTATTTGGTCCCAATAGCGTTCGTATAGCTCCAATTCCCCTTTGGTAAACGCCGACTCTTCCAGGCAATCAATTGCTCCACGAATTTCGCTTTGGTCCATCAACTCTGCCGGAATTACTGTACACAGTTCATCAATTTCCGTTAAAAATCGCAGCCATAATACCTGAAGCTTCTTCTGCGACAGATTATCAGGCTTAAACTTAGGCAATTCAATAAAAACAAATTCCAATCCTTCTATTTGCCGTTCCGGGTTTTGGGTATTTACAATTTTGTAATGGTGATAAAACTCAGCGCCCGGTTCAAAAGTATCATCTATCAGACTGAGTGCATATACAGGCTGCAACTGGATATAGTTCTGACCTTTTTCCAATTGCTTTACATACGCCTTGGAAGTATTGAACAGAACCCGTTGCATAAAAGTATCAGTCCATGCCATCTGCATTTCAACGATGAAATGCCTGCCTTTTTTATCCTTACAGCGAACATCAACAATTGTGTTTTTCATTAGTGGTATCTGGGGTACCAATTCGGCAGGTAAATATTCCAGGCTTTCAATTTCACTGCCCTCGTCCAATGGTAACATGGCATTTAGGAAACTCTTCAGCAAATGCGGATGTTCTCCAAATATTTTTTTAAAGGTGAGGTCGTTTTTTGGATCTAAATAGCGCATACGGTTTATTCTGTTATATTTTTCCCGAAAAAGATTTATCAGGATAATTTCAAAGTTTTATAATGGTTCGATCCATTGTTTAACAAAACTACATAAAAATATTCAATTAAAAACAATCATTTGGGTTAATCTTGTTCAACAACAGCAAGAAAATCATAAGAATAGGACTGATTGTGGAAAATGATTGAACATGGCATTCTTCAAAGGAAGTTGTCGTTATTTATCCAGCTCCATTTGCTTGATAATTTTCACAGTCTCCACGCTTACGGTGCAAACTCTTTTTAACAGGTCGATCACCTTTTCTTTATAATCGGCAAACCGGTAAGTGTCAAACTTTTCGGCAATGGTTGGGTCGCCGGGTTTCTTTTCCTTGTATTGGTCGAGGATCCATTCAAGGGCCGAACGGTTGCCGAGTTTATATTGCCATGCTTCGGCAGGAACGCCCGACAGGAACGTGAGTTCGTCAATGTCAATAATCCCTGCGGTTTTGTCGGCTTTGAGTTTCACCTTTACTTTTGGTTTGCGGGTCAGAAGCGCTTCGGGTTCTTCCACCAGACTGAACATCTCTTTCTGACGCTTTGCTTCGGCCTTTACTTCGTATTTATGTTCGATAAGATTATATGGATCAACCGTTTCGTAGTTGATGTGCAGATCCATTAATGCTTTGCCCCAGGCAGCCCATTGCCAGAAGTTTTCATAAAAAGGCAGACGGGGAAACTCCCGTTTTAAGTTAAGTTTATACTTTTTCCGGTAAGCGGGATTGTGCAATACGGCATAGGTATAGTGAAATATATCCACCTTTCGGATTGAATCGTCCTGGAAATGATTGACAAACTGTTTCAAACCCCAATTAGTAACATTGTCAAGGCGATTCTCTGATTTATCAAAACAATATAAAGGGGCAAGAATTGTATCTCCAGTATAATGATAATCATTTAAAAAAGATGTTGATAACAAATGGAAATCTCTATTAGAGCGACCATCGGTAAGGCTTATTACGATGTTACTTTTGTTTAATTTATTTCCCCAAATTTGAAAATGCTTATCCGTCAATACATCGTTTAGAACTTTTTCTGAATAAAAGAACTTTTTTACAAATGGTCGCCATTGTGCATAAATAATCTTCTCTTTCGCAAAACCAATTTTTCTTTTTTGCTTTAATTTATTTTTCAGGTCCCGACTCCATTTTATTGAATAATCTAATTCAGTATTTGCGATCTTTCCAGATTTTATTTGCTTATTGTATGCTGTAATAATATACTTTGCCTTTTCTTCCTGATTTAATGTAGAAAAATCATAAACCCACTCATCTCTATTTGTTTTGACACTATTACAAGTTAGTTCAAACACTTTTTCTAAAGCAATTAAATCAGCCCAGTCATTATCATCAGACAAATTGATCCAATTATTTGTCATATCCGGATGGATAGATTCAAAGTGAATTTTTTCAATGGGATTATTTTTCAGCCAATCCAATTTTTCTTCTTTTCGCCATTCATCCTTCATGGAAACGTACTCAATGAAGCACCGGCCCTCTTTTTTCTCTTTTTTGATCAGAAACATGATGGCAACACCCGTCTGGATACCAAAAACATTATGGGTAGTGCCTGTTATTTTTGGATTTGATCTTACATCGCTCTTCGTATCAATGATATAGCAATTAGAGAAATCGTCCTGAATACTTTTGCGAAAACCATCAAATGTGCGGCTGTCGATAAAACTGCGGTTGGTAATGAAAGCCAATACCCCGTTTCTGTCTAATCGGTCCATCACCCAACGGTAAAAACGGGAATACATGTCATAGGCTTTCGTTTTTTGCGCAGTACTGTATTTTATGAACGTATCCTTGATCCGTTTGTCAATAAAAGGATACTCGCGGTTTTTGTTGTTCTCATTTTCATTTTTCTGGTTTGCATTGTAAGGTGGATTTCCGATAAATACAGAAATCTTTTTGCTGTTTTGCCGTTTGATGCGCTCGGTATTTTCAGAAGTGACACCAAACATATCATGTTGTTTGCCGACAAAGGCCAACGCGCCGATATTATCCAGGGTATCTACAAAGCAGAGATTCGGAAACTCGGCATAGTATTGCATTTTCTG
>JBAXBJ010000196.1:0-4292 GCA_037142075.1 Bacteroidota bacterium
GGCGCAGTCTTGAACTTTTTTGCTTCGTTTTTTGGTTCAAGCCAAAAAATGAAGTAGGGTTTTAGGGGCTAAGCCTCTGTTGTTCAATTTTTATAAATAATCTTCAAGAAATTATGACTAAATCAATAGCATCTATCATTTTTGTTATTGCGGTATTTATTGCCACAACACTTCATGCTCAAAAAATGTCAGTGGGATATATTTATCCCGCAGGAGCTGAACGTGGTACTACCTCCGAAATTACCGTTGGCGGGCAGAATGTAAATAAAGCAACCAGTGTAATTGTGAGTGGAAAAGGCATTAAGGTGGAGATTGTGAAGCCGGATGAACAGGAACAAACGGTGCAGAAAAAGAAAAAATCCCGCAAACTCGACGATCAGAGCAGCCCACAACTTGCCGACCAACTTAACATCCGAATAACCATTGATAAAAATGCTGCTCCCGGCTTACGTGATTTGCGCTTGCAATCGCCGGTGGGAATATCAAACAAACTGAATTTTGAAGTTGGGCAATATCCCAACCTGCTTGAAATTAAAGGTTCAACCAATCAAAAAACCAATGTGGTAGATAATCTTCCTGCTGTTTTATGTGGTCAGATTTTGCCCGGCGAAACAGACTATTTCAGTTTTAAAGCTGAAAAAGGAATGTCACTGGTGGCTTCGGTCAAAGCGCGTGCATTGGTTCCGTTTATTGCCGATGCTGTGCCGGGTTGGTTTCAGTCGGTTATAAGTATAAATAACAGCAAAGGCAAAGAAGTGGCTTACTGCGACGATTACCGCACGAATGTTGACCCAACTATTATTTTTAAAGTACCTGAAAATGATACGTATACATTAAAAATACACGATGCTATTTATCGTGGCCGGGAAGATTTTAATTACCGTATTGAGCTTGGAGAAATCCCTTTTGTTCAGTCGGTTTATCCTGCCGCAGCCAAAGCAGGCAAGAAAACAGAACTTACACTTACAGGAGTTAATTTAAAATCCAATAAATTGATTTTTAAACCCGAAAATGAAGGATATAACTCTGTGACAGCTTTTGGAAAAAACGATGAAATTTCAAATTCCATTCCATTCTGGGGTGTAAGTAAATCAACCAATTTGTTGGTGAATGACAAAAGCAAATTGCAAATTTCTGATAATCAGGTCATTTTTGATACGCTTGATTTGAAAAACCGTTCAAAGCAATACGTTTATCTGGCTGATGCCAACGAAACGGTAACTTTTGAAGTAATGGCGCGTAGAATTGGATCGCTGCTCGATGGCCGGCTACGTTTGTTCGACCAAAACGGTAAACTGCTTGCTGAAGCCGACGATGTGGAAGACGATATGCAGGGTTTGATGACTTTTCATGCCGACCCACAACTGACTTACACGTTCAAAATACCCGGCAGGTATTACCTTCAATTGGAAGATGTGCTCGATAACCATGGCAGTGATTATTTTTATGTGCTAGAAAAAAAGAAAGTTTCTCTGCCGTTTGAAGTGTTTGTTTCTCCGGCTACACTTTCAGTGCCTCGTGGCGGAACTTCAATTTTCACTGTAACAGTGAATTCCAAAGAAAAAACAAACAAAGCTTTGGAACTGAATATAAAAGGCTTACCAAGCGGGACGAAACTCAGTAATCTGAAAATCTTTGCAGGTTCGAAAAAGAAAGAAGTTTCGGTAACAATTCCTGAAGGGAGTCGTGAAGGAAACTACGATTTAAAGCTCACTGCTTCATTTTTTGACCCTAAAAATCTGACTGATGGCGAAACTCAAAATGCAGTTGCTGCCGATGAAATGATGCAGGCTTTTTATTACCACCACAATATTCCGGCAGCAGGTCTGTCGCTGGAAGTTACACCTAAAGCACCGTTCAGGATTGAATTTCCAGGCGACCTGTATGCTCGCGACGGTTATCAAATTTCATGTGCCGAAGGTGATACAGTTATTTCCATTCCGGTACGAATTAAAAGAAATCCGGATTTTAAAGAGCCTGTTGAATTGTCGGTCTATCCAAAAAATAGAAACATGGTGATGGATGCAGTAAAAATTCTGCCCGGCGAAACAGAGAAAACACTCACTATTTCTATGCGGTCGCGTGATATTCAGAAACAAAGAAAGCTTAGATACGGAATCGCTATTGTTGGAACTGTAAGCGGTGAGATTGATAAGCGTGGAAAACGGAGTTTTGAAAATGCCGCCTATCGCGAAATGAGTCCTATTATTGTGATTATCCGGGATTAAAAAAACGATTTCAAATCCCCGGCATTCATTTGTCGGGGATTTTTTTGTAACCAATTTTGAATCAGACGCTATCATTATAATTGATGTTTTTTTTGTACTTTTGCAGACCAAACCAATTTTTGAAGAAAATTACGAATGAATAATATCCGCAATTTCTGTATTATTGCCCACATTGACCACGGGAAAAGTACCTTAGCCGACCGTCTGTTAGAATATACCAACACCGTTGCCGGTAAAGAAATGCAGGCGCAGGTGCTCGACAACATGGATCTGGAGCGTGAACGTGGAATTACCATTAAAAGTCACGCCATACAGATGAACTACAAACTGAATGGCGAGGAATATATTTTTAACCTCATTGATACTCCCGGACACGTCGATTTTTCGTACGAAGTATCGCGTTCTATTGCTGCCTGCGAAGGTGCATTGTTGATTGTAGATGCTACGCAAGGTATTCAGGCTCAGACAATTTCAAACCTTTACATGGCCATTGAGCATGATTTGGAAATTATCCCCATTATGAACAAAATGGATATGGATAATGCCATGCCCGAGGAAGTAGAAGATCAGATTGTGGAGCTGTTGGGTTGCAAGCCCGAAGAAATTATGCGTGCCAGTGGTAAAACCGGTATGGGCGTAAATGAAATTCTGGAAGCCATCGTAACCCGTGTTCCTGCTCCGAAAGGCGACCCTGAAGCACCACTTCAATGCCTGATTTTCGACTCGGTTTTCAATTCATTCCGCGGCATCATAGCCTATTTTAAAATTGAAAATGGTACCATCAATAAAGGTGATTTGGTGAAGTTTGTAAACACCGAAAAAGAATATAATGCAGAGGAAATTGGCATCCTGAAACTGGATATGTCTCCAACAAAAACACTGAGTGCAGGCAATGTGGGTTATATTATCTCAGGAATCAAGACCTCGAAAGAGGTGAAAGTGGGAGATACCATTACCCATGTAAAACGTCCATGCTCTAAATCGATTGAGGGTTTTCAGGAAGTAAAACCTATGGTTTTTGCAGGTGTATATCCGATTGAAACCGAAGATTTTGAAGATTTGAGAAATTCTATCGAGAAATTGCAGTTAAACGATGCATCGCTCACTTTCGAAGCCGAATCGTCGGTGGCGCTGGGCTTTGGTTTTCGTTGCGGTTTCCTCGGTATGTTGCACATGGAAATTATTCAGGAACGACTCGACCGTGAGTTCGACATGAATGTAATTACCACCGTGCCGAACGTTTCGTATAAAGTATATACCAATAAAGGCGATTTGATAGAGGTACATAATCCGTCGGGATTGCCTGATATTATGGCGATTGACCGCATTGAAGAACCGTATATCCGCGCTTCCATCATTACCCGAACCGACTATATTGGTCAGATTATGACGCTTTGTCTCGGTAAGCGTGGTGAACTGGTGAAACAAAATTATATTTCCGGTAACCGCATGGAGTTGCTTTACGATTTGCCACTGGGTGAAATTGTATTCGATTTCTACGACCGCCTGAAAAGTATTTCAAAAGGCTATGCCTCGTTCGATTATCACATGAACGGATTCCGTCCGTCGAAATTAATCCGTCTTGATATATTGCTCAATGGCGAAATGGTGGATGCCCTTTCGTGTCTGATTCACGTGGACAATGCCGTTCCGCTTGGCAAACGCATGTGCGAAAAACTAAAAGAACTGATACCGCGTCAGCAATTTGATATTGCTATTCAGGGAGCAATCGGAGCTAAAATTATTTCGCGCGAAACCATTAAAGCCGTTCGTAAAGACGTGACAGCCAAATGTTATGGTGGTGATATCAGCCGTAAACGCAAACTGCTCGAAAAACAGAAAAAAGGAAAAAAACGCATGAAGCAAATCGGTAATGTGGAAGTGCCGCAGAAAGCGTTTTTGGAAGTCCTGAAACTCGATTAAATTGCCCCTAACCCCTAAAGGGGAAGTGGGTTGGTTTACTACAGATAGTTTTACTGTATTTTTCATAGACGGTACTAATATAATTCCCCTTTAGAAGTGTATATTCTAAATAATATTTTTTGGTAATTCATTGTATTTGTG
>JBAXBJ010000197.1:0-4261 GCA_037142075.1 Bacteroidota bacterium
TCTGACTTCCGTCTTCTGACTTCCGGCATTTTCAATTCACCCATTAAATTAACAGTAGATCCAATATATTTAGATAGCTTTTTTTTAAAATCTTGTTTTGTTGAAGTTTATCAATTTAAATTTTAAAGAAAACCTTGATTATCAGGAATACACCAAATAACATGAGCAATATTCCTACAAAATGATTTACCCTTACTAAAATGTTGATATTGAGGTGCCTTTTAATACGGTTAGCAATAAAAACTTTCAGAATATCAGAACCTAAAACCGTTAACAAGGTCCCGATAAAAAAGATCACTATTCCGTGCTTGTCGCCACTATAAGTGGAACTTACACCAACCATGGCTGAAATCCAGAAAAACCATACAAAGGGATTCATGATATTGAGGAAAAAGCCCTTCAGAATATAAGTAGCAGGCCCGGCAACACGGACTTCGATGCCATTGTTGTTTTCGTCGATTGCAATTTTATGAAGGAAAGTATAAATGCCAAACCCGATTAGGATCGATCCACCTATTGTCCCCACAATCATATAATTATCTTTTTGATTTATCAGTTGCAAGGCTCCCAGGAGCGCGAGGTAAACTACACTCACATCGCTCAGGAATATCCCAAAAGCCAGGAAAACCCCTGATTTCACTCCACGGTGTATGCTGGTTTGCAGCAAAGTAAATATTGCCGGCCCAAGGAGTGCCGATAATGTTAATCCGAGAATGATACCTTGTATAAGCGGGTGCATGGTTTAGCAAATTTGGTTCAGTGCATTGGCGTTGAGATTAGAAACTGATTCGGAAAAGAACGAAGGGCAACTAAGCGGCAAAGTTAAAGAGAAAAAATAAGGTTAATAAGTCAGGTAAACGTAATATGGGATTATAAATTATGAAGCGATCAACTTCGATATTTTTATTTTCGATTGTCTAAAAAGCTTGTCCAACTTTCGAACTTCGCGTTTTTCAGAACGCGCGGAAACTTATGCTGGCCGCCTTCTTTTCCCTGGAGTTTCATCCATTTGTAAAAAACCGAAGAGTCCATTACTTCGGCTGTTACCTCACGTATGGCATGCAATCGTTCGGTGCGGTAGTCATCGTTGAGTATTTTCAGGTTTTCATCCAGCAAACGGGCTGCCATGTTGGCATCCAGGGGCGAATCACATCCCAGGTACCATTTGTGTGCGAACATTCCTTTTTCGTGTTTCACACCTGCAACCGTGAATTCGCGTATAGTAATATTAAGTTTCTGCGAAAGCATCTCAACGGCATTATTTAAGTTTTCCTGCGAGATATGTTCGCCGCAAAGACTCAGAAATTGCTTGGTGCGTCCGGTAATTACGATTTCGCTCAAAGTCTTTGACGTAAAACGTATGGTATCGCCAATCAGGTAACGCCACGCACCGGCACAGGTCGATATTAGCAATCCATAGTCCTTATCTTCTTCTATTTCTTTAATATTGAGTACAGTGGCATTCGGACGAAGGTTCCCGTCGTGGTCGAAATTTGATTCATTAAACGGAACAAATTCAAAAAATATACCGTTATCCAGTACAAGTTGCATAGAACTGGTATTAGCCCGGTTTTGATATGCGATAAATCCTTCCGATGCGAGGTATGTTTCCAAATAAACAAGCGGTCGGGCCAGCAGTTTTTCGAAACCTTTCTGATAAGGGGCAAACGAAACACCCCCATGCACATAAATGCTAAGGTTCGGCCACATATCGTGGATGGTGTTCAGGTTATATGTTTCAATTATTCTTTCTAGCAATATCTGGAGCCACGCAGGTACGCCACAGATTATGCCAATGTCCCATTCGGGAGCTTTTTTGATAATTTCTTCTAATTTGGTAGTCCAGTTTGTTTCTTTCGAGATGCGGTTACCCGGTTTATAGAAATGCTGAAACCAGAACGGGATATTTCCGGCAGTAATACCAGACAAGTCACCCTCGTAATAGGTTCCGTTAAATTGAAGCTGAGTGCTGCCGCCGAGCATTAAAATACCTTTCGAAAAAAACTCAGGCGGAAAATCATATTTAGCCAGCGACCATATCTGCCGGATGCTGGTTTTTTGGATAGCCCTGAGTTTATCAGGTGTAATGGGGAGATATTTGCTAGAAGCACCTGATGTTCCCGAACTCAGTGCAAAATACTTAACCTGTCCCGGCCAACTTACGTAGGCTTCACCGTTGAGAGTGCGGTACCACCAGCGACGGTGCATGCTGTCGTAATCGAAAAGTGGGACACGTTGTTTAAAAAGAGTGAGTGGATTACGCTGCCTCAGCATATCCTGAAAACCATATTCCTCGCCAAAAGATGTAAGTTGTGCCTGCCGGAGTAACTTCCTGAGAGTTCGTATCTGAACTTTATAGGGATCCAAAGCCTTCCGGTTCTCAATCGGAATCCTGCTCCTGAACTCAATGGCACTCTTAATTATTGATCCGAGTATAGGCATAGTTTTCGCAAAAAATGTTTGTAGGGTGCTAAATTAGGTATAATTTCTAATTGGGAACCTATCAAAACGTAAGTGCCGATAATGTTTGGCTTTCTATACTATTTTAAATCAAATAGAAAACATTTACATGGCTAACAAATACACATTTTTCCTTTGCATTTCATTCTGAGTTTTATTTAAAATAATTTACGTGCCTATGTAAATTATTTTTGTACTTTTGCACTCCTTAAAAATCAGACAATTCACAAAAGTTAATTTCTGAATAATACCTGGAGAGGTGGCCGAGTTGGTCGATGGCGCACGCCTGGAAAGTGTGTATACCCCAAAAGGGTATCATGGGTTCGAATCCCATCCTCTCCGCTTACCAGTAGGTAAAAACAATGAAAACCACCGCAAACAAGCACGTTTCGGTGGTTTTTTGCTTTTAGTCAGAGTAAAAAAAAGCATAAAAACGCAAATGGGTGGGTGGACTATTAGGTGGACTTAGAATTTGCGTTGATTTAGTCCACCTGAATGTTTCTTATTTCCTGATTTTCAACATTATGCACTTAGTGCTCTTGCTCGATTAGTTTAATATTATCTAACACTAAAAAGCAAGCCATGACAAGAGCAACATGTAAGGTCCTGTTTTATGTAAAACGGACAAAGGCGTTGAAAGATGGTACTATTCCCATCTTTGTGAGAATAACTGTGAACTACAAACGAACCGAATTTGGTCTGCAAAGAAAAATTGAAGCAGATCAGTGGGACGCTGAAAACGGGAAAGCATTTCCCAGTACAAAGCAAAACAGGGAACTAAACAATTATCTTGAGACTGTTAAACTTAACTTATTCATCAAAAAGAGGGAACTCGAAGAAGATGGCATTGAAATTACAGCCGAGAAACTGAAAGATGCCTATCTTGGAATTGAAGATCAAAGCCAGGGATTGCTTGAGATCTTCAAGGAGCACAACGAGAAATGTAAAAAGCTGATGAATATTGATTTTGCACCCGGCACTGTTGAGCGGTATGAAACCTGCTTTAAGCATGTAAAGGACTTTATGAAGAAGAAGTATCGCAAGAACGATATTCCGCTTAATGAAGTTACACCTATGTTTATCAGCGATTTTGAGCTTTACCTGAAAACAACTCGCAAGTGTGCCCATAACACCACCACCAAATACATCAAGAATTTCAAGAAGATCATCCGGATTGCCCTGGCTAACGGGTGGATGAAGGAAGATCCTTTCAGGAATATCAAGTTTCACCTGGATGAGGTTGATATGGCGTATCTGAATGACGAAGAACTTAAATTGCTGATGAACAAACATTTTGCTCTTGAGCGTCTGCAGTTGGTGAAAGACACTTATGTTTTCTGTTGCTTCACCGGCCTGGCTTTTATTGATGTGACGAATTTAAAATACACGAACATAGAGGATAAAAACGGCACCCTGTGGATCAAGGTTAAAAGGCAGAAAACCAAGAACTGGTGTACAATTCCTGTCCTGGAACCTGCATTAAAACTGATAGATAAATACAGGGAGAACCCCAGATGCATTGCCAACGGATGCGTCTTACCAGTGCTGACCAACCAGAAAATGAATGCTTACCTGAAGGAAATTGCTGACCTGTGCGGGATAAATAAAAATCTCAGTACGCATACGGCCAGGCATACTTTTGCCACGACTGTGACCCTTGCCAATCATGTTTCGATGGAAGTGGTGTCGAAGATGCTGGGGCACTCCAGTATTAATATGACGAAGAAATATGCGCGGGTGGTGGATGACCTGGTGAGCCGGGATATGCAGAAGCTGGTGGGGAAATACGATACGATAAATG
>JBAXBJ010000198.1:0-4172 GCA_037142075.1 Bacteroidota bacterium
GTTGCAAAAAGCGTGATGCAAAGCATCATTGTAATTGTTTTTTTCATAAAGCGTATTTTTTAAATTTGTGTTATTAATTTGTGTATATTTCAAGATTCTCTGAGTCGATACTTTCTTGGCGGAAGTTAGGCAAAGCTGATAACAGCCACCTGTCAATGCAATTCTCTGTTCACTTTAAACAGTAACATTCCATCCGCACTATTACAGAAACAAGAAAAATAGGTTGTCCATATTATTTAATGAGCACTTCAATAGATTGATTAATATCCGAATTACGGAAACTGACAATATACACTCCTGACCTATCTGTTCCAGTATTCAGATTAGTCCCTTCAATAAAGCCGGATTTTAATTCCTGACCAAACACAGAATAGACTTTATAATACAAGTTTTGATTTAAGTTTCCGGGAATCTGAATATTGAAATTTCCATCTTGTGAAATGGATATAATTTAATAGCTCCCGGATTTATAACATTATCGACTAAGCCCGTAGGTTTATTCAGTTTGACTGAAGTCTTTACCACTGTTGCACCCTTTGTGGTTACAGCATAAGCTTCAACATCAATTGTTGTGTCTTTCATTACGGTAATCATACCATCGGGGGTAATGGTGGCGTAACTATCGCCTTTTAGCACTTTCCACACAATACCTGCATTGGCATCGGCAGGCAAAGTTGTGCAGGTAAGCTGTGTAGGTACATTTACACTTACCGTTGGCACCATTCCAATATTAATGCTGGTTGCAAATTTTAAAGCCGGTAAGGAATTAAATTCCTTAACCATTAAAACAGGTGTCGCTGTTTCAATTGTATCTGTAGCATATAATACAGACGAGTAACCCAATGAACTTGCGGGTATAGTTCGATATGCCGCATTATATAATAGGGTATATAATTCCGTCATTTTTTTTTGTTCGTGCATACAAACTAAATTTTTCCTGAAGGTATATCCAACAAAAAGTAAACATGATAATCAATATCATACTGAATTGGCAAGACATCAACGGCCACATAAGCACCTCCATCTCTGGCATCCACATTCAGTATGCCGGGAATACTTGTATTATTCCATCGTATCATGGCACTACAATCTGAATAAGTTGTTGCTGCATTTTCCGAAATAGCAACAACAATATTACAACCTGTAGCAGGTGCAGAAACCAATGAGTTGATTCTACAATGCAAATATTCAACACCGGATGAAGTTATCGAACCTCCATGTAGCGGATTAACAACTACATTTACCTGTCCAAAAACAATATTTACGGATAAAGCAAATAACAATAATATGGTATTTTTTTTCATAATTTTTTTTATTAATGCTAGTTGTAATAGTTTTCAAAATCTTGATACAAAAATACTTTTGTTTGTCAATAAAGGTCTTTTTCTGGTGTTGAAATAATTTTCAATCACGTTGAAAAGGATTAAAAAAAGAAGAGGGTAACTCAAAAATCTATCTGACTTGGAAACAATTACAGATTACGTGCAAATTCTTAAATATTCAATTCTAAAGTCAACGAATACGTAACGGGTATTCACCAATCTGTTACAAAGGAACAACCTGAAAAAAATATATAAACGTAAAAATTCCCGACCCCAAAAGCCGGACATTCCGTATTACCTCACATTCCAGCAACAAAAAGTCAATTATTTGATGACAGGAAAAGCACTAATCCGCAAGCGGGCGGCTCCCATGGGAATGAGTTCCACTTCCACTTCGGGTTGCGTTGAAACAACTGGACTATCCATGAGTACTCCGCAAAGCAAATGTTGATCGAGTTGCCACTCCGGAATTTGACGTGCTTTGGCTTTTATCACAATCGGTGTTTCGTCGATGGTAAATGGAAAATTACTTTTAGGCCAGCCCTTTTTAATCACTTTGAACGATTTGGCAGGATTATTCGCATTCAGCACTAAACCGTAATTCCAATCCGAAGCAGGTAAAATCTCCCACGAAGGCCATTTTGAAGTATCCACCCCATCCTGCCATTTCGAATCGTAAATAGCGGTTTTATCACTTTCTTTTTTTACGTTGTTTTCTTTGATTTTCAACGAGAAAGTAAGCGGACCATAATTCACGCTGGCTGCATTGTGGTTGCCCGTCCAACGGGTCACCGTTATTTCCATCGGGAAATTCACCTCCACTTTGTCGCCATTCATCCAATTGCGGTTTACAATGCTTACTTTACCGGCTTCAATACTTGTGTCAACGGCTTTGCCATTTACCTTTACCGATGCTTTTTTGCACCATCCGGGAATACGCAGATAGAGCGGGAACACAACCGCTTTGTTCATGGCAAGGGTGATGAGCACTTTTTCGTCGAACGGATAATTGGTTTGTTCTTTAAAGCTAACCTGTGTTCCATCACCCACTTTGATAGTCGCTTCGCTGGCTGCATAAAGTGCCACAAATGCACCATTATCGGGTGCGGCCATCCATAAGTTTTCAAGGTAGTAAGGCCAACCCTGAGCATGATTGTGCTGACAACAGCGACTGCTAAATGGATTGAACATCAGGTAAGGTCCTCCGTTTTTAACCCCCGGAGCATGGTTTTTATCATCGCACACCACCATATTGGGGGCGGTGAGGTAGTGCAACGCCTTGAAGTCCGGTGTTACTGCAGCAGGATACATATTGAAAGCCACATTTTCGGCATGATCGGCCCACAATAAATCGCCGGTAATGCGCAACAGGTGTTCGTCGGAATTCATTTGCTCCACCAATCCGCAGGTTTCAACCCCTTGATGCGGATCGTCATAACCCGGACGAGCCACTTCGTCGCTGCCGAACATGCCACCCGGCACCTGACCGAAATGTTTTCGGATAATATTGAACACATCGTAGGAGGCCTGTTTGTCCGAGGGATTTTTCGACAACTGAAAATAGGTGGCCGGTTCGCGAAAACCTTGTGCTACATTTACATTGTGCCAGTCGCAAAGCAGTTTATACCATTCAGGGTTATCTTTCTGAGGGTGATTATGTCTATGCGTTTCAGTATTTCGGGTAATCCAACTGGTTGTGCATCGGTGCAGTTTCTCTGCCAATTCGAGCAAAAATTGATCTCCGGTAATATTGTAGAGCCATAGCACACTGTGGAGGTTGTCGCCACCACGTAAGCCCTGCCAATAGCCCTTCAGAAAATTCTCTTCCGGGACTGCCAACTCAAACTTGAAATAGTTGGTCATGAGTGTCAGTACACGGTTATCGCCTGAATATTCGTAATACGACTGCAGACAATACAGCATAATCATGTTACTCCAGAAATCGGGTTTACCAACCTTGGTACTTTTATCGATTCCAAAATCACCATCCACTAATTGAGGTCCAAAATTCCCGTCAGGCCGCTGACTATTTAAAGCCCCTTCAATCCATATTTTAGTTTCGGCAATCATCGCGGGATCGTTCAGAATATAGGCTAAATTCCCATATCCCTTGATCCAATAGGGTACTTCCTCGAAACCCCATGCACCTTCACCCGTTTTCGAGAGCCAGGCATTGTCTTTTTTCTGCAACCAGGCACTGATTTTTCCGAGATTGCCGGTAAGCCCATCGCGTTGACGGAACAGATACTCCTTCAGCCAACCTTCGGGCTTAATACTGGTCACCGGCAGTTTAATGTAAGCACTGGGTTGAAGTGGAGCACGATTGCCTGTGTAATAAGTGTTCGAAGCTACAGATGCTGGTTGCTCAAGAGCTTTCGAATTGTTTTGGGTACCGGCTTGCAAGCTTGAAATGCAGAGAATTACTGCAGAAAAAATTAGTGAACTAGATTTCATAAATTTGTTTTAAATGTTTTGAAAATTGTATTTATTGTTTTTTTAAAGAAATCATGTAACTTTTCCCATCTACCACCTGTAAAGCGATTTTAGTCGTTTTATCGGTAGTGATCAACCGAACATGGGGCATGATGCCATCGAGCGTGAATTGTCCGTTCAATACAATTTCATAGTCGAATGGCTGACTTGACGCTTCTTCGACTTTTCTGGTTAGCGAGTTGTAAGTGGAAACAAAGGGTCGGTGCATATCGGGGTCAGTCAAGGTAAGCAGTACTTTCGAATGACTCAATTCTTTCAGCATAACAATGGATGGAATGTTCACCTGTTGAATCCATTTGTCTTTCAATGCTTTTGAGGCATCAAAAATGGCATATCCACAGGTTTTCTCATCGCGGT
>JBAXBJ010000199.1:0-4161 GCA_037142075.1 Bacteroidota bacterium
GCAGGACATCCTTGAAAGGCTGGCTGGTGAAGCACTTCTTGAAAGCTGAGCCGACTTTAGGAGGCTTTGCTTTAGTGCGTGTACTTTGCGGTCACCGTAGCGATGGAATGTGTAATAGCAGGTGTCCGGGAAGTACGAACCTGCCAGACTTATAAGGTGGCCAGCAAACAAAGGACGGAATATGGCAGACGACAGACAATTGCTTGCAGCAACATCGAAAGTGCGGCAGGATTCGCAGATTCCTTGTCAACAATACTCAAAACTTATTTTCGTCAAACAGTACTCAAAACCCGTAGAACTAACCCGGAAAACAAAAATCCCATACGGCTTGTATTCTTGTAGAACTGGAAAGTGGGAAGGACTTAGCAGCTGATATGACGAGGCACGAGGAAATATTTGCTGCTGTGGGAGCAGTGAAAGGCATGAAATTACGAGGGACGAGTAATGAATGGCTTGCAGCAGCATGGAATGTGGGTGGAGTGGGTAGGAAGGGTAGGTGCAGGCAGTGGTTACTTGCCTGAAAGGCCTTGTACATAATGGGCTTATGGGCTTTCTACCAAGACCATAAGAGCCTATTATGTAAAGTAACTTGTGCGACACGAGGGCGCGTGGATAAGTGTTGGACAATGATATTCAATTAGTTATGTTGTTTGTCTTTTGATCTAACCTTGTGTTCCCTCACAAGTAACCTACCGGCACATGCGTCTTGCGCGAGCGAGGGGTATGAAGCTGCCGGGACAAAAGTTCGTAACGATAAGCCGTGAGGTTTATTCATTGCCAGAAGTATCTACTGGCAGGGACTTGGTTTGGATGGTATGGTTAACATATGCTAACTGCGTATCACGTCGTAATTTACAAATAGCGAAAGATACTGACACGCTATGACCAAAAGGTACGAGGACAGGTATGATAAGAAGCTATTATCATACAGGGACGTTGATCCTCCGGCGGGCGAAGCAGAACCTAACCCATTTTGTTATCCATGCGTAACGTGGTAAGCCTGTATTATTCCCTGAGAAATCAGGGTAGGTTCGCCGTAAGACGAATACAATATAGTGCAGGTAAAGGAGGATGGAGAAAGCGAATGTCGGGCTGTAATGGCTCGGATAGAGGTTTATACCTTACTGTGAAAACAGGCTGACTTCCATCTGGTTCTCTATTACGAGAAAGTTGTAGTAAAATTTAAATTCAGGAAAGCAAATGAATCGAAACAAACGATGTGCACTTGAAACACTCTCTGTAGCCTGGCCGCTTGTAAACTGGCGAAAGGCATATAGCGAAGTAGAATCATTACAATCACGTATCGTAAAGGCAACAAAAGAAGGTCGCCATAATAAAGCGAAAGCTTTACAATGGCTTCTAACACACTCCTACACGGCAAAATTACTTGCAGTGAAAAGAGTAACTGAAAACAAAGGGAAGAAAACAGCAGGAGTAGATGGGGTGATTTGGAAAACATCAAGTCAGAAATTGAAAGCTGTTGGAACACTGAAAAGGATTGGCTACAAAGCTAAACCCCTGAAAAGGGTTTATATCCTGAAAAAGAACGGAAAGAAACGACCCTTAGGCATTCCGACAATGAGGGACAGGGCTATGCAGGCATTATACCTGATGGCACTTGACCCAATAGCAGAAACGAAAGCTGATACCTGTTCGTATGGGTTCAGAAAGCGCAGAGGCTGTGCGGATGCAATCGCCCGAAGTTTCATACACCTGTCAAGACCTGACAGCGCTACATGGATACTTGAAGGTGACATTAAAGGCTGTTTTGATCATATTAGTCATCAATGGTTAATGAATAACATTCCCATTGATAAACGGGTTCTGAATCAGTGGCTCAAAGCAGGGTTCATCGAAGGCAAACAGTTATTTCCAACCTCTGAAGGAACTCCTCAAGGTGGTATTATTTCTCCGGCGTTAGCAAATATGACACTCGACGGTTTAGAACATCACATCAATATGGCTGCGAGAGGAAAAGTCAGAGGCGAAGGTTTTGTAAAACGAAACAAGCATAAACTTCATTTAATACGTTATGCCGATGATTTCGTTGTTACAGCCAGCAATCCTGACATCCTAATAGAAAAAGTCAAGCCAGCTATTGAAATGTTTCTTAGCGAAAGAGGACTCATTCTTTCAGAAGAGAAAACAATAATTACCAATATCAGCGAGGGGTACGACTTCTTAGGTCAAAATGTCAGGAAGTACAAGGATGTTCTGCTTATAAAACCATCTGATGCCAGCTTTGCGTCAATAAAATCCAAAGTAAAGGATATTGTTGATAAAAACAGAGGCACTAATGCTGCTGATCTTATCGGACAACTAAATCCGGTCATCAGGGGATGGTGTAATTATCACAGAAATGTTGCAGCAAAAGATACGTTTGCAAAACTGGATGATTATATCTTTAGAATCCTCTGGGGATGGGCTGTGGGTATGCACCCCAACAAACGAAGAACATGGATTAGAAAGACTTATTTCAAAACCATTGGTCGTCAAAATTGGAGGTTTGCAGCATTGTGTGGTAAGAGTGTACAGGTCTCAATTTTTAAGGCTATGTCTATACCTATTGTCAGATACAAACTGATAAAAGGAGATGCTAATCCTTACGATCAAGAATGGAGCAATTATTTTGCTTCCCGTGGGAAGAAAGTTTATAAATTCCCGCAATAACCTGTCTTTTGTTTTCAGATTTGTTGCCGTGTGATTGAATTCGCATTCAGAGAGCTTGAGCTGTATGCGGTGAAAGCCGCACGTACAGTTCTTAGGGGACTTGGCGGCAGCAATGCCGCCCGGTTACCCGACCCCGGTGGATGACAGTAGCAATTTTTTGGCACGGCACGCTGTATTTGCTTTTCTGCAAATACCGTGACAAAAAATTGCGACCTGGCAGCCATCCGGCACTGCCTGCGTGGGCTAGAGGGGAAAATTGAATTTATCAAAATTCGTTTTATGAGAGATAATGCTTTAACAAAAATATTTCTAATGTTATAAACATATTATATTGCAAACGGGATAAATTTCCGGATTCATCAAGTCCCAAATTCCAAGTTCCAAAATATAAGCGGGGATGTAGAGTAAGTTATAAGCATCAAGGGTCACGAATTCATAGTAACCGTCACCTGTTTTTCTTGGCCCACTTACAATTAAAAATCTGTCAGAAAATGTTGCCAGACAATATTTCCGGATTCACTATTCTGTTTCAGGTAACTCATCAATCATACTAGTGCCCGGGGTTGTATAATTGTATACATCAGGGCGGAGGTATTCAAACTCATTCACCGGCAAATCTATTAAATCGATGGGATTGCTTTCTGTGAAATTTTTCACATCAAAACGAAGGTATTCAAATTCATTGGCTGCAGGCAACTCCATTTCTGCAAGTTCACTTTTACTTAAAAAATCATTTACATTGAAACGCAGGTAACTAAAATTCTGGTCGGATGTATTTGTTATATCAAGGCTTTTCTTGACTGACATGGTCATATCACCGGAATCAGCTATTGAAGCAAATGATATGAACAAAACAAGGCTTAAGGTTGCAACGGTTGTTGCTATATTTACTGTTTTCATTTTCTTATTTTTTTATCTCTTTCGAAGAAGTTTTTAGATTGATTTGTATTAATTACGTTTAGGATTTTAATAAGTTACAGGTAAATTGTTAAGCTTTTATTAAGATTATAATCACGAAGTGCCATTATACATTACACGGATAAAATCTAACCATTACTAATCTTTGTTTTTCCAAAAAGGTTTAATTAATTTATTCTGTTTGGTAATCACTATCATTAGAACAATTGAAATTAGTAACCAAAACAGGGTTGCCTGTATTGTTCCTTCTGGTCCGAAAGCTCCTCCGGTAATTAATTCAGAACCCGAAATATGGGTATTAAACAGGCTGCTGGTCTTCTCATTACCCGATGTAATTGCGCCAAAAATGCCTGACTGCACAAAGTTCCAGGAAAAATGTATCGCTATAGGCAGCCATAAGCTTCGGCTGTATATATAGGCAGCACCAAACATAAATCCTACAATACCGATACATACAGAAGAAATTACTGAGCTATCCGGATTTAGTAAATGAGCTGCTCCAAAAATTATGGCTGAAATTGCTAATGAGAAATAGCTTCCAAGTTTTTCTTCCACTATCCGAAAAATAATACC
>JBAXBJ010000200.1:0-4104 GCA_037142075.1 Bacteroidota bacterium
GTCAAATAATAGGAACAATTATCCCTTACACTTTCCAGTATTTTAAAATCCTTTAAGGGGTCGGTGGTGATAATATTGTCCTGGCTTAGTATCCGCAGGTAAAGCATCGGAGGATTGGTTTTACCCAATAATTTCTCTGCCTCATCAAGTTTTGTTAAAACAGTTGTGTAATCTTTTTTTTCAAAGGCCTCTTCCGCATCTTCAAATTTTAATTTGGCAATAGCAGTTTGGGCTGAAAGAGAAAAGCAGATGCAAATTGATGCAAGTAGAAACAGTATTTGTTTTTTCATGTTATGTAGCGTTTATCATTTATTCCAAAAATCATTTTATTTACCAGGTGCTTTTTTTTCTGTTGCCAATTTTTTCTTATCCTGACCGGTTTCCCAGAAATCCTCATCGCCTTTGGCCATACGCAGTTTTACTTTACCTTCACTGTCTGATGGATTACCGATTGGTTTTGCACCGGTTCCCCAAAAATCATCTTGTGTATCAGTTTTCTTTTTTTCTGTTGCCAATTTTTTCTTATCCTGTCCGGTTTCCCAGAAATCCTCATCGCCTTTGGCCATACGCAGTTTCGCCCGGCCAAGGCTATCAGTTGAAATACTCGTTGACTTGTTACCGCTACCCCAAAAATCATTGGGTTGGTCATTACTTTTGCTGGCTGGTTTACCTTTATAGCTAAGGTTTTGTATCACCCCATCCGTTTTTTTAAAAATATCCATCATGCCCTGCTGTACAACACTGGCCTCCTTTTCGCTAAGGTAATATCCATTCAATTTTTCGTTGTAAGGAGACAGTTTGGCAATTTCACTTGTTATGGTTGACTTGAAGGGCCAGGTGCCATCATTATACCGGCTGATCGGAAAAATGTTGGACACATATAATACCGGGGCCTCTGCATTCATTTGTTCCGGATCATAGGAATACGCAAAATAATAAAGTGTACCGGCTTCGACTTTTGTTGATGACAAAGGCAAAGACCCTTCCTTGAATTTTGTAAAAAGGTCGTTGCGGATATTGGTCAACATCCGTTTCCTGGTTTCCTGAATTTCTTTTAGTTTTTTCTCTTTCTCTTTCTCTAATTTCTCCTTATAGTATTTCCTGTCGTCTGCTTCCCTGGCATCATTAACAATCCCACCAATTAATTTCAGACCTTCATTCATGGTGGCATCGTTTGTTCCGTTAAAACTGGCATCCACCCTGCTATTCCATTCAGCATTCGAATTTTCTGTAAGGGTTCGCACCTGGTCGTTTATCTGGCTCATTTTTGCATCAAAATCAGCCATCAATGCTTCAACAGAGGCATAGGTTTCATTTAAGGATGTTGTTTCTTTGAGGTTATCCCTGGAGTCTTGAACAGCAAAAGCGTTGTTTGTGTTTTTCGTTCTGAGTGCCGATTGTTGTTCAATCTTTTTATCAGATTCTTTTTTGTCGTTCCAAAAATCATCTGTCTGCTTTTGAACACCGGCATTTATCTCTTCAGCAGTCGGGGCCTTGGGCTTTGCCGTAGTTTGTTGATTTGTTGCCGGGGTTTTATCAGGAGATGATTTTTTCTCATTCCAGAAATCGTCTTTTGAGTTACCCGATTTCTCAGATGATGTGCTGCTCACACCAGTACCATAATTTTTTGTTGATAAAACATAGGCATCCAACTCGTCAAGGGCATTGTCATCATAACTGATCTGAGAAATAAATACATTAGTTATCTTTAGTTTTCCAGAAGCGAAAATTTGTTTTACTAATTGATCCCTTTTATCATTTTCTTTATAATTGAGCAAACTGGCACCCTCAGCTTTAAGAAAATCATCTACAGAAATACCATAATCCTCGTTGGTGGTGGAGCTTCCAATTAGTGTCGAGCCATTATAAAGATTGAAATGTACAAAATAGCTACCATTTCCAGGGTTAGATAAGGCATTTACTATGTTCACCGGCACTTCAGATGTGTTGTGTATCTTTTTTTCGTAAACTATTCCTTTAATGCCGGATAAACTGCAAGTAATCTTGCCTTTTATAAATTCGTTGCCTTCTACATAATCAATATTAATTAATACGGTATAGGTGGCTGAAGTACCTCTTACCAATTGTTCAAGTGGAGGAGTATAATCCAATTGTCCCTTATAGCTAACCTGGGCTGTAGCAACAAGTCCTGAAAATAAAACAGATAAAAAAAAGACCACAAAGAGCGCAGGTTTACAACAGTTGTATATAGGAGTCTTTAGAAGGGATACTATTTTTTTAAACATATAGCAGTATTTTTAAATCAATCACTATTTTAATTAACAAGTTTGTTTTCGGATTTTTTAAATGTTTATCCCAAATGTTCTAATTCTGGTTCTACCTATAAAATCAGTTTCCAAGTTTTACTATGATTATCTTACCTGTTGAGAAACACAAGGACTGGAGGTTAGTAACACTCTTAATTGTAAATAGTTCATTATCAATTTTCATTTATAAGAGAATGAAAGATTAATGGGTTGTTCAAGGTTTAAAGAAAGATCAGTAGGCAAGTTGCACCTTGATTGGGACAGAATTGTTTTCGCCTAACTGAGGGCCAGACGATAAAACAAGATGTCAGAATACAGCAGAAACACCAAACAAAAGCGGAATTGGCAATGAATTAAGTGAAGGGATACTGAAACCGGAGTTGAATTCAATTTTTATCGGAAGAAACGCATTGTACAGGCGTGATTAGGTGCTGACGGACTTTGAATTCAGCTATTAGTTTGTTTCAGTTTCAGAAAAAATTCAGGACTTTTCTCCACAATAATAATAGTCAGCACGCCAGCAAGCAATGTAGCTATAACCGAAAGAATCATTATTATCCATTTAACCGGATAAGCTTTACATTCAGCATTAAATGCACTTTCGACAATAAATTTCTGCGGTATCTCCTCGTATGCATCAATTTTCGCCTCTTCGTATCGGACTTTGATGTAACTCAGCTGTTTCTTTTCATGCTCCAGAGCATCACGTATCGATACATAAGGGTCTCGGAAATGGCATAGATTTCTTGTTTTGTTAATCCGGTAGTACGGGCTACGTTTGCGATTTTGACGTCAAATTCCGCGAACATGGAAACGGCTTTTTCCCCGGCAGCTACTAGTCCGACCAGTAAGTCTGCGCCCACGATTAATTCCTGTCAAATGCCTTGCAGAAGGTTGCTTACCTGCACTATACGCTCCCAGCCTGTGGCGGTTTCCTTTAACTGGTGATTGTGGTTTGTGATAATACCTTTTAGTAATCGGATCCGTTCCCCGGCAGCAACATATTCTTTTGACCCGATGGTCATATTTTTTTGTTTGTTGACCAATTTTTGCATTTCAGCGGTAACGGAACGGATTTCAGTTACGACTTCTTTACCATTGATATAGAGGTTGATCCTGCGAGTGTAGTTTGTGGCCATTGGTTTAGGATTAATGGGTGAAAAGTACACTCACTTATGAAAGCGGGAAAGGACAAAGGAAAAATGGGAGATTGGGTGGGGCTGGAATGGATGAATAAAAAAAAGCGATTCGATGGGCTGCTTGTGATGATGATTTTTTAAAATAGGGCACTTAGCGGGAATAACTTTTTTTTCTATGAGCAATGAGGAATATCTAAGAAAAACAAGAGAAAAAACAAAATGAAAGTTCTTTTCTTCTTTAAAAGTGGTGATTTACTTTTGCTAAAAAGTGGTGAAATTAAATTTGGTAATTAAATTCTGTAGACGAACGACGGTTGCAATGGGTCGTTTCAGGCTGGCTTGTAAAGCCGCTACTTTGAGCGGTTTTTACCAACGGCTCAAAGTAAAAGCTGAGCCTACGAAGGAGGCTCTGCTTTAGGCGTGGGAGCGAAGAAAGGCATGTGTGAAGGATGAGCGACCGAACAGGCCAGACTGAAATGCACCGGGCATAAGAAGAGAGGAATAAGGAGACCAATACCATCTTTTGCAGCAACAGGAAAGTGCGAGGGGTTTATGTTGGATTATTGAATTTTGTTTCGGGCATGGGGGCAGGCTTTTGGAAGCTTATGTTGCCTTTTTCGGGAGGCAACATGTGCTTCGGTGCGGTTGCGAAATTCATTCCTTTTTTCAAGGAATGGGTTTCAGCAACAGGCAGAAGG
>JBAXBJ010000201.1:0-4085 GCA_037142075.1 Bacteroidota bacterium
TAAATGCGTTAATTCCAAACTGGCCAAACCTGAAAAGCTTAATAGATGCAATAATTTAACAATACCAGCCGGAGAAATCCGGCTGTTTTTTATTCATTCTGTTAATTAGAATCATTCTAAATAGCGTAGCTGAAGAAACCAGGTTTGCCTGACTGCTGAAAAAAGCCTTTAAACTCTATTCAATGGATGCACAATTTAGAATATTCCTTATTTACTGCTAAAGACTTGCCACTGAGCAGGTTTATTTTTGTCCTTTTTATTTTTATCACGGGAATATACATTTGCCGCTCATTTCAAACCTAACCTATTCCCAAGACCATGAAAAAAATCCTTGCCTTTTGCCTGCTGCTCTTAATTGGCAGCTTCGTGCATGGCGATAGCTCTCCGCCTCAACCCATTCTTCCCGAAATTTCTCCTGGGTTCAATCCCTATCATAGTGCCGACTGCTTCGCCCAGGCTTTACCCGTCGTTACTCCTTACAGGATCGGGCTTGTAGTGATTCATTCTGAAGCTTATCCGGCACCTGTGTTGATGGAATATTGCACCATTGCCCCGACTTCTCAGGAAAAACTGATATACCACCCGGCTTCTGATGTAAATATTCAAACTGCCCTCGTTCAAAATCCGTTGAAAAGCGATATCGGCACTAATAAAATCAAACCTTCCAATGGCGGAAATCTAACTTGCTCTATTCTGTCAACTTTGTATAACTCCCCTCTTCCTGCCTCCTAACTTTTCTCCATTGTTTGGTTCGTGCTGCCCGGCGCCGTGAGGTGGCCGGGTTTTTTCTTTTGTCCTTTCCTTTTCCGAGTTCTCAGAATATGTTTGCCTAAAAAATAATCCATGCTCAAAATACGTCGTGCCGACATGCTCAGGGAATATGATATCAAATCCGATCCCCAGGGCAAACAGGTAACTTTCTCAATCCGGTTTATCAAAATCAACGGGGAATCTGTGTTCCTTCCCAGGGCAGTGGCTACCGGCCTGAATTGGAACGTAGCCAAAAGCCGGATGCGGGGAGTCCGGCCGGTGTCCAGCAAACTGGATCCCATCGGCCATATCTACCCGGTTCGAATTGATAATATTATCGAATGGAATAACAAACGAGTGATCTTATGACAAAAATTCAATTCAACAAAGCGGGTGTTCCGCTTATGGCGTATGGCGACAAAACTTTCGTTACCACAACCGGAGCCCCCAAACCCTCAGCAAAAAACAGTCCTGCCAACAAACGCCCGGATGCTTCCAAAAGCATCATCTACATTTACGACACCACTTCCGTTTCCGAATACCAGCTATGTTCCTGGGGAAATGCCAACGATTTCCCTTCGGTCAGCAACGACATTATCAAGAAAGTGGGCGTTCTCAGTACCGGTCTGAAATTTACACGAAACTTTACTATGGGCCAGGGAATATTCCCGGCAAGGGTTACCGGCTATGAAAGCAATGGCGCTGAAATTCTGGAAGTGATCAACGACAAAGAGCTTATTGCCTTCTGCCAGGGCCGTATGGTCCGCCATTACCTGGAGAAAGCATTGCGTGATTATCTGAAATTTGGCTGCGCCAATGTTCACCTTATCCCCGACGCTGAAGGTAAAAAAATGCATGGCATCGAGGTTATAAATGCGCTTTACAGCCGGTACACAGTGGCCAAAAATGGCATCATCGAAAAATGCATTGTTTCCGGAAAGTTCCCCGACTTCCCTGGTCAGGAATTTGAAGCTTTCGATATTCTGGACGATTTTGATCCGTATGCCGACCTGGACCGCCGTCGGATGGGCGGAAAAATCAAAGGAAATTCCTTTGTCTTTGCCGTCAAAGATTCCTGGAGTAACAACGATTATTACCCTGAACCTGCCTGGTACTCTTCCTACCTTGCCGGATGGGTGGATATCGCCATGGTGGTGCCTAAATTCCTGAAAAAAGCCTATGAAAATCAGATCAACTGGAAATGGCATGTTCAGATTCCATATGCTTTCTGGGATAAGAAATTCCCGGAAGCTGACTTCAAAGATACCCTCACCCGACAGGCTGCCATTCAGGATTATATGGATAGCATCGAAACAAATCTGTGCGGAGCAGATAACGCAGATAAACCGCTTTTTACGTTTTTCGATATCAATCCAAACAACGGAAAAGTAGAAGAACAATGGATCATCACTCCCCTGGATAATAAATACAAAGAAGGCGATAAACTGGTAACTTCTGCAGCTGCAAACAGCGAAATTCTGTTTAGCCTGATGATCAACCCAAATGTGCTGGGTGCAGGAATGCCCGGCGGAACCTATGCAGGTAACCAGGGGGGAAGCAACATTCGTGAAGCTTTTCTGGTGAATATCGCAAATGCCTGGCTAGACCGACAGAACATCCTCGACCCTTTGGAAGCCATGCTTGAATTTAACGGTATAAAGGACGTTCAGCTTCGTTTCGGAAATACAATTTTAACAACCCTCGATACCGGTGCCGGTACTAAAAAAACACTTTCCTAAGATGCTGATCACTACCATTTCCGAAATAAGAGAAATTCTCAAAATTAGCTCTTCCATCGATTTTGATGTGCTTAAACCCATCATTGAAACCGTGGAACGCCAGTTTTTGCGTCAGGTTATTGGTGCTGAAATGCACAATAAACTGCTGGAATTCTATTCTGCCAGCCCGGATGAAATTGTGGTGCCCGAACCGGATCCTCCAGTCACCCCTTCATTGGAAGCCATTGCAGCAGCAACAACAAAGCTGCTTAAACTGGCTCAGGTTGCGGAAATTCACCTGACATACTGGTATGGCTTCGATCTATTAAATGTACAGATACTTAACGACGGCTTCAAACGAACAGAAACCGAAAAAGTAAAAGGCCTTTTCAAATACCAGGAAGATAACCTCAAAGACTTTTTCAAAAACGCAGGTTTCAACGGATTAGATGCCATGCTGGAATATCTGGACGGTCCGGATAAACTTTGTTTCCCTGAATTTCACGAAAGCGAAACAGGAAAACAACTCAAAGAAATGTTTATCCCTCGGACAGATATTTTCAGCCAGTATTATTACATCGGGGCAAACCACTTGCTTTTCATGCGCCTGAAGCTGCACATGAAAGTTATTGAGGATATTAAAATAAAACTGGTGCTTGGTGAAATCAATTTCAATTTTATTAAATCCGAAATGGTCAAAGCAGAGCCGGATCCTAAAGTAGTTAATATATTACCCTATATCCGCCGGGTAATTCCCTATTTCAGCACGGCCCTGCTGATGGAAGAAACAAGCTCCGACCTGGGCGATAAAGGCCTGTTTTTCGAAAGCATTTCAAGCAATGCATCTGACCATTCAAACATAACCCCTTCGCCTGAGCCCCGGATCGCTGCCCTCATTCAGAGAAATACTAACCTCGGGAATCATTACCTGCAAATCCTGAAAAGCTACTTACTTGAAAATGCGGCAGATTGGAATGGGTATGCTCAACCTCGAAGTGGCCTACCTAATCGAGATAATTCAGGCAAAAAAACATTCTGGGCGTAACTGAGTGAATAGTGAATAACGAAAAGTGAAAAGTGGTCGTAATAGCACATTATCGCATTAGCACATTAACACATTATCCCATTGAAGCAAATCTCCATACAGTACAAACAATTCGGCATAAAGAGAACAATCTCCGCCACCCTTCCTGAAAGATGGGATGAGCTTACTCCTTTCCAACTAATTGCCATTTCACGCAATAATGCCGCAGATATCCCCGAAACCGAAATGCTGGCATACTTCCTGGGAATAAAGACAAATGTAGCCATATTGCTGGACGATTACCAACGCTATAACATTGCTGTTGAGCTTGATTTCATGAAGGATTTCAAACCCTTTTACTCCTTTGTTATCCGGGAAATTAAAGGCCTCACTTCTCCCAGGCCAAGGCTGGAAGGAATGTCCTTCGCTCAGTTTATGTTTACAGATACTTACAACGAAATTGCCGTTACTGCGGACGATAACAGCCAACTTAACAAGTTCATCGCTTGTCTGTATCTTCCTGAAGGTAAGCCATTCAATGATCAGCTTATTCAGGACCGGGCAGATTATGTCGAACTTTTCTTCCTGCCTGA
>JBAXBJ010000202.1:0-4066 GCA_037142075.1 Bacteroidota bacterium
GTTGCTTTGATTTCAATTTCCGGTGAAAATTTTAGTTTAAATGATGTGCAATTTAATCAAATTGGTTGCTTTGGGTCGAGGCTGGATCACACCAGTCTTCATAAACAATATGATGCTGATGGCGATCAAAGTATATATCTCCCCCATTACTCAAACGAAGGCGAATTGTTGATTGGGCTGAGCAATATTTCGGCTGGCGACAGTGCAAGCATCCTATTCCAGGTAGCAGAAGGCAGCGAAGACCCTGAAATACTTCCCGAAAGTATTAACTGGTCGGTACTATCCAATAATTTCTGGAAACCCCTTGGCAGTTCTCAGTTGGTTTCCGATACTACAAACAGATTTTTATGCAGTGGTATTATCAAATTTGTGATTCCTGCCGAGGCAACCGTACAAAATACCATTATGCCGGCAGGAATGATCTGGCTTAGGGCAACTATTTCGAAGAATTCAAAATCCTGCTGTCAATTACTTGATATACTGTCGAATGCAATTGAATTAAAATTCCATGACAACAATAATGATCCGTCACATCTCGATCGTCCGCTTGAAAAAAATAAAATTACCAAATTAAAAGAAAGCATTCCTGCAATAAAATCTATTTCTCAGCCTTACTCCTCGTTTGGAGGCAGACCGGTCGAATCCGATAATTTTTTCCATACGCGTGTTTCCGAAAGGCTAAGGCACAAAAACCGCTGCATAACCGTTTGGGATTACGAACGTATGATTCTGGAGGCATTCCCTTCAGTTCATAAAGTCAAATGCATACCACATTCAGCATATAATCCTGCAAAAAACAGTTACTGCTGGCTCAGCCCGGGCAATATTGTGATTGTTGTTGTGCCGGACCTGACAAATAAGAACTCAGTAAACCCATTTCGACCAAGGCTCGACAGCAACACAATCAGCCAGCTAAATGACTTTGTTACTGAACATTCAGGGATGCAGGTAAATGTGAAAGTTAAAAACCCTAAATACCAGGAAATAGAGTTTCGGTTTGGCGTAAGATTTAAACGTGGTTTCGAATTTAATTTTTACAGCGAAAAGCTGAACCAGGAAATCAAGGAATATCTCACGCCCTGGGCATTCAACAAAGATGCAGAACTGGAATTCGGGGGTAAAATTCACAAATCAACTTTGCTCAATTTCGTGGAAGAACAGGAATATGTTGATTATATCACCGATTTCCAGATGATAACTTACATTGATAGCGAAAGCGGAATTATAGCTTCGGAAGTTGAAGAGGCAACTCCTGCCACTCCCGATTCAATTCTTGTTTCGAAAAACAAGCATACTATTTTTGAAATATAATAGAACTTTTCGTAGAAAACCTGATTATGCTTTCTGAATTATCCATACCTAAAAAACAGAAAAAAGAGGCGGCTCTTGATTACAAGCAATTGTATTCCATAGGGTTGAGCCATATCCAGAAACTTTCGAATCGTATCTGGACTGATTATAATGTTCATGATCCGGGCATTACTACTTTGGAATTGTTATGTTTTGCACTCACGGATCTGGGCTACAGGGCTTCATTCCCTATCAAAGATCTTCTGGCCACCAAAGAAAATAATGCCGCAAACATGGCTTCAGATTTTTTTTCGGCCCGAAAAATACTGACCAACCGACCACTTACCATCCGCGATTTCCGGAAATTTATTATTGATCTCAAAGGCATCAAAAATGCATGGTTAGATTCTTGCCCCAGAACCTTTTTCGCTGATACCGTTTCAGGTAAACTATTGCACGAAAAACCTGATTTGGAAGGCATTGAAGAGATTAACATTTCGGGTTTATTTAATGTGCTGATCGATTTTGATGATACAGTAAATACGAAATCCGGGAAAGAAGATCTACTTGGAACCGTCAAACGGTCGTTGATGGCGAACCGAAATCTTTGCGAAGACTTTGTTAGTTTTTCGGGTGTTGAAACTCAGTATTTCAACCTTTGCTGCGAATTGGAAATTGCACCTGATGCCGATGCATCCAGGATAAAAGCAAGGCTTTATCACTGCGTTCAACATTACCTGGCACCGGCGGTAAAATTCTATTCGTTAAGCCAGATCCTTGAAAAGAAAAAATCGGATGGCACAACTTATACCGTGGATGAAGTATTTGACGGCCCTGCCCTGAACAGCGGTTTTATTGACGATGAAGAGTTAGATGCAGCACAACTTCGCACTGAAATCCGGCTTTCGGATATTATAAGCATTGTAATGGATATTGATGGTGTTGTTGCAGTACGCGATATCCGGATAGGACCGCAAATTGCCGATCCCGAAGAATTGGTTCAACCTATTGAAAACAAATGGGTTGTAAAAATAGATCCTGGTAAAAAAGCATTGCTTAGCCCCGAAATATTATCCGATGTAAATACAGGCATTAAATTCTACAAGCGAAACATGCCGCTGGTATCTGATTTTACCAAGGTTTGGCAGGAATTGGAAACTCTGATGGAATCTGATATCAATACCATTGCTGATGACGAAATTCATGATTTCCCGATTCCTTTGGGTAGCTTTCGGGAAACCGGCTCATATTATTCTTTTCAGAATCATTTCCCGGCGTTGTATGGTTTAAGCGAGGCCGGACTTGATTCCGGTGCGGATGATAAACGTAAAGCTTTGGCTTATCAGTTCAAAGCCTACCTGCTCTTCTTCGATCAGGTCATGGCTGATTATTTTGCTCAACTTGCAAATGTACGTCAACTTTTTTCGACCGATCCGGCAATTAAGCAGACTTATTTCCACCAGGTTGTTGATTCGTTTACCAACTTTAATAAGATATATAAGACTGAAAATGCGCTGGATTGTGTTTCGGAAAGCGATGTAAACGAAGAGCAGCAACTTGAAAGACGAAACCGTTTCCTGGATCATCTTATTTCGAGGTTTGCTGAACAGTTTACCCACTTTGCAAATATTATGCATTCGGTTTTCGGTGCGGACACAGAAAAAATGATCCAGCTGAAATGCGATTTCTTACAGGCTTATCCCCTCATTAGTAGCGAACGTTCGCTTGCTTATAATTATTCATTGCAGAACGAGGAATCACTGTGGAACTCCCTGAATATTTCAGGATTTGAAAAAAGGATTTCGAAATTACTGGGCATTAGCGATTATTCACGTCGAAACCTTGCCAGGCTTCCGTTTGAGCTTTACTGCGAATTCGACAAAACGCCTTTTGATGAATTCCGCTTTAAAATAAAAAATCGCGCAACAGGAAAAATCCTTCTCAGCAGCAGCACCAATTACGAATCGCACGAGCAGGCCTGGGAGGAAATGAAAAAAACCATTCATTTTGCCTCGTTTCCATCGGCCTATAAACGAAAAATTACAATACCCAATGGTGAAGAACCGGGCAAGCACTATTTTAATATTCTGAATCCTGCCGGTGACGTTATTGCGCGTAGAATTGAATATTTTTCGGATGAGGCGAAAATGAATAAAGCAATTGACGATGTAATCACATATCTGACCGAAAATTTTGACACGGAAGGAATGTTCCTGATCGAAAATATTTTGTTGCTTCCGTCGGAAAAGAAAGACCCATTTTTACCTATTTGCAGGGCTGAAGATATGGTATCGTGTTCCGGTAACGATCCATATTCGTACAGGTTACATGTTATACTTCCTGCGTTTGCCGGAAGATTTCGGAATACTGACTTCAGGAAGTTCGCCGAACAACTGATACGGGAAGAGACGCCAGCACATATTCTCCCCAAAATATGCTGGATCAGCCGCGAGGAGATGTCGGTCCTGGAAAAATCGTACAAGGAATGGATTATGCTAAAGGCTGACGTAGATATTACTAACAGGACTGAAAAATTAAAAGAGTTTATACAGGCACTTTTTGAAGTAAAAAATACATATCCAACCCAATCGATAGCTGAATGTGAAAGTGAAAATCCTAAATTTATTCTGGGGCAAACTACTTTAGGTTCGTTCGACAGCAAGAGTATATAAAAGAGAAAAAACTTAAGTTTTATGATACAGATACTCAAAACCTTAAATCAGATTTCGACAGGCTACACTGTTTTTGAGAAGGATCAGGTATTGACAGCTTCACA
>JBAXBJ010000203.1:0-4023 GCA_037142075.1 Bacteroidota bacterium
GAACTGCGCAGGGAGACATCCCTCCTGTGGTTCCGTAATTCCCGTTCTGGGTGAATAACCCAAAATAATGAACTGTATTGCGTTTGCCTTTCAATCGGTATCTGAACTCTCCGCTGATCTGGGCATTGAAGTAATAATTATCGGGATTATCGGCACCGAGCTTAATAGTTTCATGAGCCGTACGCCTCAACACGGGAAAAGATGGATCGTTGTATTCAATGAAGGCTTCAAGTCCGCCCCGGGTAAGCCTGCTAAGATAGCGTATGCCTTCGGCCTGGTTGAAGGCATCCCCGGGAGCGCCCGGGAATTTCAGGGCGGCCCCTGCTGCTTTAAGGTTATCGCAGAATTCATTCCAGGCCTTCCCCGAAACAATGCGTTCCTGGTGGATGTCATCCGCAGTCTTGCCTCTTATCTTTAACAGTATTGCCTGCCAGGCTTTCATCAGCCTGAGAAAGAAAAACAACAAATTCGACATTCGAAGGAATTAAGTATACTTGCAGTGTACAAATTTAGGAATTATCATGAAAGATGGACCATGGGCGCTGATTGCCGGATCGGCGCAGGGATTGGGAGAGTCCTTCACGCTGTTGCTGGCCAGCCAGGGGTTTAACCTTGTGTTGGTAGATCGTGAGGAAGAAGCGTTAAGGAAGATCGTGAGGGAGATCGTGACGAAATACGATATAAAAGTCGTGTGCTTGTGTGTTGACCTGGGGGATAAGGATGCATGGAGGATTTGTTTGAAGGCGATGCAGGATGCGGGATCGGGGATGCAGGATGCGGGATGCAGGATGATGGTATATTGCGCGGCGATGTCGGAGGTTAAGCCTTTCCTCGATCATTCGCCCGAAAGTATTGAACGGTTTATTGATGTGAATAACCGTACTGCCATGCTCCTGGTCCACGGATTCGCATCGTATCTTCGCGACAATAATCGAGCGGGAAAGATTCTTTTAATGTCGTCGCTTGCAGGACTGATATCGCCGGTGTATGTAAGTCCTTATGCAGCCAGCAAGGCCTTCCTCATAAGCCTGGCAAAGTCGCTGCACCGGGAATTCAAGCCCCTGGGAATAGGTATAAGCGTTTGCTGCGCCGGAATCATCAACACTCCTAAATTCCTTGAAAGCAAAGCCCAGGGCAGGATCCCCATGGCCGATCCTGAAAAGGTCGCAGCGTATGCTTTGAAAAACTGCGGAAAAAAGGCGGTCTGCATCCACGGATTTGCAAACCGCCTGAATTATTTCATCCTTACAAGGATGCTGCCGCGTTCACTTGCTTCTTATTTCGTGAACAGGGCGATGCGAAAAATGTACCCTACTTTCGGTCTTTAACCGGGATGTATTTATGGTCGGGTTCGACTGCCTTATATGCAGGGCGGATGATCCTTCTCCCGCTGATCAGTTCCTCGAGGCGGTGTGAACACCAGCCCGAAATACGTGAAATTGCGAAGAGGGGTGTGAAGAGTTCGCGGGGGATCTTGAGGCATTCGTAAACGAAGCCGCTGTAAAAGTCAACGTTGGGGGAGATAAGTTTCTCCTTGGTCCCTTTGAATTCATAATAGATCTCGGGTCCGATGCGCTCAATGGCTTCGTAAAGGGCCATTTCCTTTTCGCGGCCTTTTTCCTTTGAAAGATTCCTGGCTTTTTCTTTCAGGAGGATGGCACGGGGATCTGAAACGGTGTATACAGCGTGGCCGAAACCATAGATCTTGCCGCTCTTGTCGTAGGCTTCCTTTTTCAGGATCTTCCGCAGGTATTCGGTGACTTCATCATCGTTACTCCAGTTCTTGATATTGGTCTTGATGTTGTCCATCATGTCGATGACTTCGATATTGGCTCCTCCGTGCAGAGGTCCTTTAAGTGAACCGATGGCAGCTACTATGGCCGAATAGGTATCGGTGCCGCTGGAACTCACGACTCTCGTTGTAAAGGTCGAGTTGTTGCCGCCGCCATGCTCGGCATGAAGCATGAGGCAAAGGTCGAGAAGCTCTGCTTCCAGGGGAGTATAGTCGTGGCCCTTGAGCATATACAGGAAATTCTCGGCTGAATGCAGTTTCTTGTCCGGATAGCGCACTGTAAGCGTATCGAAATAGATGAGGTGGCGCATTGCATGGTAAGAATATACTGCAATGGTGGGGAATTTCGCGATCAGGCTGATCGACTGCCTTACGACATTCTGAATACTGGTGTCGTCGGCATATTCATCGAGGGTGTATAATGCGAGGATTGAACGAGCCAGCATATTCATGATATCCTTCCCTTTCATGGTCAGGATCATGTCGCGGTTGAAATTTTCGGGTAGGGCTCTTTGCTCAGCCAGGCCTTCTGTAAATGTTTTAAGTTCTTCTTCTTTTGGAAGACGGCCGAAAAGCAGGAGAAACACGGTTTCGTCAAAACCCGCATGATGTTCGGCCTGGTTTCCGCGAACCAGGTCGCTGATCTCAATCCCCCTGTAAATGAGTTTTCCGTCGATGGCGACGAGTTTCCCGTCGATCTTTTCATATCCCACCACACTGCCAACTCTGGTGAGGCCGACAAGTACTCCCGTATGATCGGCATTGCGCAGGCCTCGTTTTACATCGAACTGCTTGAAAAGCTGCTCGTCGATGGTGCAGGAACTCTCCGTCTCGGGAGAATGTTCCGCGATGAATTTTTGCATATCCATAGGTTATCTGGTTTTTTGGTTCTTTCTATTATTACTCTTTCATATAATTAAGTGCACTTCCCGCACTGAACCATTTTATCTGCAGATCGCTGTAAGTATGGTTCAGGAGGATCGTTTCAGAAGTTCCGCCGGCATGGTGTATAATCAGTTCCAGCGGTTTACCCGGAGCAAAGGATGTAAGGCCGGTAAGGTCAAAGCTGTCATCCTCCAGGATTTTATCATAATCGGCAGGATTGGCAAAGGTAAGCGCCAACATACCCTGCTTTTTCAGGTTGGTTTCATGTATCCTTGCAAACGACCTTACCAGCACCACCTTTACTCCGAGATACCTGGGTTCCATGGCTGCATGCTCGCGTGAGGATCCTTCCCCGTAATTTTCATCACCCACGACCATGGTAGGAATATGGTTGGCCTTGTAGTAGCGGGCCGTCTTCGAAACTTCGTCATAGTCGCCGGTAATTGCATTTTTTACCGAGTTGGTTTTGCCGTTGAATGCATTCACAGCTCCCATAAGCAAGTTGTCGGAGATCCTGTCGAGATGCCCGCGGTACTTGAGCCAGGGTCCGGCCATAGAGATATGGTCGGTGGTGCATTTGCCTTTTGCCTTGATCAGCAGTCTCATCCCTCTGGTGTCTCCTGCATTCCAGACATCGAAGGGTTCGAGCAGCTGAAGCCTGTCTGAAGCGGGGTCTACCGATACTTTTATTCCCTGCGGATCATCCGGGGGCGGAAGGAAACCAGGGTCCTTTACATCGAAGCCGGCTGGCGGCAGCTCGTAACCCTGGGGCTCATCAAGTTTCACCTTAACGCCATCCGCATTCACAATAAAATCTTTTATAGGATTGAACGACAGCTTCCCCGCAAGTGCCATGGCCGTAACCATTTCGGGTGAAGCAACGAAGGCGTGGGTGCCTGCATTCCCGTCGTTACGCTTGGCAAAGTTCCTGTTGAATGAGGTCACGATGGAATTTTTACGCTCAGGGTTGTCTATCTTTCTCGACCACTGCCCTATGCATGGACCGCAGGCGTTGGCCATGATCACTCCCCCTATTTCCCCGAAAGCTTCAAGCAATCCGTCTCGCTCGGCGGTAAACCTGATTTGCTCCGAGCCGGGTGTAATGATGAATCCCGATTTCACCTCCAGCTTTTTGGCCTTGGCCTGGCGCGCAATGGATGCAGCCCTCGAAAGGTCCTCATAAGATGAATTGGTGCATGAGCCGATGAGGCCGACTTCGAGGGTGTCGGGATACTTATTTTCTTTCAGGAACGCGGGTAGCTCCGAAATGGTATTTGCCATGTCGGGTGTAAACGGACCGTTCACATAGGGTTCAAGCTCCGAAAGGTTGATCTTTATATAATGGT
>JBAXBJ010000204.1:0-4005 GCA_037142075.1 Bacteroidota bacterium
TACCAGAGATGTTCGTAAAGTAACCAAAGTTCATTCTCAAACTACCAGAGATGTTTGTAAAGTAACCAGAGTTCGGTCTCAAACTACCAGAGATGTTCTTAAAGTAACCAAAGTTCGGTCGCAAACTGCCAAAGATGTTCGTAAAGTGACCTTCCCTAAAATAGCTTGACAGGATTGATACTAATTTGTAGAATAATAAACAAAGATAGAATTAACTCCTGATTTGTTTTTAATGGTTTAAATATTTCCTGCTTTTTTCTTCATTTTAAAGTTTTTTCCTTGTTTTTCCAACAGGTTTTTTTGTTATTCCTGAACCTGTATCAGTATTGATTTCTAATCCTGATTTTGTTAAGATCTTAATTTATATTCCTGTTTTCTCATACATGATTGACTTTTAATGCTGGATTTTCATTCCCTGATTTTGATATGCACTGAAAAATCTGACAGGCTTTCTGCTGCAAGGATTTTGGAGAAAATACGATCCGCCAAAGGGCGGTTGGAGATTTTCTCCAAAATCCAAAGGGCCTGTCCTTGCTGCAGGCGGGGCCGGTCAGGTTATCTTTGCATCTTCAATAGCATGGTTAGGTGCCTTTTGCCATTTTTTAGGATACCATCTTTTTTTCATTTCTCCTGTACTATGATGCGCATTCGATGGTACTAAAAAATCACAACTTGCATGCGGACGCTGATTATTGTATTTGTTTACAGCTAATTTAACTGCCTCATTGGCCTGAAGATAATCTGTAAAGGTGGCATGTAAATCGTACTCGTCTTTTAATATTCCATTGACCCTCTCTGCGATAGCATTCTCATATGGATCGCCGTTTTCGGTCATCGAGATATCAATTTTTGACCCTTGTAAAAATGTGACATAGTCGGTGCAGCAGTACTGAATCCCACGGTCTGAATGATGAATCAACCCGGATGAAAATTCTTCTGCTTCAACTGCCATTCGAAGCGCATTAAGTGCTCCGGTGCTGGTCAAATCGGGCCAAAGACACCAGCCAACGATCTTCTTCGAGTAGGCATCAGTGATAAGTGACAGATAAACAAATCCGAGATTTGTAAGGATATACGTGATATCGCTTACCCAAAGCAAGCCCGCTTTATCCAGTTTTAAATCCCTTATCTTGTTGGGATACCGGCGGTAAAAATGGTTGGAATTGGTAGTTGCAGGACGGTATTTACGGCGTCTGACAAGTAGTCCATGTTCTCCAAGCAAGTAATAAAACTTGTCCCTCCCATACTTGATCCCGTGTTCAATTAAGCTGGGGGTGATCAGGTGGTGGAGTTTATCCGAACCCATCCGTTTGTGCTCCTTACGCAGTTCTTTGGCCAGTTTCAGGATGAAAACTTCCTGCATATCAGAGGAGGCATGCCTCTTTTGGTTGTCGTACCAGGCCTGACGGCTATTCCCAAACAGTCCGCAAAGCTCCGTCATTGTATTGTCCGGATACATCTGCGTTAGTACGTTCACTGCTTGAGACCAGATTTTTTTCTTATTTCAAGCTTATAGTCTTTCTCCGCGATATCGATCACCGTATTTAACGCAACGATCTTCATCTGGCTTAGCTCCAGTTGCTTTTCCAGTTCCTTGATCCTTTTCTCAAGTTCCTGATTATTTGTTCTATCTTTTGCACTCATAATGGGCAAAGTTAGAACAATATCATCACTGTACTTCTTTTGCCATTTTTTGTATAAAAGCTCAAAATGATAAGGCAAATTAAATCTGGAGCGGGCTTCCTGCCGACTCATACGCCCTGATTCAATCTCAACAACTAACCAGCGACGAAAACTCGTTTCATACTTGCTGAGATCAACTTTTTCCTGAATAAAACCTTCCATGTTATCGGTAAGGTTTGGTGTTAACTTTTCCATAATAACTTGTTTTTACGTCAAGCTATTTCAGAAGAGGACAACCTTCAGGTTATTAGCCTGGAGATTAACTCAAATAACCTATTAAATAGATTAAAATAACCCGGACTTTCTCCCTTTATGCGAATTTCTTCTTATAAAAAACTGCAACTTAAATTCCCTGAGAGTCGATAAGCTCCTAAAAAACAAGAAAGCCGAATTTAAAAGCCTCTATTTAAACATGCAGAACACAAAATTTCCCTTACTTAAGGTATTTATTCCTCCTTAATTGAAATCCTGTTTTCAATTTTTGAGATTGGTTTTAGTTAATAATTATTTATTTAGCCCTGTCAGGGCTGAAACTCCCAATTTCCCTTATCGGAAATATTATCCGGATTATCGTGTGCTATTTTAAAATTCACCATGTCGTCAAACCAACCAATTACAGTATTGCGTTGTAATGTTGTCGGCTTTAACGTAATGCATGTCCGGTATGATGACCAGGGATATTCTATTGCATATTTGGTAAACTTATGGTGGACTGGATTTTTATGGATATAGATAACCAGGGTTTTTAAATAATCCTGATCCGTTATCTCCTTCCTGTGAAAAGGGTGTTCAAACAGACTGCCGGTGCGTTTATTTCTTTTATTATATGCCTGGGCATAAGCATTAAACAGATGGGAAAACTGATGCGAAGGGATATATTTTTTTTGACAGCCCCCATCGGGATTTAAAACCACCGATGGGGCGGTTTCTACCCTTTCGGTGGTTTTAGACCCCGAAAGGGTTTTCTCTGATATAAAATTTATTTCCCTCTCTTCTTTAATTCTAACCAGAAAATGGAAATGATTTTTCATTAATACCCATGCAAAAGTATCTGCGACCGGAGAAATATAATTTTCATATAAATTGAGAAAGTATATGTAATTCGAGTGATCATCGAATAAATTGCAATGATTCGTTCCCCTGTTATAAATATGGTAGAATTTACCGTAGTTTAATGGTTCGATCTTTTGCATGAATATCTCTCCTTAACTAATTTATCATCGTTTTCGGGGTTGTCTCGGCGAGATTTTTCCCTACCGGGGTTTCGTAAAAAGCAATAATTTCTTTACCTCCGACTGGGTATAATACTTTTTAAATACCGGGATCAGTTGCTCGTTAAGTGAGGCGACTTCCACATCAAAAACATCCATTTTCATTGCGGACATTTGTGAGTCGGTCAGATCGGGCTTCGATTGTCTGATCTAAGCCATAATCCGGGGGAACAAGGCATTTGTGGATGCATTAGAACCATTCACCTGCTGCATCTTCATAATGTCAGAATCGAAAGAATCGGCCTGTGCCTTAACAGCCAAAGAGGCCAGAATAAATCCAGATATACAAAATAGTTTGATCAAGCGTTTTGTCTTCATGTGATTTATGTATTAAATTGAAGCGAAAATTACAACAGGAGAGTGCAACCAAATTGTACTCTTTCAGAAAAGAAAAGGATTAAATTCTCTTTTTTAAAGATACGGGAAAAATATAAAAAGTGTAATGCTTCAATCAAAGAAGAAGATTCTAAAAAAGGCATCAATGGACGATTATCTTGCCAATCCAGAGAATATTGACTCATTAGAAAGAGGATTAAGAGATGTTCAGGAAGGAAAGATAACTTATATCAATCCTCATAATCTATGGGAATTAAACAATTTAAGTTTATGATATTGATCCGGTTAAAGTTTAAATCAGCCCAAAAGATACTAGGTGGCGAAATCTACCTATAAAGGCGATTTGGAAATCGCCTGACCCGTTTTTTCACCAATGAAAAAGGGGCCCGAATGAGCCCCTTTTCTATCTGAAAATTTATTTCGCCTAACTTTTCAAATTACTTTACCTTATTAACAATTGCGATGAACGCAGCTGGATTGTTCATTGCCAGATCGGCCAGAACCTTGCGGTTAATTTCGATCTGAGCAATCTTCAGTTTACCCATAAACTGTGAGTAAGAAAGACCTTCTGTGCGGACAGCTGCGTTAATACGCTGAATCCATAAGGCACGGAACAACCTTTTTTTGACTTTTCTGTCACGGTACGCATACCCCAATCCCTTTTCGTATGTGTTTTTGGCAACCGTCCAGACATTTTTACGCGAACCAAAGTAAC
>JBAXBJ010000205.1:0-3974 GCA_037142075.1 Bacteroidota bacterium
AGTGACCCCCGCCCTGTCAAGGCGGTGCTCTGAACCAACTGAGCTAACAACGCAGGTAAGGATGCAAAAGTAACATTTTATCATCACTTTTTTCAAGTGTTATCCGAATTTTTCTAAATATGTCTATAACCCGGGCTTTCAGATTCCTTTTTGACAGCTTTTTTTAACAGATTCTCTAATTTATGGAGCGAATAATTTACTTTTGACACAAAATAAAACTGATAATGAGACAAAACCTATTTAGTTTCGCGATCATCGCGTTTTGTACAGTTGTTACCTTAAATGCCAATGCTCAAAATGGCACAAAGCTATTTGAGTTCGACGATTTTTTTAAGAACAACACTTTCTATTCGCCAGGCGTTCGCGGTTTCAGATCCATGAAGGACGGCGAAAATTATATCGCTTCCGAAGGCCGCGGCACCAAACTGGTAATACACAGCTACGAAACCGGTGAGACAGTGAAAACACTATTGGATATTTCGACACTTAAGAATGACAAACTGAAAGCCTTCAGCGACTATAGCTTCAATTCGGACGAATCCAAAATTCTTCTGCTCACTGATAAAGAAGCCATCTACAGGCGGTCATTTACGGCCAATTATTTCGTGTACGATATTATAAAACAAACACTTACCCCGGTGTCGGAAAAGGGAAAACAGCAATTGGCTACTTTTTCGCCCGATGGAACCAAGATAGCCTTTGTTCGCCAGAACAACCTTTTTTATACGGACTTGACAAGTGGCAGTGAAACGCAGATCACTTCGGATGGTAAGTTTAATTATATAATCAACGGCGCCCCCGACTGGGTATATGAAGAAGAATTTGAATACAACAAAGCCTTCGAATGGTCGCCCGACGGGCAATACCTGGCTTGGGTACGATTCGACGAAAGCCTGGTACCGCAGTTCAGTATGACTATGTTTCAGGGTCAGGAACCTGCCCTGGATCAGAATAAGATCTATCCCGGAGTCACAACTTTTAAATATCCCAAAGCCGGGGAGCCAAACTCTGTGGTGAGTGTTCATTCGTATAATCTTGCTTCGGCCCGGGAAAAAACCATGGATATTGGCACTGAAACCGATCTTTATATTCCGCGTATCCGTTTTACACAAGATCCCAATCAGTTGGTTATATTCAGACTTAACCGCCTTCAGAATAAACTGGAACTGCTTACTGCTTCCGTTTCAACAGGTAAAACGCAGGTTTTACTTACCGAAACCAACAAGTTTTATCTTGACGAAAACTACTTTGATGACATCAAATTTCTTGACGATAAACTGCACTTTACCATGCGAAGCGAGCGTGACGGATATGCTCACATTTACCTTTATGATATGCAGGGAAAAATGATAACGCAGGTGACAAAAGGCAACTTTGATGTTACTGCGCTGAATGGATGTGATGTTAAAAACCAGCTTATTTATTATACTTCGGCGGAACCAACCCCATATCAACGTGAGGTTTATAGAGTAAAATGGGATGGAACCGAAAAAAAGAAACTTTCAGTAAACACTGGGGCCAACACTGCTAAATTCAGCGAAGGGTTCAGGTATTATACCATCACTACTTCAAATATTAAAACGCCTTCATCTACAACGCTTTACAACTCAAAAGGGAAAATGGTCCGTTTGCTCGACGAGAGTAAAGCGCTTGTTGATAAACTTAAGGATTATAAATTGGGGTACAGGGAGTTTTTCAATTTTAACACATCCGAAAAAGTAAATCTCAATGGCTGGATGTTAAAACCTGTAAACTTCGATCCGGCAAAGAAATATCCTGTTTTTATGACCCAGTACAGCGGCCCCGATTCGCAGAGTGCGCTTGATGCCTGGGACCTGGGATGGGAGGATTACCTGGCTCAACTTGGCTACATCGTAGTTTGTGTGGATGGCAGAGGCACAGGTGGCCGAGGCGAAGCTTTCCGCAAAATAACCTACCTGCAGTTAGGCAAGTACGAAACCATCGACCAGATAGAAGCCGCTAAATACCTGGGTTCCCTTACGTATGTTGATGCAACGCGCATTGGGATATGGGGCTGGAGTTTTGGCGGATACATTTCGGCATCGTGCATGGTGAAAGGCGAAGGCGTTTTTAAAACCGGCATTGCCGTGGCTCCCGTCACCAACTGGCGTTTTTACGACAATATTTATACCGAGCGTTTTATGCGTACCCCTCAGGAGAATCCGGAAGGGTACGACCAGAATTCGCCTCTAAATTTTGCCGAGAACTTCAAAGGTAATTTCCTGGTTTGTCATGGCACTGCCGATGACAATGTTCATGTGCAGAACACCCTCGAATTTACCGAACGCCTGGTACAAGCCAACAAACAATTCGAAATGCAATTGTACACCAACCGCAACCATGGCATTTATGGCGGAAACACATCATACCACCTCTATATGCGCATGACGAATTTTATCCTGGAGAAGTTGTAAATAATCGGATAACGGCAAGTTTTGGAAAAATACTATTTCAAATTCCAGGTTACTGATTCCAATTGAACCCGGGTTACAGACTAAATCGCACTTTTGTAAAGCTTTAAAAACCATCACAATGACACTTCCTACCCATGGAATGAAAATTGGAATACTCACTGCCGGCGGCGATTGCCCGGGTATTAACGCTGCCATTCGCGGCGTAGGGAAAACAGCCATAACCGAATATGGAATGAAAGTAATCGGTATTTCATCTGGGTTTCGGGGATTAATAGAAAAAGATTTTGTTGAACTTGAGGAAACGCAGCTTTCGGGCATACTCACGCTCGGGGGCACTATATTGGGCACTTCACGCGACAAACCTTTTAAAAATGATCCCATTACCGGGACAAATCTATCGAAAACTATAAAAAAGAACTACAAAGAAATCGGGCTTGACGCATTGGTTGTTATTGGTGGAAATGGCACGCAGGAAACTGCCGCCAAACTTGCTGCCGAGGGTATGAATATCATCGGGTTACCAAAAACCATCGATAATGACGTATATGGAACGGATGTTACTTTCGGGTTCGATTCGGCAGTAACTATTGCTACCGAAGCCATCGACCGCCTGCACTCTACTGCAAATTCACATAAGCGGATCATGATCATCGAACTTATGGGTCATCATGCCGGCTGGATTTCGCTTTATTCGGGCATTGCCGGAGGTGGTGATGTGATACTAATTCCTGAAATACCCTACAATATGGACATTGTTGCCCGTTATCTCGAAAAGCGCGCTAAAAACAAGAAACAGTACTCCATTGTTGTTGTCGCCGAAGGTATTTCGAGGCCGAAAGGCATGTCGGCTGCGTCCTTTGTTTCTCAATCAATCAGAGAAAAAACCGGACTCGACACGCGTGAAACCATTCTCGGTTACGTGCAACGAGGCGGTTCGCCTACACCCATGGATCGCATACTGGCAACCCGTTATGGCGCGCACGCGGTGGAACTTATAGCTGAAGGCAAATTTGGTGTAATGGTCTGTAAAGATGGTGAGACTATCACTTCTGTCCCTCTTAGCCAGGTTGGCGGAAAGTTAAAACTTGTACCACCCGATCATTCCATAATCCGGAAATCGCGGAAAATGGGGATTTGTTTTGGAGATTAGGAGGCTGGAGGCTGGAAACTGGAGACTGGAAACAGGAGACTGGAAACAGGAAATTGGAAATTGGAAATTGGAAATTGGAAACTGGAAATTGGAAATTGAAGACTGAAATTTTGACTTTCGACCTTTGACCTCGGACTTTCGGCCTTTGACTTTCGACCTTTGACATTTGACCTTTGACCTCAGACTTTCAACCTTCGACTTTCGACCTTCGACTTTTAACTTTCGACCTCCACTCCTCGCCTTGTCGCCCCTTGCCCCTCGCCCCTTCTTAAATTAAAAACTTCAATTTTAAACAGGCTCTGCCGAGTTTCTGAGTTTCTCAATATCAAATTTTGTCATTTGCATAAAAGCATACATTACTCTGGGGGCTTTTTCAGGGTCATTCATAA
>JBAXBJ010000206.1:0-3937 GCA_037142075.1 Bacteroidota bacterium
TTTCTTTCTTATTAGCCGTACGAACCACATAAACACCTGAGTTTCCTTTAATTGGTGCAGATACTTTACCTACAGGCAATACGGTTACTTTTCCAATTACCGAAGGTTCAAATCCGGCTGTTCCAAGCTGATACGAAGCGAAGTTAATAGCCGGAGCTGTTTTTACAGAGTCTTTTACAAAACTGGTCAATCCTTCGAGCGTCGGGGTTTTAGCCAGCTGAGTGCTTAAGTTCTGAATCATAATCTCAGCCTTTTTATCCTTAATGATTTCAGCTTTCAACTGATCTTTTACCTTATCCAGAGCACGGTATCCTTTTTTGTTTACTTCGTTGGTCATAACCACAACAAATTTAGTTCCGCATTCAAACACGTCAGAAACGTCTTTTTTACTGCTTTTGAAAACCCATTGAACAATTTTACGTGATTGTGGAACATCGGCAATGCGCTCGGTGGTTTGCAAAATATCGCTGGCCGGACGTACAATGTAATTGCTTTCTTTAGCTTTCTTTTCAAAATTATCAGCTTTCAAATCAACGGCAAATTGTTTTGCATCGTTGTAAATTTTGCTGATTGATTTGTTACTTGGTTCTACCTTACGCACAAGCATTGCCAGTTTCACTTTGTGGCGGGGAGCAGTTTTGTCCATTACCTGCATAATCTGAGTTCCCTGAGCATTTTTCACAGTAAACACATCATTTTTCGATTTGCTGAAAGCCTGAGTGGTAATTTCTTTTTCCACGCCCTGAGTGCCTTCCTGCAACCAACCTATTTCACCGCCATTGGCAGCAGTTTGTTTCACTGCCGAATATTGTTTGGCCAATGCACCAAAATCAGCTCCGGATTTAATGGCAGCTATCAGGCTGTCAGCTTTCGCTTCATCTTTGGTTACCAGGAAAATATGACGCAATTTCACCGAATCGGACTGCATAATGCCCGATTGCATAATACGTGCCATGGTGTAGGTATCGTTTTCAAATGTTGGTCCGTAAATATCACCTGTATTTCCACCAAATGCAAAGCCTTTAAGTTGAGCAGGAACAGATTTTTCGGAATAGTTGCGACCATCATACATTACGTCCGAATTTGAATTTACCAAACCGGCAACATCCGTTGTCGTTCTGAATTCAGGAGCAATTTTATTAATGAGCGCTTCAACTTCTTTGTAATCTTCTTTCAAAGGTTTTTTGTCGAAAGTCACGTAACTGATTGCGCAGTTGGCTTCCGATTTGTATTGTTCTTTCTGTTTGTTGTACCGGTCTTTTATTTCGCTGTCCGAAACCTTCACAAGCGAATCTGAAATCTGAAAATAAGGTTGTACAAGGTATGAAACGTCAACACTCACTTTGCGATCCTGAAAATTCATTTTGGCATCCAGGTTATTAGCCGTTACCGATTTCGAAATCAGGGCATTGTATTTTTCCTGTAAAAGTTGGGTCTTTACCGTTTTTTCCCAGAATTTCCAGTAGCTTTTCAGTTTTTCAATTTGTTGTTTCTGATCCTGGTTGGTAGCAGCTTGCTCCAGGGTATTTTGGAATTGCATCAGGGCTTCGCGGCTAAACTGTCCGTTTTCGCCTGCAAATGCACGACGTTGCTGTATAAGCGGGTGAATGTTGTTACCAATCAAACGGTCGGTAAGTTCATCTTTGCTTATGGCAAGTCCGATTTTTTTGGCTTCGACGGTCAAAATCTTCTCATTTACCATCGTTTCCCACACCGATTGACGCAATTGAGTCATCATATCTTCACCCAATTCGGTCTTTCCGGTCTCAATTTTGTACACTTCGGTCAATTGATCAATAGCAGCGGCATACTCCTTAATATTAATATCATCGCCGGCAATTTTTGCAACTGTCTCTTTTGATTTATTAAAATAGGTAGAACCTTCTTTCAGGAAATCCCCTACAATAAACGATAATAATGCAAGTCCCACCACTACTACAAGTAAAACTCCTTTGCTTCTGATCTTTTCTAATGTTGCCATTTTTTCGAACTAAATTTATATTTTTTGTTATTATTTTTTGCACAAATTTGAGGGCACGAATATACAAAAAAAAAGTAAATGCCCAAGCTTTTCAGCCAAATTTCTATATTTTTTAGTCTAAAGTTAACCCAAAGGCTACACTTTATTTATCTGTCGTTACTTTTACCAACTCAATTCGGTTGTTGGTAACCTTTATACATTTAATGCTGAAACGGTCAATACGGATCACTTCGTTCATTTTCGGGAAATGCTGGTGATTATGCAACACAAATCCTGCAATGGTCTCATAATCATCCGATTCCGGAATATTCAGATTAAAACGGCTGTTGATGGCTTCCACATCGAGGCGTCCCGAAAACTGATATTCATTTTCGCCGATTTTTTCGGCAACATAATCATGCACATCGTGCTCATCTTCAATCTCTCCGAAAATTTCCTCCATAATATCTTCAAGCGTCACAATTCCGGCAGTTCCGCCAAACTCGTCAACCACCACAGCGATACTTTTCTGTTGGGTCATAAACATTTTCATCAGCTTTTGAGCCGCCATATTTTCGGGCACAATGGGTATCTGATTAATCTGTTTTTTCCAGTCCTTCTGATGTTCAAACATTTCGGAAGAATGTATGTAACCTATAATGTTGTCGACATCACCTTTGAAAATGGGAATTTTCGAAAATCCGGTTTCGATAAAGGTTTCTTTCAGGACTTCGATATCACTTTCATAATCCAGTGCCACTATCTCGGTTCGGGGTACAAAGCAATCGCGCAACTTTACTTTCGAGAAATCGAGCGCATTTTGAAATATTTTAACCTCATTTTCAAGTTCTTTTTCGCTTTCGGGATTTTCGAAACTCTCCTGAATCAGGTAATTCAAATCGATACGCGAAAAAACGTTTTCCTGAGTTGATGAATTGATTTTCAAGCCAAAAAGACGTAACATCTTGATTGAAATCCAGGTGCTAAAGCGTGAAACCGGATATAAAATAAAGTAAAAAATAAGCAAAAGCCACGAAAAAAACCGCAGAAAAAGATTCGGATTGACCCGAAATATTGTTTTTGGAAGAAATTCTCCCGTAAAAAGTACAATGATAGTTGCCAGAATGGTTTGAGATAGCGTAATCAGAAACTGACTGCCCATAAAACTCAGCCAGGGAGTCATTACCTGAGCCATAAGCAAACCATAGATAACCAGGCAAATATTATTACCAACCAACATGGTGGAAATAAACTGCTGTGGATTGCGGTAAAATACAGAAAGAATCGACGAAGTGAGGTTGCGTTGCTTTTTATCCAACTCAAAACGCAGCTTGTTCGACGTAACAAAAGCTATTTCCAGCCCCGAGAAAAAGGCTGAAAACAGAAGCGTCAAAAGTATAAAGCTGATATTATCCAAAATTCCGGCTATTATTCAATTCGAAAAATTATATCTGCAAAGATACAATTTTTTGGAAAGTTATCGGTACCCCAAATGAAATAAGAATATATAGGTTTCTACATTCTTTGTTCACCCTTGCTTATAAATCTTGTATTGGTTGTTTGCGCTATGGTTGATGTCAAAGCAAAAAGGAAAGATTTGCTTTCCCTTTAACTGTTTCAGAAAGAAGTCCGGAGACTTCATTTTAGTTTTTTCTGTGTTTGACCTCCCTCCGGCTCCCTCCAAGGAGGGAGAGTGCTGTAACATGAAGTTTGGCTCATTTTATCAAATTTGTATTATGTGTTTTTATAATTATGCTTATCCTTTCTGATTTCTTAAAGGCTGAATTACCCGAAGTTCCCCTCCAAAAACTATCTACCTTTTTCCTTCTCCTTTGGAGAAGGTGTCCGAAGGACGGATGAGGTCTGAGGGGCTAGGGGAGGTCTTGAGGTTGTTTTCCATTTTAATTCTTCTGTTTTGACCTCCCTCCAACTCCCTCCAGGGAGGGAGAGTGCTGTAACATGAAGTTTGGCTCATTT
>JBAXBJ010000207.1:0-3905 GCA_037142075.1 Bacteroidota bacterium
CCTTTTTGGCTTCGGCGTGAGCTCAGCCGAACGGTTCTGGCTTGTCCAGGTTAGGGTCTGAAGACCAAAGTCTGGAGACCGAGTGTTTGCTAAGTGATAGTATATTCTATCAACTGAAAAGAGCCGAACAATGTGGCCTATGTTGAATTGCCTGAGAAAAATTTACACCTGAGTTGCTGAAGCTATAATTTCCTGCATAGCATTGGTGAGACTAACGAATTGGGCGACACTGAGTTGCTCTGCACGTTTCCCTGCGAATTCTCCGTTATAATCACCCAATGGTTTCAGCGCGTTGTGAAGCGTTTTTCTACGCTGGTTAAAGGCCGTTTTCACGACCTGCAACAGCATTTTCTCGCTGCATCCCAGTTCCGTTGTTTGATTTCGTTGTAAACGGATCACCGCCGATTGCACCTTAGGCGGTGGCACGAATACAGTTGGCTCGACGGTGAAAAGATATTCGATGTCGTACCATGCCTGAAGCAAAACACTAAGAATTCCATAATCTTTTTTGCCCGGAGGTGCTGCTATACGAACTGCCACCTCACGTTGAAACATCCCGACAACCTCGTTTACCTGCTCGTGGTTTTCAAGTACCCTGAATAATATCTGGCTCGAAATATTGTAAGGGAAATTACCAATCACCGAAAAATTTCCTTCAAACAGACTGGAAATATCCATTCTTAACATATCAGCCTCGACGAGTCCATCCCCAAGTTCGGGATAATGTATGCGAAGAAATGCGGCCGATTCACGGTCAATTTCAACCGCCACCAATTTTTCAAAGTTTTGTTTTAACAGGTATTTAGTTAATACACCGGTTCCGGGTCCTACCTCGAGAACCTGCTTGGTAACGGACGATAAACTTCCCGCTATTCGGGCTGCTATATTTTCGTCTTTCAGAAAATGCTGTCCAAGATGTTTTTTAGCTCTTACTTCGTACAAGGGTCAGGTGTTGGGGGTTAGGGGTTGGGATTTAGGGTGGGGCTAAATATATGTGAGTGAAGACAAGGCGAGGGGTGAGAGGAGATGTGATGAATTAGTGAATCAAATTTTAAATAATACACTAAAAGAACTAAAAGTTGAATTCTGAAAACACAGGACTCAACATTTGAAAACCAATTCCTGTAAAGATTTTCGCCCCTCGCCTTGTCACCCCTCGCCCTTCTGATTATAAAGAATCACAGATTTGAACGGCAACTAATTCACCGGGTCATTCCTCAAAGCCCTGAAGTGTTTACGGGCATCCACTACATACAGGCTCCCGGGATATTGGGTCAGAATTTTTTCGTACAACTGCATGGCCTTAGTCTTGTCGTTGAGATGGTTTTCGTACAAGCCAGCCAGGTTGTACATAGCATCATCGGCCAGGAGATCGGCAGGGTATTTTTCGATAATTTCGGAATAATAGGTTGCCGCCAAGTCGTATTTTCCGTTTTTTAAACTGATTTCTGCCTTCTTAAATAAGGCATTGTCAACAATGGAATGCATAGGGTAAAGTGCTATTACCGAATCAAGCACGGCAAGTGCCTCGTTATCAAGATTGCGAAATTCAAGCAAATCGGCCTTTGCATACATGCTCAGAGGAGTTGTAACACTATCTTCTTCAATATTATCGCTGATCAATAGAGAGAGATCCAAAGCATCATTAGCAATCAGCTTCGAAGTAGCGGCTTTCAGGATATCGAGTTGTCCGCGCGCCCATTCGAATTCGCCTATATAAAACGAGAGTTTGGCATTCCGGAATTTCGCTTCATGCCCTAAAGGTTCATTTTTGAATGACTTTTCAACCTGCGAATAAAGTAAAGTTGCTTCCCACTGCTCGCCCGAAAATAAATAGATATCAGCCAGCTCAAGTTTACATGAGGCCTGATCCGGTAAAGGCACATTGGGAATAGCAATAGCCTGTAACAGAAGTTCGGTCGCTTCATCTGTTTCACCCAGGTAAAATGCCTGCAGATGAGCCAGGTTAAGGATAAGTGGAATGGAAAATGTATTCTTCCCCAGTTCATCGAGCAGCAGGGTGTAATCCTGCTTCATAAGCAGCAGCTTGTTCTTATCCTGTGAGAAGGAACTTTTATACCGCATGAATTCGGTGTTTATGAGTTCAATCCGGCTTCTCATAACAAGTTCCTTGCTGGCATTTTTCTTTATTATGTATTTATACCCGTCGATAGCGGCATCAAAATCCTCGTTACTCACACAAAGGGTAGCAAGGTCAAAAACCCTTTGACCAGTTTCGCCGTATCTCCGGTCGAGGGCTTTGGCCTGAACGAGTGCAAACGGGAAATCTTTCTGTTGGATGGAGTGCCAGAGCAACATCTCGTTATAGAGAATTTCGTCAGGATTTTGCTGCGATTTCTTCAGAAGTATATTCCGGTAAGTATCGTTTTTCGAATTATCCACATCATCGCTCAACCAGGCCTGAAGCCGGTTTTGAACCATACTCATTTGCTGGGGATTAGCTGAGAGCATAGTCATGTACTCGTTAATCATCAGTTCGGTGCTGCCTAAACTTTCGTAGGTATATGCCAGTTCAAAAGCAAAAGCTGAAGGATCTTTGAGCAGTTCGCGTCCACGCAGGTATGTACGGATCATATAATCGGTCTCCCTGCGGTTGGCAAAAGCGTTGGTAAGGTTGTAAACCTGCATTTTATCTGGCTGAAGGTCTTTCAGGCAATTTTCATATATCTTACGGCCTTTGGCAATATCGCCCTGCATAATGTTCAGATAACCCATATCCACTTTGTACCTGGGATCATCCGGGTTCGATTTCTGTTGTTTTTTAATAATTTTTTCAGCTTTATCAAATTCCTTCAGCTCAAAAAGCGTATTCACATAATACATATAATTGAACTGACTTGGATTGCGGCTGAAAAGGATTTCGAATGTAGCCAAAGCCTTATCCAGTTGCCTGTCGTTATAGTATTGAGCACCAAGCTGTTCCTCTGTTTGCTGCGCGAATAGTTTATCCGTACTCACTGCGCTCAGTAAGATGGTTATCGCAAACAGAAGGAAAACTTTCAGCTTCATTTGATTAGGGGTTAGGGTTTGGGATTTGGGGTTTAGTAGCTTGTCTAATAACGTGATGTTTTTCTGGCATATTATTTCAGCAAGGAATTAAAAACAATAAATACAGAACACAAAATGTGAAAGTCTTGCAAGCCCCACTACTTTTTCATTTATAATTAAATGTTAGGTGTTTTTCATTACTTCCGCTGAACGGGATTTGCAATCCCGCTCCGTTGAGTCCGGGATTTTTAATCCCGCCTATTTTATCCACTCAAAACCTGTATAAGGCACCAGTGCTTTCGGAATCCTGATTCCTTCAGTTGTCTGGTTGTTTTCGAGTAAGGCGGCAACAATACGAGGTAAAGCTAGTGCGCTTCCATTCAAAGTATGAGCAAGGCGTGTTTTGCCGGTGCTGTCCTTAAAACGCAGTTTCATGCGGTTGGCCTGGAAGGATTCGAAATTGGAAACCGAACTTACTTCGAGCCAACGCTTTTGTGCGGCCGAGAAGACTTCGAAATCGTACGTCAATGCGGAGGTAAAGCTCATATCGCCTCCACAAAGCCGGAGTACCCTAAAAGGCAGTTCCAGTTTGCGAACCAGGCCGGTTACATGTGCGCGCATATCTTCCAAGGCAGCGTACGAACGATCCGGATGCTGAATCTGCACAATTTCTACTTTATCAAATTGGTGCAGGCGGTTCAATCCTCTGACATCTTTGCCATACGAACCTGCCTCTCGGCGGAAACACTGCGAATAAGCAACATTCTTAATCGGAAAATCGGTTTCTTTCAGCAGCAGATCGCGGTAAATATTGGTTACAGGAACTTCGGCTGTAGGAATAAGGTAAAAATTATCCAGGTCGGCATGGTACATCTGGCTGTCTTTATCCGGCAGCT
>JBAXBJ010000208.1:0-3870 GCA_037142075.1 Bacteroidota bacterium
TGCCATCCACCTCCTCGTCAAGGAATACTGATTCTCCGATCTCAAAGACTATTGAAGCCCCAAACATATCGGGGTTTTTTTCTGCCATGTCCAGGATGTACGAATACAAATCTCCTGAAGGGGTGCTTTTTGCTGTGTCGTCGAGGCAGAGGTCGGCTTTCACCAGATTACCTGAATACGAATAGTTTTTGAACCTGCCCAGATAAGTGCCTAATGCTTGGCTACACATATTCGGATGCCCGAACCTTGCTTTGATACCAGCTGACTTTGTGGAAGCATCCTCCACAATTTGAAGGAGAAAAGCCTTGTCGATAAATCCGTTGTGGCCTTTTGCCGGTCCTACCTGGCAAATGGTGACTCCCTGTATAATTCCACGCTCCCTGTCGATGGAAGTGACGGGAGCGGAAAAGATGGGAGGGGTTGAGAAATAGCGATGCATTATTTAATAATTTTTACAAGCTCTGATCCTGGTTTGAATCGCGGCTTTGTTGGTTTTTGTGGAGACTTCACATTTTTAGGAAGTTCGGTGCCTGCTCTTGGTCTTTTGGGAGTTGCCATTTTGTGGAGTGTTGAATGAATCACAAAATTATTAAATACTTAAAGTATTACTTTAGTAATAGTTGGCAAAATATCTGTATATCATTATAATATATCTGAATATTATGTAAATTTGTAATATAAAATACAGGTATGACGATGGAAGCAAGCAAGGATTTGATTTTAGGTGAAATTCAGCAGCTTACGGGTATAGATGCTGAGAAGTTGTTTGAAATCGGACTAATTCCAGCCAATCATGCAAGGAATTGGATTGTAAAACAGAAGTATTTTAAGCTGGCGAAAACAGGAAGGACTTATACCGATATAAAGTACGAACTGAGTTTGGATTATGGTGTGTCAGTGAGTACAATTGAGAAGATGGTTTACCGGAAATAAGTACTCACCCCTAAATCCATCTTCAAAAAACTCACCCCTAAATCCCCTCTCTTGGTAAAAAGAGAGGGGACTTGTGGACGAGAGATTTGGGTAATTGGCAATGAGTAATTGGAAAAGTGAAATCCATTCAGAATTTAAAATAAGCGAAATGGCATACATAACTGAGGAACTATTACAGCAGGCAATTGATGCCATTACTGAACATAAACTGATTTTTATAGATGAGGTGGTTTCTTTCATGGATTGTTCAAGATCAACATTTTACGAAAAAGAACTGGACAAATCGGACATACTAAAAGAGCTGATCCTGATAAATAAAAATGAGATGAAATCAGGGCTGAGGAAGAAATGGTACAACTCGGAAAATCCGACAGTGCAAATCGTGTTGTACAAACTGATAGGCACGGATGATGAAGGCGACAAAATAAATAACCAACACATCAGGCACGAATTTCCTGAAGGCATTGTGATAAACCTGAAAGATGGAAGTGGATCTTAGCTACGGTTATGTTCTGAAAAAGACCATGGCTGCCTACCTGGAAAGGAAAAAGATCATCATTCATAAAGGCGGAACCGGTTCGGGGAAGACTTATGACCTGATGATTTTCCTGATTTTTGTGGTGGCGATGCGGGAGAAAAACCGGATCATTACCATAGTGTCGGAGTCGAAGCCTCACCTGGATATTGGTGTGATCAGGATAATGAAACAACTGATGATTCAGACCGGCACGTTTAGTACGGATGAATTTAATATTTCGACAGGTCGGTATACATTCAAGACAGGATCAATTATTGAATTTTTTTCGGCTGATCGTATTGATAAGGCTTTAGGCGCCAGGCGTTACTTGCTGTATGGGAATGAAATTAACTCGCTGAAGTTTGAGGTGTGGGATGAACTTGCGCGCAGGTCGGAATTTGTGATCGGTGACTTTAACCCGACAAGCCAGTTCTGGCTGGAGAAATTTATTGAGTATTACGGTGATGTGGAGGTGATCCTGAGCAACTATACAAACAATCCGTTCCTGACTGAAGTGGAAAGGTCCAGAATTGAAAGGCGTGTGGAGATGGATCCGAATTTCAAGCGGATTCATGTGGATTGCGAATACGGGAGTTATGAGGGGTTGGTTTTTACTGCGTTCTCGGTAATTGATGGAATGCCGGAAGGTATCAGCAGAAATTACGGGTTGGATTGGGGTTTTACCAATGATCCGACGGCACTGGTGGAAATCGGCATAAAGGGCGACAATATTTATATGAATGAAAAGATTTACCAGACGGGTTTGACAAATTCGGATTTAGCAAAGTTGCTGGTGGAAAGAGGTGTTGTGAAATATCACGATGAAATTGTGGCTGATTCGGCAGAGCCAAAGAGTATTGAGGATCTGCGCCGGGCTGGCTTTACGATGATTCCTTGTTTTAAAGGTGAGGACAGCATCAGGAAGGGGATTGACTTTATGAAGTCGCACAAATTGTTTGTGACGAAAAATTCTGTGAACCTGATACGGGAGCTGAGGAACTATTCCTGGATCATGGATAAGAGCGGGAATGCTACCAATAAACCTTCGGACACTTTTAACCATGCCATTGATGCGGCACGATATGCAATCATGGCGAAGATTTTACTGAACAGAAAGAGGATGGTGAAGGTTTCGAGAGTTTAGTAAGTGAAGGGTGAATAACGAAAAGTGAAAAAGAATTCTCTGTTTTGGATTTAGTAATTCAACAGGAATTTCAAACCAAACAAAAGTACAATATTTTAGCGATTCGTTGATTTTATTTGAAGTTGTAACGATTTCATTCTTGACAATATGTAGAGAATGATCAAAGCCATAATGTTTAAATAAAAATAAGATACAGATAAAGCACTTTCGCTATTCCAGTTTAATTCAAATTTTGATGATAATAATGACTCAAAACTTAATATCGGACTATTTTTTACAGATGTTCCGATTAGGAATGCCGCTCCTGAGTAGTAATAATAAGTAAACAAAGTTGTCTTAATGAAAATTATTTGAAGAAGCTGATTTATCCTAGAAAATAAAACACCAAACTTATTCCTTTTCAAGAGGCTGACGCCAGCAAGTATTGAAAATGCGACCAGAAGGCTTTCCGCAAATAGTATAATAAATGATTGGAAATCAAATTCTAAACTTATAGCAATGCTAATCAAGTATAAAAGGCCTAAGATTCCACCAAAAATTTGGTAAAAGCCAATTGAATTCGATATCAGTTTTATTTTTCTTTTTTTTGTTGCAATAATATCCAGTTCAGAAATTTTACCTTTTGTTTGTCTTTTTTCAAGTTCTATTTTTGCGTGGTCATAAGCTTGCTCTCCAAGAATATTCTCACGTATTATAGTTTGAAGTTCTACAATAGTTTTGTTTTTGACAATATTTTCCCAATCGTAATTTGTCATGGTTTTATTTTTTATCATTGATCGCTACCCTGTTAACAAGTATAACTTAAACATACTATTGCTTAAACTGTCCGTTGATATTGTATTTCTGATGTGAAATTTTAATAATGGTAAAGATATAGAAAAGATTGAAATTAAAAAGCCCGGGAGCACCGGGCTGGATAAAAAATGATTTTTTGATTAACAGGCGAATGGATTGCTAATTTGGTTGTAAACATCTTCATCAGCGGCGGCTGAGAGGAACTGGCGGAATTCGGATTCGCCACAGGCCTGGCAGTAGAGTTTGCCATCGGATGGCCAGTAGTAGGCAAAGGTGCCTTTTTTCAGAATGGTGCCGCATTCGGCACAATTAGCCTGGTACCTGACGGTAAGCGGGCGGGGATCGTTGAAGTACTTTTTCATGGGATCTGGATTTGGTGTGAGTTTTTTGGCATTATTGCCGGATTGCCTTTTCTGCCCCTTCCACATGCTTTTCCAGGAAAAAATGAAAACCGAAAAAAGCAAAAAAGGAATCAACCGAT
>JBAXBJ010000209.1:0-3828 GCA_037142075.1 Bacteroidota bacterium
GGTTCCAGGTTCCAGGTTCCAGGTTCCAGGTTCCAGGTTCCAGGTTCCAGGTTCTAGGTTCCAGGTTCCAGGTTCCAGGTTCTAGGTTCTAGGTTCCAGGTTCCAGGTTCCAGGTTCCAGGTTCCAGGTTCCAGTTTCCAGGTTCCAGGTTCCAGGTTCCAGGTTCCAGGTTCCGGGTTCCGGGTTATAATAGGGCTATTGCGGGGGGAAGGAAAATAGTTATTCGTTTTTGGTTAATCGTTAATGGGAAACAGTTATTTAACAGGAAAGACATAGTGTGGTAATTCTACCGTCGCGCGTTACAAACGCGCAGCCATTGGGTACGATCTTACGGCACTGAGTGAACTATTTCCATTCAATACGAGGCAGAATCAAATTAATTTTCCATGTTTTTCTTAATAATATCAACTAATTCTGCATTACTGAAAGGTTTAGTAATATGGTCATCGCATCCGGCAGCGATTGAAATTTCTCTTGCTCCGCTTTGTACAAAAGTTGTTTGTGCAATAATTACAACTTCTTTGTTAAACTGCCGGATCTGGCGTGTGGTTTCCAATCCGTCAATTTCAGGCAGGAAAATGTCCATAAGAACAAGATCTATATCTGGATTGCCGCGGCAAACTTCAATTGCTTCGACACCTGTCTTTACAATCATAACCTCGCCGGCAAGTTTCTTTAACATTAGGGGAATTATCTTATTTGTTATTTGATCGTCATCAACTACCAGGATAGTTGGTTTTTTCGGGCTTGTTCCTTTGCCTGTTGCTTTTACAAGGGTTTTGTCATCTTTTTTTACTTCATTCTGTGTGGGAGAAGGAATGGTAAAATAAAATACGGATCCTACATTTATAGTTGATTCAACCCATAATTCACCGCCCTGTTTTACGACAAATTCCTTGCATAGCAGCAATCCCAGGCCAGTACTCAATTCACCCACGGTACCCGGGCGTTTCGTATTTGCACCTATAAGGAACAGTTTTTTACGCATTTCAGCATTCATTCCAATTCCTGTGTCTTTTACCGATAACAGTATTGTATTGTTTACTGAGGGTATAGCCGAAATAGTGACAATTCCTCCCTTAGGGGTGAATTTTACAGCATTCGAAACCAGGTTGCGGATCACAGTCTGAAGCATATTGGTATCGGCGAATACTTCCGGGATGCCTTGTATGTCGGTTGTGATCCGGATCTGCTTTGCGCGTGCAGTATCAGCAGCTGTTTTCAGGCATTCAGCTACTACATGCTTTAAATCAAGAATTACGGGATTGAAATCGATGAGCCCGCGTTCCATCTGCGACCATTGAAGCAGGTTTTCGAGCAGTTTAAAAGTATTGTGAGCGTTATCGTTCAGTAATGCAAGCATTTCCGCTCTGACCTTTTCAGGAAAAGCCTCATTTTTGTCGGCCAGCATCTGGGTTAAGCCCATAAAGCTGCCTAATGGGCCACGAAGATCGTGAGCTATGATGGAAAAGAATTTATCCTTGGTAGCAATGAGTTCCTGCAGTTCCCTGCTTTGCCGGCGAAGTTTGAGATGCGTATGTACCCTTGCCAGAACTTCTTCGGCCTGGAAAGGTTTGTTGATATAATCCACGCCGCCTATATTTAATGCTTTTACAATATTAGCGGTGTCGTTGAGCGCACTGATAAAAATGACCGGAATATCAACTAAAGCGGGATTTTTCTTTAATTTTCGAAAAACTTCGTATCCATCCATTTCCGGCATCATAATATCGAGGAGGATAAGGTTGGGTATTTCTTTTTCGGCCACCTGAATTGCCTGCTTCCCACTTGAAACCTGCCGGACTTTATAAGCTGCATTTATAAGTATGTCGCCTAACAACTGGAGGTTGGCAGGCACATCGTCAACGAGAAGAATAGTTGGAATACCGAAGGCTGTTTTAGTGTTTGTTTTCATTTTTTGTATTCTTTTTACTTAAAATTTGTTGAAAGTAATCTAAATTGAAATTGCTGGCCTGCAATACCAGATGTTGCTTAAGTTTCGGTATATTAATTTTGCCAATCAGTTCTTTTAAGCGTTGGAAATCGGCAATTTCAACTGCAAGCTGCATTTGAGATACGAGGTGCTTAGGCAACTTTGCCATATCCGAACCAATTGTCAAGGTGTTATATGGAAAACCAGGGGGTGAAAAAGCTTTTTTCTCTTCCTCATATATGTATTCAATGCCGAGTACCTCTGCTATGGTGTGTAATAATTCGCTTTCGCGGAATGGTTTACGGATGTATCCCTGGAAATTAAAACCGGCATTATTTTTCCAGTCCACTTCGAATGAACTGGCAGTCAGTGCGATAACAGGCGTCAGTTTTCCTTTTTCGGTGGCTTTAATATGGCGGGTTGCCTCATAACCATCCATCAGCGGCATGCGGATATCCATTAAAACCAGGTGTGGGCTCCAGCTTTCGAACTTAGCTATTGCTTCTTCACCGCCAGATGCTTCATTGGTTTCGAAACCAGCCCAATGGAGGAAATCGACAACTACTCTCAGGTTTTCCTTTTTATCGTCAACGACCAGTACCCGGTATTTGTCCTTTGTGTTTTCAATACCTATAACCCGTTTGGGAATAAGATCTTCACCCGCTTGCGGTTTACCTTCTTTTATTACGACGCGAATGGTAAATACCGAACCTTCTCCTTCTTTGCTTTCGACCGTGATGTTGCCGCCCATCAGAATGGCCAGTTCGCGGCTCAGTGCGAGTCCTAATCCGGTTCCATTGCTTTGCTTAATGCCTTCACTGGCCTGTTCAAATTGCCTGAAGAGATTTCCAATTTCATATTCGGAAATACCGGTTCCTGAATCGTGGATTTCTATGACCAGCATGCTTTTCAGCTCATAGTTACGATCGATTCCGGCCCGGACTGAAATTTCGCCTTTATCGGTGAATTTCAAAGCATTCCCGATCAGGTTGATTAGTACCTGGCGCAATTTATTGTCGTCGGCCAGGATGTATTGAGGCAGATTGTCAGCGGTTTCGAAAGTGAGCTGAAGCTGTTTGGATTGTGCCTGCTGGCTGAACATCATCCGGATATCGGCAAGCAGCGCATACAAATCGACATTGACCGGATTTATTTTTCCATAGCCTGCTTCTATTTTCGATAATTCCAGGATGTCGTTCAGGAGTTCCAGTAAATGTTCGCCCGAACGATGAATAGAAACTGAATAATCACTTTGCCGGTCGGTTAAGTGTTCAAGGTTCAACAGTTGCGAAAAGCCGATAATAGCATTGAGCGGCGTACGGATTTCGTGCGACATATTGGCCAGAAACAGACTCTTTGCCTTATTGGCAGTTTCGGCTTCGTTCCTGGCTTTTGAAAGCGCTTCCTGAGTGTCTTTTTGGGCGGTAATATCCCAATTGGTACCAACCATATTCAGTGCTTTACCGGCTTCATCGCGTTTTACTATGGCTGTCGCTTTAATTGAGTGAACCGACTTATCCGGCCAAATCACACGGAACTCAGTATAAAACTCTTTTTGGCCGCTGACAGCCATTTGTACCTCCAGGTCGCCCCTTTCAGTATCATCGGGATGCAGGCCTGACCGCCAGGCCTCATAGACTCCGCCGAAATCACCTTCTTTAAAACCATAGAGCGCATACATTTGGTTGTCCCACAGCATGGTATTGTTAACAATATCGTACTCCCAAATGCCAACGCCACCTGCATGAGTGGCTAATGCGAGACGGGTAGATAAATGCTTCAATTTTTCCTCGGCATTTTTACGGGCAGTAATGTCAGTTAATGACGTAACCCGCACATCTTTTCCTTTGTATTGCATCATCCGGCCAAGCAAAACGCAGGGGAATGTGCTGCCG
>JBAXBJ010000210.1:0-3806 GCA_037142075.1 Bacteroidota bacterium
TGGCCTTTACCTGCGTCAGTCCTATAATCACATTATGTTAAATATCCCCGTTAGCCGGACGAGAGGATTGAGAGGGTGCTTATCCAGCCTTTCGTTGGACAAGTAGATTGAGTTTGAAGTACAAGAATATCGGTAGAGCATTTTGCCTCGTTAAATGTACGCCAAGCAATACCTGCCAACACCAGTTGGTCGTTACAGGTTTTAAGTGTTCGCTACGTTTCACAACCTTGGCTTCGCCTGCGGATGTTCACTTCGCTACCACTAAAAGCCTTCCACTCCATCACCAGCGGGGACTTCGGGCTTGTGCAACAGCAAAAAATGCTGTCGCACAAACTCCTCGCCACCCGCTTATTTTTTATCGGTTAATACCGGTATTGCTTAACGTACTATCCCAGCATACCCCCGGATTCAAACACCGGCAAATGCACTGCCTTATGTTGGACGAGTAGTAAGAGAGACCTTCGGCTCTATCTAATCCCTGGATTCCAGCTGGTTTAGCAAGCCTGCGCCATCACCAACCCCTACCTTCGGCAGGGTGTGCACCAGTTAACTTGAATATTCCGGTACCATCCCTGCCTACGGTACCGGTTGGCTTGATATACTTTTCCGGAATCAGTTCATTTAAAGGTACCCATGGTTCAAGGCTTCGCCTTTCCCATGAGTACCAATTGCAGTTTTTCAACCGGTATCCTGTGCAGTTTTCAACCGGTAGAGTTGTGCAGTTTTCAGCCACTACTTACAAATGCAGGCATAATGGGGTCCTCATAGACATTTTTTTTACGTCTACGTAATTACCCCTGAAATGTGGCATCAGTTTACTTTAGGAAGTGGTATCAGTTTGGTTCAGAAAGGAAGCATGTCAATGGTAATAACAATGCGAGTTTTCGGCAAATATGAATGCAAGAAATCGGTAAATAGGAATGCAAGGTACTTCCTTCGTTAAATTCCCTTTTAAAGAACATTCTTAGTGGAAAACTTTAGCCCTGCTTTTGCGTGCGTAAGCAAGGTTTCTATTCATAACCACATATCTCACCGCATCAATCCCATGGTTAAACCTGTCCACAGGAATATTTAACGCATTCCCGGCAGCATCTTCCTTCCATTTGTAGTTTTTTAGCTCCCTGATCAGGTTCACTGACCGTTTTGTTACTTTGAATCTCTGCCGTTTCATGATATCAATGCCGGTAATGATACTATCCTGGCCCTTGAAAGTAGGTTTGATATTGAATCCCTCCAGCCTGATCTCATAAATGCACTTGGGCTGGTTGTCAGCAATGATCTCATCGGACTTGGTAATACCAAGCTGGTTCATCCATTTCCCGATATCCTGGTTGGTCAGGCCCCTGGAATAGATCATCTCATCCAAGAAGATATCTCCTCCGGAATATCCTACCATTATCAGGGCAGTAGGGTCATTTGAGAAGCCAAAATCAAGGCCATAGGAAGTCCATTTGCATTCCGACGGGCATTCATCCACTACTTCCCAGTTTGTGAATACCAAACCTTTTATTTGCCCTATTTCGCCTAATCCGTAAATCCTCCAGTAATTCTGGTCCACGGATTTCAAGTTTTCAATCTCCCTTACCATTTCTTCCGGGAGGAATTTTAGATTGTCCATGTATGTTGAATGGATGAAGGTGCAGTCCTGACGGGGGATGACTATGTCATAGATCCAGTGTTCATCCATGGAAGGGTTAAAGTCAAGGTATATCTGCTTTTCAGTTCTGAGGGAAAGCTGAATCCAGTCTTCAAGGTTGAGCTCATTGGCTTCATTGATAAAAAGATAGGTCCTTTTGGCCCCACGTTTTTTCTGTGGCTGGTCCAGGCTCATGAACTCAAACAGGTTTCCGTTTAGCTGGTAGGTGTTCTCAGTTTTGTTGTGGTACCTTTCATTATAGAGGTCATTTGCCTTCAGAATCTCAAAGAAATCACGCATTGCGGAGGCTTTTAATGCCGGCATGGTCTTCCTGACGATGGAAAATACCATGTCTGTGCCTTCAAAGGCTTTGACTAAGGCTAATAGCTGTAGGATTGAAAATGTCTTGCCTGACCTGCTTCCTCCCTGGTTGACGATGATTTTTGTCTTGGCATTGAAGTTTTTCTCAAATACCACGGATACTTTTACATTTTTCTCCATTGGCCGGCGAAAATTTCAGTTGAAATGTATACCAGGGTATTAGTTCCCTTTGATGACTTCAAAGGTTATCTTGGTGATCTTGTCTTCCTGGGGTGCAATATCGACATTCATCCTCTGGAGTTTTGGCCTGATAAATTCCTGCAGGCTTGCCCATAGCTCAACTCTTTCCTTGGATCTCATTTTTTCAATGTCTTCTTCCAGGGTTTCATCAAGTAGGTAGAGGACTTTTTCCACTCTTTCTTTCTGCTCGCTGGTAATTTTGTTCCTGGCGCCTTTGGGTTTGCCTTGGTGTCCTTTGGCATATTGCCCTTTTTCGTTCCTGACTTCCATATTTCCTAATTTGACCTTATTTTAAGGTGTGATTGTTGCTTTTTGATGATCAATGTTCCCGGTATACCAGCTTCTCAATACTGCTTATGCTGATTCCGTATTCTTCGCTTAGTTCGAGTTTGATGTCGGTATAGGTTCTCCCTTCTTTGGTAAATGTCTTTCCCTGTTTTGCGTATTCAAAGTAAAGTTCTTTGACCAGCCATTTCTTTGCTGCATTCGTTGGAAGTATCCCTTTCCTGATGAGATTTTCAACATCCATCCCAAATTTTTCCCGGAGGTCTTGGATGATTTTTAATGTGTCTTCGCTCATTTAGCCATTTTTTACAAATTTAATAATATTCCAATGTCTATACAACTGTAATATAGTGTTTTTGCCAATATTTACTAAAGTATTACTTTAAGTAGTATTAGTTTTGTATCTGTTATAAAATCTGACTATGAAATCTTTCTCGACTCCTGCTGTTGCATTCTCTTTCTCTCAGATAGATGAGGGTGCCGGTATTCTGAAAAAGGTTGTTGTTGCACAGGCTGGAAAGGTCAAATCCTACTTTGAACAAATTGATTCTGTAACTCTTTCCCAGATAGCTCTGCTTGGCAATTCAAAGGAAGCTGGTGTTAAGGCCCGTTTTGGGCATCCTAATATGTGTAGCTCTTCCTTTGGTACATATATCGGCAGGTTCAAGAATTTCCAGGTTGAGGGTGAAAAGGTTTTTGGAGATCTTCATCTTGATGAGGTTTGTAAGTCATCTCCTTCGGGAAATCTCTTTGATTATATCGTGAAAATGGCAAAGAATAACCCGGATATGTTCGGGGCTTCTATTGCCTTTGTACCTGGTGAGCCTTCATTAACTGATGAAGAGTATCCTGCAACCCGTATTGATGATCTTCTGGCTACTGACCTTGTTGATGATCCTGCCGCTACTAATTCGTTGTTTGCTGTTGATTCATTTTCTTACCAGGCTACAAGGTTTTTGGATGAGAATCCGTCTATTGCCTGGCTTATTGCCAAAAAGCCTGATACCATTATCGAGTTTATGCTCAAATATTATTCAAATAACAATACCATGAAAAAGGAATTGTTCCAGAAGCTAAGGAATCTGTTCAATCCTCTGCCAGAAGGGGTTAATGATGAAACTCTCAAAAATTATAATCAGACTGTTGAACAGTTGGAGACTGATTATCAGAAACAAATTTCCACTCTGGAGGCGGAACAGCAGAAGCAGCTCTCTACTCTCAGGGATGAGATTGCTTCTTTGCAGGACCAGCTTAAAGCCAGTCCTACTGTTGTTGAGGGGATTGACCCAAAGGTAAAAATTTCTCCTTCCGAGGAAAGTTTTGG
>JBAXBJ010000211.1:0-3792 GCA_037142075.1 Bacteroidota bacterium
GAAGCCGGGAGGAAATACTCGAGAGCGGCTTTGATGATTACATTGCCAAACCCATTGATGTGCCACTGTTCAACAGGGTCCTGAAATATTACCTTCACGGAGGTGATGACCCTTCAAATGGATCTGAGGCCTGAACCTTGAGATAAATGATTTGAAATTGCAACAATCAGGGCAGCGAAATATAGAATGTTGCGCCCTTGCCTTTTTCGCCCTTGGCCCAGATATGGCCTCCGTGGCGTTCGATAATTCGCTTTACGGTTGCCAGGCCCACACCGGTGCCGGGAAATTCACTGTTCGAGTGAAGCCTTTGGAAGGCACCAAAGAGTTTGTAATAATCCTTGGAGTGAAAACCATCCCCATTGTCCGCTATGCAGACTACTCTTTCTTTCCCTTGCATTTCAACACCCATACTGATATGTGGAGATTCTGATTTTGATGTATATTTCCAGGCGTTGCTGAGGAGGTTTTCCAACACTATGTTCATCAGATGGGGATCGGCATTTACAATAATATCTTTTTCAATGTCAATGCTGATGTTGCGGCCCGGTTCTTTAAGGTATAACTCCTGTACGACTTTGTTGGCAATTGTTGAAAGATTCGATTCTTCAAGTCGAATCGACTCTTTCCCTGAACGGGCAAAATTCAGGAGATCTTCAATGAGGTTAGCCATTAATTTGGAAGACCGTATAATGGCCTGAAGATAGGTTATGGTTTCTTCATCGAGACTCGCCACTTTATCATCCAGAATGAGCTGTGCGTAGCCCAGGGTGATGTTAAGAGGGGATCTCAGATCATGTGAAACCGTATGGGCAAAGGATTCAAGCTCATCATTGGCAATCAGCAGATCTTCATTAAGTTTTTGTAACTCGGCCTGAGCCTTTACAAGCTCATCGTTTCTTTGCACTGCTGCTTCATATACTGAAAGCAGGAGGTCGAGGATCTGTTTTTTTTCTGAGTTGATCGAATATTTCTCCCCCCTGAAAATGATCTCGATAACCATTTCAGCGCTGCCTGATTTATTAAGGTTACGGTTTGCCAGGAGATAATGAATTCTAGTAAGAAGGTATTCGTCCTCGTATGGCTTGGTGATGAAGTTATCAGCTCCTGACTGCAACCCTTTGATAATATCAAGGGGGTCACGAAGGGAGGTAAGGAGGATTACCGGAATACTTTTGAGATCTGCATCCGCTTTCATATTCGAACAGAGCTCATACCCGTTCATTTCCGGCATCATGATATCACTGATGATGATCATTGGCTTTTTCTGCCTCAATGATTCAAGTGCCTGTTCCCCGTTGGTGGAAACACTTACCTCAAAACCATTCTCCTCAAGAAGGAATCTGAGTTTTTTAGCCTGAACAGGGCTGTCCTCAACAATCAATACATAGTTCATGCCAACTCGTGGATTCATAAAAATACTCATGGTTAGTTGTTTAAGCGATTAATATCATTTAAATAAACTTGTATTTGTTCTAAAGAGAAAACGAATTTGGCAGCGCCAGCTTTGATTGCCTCTCCAGGCATCCCGTGGATCATTGAACTTTCGGCATCCTGTGCAATAGTTACTGCACCTCTCTCAAACATCAAACTCATTCCTCTCACTCCGTCGGCTCCCATTCCTGTCAGTAAGATTCCAAGTGAATCGGCACCATATGTGTTTGCCATGCTTGTGAAAAGGTGGTTTACCGATGGCCTGAGTCCCCTGTCGGGTGGACTTGTATTCAGTAATATGGTTCCCTGACTCCCAAATCCTAAATGAGTATCTCCAGGTGGAATAACAATCATCCCTGGTTTTAAGATCATTCCGCTATAAGCAACCGAGATTTTTCTTTGCGTCGTCAATTCAAGGAATTGGGCAAATCCGTCGGTAAAAACAGCTTCAATATGCTGAACAATCACAATCGGGATTTTAAAATCCATGTCGAGTCCAAGCAGAATCTGTTGAATGGCGATAGGGCCCCCTGCAGATGCTCCGATACCTATGATTTTTGGAATACTGTTTCGGAAATGTGAAACAGCCGGATTAACTGTGCTTTGAAAGGGCGTCGGCAAAGGTAAGAATGGGCTGCCCGGAAGAAGGTTCCTCTTTACAACCTTCACCTCCGACATCAGCCTGATATGCATGATCAGTTTGCTTATCTCCTTCTCGAATCCGGGAGAACCTTCACCCGGCGGTTTCGGAAGGATGTCCACAGCCCCAACCTCAAGAGCCCTGAACGTTTTCGCGACTTCCTGGGGCGTATACTCCCCACTGATGATGATCACAGGCAGCGGAAAAAGATTCATTATTCTTGACGTAGTCTCAAAGCCGTCCATCCCCGGCATATTGATGTCCATGAGAACCAGGTGAGGTTTAATTTTTTGTATCAGATCGAGGGCATCAGGTCCGTTCGAAGCGGTTCCACTTACAATAATCCCGCTGGAATTTCCCAGGACATGGCTGAGGAATTTCCGGCAAACAGCCGAATCGTCTACGATTACGATATTTACAGGGTCGTTTCTCAATTCAGATCAGCCGTTGGATTGTTGATATCAGGTTACCTCCCTCAAAAGAACTTTTAACAATGTAAGCATTGGCGCCCGATTCAAGTCCTCTCTGCCGGTCTTCGGCAGACTCAAGGGCAGTTACAAGAACAACCGGCAGTGATGCCAGTTCTGGTTCGGTCCTGATCCTCGCAGTGAGCTCAAACCCGTTCATCCTGGGCATTTCAATATCAGAAACTACAAGATCGAACCCTCCCTGCTTCAGTATCGTATAGGCTTCCCATCCATCAACTGCGGTGTTTACTTCATATCCGGCCCCCTCAAGCAGATTCCGTAAAAGTGATCTCGAAGTCAGTGAGTCTTCCGCAACCAGTATCCTTGCTTCGGGTCTTTCCTGTTGTTCATTTATTTCAGTGAAAGACTGCGGATTAACAATCCCATGAGTCAAAACAGTCTCGGTCAGTTCGAAGACATCGATTACAGGAACAACTTTACCGTCACCCAAAACAGTAGCCCCACTCAGATGCCTGACGCTCAGAAGCTGTCCGCCCATAGGCTTTATTATACCCTCCTGTTCTCCTATTATCTCATCGACCAGGAAGGCCGTTTTCCTTTGCGTGGAAGAAAGGATGACCGCATAAAAGGTGTTATCCTGGCTTTTCAGCCTGACACTGGTAAATCCAAGGGCATCGCACATTCTGAATAAGGGGATGTGATGGTCTTCGAATATAATTGTCTTTTTGTTTTCTGCCTTATGTATTTCTGATTGCTTAACCCTTACGACTTTTTCGAGATTACCAAGAGGGATGATAATACGGTGTTCGCCCAGGCGAACCAGGACCCCGCGGAATGTGGCCAGGGTCAGCGGGAGGACCAGGGTGAAGCAGCTTCCTGAACCGGTTTCCGAAGTAACGCTTACCGTACCTCCTAGCCGGAGAATTTTCTCAGATACAATCGCAAGCCCGAGACCTCTTCCCGACATATCGGTGATAAGCTGGCTGGTTGAAACGCCTGAGTGGAAAATTAACTGAATGGCTTCTGTATTCGTCAGTACTTCAGCAGTATCCCTGGAAATAAGCCCTTCCTGAATTGACACTTTTTTTACTTTATCGACATCAATCCCAGCACCATCGTCTGAAATATGAATTTCGACGGACTTGTCCAGGGTCCTGAATATGGTTATTTCAATCTGTCCTGACTTTGGTTTATTCAATCTGACACGTTCTTCAGGGAGTTCTATGCCATGATCAACAGAATTTCGCACAAGATGGATCAGTGGGTCTTTAATGTCTTCAAGGATGCGACGGT
>JBAXBJ010000212.1:0-3734 GCA_037142075.1 Bacteroidota bacterium
TATGCAGGTAATTTTGCTGGCTCTTCCTGAGTTTATCCTTTGAGAGTTTATCAGCCTTAGTAAAAACTAGTACGAAAGGTAGTTCTTTCATAGCCATCCATCTTATAAAGCTCATATCCGATTGCTGCGGTTCAAGCCTTACATCAATGAGCAGGAAAATATAGACCAAGTTCGCACGATTTATAAGGTAATGGCGTATCATTGCTTCCCACTCTGCACGATCCTTTTTGCCTACACGTGCAAAACCATAGCCAGGTAAATCTACGAGATACCATTCGGCATCGATTATAAAGTGATTGATAAGCTGCGTTTTGCCGGGAGTATTGGAAGTACGGGCAAGCCCCCTGGTCCCTGTAAGCATATTGATAAGAGATGACTTCCCTACATTAGAACGACCAATAAAAGCATACTCCGGCAAATTAGTTTCGGGGCATTTTTTCCATTCCACACAACTCGATGCATACTTGGCATCCATAAAAGAGTGATTAGCGTTTCTATTATTACTGGGGCTTCATAAAATGCCTCTCCTTCTTAATGTCATAAATATCATCAATAGTGACAAGAATTCCTGTTTCCTCAACATCTCCAAACTCCGGGTTAAGGGAAGTGCCAAAACATAACATAGTGGAGGACAAGTTCATATAAGCGTTAACCAATGGCGGAATATTTTCATTCAGAAGCCTAACGTGCTGAACAAGTATTTTATAATCCTTATCATAATTGCCACCCACAAAAATACTCTCAAGTAATTTAGCATCTATATTCTGTGTGAGTGGGTGAATCGGAATAACCAACTTATCGTTATCGCCGAAATACTTTTTCATAAAGAATAATATCATGTCTCTGGCTTCAGTATTAAAATGTGGATACATTGTTATCTTCCCGAAAAAATATTTAACATCTGGGTGCCGCTTTATAATAGCACCCAGTCCATTCCATATATTATCAAGCGAATACATGCCTTTCCTTATATCTATACTGGGCTGGTAAGCTGGCTGAACATAAGAACGGCCTAATTCTATAGTATAGGGAAGGTAATCGGCTATAAAACGTGAGGAAAAATTGAAAAGTTCCGCTGTTGGAGTATCTACCCTGTTATTTTCATGCACTTTAAGCCTGTTGCCATGAATAAAGCGGTATCCTCCAACAATTTCTTTGTCGCGAGGGTTCCAGACCAGAAGTTGCTGAAACGGCTCTTCAGCAGTATCAAACTCATCAAGGTCACAATCTTTTCCTGTGCCACCACCGGCATCGCGAAAAGTTATTTCACGTAAACGGCCTATTTCACGGGTAACATGAGGAGCATTGTGCCAGGTAACAATGTAAATTTCATTGTTGCCATTGTTTGTGTTGCGTACAAATTTATCGTGTGTAAGCTCCTGCTCCAGAAGTGAACGGTCAATCGGCTCAATGATAGGTTGCATAGCAGATATAATTAGAATTAAACATTGATGAAAGGGAATGTACTGTTTTGATTTTTCTCAAGTGAATACACGAAAGTTTTTACATGCTCGGCCCACACAGTATCAGTGAACCGTTTGTCAAAAACCTGAAAAGGAATTGGTTTGCCGAACACAATCCTGATATGCTTATTTTTTTGTTTATACATCTCATCCACCAGGTAAAGCATTTCTATATTAGCCTTGATTCCCAGGAATTTGCGAATATTGGCTAAATTGTAAAAGAAATTTGAATTGCGCCCGTCAATGTGAGTTGGAATGATGTCGCGCTTGTGTTTACGAGCTTTTGAAATAAAACTTTTCTTCCATTCCAGATCAGATATCCTTCCTGCTTGCTTGCGGGAGCATAAGCCTGCCGGAAAATAAAGAAGTGTCCTGTCTGATGCAAATGTTTCCTCGAATACCGAAATGTTATTTGCGTTACTTCCATGTTTATTTACCGGAATGAATAGATCCGAAATATTAGGAAGGTTCATCAGGATATCATTTACAGGAAACACAATGTCGTTCCTCATTTTGCCTACAATGCTCATAAGCGCTATACCATCAAGCCCACCCAAAGGATGATTGGAAGCAATCACAAACCTCCCTTGCTGAGAAATGTTATTCAACCCTTCGGCAGTCATCTTTGCCCCAAATTGATCAAATACGGCATCAAGAAAATCAAGCCCAAACTTGTGCCTGTTTGTAAATATCGCCTTATTCAATTCCTTCTCGTGAATAACCCTTTTCAGATAATTGATCAGAAAATGTGGAATAATCTTCAGTAATTTTGGATTTTTCTGTGAAATAACACGCTCAATATCAATAAAATTCTCACTGATTTCCAAATTATTTTTCCTTTCTTCCATTTTGCAGCGCAATTTTAGGAATATCAAACAGATTTTATTCCATAAGGCAAATTTAAGCAAAAATCGGCTCCAATTGTTTAAACAATGCTATGTCAGAACAGACTTTAGACTGTATCATAACTGACAAGATAAAAATCGTAAGATAAACTTCCAATCTACAAGCTTTGTAAAATGTATATTAATAAGTTGTTAATAAAAAAATGTGGGTTAAAGTGGTTATTTGTGGATTTTCTTGTTTATATTTACCCCAAAAATAAGAAGGATCTAATATGCTCGAACTAATTGGAGTTCAGGAGTGCAAGGTTGACCCAAAAGGACGGCTGATGTTTCCGGTGGCACTAAAAAGCCAGCTCACGGAAATATTGGGCGAAGGCTTTGTTATCAAACGTAGTATTTTCCAAAAATGCCTTGAGCTCTACCCCCGTTCGCAATGGAACAAAGAAGTAAAAGGGGTTAGCCGTCTCAACCGTTTTGTTAAAAAGAACAATGATTTCATCAGAGTTTTCATGGCTGGTGTTAGAGAAGTACAGCTTGATACTAACGGACGCCTTCTCATCCCAAAGGACCTGGTCAATTTTGGCGAAATTAAAACTGATGTTGTGCTTGCATCAGCACTCAATATGATTGAAATCTGGGATAAAGACAAGTACGAAATGTCAATCCTTGAAAACCAGACTGATTTTTCAGCACTTGCAGAAGAAGTAATGGGAAATATCCAACCTGAACCTGAAGAATAAACTATGTATCACACGCCTGTAATGCTTAAAGAATCCATTGAAGGACTGGCCATTAAACCGGACGGTGTTTACGTGGATGCAACTTACGGCGGAGGCGGGCATGCCAGAGAAATTCTGAACAATTTGACTACCGGACGTTTAATCGCTTTCGACCAGGACGAAGATGCTCTTAGAAACAAGCCCGATGATGAAAGATGTACACTAATTCATCAGAATTTCAGGTATATGAAAAACTTTCTCAGGCTATACAAGGCAATGCCTGTTGATGGTATTTTGGCTGATCTGGGCATTTCCTCCCATCAGATTGATGTTCCGGCCCGCGGGTTCTCCATTCGTTACGATACCGAACTTGATCTGCGCATGGATCAGAAAAAGAGTTTGTCTGCAAAATACATATTAAACACCTATTCTTTCGAACGTATTCGCGAGATTTTCAGCTTATACGGAGAATTAAATAATGCTGGAGCTATTGCTTCTCTAATTGTTAAGGGACGCCAGGATCAGGAGATTATCACAGTAAATCAATTTAGAAATTTATTAACCAGCTGCACTCCCCGCGGAAAAGAGAACCAGTTTTTCGCCCGGATATTTCAGGCCCTGCGAATTGAAGTGAATGATGAGCTGGAAGTGTTAAAAGAGTTGTTAAGGCAAAGTAATGAACTACTTAAACCGGGTGGCCGCCTGGT
>JBAXBJ010000213.1:0-3706 GCA_037142075.1 Bacteroidota bacterium
TAAACCTTGAAAATCTGTTGTGTGCTGATGGTTATGAAAACCACCGATTGCAATAAGATAATGATCCATGCAAAACTTATACGTCCCGGTATTAAATAGTAACCACCCAACGCAACTGCAGTCAAAATGTAATTAAAACCTATAAAAGTATAGCTCAGCGAATTAAATTCAATTCCAACCAATATATAGAATAGATATGATACGGAGTAACCAAGGATAGAAAGTACAAATGTGATGCGCGAATAAATCAGTAACCCAAACGAAATGATAATTCCTGCAAGTAAACCCTTCTGAAAAAAAATGGCGCCCAGTGAGTAAAAATAAATGCGGACAAATGATGAGCCCACCAACGCCTCAAGCCAGTTGTACAAGCGGACCATTGTATGGCCACCCAGACCAAAAAGTTCGTTGTAGGTATAAATCCCCCTTTCGCTGATATTCAGGGAGGTAAGTTCCCCTCCCGACAAACCAACAATCCAGATGGTGATCAGAAATGGGATACTTAAAAATGGCAAACCATATTTTCCAAGCACACCCTGTGAAACAATAGTGAGGAAAAAACAGGTGCCGGCAGCAATAGCAACCAGGACATAAAGTTGAACCGATGGTTGAAAAGCCAGGCCAATGCCCAATCCAACCAGTAGGCTGTTAAAACCATACAATCCTATTTTCAGGAGATAGGTATTGTAGCCTAAACCATAAGCAAGAAAATTTGCAACACCGACAGCGATCAACCCACCGATACCTGCACCATAATCGAAGAAGCTGATGAATACCAAAAAGATGGCGAGGATCTTGGATGAGGAAAAAAATACCTGTGAATAGCTGTTTAAAACCGAGAATAGGACATCTCTACCGATAATTTTTATGTTATTCTCCATGGAGTTTTATATTCAGGGCATTAGTTAAAATACATTGTTGCTGAAACTCTTAACCCCTTTTGGGGTCAAATTCAACTTTTTTGAAGGTTGTCAGGCTCTCTTTTTTCCTGATAATGTGTGTTTTGCCCTTATTGTCGATCAATACGACGTTTGGACGGTAGTTTATAAACTGCATCCATTGCGTAATATTGTAAGCACCAACCCGTTCGATAACCAACTGGTCACCTGTTTTAACCTGGGGAAAAACTATCGCATCGCGGATTACATCGATGTTCATGCATAGCGGACCATAAATTGTTGTCTCCTCAGCATGATCCATCTCCTTTGTTGGAAATACGCCCAGATTATACCAGAACGAAGTAAACAACAGATTGACACCTGCGTCAATGACCATCGAACGTCTGCCACCATTTAATCGCTTATTCGCAAGGACAGTGGTAAGCAAATACCCCGCGTCGTCAATCAGTGCACGTCCAGTTTCGAGAAACAGTACGGGCAAGTTTTCGTGCGGAATTTCAGAAGAGATCAGAGCGTTTGAAATGGCCTCAGCATAATCGTCGAATGATGGGCAAGTTTCAGAACCAGGCATATATGCACCTTTTAAGGTATTTTTGGAAGCAAACCCTCCGCCCAGATCGAGGTATTTTAACCAGTAATCGAACTTCCGATGAATAGCAACATAAAGATTTGCCAACTTGGATGCTGCAATGCCATATGCAGACTGTGTCATGATGTAGGTCCCAATGTGCGTATGCAAACCAGTCAATTCAAGGCTTTCGGCCAGCATGATCCGGTTGATGGCATTCCATGCCTCACCATTTTCGTAATTAAAACCAAAACGGTCCCAGATTGGATAGATCCCCGCATCCAGGTTTATACGGATTGCCACCCTTGCTTTTTTCTGCAACTTCCGGGTTATTTCTATCAGCAGGTAAAGCTCATCGAAATGGTCAATGTGAATGCAGGCATTGTTTTCGATGGCCATGATTAAATCATCTTTCGATTTTTCTGGCCCGTTAAACAAAATATGGGAACCCTCCACCCCATTTGAAAGGGCTTTTTCAAATTCAAAACCTGAAACCACTTCGGCCCATGAACCCTCCTCATGAAATATACTGCAAACGGCATCGAGGTAATTGGTTTTATACGACCATGCAAACTGAACTTTTGGGTAGCGGGTATCAAAAGCACGTTTTGCTTCTCCATATACTTCCCGGATGGTCTTTTCGGAAATCACGAAAAGCGGTGAACCGAATTCTTCGATTAATGAAGAGACCGGGATTCCATCAATTACTGATATGATTTTTTGTTTTACCGGTAATCCGAATTTGCTTGGCATACCAGCATTGATCTTGCTCATTCCTGGTTTTACATATTTAATTTTTTCCATCTCTTTACTTTTTATTAAATTTCTCCGTTCATAGCGATTGTTTCAAATTTTTCGAGGTCAACAAGGATGTCGTAAGAATAACGCACAAACATTTTCCCTGTCTTGTATTTTTCCATAGGAGCTACTTCCTGACCTAACGCGAGTTTTACAAGGGCTTCAGGAATATTTTGTCCGGCTCCCACAGCGAGGTAAACCCATGCGGGAATTCGGGGATTGATTTCGATGAGATAATATTCATCATTTACTGTTTTGATCAGTTCGAGTTCCATCCCACCTCTCCATTTTGTTTGACGTATAAGACTGCGGGTAATTTCGAGCATCATTTCATCTGATAATGTAATTCCACCCCATGCTTTTCCTTTGTCGGTGATGTATTGTTTACGCATGGGTACAGCAGAGATTGTATTACCCAACCCATCGCCAAGGGCAATAACGTTTACCTCAGTGCCTTTTACAAATTCCTGTATGATAACCGGTAAGCCCCATTTTGAGGATATTTTGTTAAAAATCTGTTTAACTTGTTCCATATTATTGGCTACATAGGCATCATAAAACTGCCCCTTGACCATCACCGGAAATTTAAGTTTTTCCTTGATTTCTGAAATCTGGCCCTGGCTGCCAAGGTTGATGCTTGCAGGCACTTTTATCCCGTATTTTTCACCATATTCAACGAGCTTATCCTTTTCCCTTTCCTGGAACTGCTTCATTGTGGGAAGAAAAGTATGTATGCCACTTCTAAGCAGCCTCTCTTCATTTTTCATAAACGAAAACAGTTCGGAATCGAAATTGGGGATCAATATGTCGATTTTCTCCTGACTGTGGATTAGCTCAATCCGATCGATCAATTCATTCGATCCTGCCGATGGATAAGGGATTTGGAATATCTTATCACATAACCCTTCCATGTAAATACCAGGTTCTAGTATTTCGTAAACCAGACCAATGATCCTCACCTCGAATTCTGTCGATTCTTTCAACGCCCTGATGACAGGCACACCAGGCCCAGGATTATCCGTATTGTTGAGACCGGTAACCGCAATTGTAATTTTTGTTTTTGACATGACCGTATCTTATTTAAAATCAAGTGGATCTTCCTGAGAAGTGATCTGATGGTGTTTGATCAGGGCGCAAAACTCATAAAAGTCTTTTTCGAATGTAAGGTCGTCCAGATCATACTTTTCGAGAAAGATGTTTTTGATCGAATCAAAATCATGCCCCTGGGCAATTAGTTTTGTCAGTTCCAGGCCAGTTGGGTTCACATTAAATGAATCTCCTGTTTTCGAATTGAAAACAAACCCATTGTCGCTGATCCTTACTTCGTTTGTGATTTTCATCTGTTTTTTTTGATTTTTTAATGGGAACATGGAACTCGCCATAAGATAATCATGCTTCTGTGTTTGATTGGCTCCCATGGCTCGTTTCACAAAATTAGTTT
>JBAXBJ010000214.1:0-3582 GCA_037142075.1 Bacteroidota bacterium
CCTCGAAACTGCCTTCGTCGAGAACTTTCTCTATCCTCTCCCTGGCCGTGAATTTTCCCTTCTTATGCTGGGATTTAATACGGTCTTCACCGCCCCCAAGCCTGGCCTGCTCACGCTTTTTGAGCAATTCCTCGATTTGATTTTGTTTCATAATTAACAATGTGAATAAATTAACAATGCTAAACGGCTGCAAGTTAGTCGAAATTTTGTTTCTTTGTATGAATCAATGACTAAAATACAAAAAAATATTCAGGAAAAACCAACATAAAAGTAAAAAGACCAATTATTTAATTGCTTAATTTTGCAATTGTTAAAAAAATAACAATATTATATTTTTCAGCCATGCCACGACGAAAACTACTCATAAGGGACCTTACTCTCCGCGACGGACAGCAGTCCCTGTTTGCTACCCGAATGACCCAGGAACAGGTCGACCGTGTGCTCCCTTTCTATAAGGATGCAGGTTTTTATGCTATGGAAGTATGGGGAGGAGCTGTCCCCGACAGCATTATGCGCTACTTGCACGAAAATCCATGGACCAGGCTTGAAAAGATAAAAGAAGCGGTTGGAGAGGTCTCCAAACTTACAGCCCTTTCGAGGGGAAGGAACCTTTTCGGGTACAACCCATATCCCGATGAAGTCATCGAAGGGTTCAACCGCAACGCTGTTAAATCGGGCATAGGCATCATGAGGATCTTCGACGCCCTCAATGATGTCGAGAACATGAAATCGACCATCAGGTATGTAAAGGAAAGCGGGGGCATGGCCGACTGTGCTATCAGTTTCACAGTAGACCCAAAATTCAGCACAAAGCAGAAGGTGAGGTCATGGATCCACCTGAAAGCTCTTCCACATGACATTTTCACCACCGACTATTTCATGGAGAAAGCCCGTCAGCTTGAAGCCCTGGGTGCCGACATGATCAGCATCAAGGATATGGCAGGGCTCATCCCTCCTGTACAGTCGGGCGAGATGATCCGCAGGATGAAATCAGAATTAAAGGTGCCTATAGATTTTCATACGCATTGCACTCCGGGGTACGGACTGGCCTCAGTGTTGATGGCTATTATGAATGGGGTGGATATTGTGGATACCAGTATCTGGCATTTTGCCGGCGGACCGGCAGCTCCGGCTTTTGAACTGATACAGATATTCTGCGATAAACTGGGAATTGATACTGGTGTGAATCTCGAAGCCGTAAAAAAAATAGACAATGAGCTTAAAGACATCCGCAGTGAACTGAAAGAATTCGACACCACCGCTTTTCCAAAAGAATTCGATATCACCAACTACAAGTTGCCGAAGGAAGTCAATAAACTCTTCGTCAAAGCTATTTATTCAGCCAAACACGATAAGGAACTGGAACTGCTTGAAACATGCCAGGAAATTGAGAAATATTTCGGTTTCCCCGAACCTGACGAGGAAGTTAAAAGAGCCGAGATCCCGGGCGGGATGTACACCAATATGCTGGCCCAGCTGAAACAGCTGAAACTCGACCACCTGCTCCCCCGTGTGCTTGAACTCGTTCCCCTCGTTCGCATCAAATCGGGCTGTCCGCCCCTGGTAACCCCTACTTCCCAGATCGTTGGCGTTCAGGCCGTGAACTGCGTGATCGATGAAAACAAGGGACAGGCATTTTTCACCACGAAATCAATACAGTTTGTCAACCTTGTCAAAGGACTTTACGGCAGAACCCCTATTCCCGTCGACCCGGATTTCAGGGAACTCCTTACCGGGGTAAGGGAAGAAACTCCTTACGACACCCGCAATTACAAGAAGCAGGAGAACACTGTTTTTGAGGAATACGGCGGATTACGACTTGCCGGGAATGAAAAGGATGAACTTCTTCTCGAACTTTTTCCCACCGTGGCCCGCGATTTTCTGCAGAATTGCGTTGAGGAAAACTACACAACCAACATCTGGGAGATAGAAGAAGAAAAACGCCGCAAAGCCCGTGAAGCACGCGAGGCTTACGAACGTCTCAGTCCGGATGAAAAGCAGAAACGCCTCATGGAAGGCCTTTACCACTGGTACGACGTAGCGGCCGACAAGGAAGAGGACGAGTCTCTTGGAAGGTCGTGAAGAAGGGAATGTCGATTCCACTTCAATTTTCAATAATATAGAGGTTAATTCTGCTAAACGACTTCCAAAAATGTGATGGGCGAGGTATTGCCTTGTTTCTTCAATATCTCTTAATTCATGGTATTAATGCCATTCGTTAGTTTTTAATCCGAATGATCCAATGAAGTGGTTACGCCTATCGAGCTTTTATCCCCATAATAGCATTAATCAGACAGGCAAAATCTCCAATGGATTTGCGTTCAGCGCCAATTTGAGAATACCAGAGATTGTCTTCTCCAGCTTCTTTCATGTTCCGGCTTAGAATATCACAGTTACTTAAAAAGGCATTGTGGGCTCTTGTGCGCTCTTCTTCCAATTCATTGCGATGCTCCAAGGTTGATAAATACCAATCTACCCTTAGTCGGGAATATCGCACAGCGGAAATGAGTAACGCATTCACCAATTTTTGATGCCGGGAATTTCTATAGGTCTCAAATATTTCCAAGGCTTCTTTTATCTCCATACTTGTTTTGTAACAAAGGTTAATTGCTTAATTAATCATGTTCGATCAGTAGCGTTGCGTATAAAATGTTAATCGTTCTTTGAATGTCTTGATATATCTCCGTTTGCTAAGGTTTTTTGACGGCGGTGATTTGAATTTGGTTTTGGTTTCCTTCGTGAAAAAATTCCAGCATGAACAAAGGAAAGATGGTATTTACCCAATTGATCCAATTTGCATCTGATGACGTCTTCAAAGGGTGTGTTAAAAGATAAAATGGCGACTACAACAATAAAGGACTCACTTGCTGGAAACAGTTTCTCTGCATGTCTTTTGGTCAACTTACCCACAGGGAAAGTCTATCTGATACAACCCTTTGTTTACGACTCCAGAAGGATAAGCTTTACCATCTTGGCATAGGCAGACCTTTTAATAAATCAACCTTGTCAAGGGCAAACGAAAGCCGCGACTGGAGGATTTTTCGTGATTTTGCGCTTAAACTTATCGAGCAAGCACGTGTTTTATGCCAGGATGATAATCTCTTGGATATAAAACTAAAAGGGAAAGTATATGCTCTTGATGCCACTGTCATTGATCTGTGCCTGGATGTCTTTTGGTGGGCCAAGTTTCGGAAAGCAAAAGGAGCAATAAAGCTACATACTCTGCTTGATTTGAAAACTGCCATACCTGAGTATATTTTCATCACAGATGGTTCAGTTCATGAGGTAAACACATTGGATTACATTTCCTTCCCCGCCGGCAGCTATTTGGTAATGGATAAAGCATATATCGATTTTACACGACTGAGGCGACTTGCAGGAGATAGAACCACCTTTGTTGTCACAGCAAAAGATAACATGAAGTATCGGGTGATTAAACGAAAAATAACAAAAAAAAGAAACGGGGGTAATTTGCGATCAAACCATTGTCCTGACTGGAACGGCAACATCTAAAAAGTATCCAGAACGGTTGAGAAGAATACGGTATTTTGATGCTGAAACAGGGAACACCCTTATTTTTCT
>JBAXBJ010000215.1:0-3489 GCA_037142075.1 Bacteroidota bacterium
CCCTGAAACTCTGAAACCTGAAACCCTGAAACAGCAACCTGGCATCTGGAACCCGCACCCAGCAGCCAACAACCTGAAACCCTGAAACCCTGAAACTCTGAACCCTGAAACTCGCACCCAGCAATCAGTAACCTCCAACAAGAGCCCGGAACATTTTAGCCGATCTTTTACATCCAAAACTTGATAAATCGACAAAAAAGCTTTAACTTAGTGCCGTTTTATCAACTCATGTAAAATCAGGAAAAACGCTGCTAATCTCATGTAAACTGCAACAATTATAGTTGACGGGTTTGAATTCAATCATAAAAATCCAGAAAATATGGTATTTATGGTGAAATAAGCATACTGCCTATCCGAAATATACCATAAATCGCACTATGTATGGATAATGTTTATGCTCAAACCATCTGAAAAACACCAGAAATAAAACTTTATGGTCCATTAACTTAACAAACACAGTAACATGGAATCAAACAACAGGAACAACCAGGGACGCTTTATCGTCGGCCACAAAGGCACCAAACCCAAAGGAGCTATCAACAAAAATACCCGCGATTATCTGGCACGGCTCGATAAAATCAACAATATACTCGAATCCAACCTCGAAGAGAACATCCTGAGCTTGAGCAAAAAGGAACAAGTCATGCTGTGGCTCGAGCTGCAAAAATTTATGCATGCAAAAATGTCGAAACTTACCGAACCGGAACCTGAAAAAGAACGGATAGATAAAATCATTTTCGAAGTTGTTGAAGGGGATAGTTCGCAAACGGAAATAACGGAAATACAGGATGACCTTTCAAAACCATCGGGTGCCGCCTCCGGAACTTCTCAGCCAGCTAAGGTTAACAGGCAAATCAATGAGCCGTTGCAGTATGGAGCAGTTGATGCAGGAAAAGTAAGGCGCATTAAAAGCATACGGAGTGCCGGGAGTTTATAGGCTTAAAAGAACCGAAAATATAAATGCTGTCAACTGCTCCCGCCCGGATACCTTCGCGTGCTTCGGGCATCCACATAAGCCATTTTCTCGGGGTAGCCTGCGGGATGGAACGAATCTTGGGCCGCGCTGATAACCCGGTGGGAAAAGTGCTTAATTACACCTCGCAGCACTTTACCTCACATTTGCAAATGATATATTTACATACGTTTATCGGGAAGACAGCTGGTTCTTACACTGCATTAAAAGGCTTTTTTGCCGGCTATGATAGTGAATGTTTTGAAAAAGCAGCTGAATTATCGCTCAGTGTGAATTTCGAATTGCTTGAAAAACAGCTAAATAAGGTTGTAGTTTACCTGGATCCCGATGAATTTAAAAGCACCTGGCTGGGGAATAAAAGTATTTACCGCACACGGATGGCTATGGCGAATGATGGTGAACTCATCATTCTTGCACCGGGACTGAAGGAGTTCGGCGAAGACAAAGAAATTGACAGGCTGATACGCAAGTACGGCTACAGGACTACCCCTGAAATAATGGAACTGGTGAAAAACAATGCCGACCTGCGCGACAACCTTAGTGCGACTGCCCACCTTATCCATGGTTCGTCGGAAAACAGGTTTAAGGTGACCTATTGTCCAGGGTCACTCACAAGGAGTGAAATAGAAGGAGTGAATTTCAGGTTTGCTGATCTGATGGAAATGTCCGAAAAGTACAATCCCGGAAAATTGCAGAATGGATTTAACGATCTGGATGGTGAAAAGATATTTTTTATTTCGAATCCTGCCCTGGGTTTATGGGCTTCGAAAAACCGCTTTAACAACTAGACTTTGAAAAAGGTTACTATAATAGCAGACGAAAAAATTCCATTCTTGCGAGGCGTTCTTGAACCCTTTGCAGAAGTAATCTATTTACCTGGAGACAGTTTTAATCAGGTTTCCATAAAGCATGCCGATGCACTGCTGGTGCGCACAAGAACCCGCTGTGATGAATCTTTGCTCGAAGATACGTCTGTTCAGTTTATTGCCTCTGCCACCATTGGTTTTGATCATATCGACATGAAATACTGTGATTCAAAGAAAATTGCCTGGTACAATGCCCCGGGATGCAATTCTGCTTCTGTAAACCAGTATTTGGCAGCCACACTGGTCGAACTGGCACTACAGAAAGATTTCAGGCCTGAAGATAAAACTCTTGGTATTGTCGGTGTTGGTAATGTGGGATCAAAAGTGCACAGAATGGCTGAGTCGATAGGCATGAAAGTCAGATTGAACGATCCGCCGCGGGCACGTACCGAAGGCAGCGGAGGATTTGTATCACTCGACGAAATCATTGAAACCTGCGATATCGTTACCTTGCATGTGCCCCTGAATATGTCTGGCGGTGATAAAACCTATCATCTTTTTGATGATAAAACGTTCCGGAAAATGAAACCTGGTTGCTGGCTCATCAATACTTCGCGTGGCGAGGTGGTTGAAACCGGGGCTTTGAAATCGGCTTTGACTTCCGGAAAACTTAATGGAGCAGTTATCGATGTATGGCACAATGAACCTTTCATTGATCCTGAACTGTTAAGGCGCATATTTATATCAACACCTCATATTGCCGGATATTCGGCAGATGGAAAAGCAAACGGCACTTCACAGGTTGTAAGGTCGCTGGCCGAACATTTCGATATCCCGCTTCGCGACTTTTATCCACAGTCCATTCCTGCCCCTGAAGTTCCTGAAATAATTATCGATCATTCAGGATTGTCGCGCTTTCAGGTGATCACTCAATGTATTCTGCATTCTTATCCAATCATGAAGGATCATAATTTATTGCAAAACGATCCGGGAAGTTTTGAACTTCAACGCGGAAATTACCCGGTGAGGAGGGAGTTCAGGGCATATACTGTTAAATTATTAAACCCTTTAGTCGGAACCATTGAAACCTTAGAAAGTCTCGGGTTCAATGTCCTGGCAGGATAACAACCTTGAGTCCACTCCGATAAGTCATTTTAGCCATAGATCGCTAATAGTTGGCTTTGTAAAATGCTGATTTTTAACACTCCCCCCTTGGGGGCAGGGGGTGAAAAGGGTTGAAAATCAGCATTTGGGACTTTTCGGAGTGGACTCAACCTTAAAGTTATTTAAAATCTAAAAGTAAATCAGAAAGTAAAAACTAAATCAGAAAGCAAAAGAATATGAATGAACTTGCAGATATTGGATTAGCAGGACTAGCGGTAATGGGGAAAAACCTCTTTTTGAACACGGAAAACAGGGGTTTCAGAGTGGCTGCAAATACGCACCCTTCGTTCAGCGAAAATCTGTTGTACACAAATCTGTACTATACGATTGCCAATTCATTGATCAGCAATTGTTTTTTTCGGATTAGCTGCAAAATGGGTTAATACTAATTCATTCAATAATTGAATAATACTTGAGCCAAAAAACAAAAGCCTTGATTATCAATATAATCAAGGCTTTTGTTCTATTCTGTCGGGGTAGTAGGATTCGAACCTACGACCCCCTGGTCCCAAACCAGGTGCGCTAACCGGACTGCGCTATACCCCG
>JBAXBJ010000216.1:0-3441 GCA_037142075.1 Bacteroidota bacterium
CAAGGTCGTTGGTAGGCTCGTCGAGGATCAGGAAATTGGGGTTCTGCATCAGAACTGTCACAAGGTAAAGCCTGCGTTTCTCTCCACCGCTGAGTTTATACACTAACTGCTGGTGCATGGGATAAGGGAACATGAAGTAATTCAGGAAATGGGCAGCCGAGACTTTATCCCCGTTGCTCAGCTGCACTAAATCGGCGATGGATTTTACCACGTCGATCACACGGGTCTGCTCGTCGAACTTTATCCCGTCCTGCCTGTAATGCCCGAATTTAATGGTCCCGCCGGTTTCTACTGTCCCTTTCTGCGGACGAATGCCTGAAGTAACAATATCGAGGAATGTCGATTTACCTGAACCATTCTTCCCGATAATGCCGATCTTTTCACGTCTCTTGAAGATGTAGCCGAAATGATCGAGGATCTTCAAATCTCCCCACGAGAAGCTCACATCGTGAATCTCGAGGATCTTGTTGCCCATCCTTTCCCCTTCCATTCCCAATGTCATATTTCGTTCCCAGGTTTTATTGGAAGCTTTCTCCTTAAGGTCATAAAAAGAGCCGATACGTGCCTTTGATTTGGTTGTCCTGGCCTTCGGCATCCTCCTCATCCATTCCGCTTCTGTTCTGAGGATGTTCCTCGCCTTCTCGGTTTCGGCAGTTTCATTTTCTTTCCTCTCCTGGGATTTTTCGAGGAAATATTCGTAATTGCCCTTATGCCTGAACAGCTTTCCGCTCTCCATCTCGAGTATCTCGTCACAAACATTGTTCAGGAAATAGCGGTCGTGGGTCACCATGAGAAGGGTGATCTGGTTTCGTGTGAGATATTCCTCAAGCCATTCGATCATATCGATGTCGAGGTGGTTTGTGGGCTCGTCGAGGATCAGGAAATCAGGTTCGGTGATCAGGGTTTTTGCCAGGGAAAGTCGTTTCTTTTGTCCGCCCGACAAAGACGAAACAGGCTGGTGAAGGTTTGAGAGGCTGAGGCGTGTCAGGATCTGCCTGATCCTTGTCTCATAATCCCAGCCATTGACGGCATCCATACGTTCCATGGCCTTCGGGAGAGCGTGTTTGTCATCTGACTCAAGAGCTTCTTCGTAATCATGTATGGTCTTCATGACTTCGTTGGCTGTGGAATACACCTCATCGAATACTGTGAGCTTCTCATTAAGTTCGGGCTCCTGCTTCAGATAGGCCATGCTGGCCTGGTTGAAAAGGGTGACAGTTCCCCCGTCTGACGGCTCTATCCCGTTGATGATGCTCAGTAACGAAGTCTTTCCTGCCCCGTTGCCGGCGATCAGAGCCACTTTTTGATACTGGTTGATGGTGAAGCTGATATTCTCGAACAATATCTTTTCACCAAAATGACGTGTAAGATTTTCAACCTGTAATAAAGTCGGCATGGGACTGTGTGGATAGGGAGGCAAAGGTAAGGGAATTACGTGACACGTGACTCGTGACACGTGTTACGTAGTAAGCTTCGCTGCACCCAACAACCAATCACCAATCACCAGGAACAATTAAAAAGAATATCCGATATTCACAAACACCATCGGCTGCGGATTGACATTGGATCCCATCAGGGTGACTTCGACCGGACCGATAAAGCTGTCATAACCTGCGGTGAGGCCATATCCGCAGAGCAGATTCCTCGAATTGAAGGCATCCTGGAATTCGATCTGGTCGGTTCCTGCATCGGCCCGCATCGTAAGATAAAGATTCTTGTACACATTGCATTGAAGCTTCAGCCTGGCGATTGCGCAATAATACCCGAACTCCTGTATGAACTGCAGCCCGGTGAAACCCACGTACTGATCGATATAGTTTCTCTGGCATAAGCCGCCTACCCCGAAACTATGCTGAAGGGGTGGGGCATTATCGGACGAAAGGGTCCCGCCGGCAAACAAGCCGGGCTGCAAAACAAACCTCTTCGACAAGGAGATATAATGATCATATTTAAGATAAAAGACCCCTGAATTGGAGAAGAGCTCTCTTGACCAGTTATCTGAAAGTGGCATCACATATTCTCCTCTCAGGGTAGCAGTCATGCCTCTGCGCGGAAAACTGGGCCGGTCACGGGAATCGACATTCAGGGAAAGGAAAACGGTTCCGTAACTTGTGAAATGTCCGTATTGTTCCAGGGTGGAATCAATATCCAGATCCTGCTGAAACCTGAAATATTCGTAATCGAAGCCTGCCTTGAGGTTCAGCATATTCTTAAAGGTATATTGAAAAAAGGCGCTTGCTTTATTATTGGTAAAAGTGATTATGTTAATTTTCTGCGCTCCCTCGTAATCATCGAAGTGAAACTGGTAAAAATCGGCCGACAGTCCTAATGCCGCTTTTCCTCCGAAGCCAAGAAGATAAACAACGCGAACTCTCGGACTCAGGCTGATATTGATATCGGCAAACAGTTTGGAATTCCTTCCCAGGACATTCCTGAAAGCCCCGCTCAGGATCAGTCCCACACTGTAATCGTTATCGTAATGAATGCCGGCAGATACTGAACCCGGTCCGCTTTCCAGGGCTTCGATCACCAGGTTGTTCTTCCCGTCCTTTTGTTCCATCTCATAAAAAACATGTTGAAAATATCCTGAGCCATAGAGCTTCCTGATATTATTCTGAAGATCGGTCATGCTGATCTTTTTTCCCTTTTTACTTTTCCTGAATAAAGAAGTGAAGAAAAAATTATGAAGATTTTTATTCCCTTTGATGATGATACTATCAATGACCAGTGAATCTAGGGGTTTGGCCGCATACTTTTTCAGGGGCTTGTATTCAATGGCATTGAGAGAATCGGCCAGAGCTTTGATTTGCTTAAAATGCTGGCGGGCCACTCGTTCTCCAAAAGCGATGATGGAATCATACTTTTCGAAATCCATCATCCCGTAATCCATCTTAAACCTCACCTTCACATCGGTGAGACTGTCGCCTATCCTGTTCGCCTCGATACGGGCAAAGGAAGTGATCTGGTCGGCGATGGCAGTAATGGAGTTTAGCTGATCCCGCTTATAAAGGCCCGACTGTACATCCCCGCCCAGGATAATCTGTGCTCCCATATCTTTGACCTCCTTCACAGGGTAGTTGTTCACCACCCCGCCATCCACCAGATAATAACCATTATAATCGGTGGGGGAGAAGTAACCTGGTATCGACATGCTCGCCCTGATAGCCATGGGAAGATATCCTTTGTCGAGTACCACGCCATCGCCGTTGAGCAGGTTGGTTCCTATACACAGGAAAGGGGTCTGAAGTTTTTTGAAGTCATAAATATTGTAAGCCGGGGAGAAATACTTGTTCAGCAGAAGGTTGACCTCCTGCCCCTGGTACATTGAAGAGCCCAGTCCAAGTTTTTTGTTCCTTATAGGCAGCCTTATTATGGTTTTTTCTCCGTATTCCTTCTCTTCAAAAGCAATGAACCTGCGGTCAACATTGTCTTTCAGAAGAT
>JBAXBJ010000217.1:0-3404 GCA_037142075.1 Bacteroidota bacterium
TTCAGGAAGAACCAGTAAAGCCAGATTTTGAGGCTGATTACCTGCAAGAAATCGGGCGCAGTCTGGATGAATGTATGGAAAAGTTACAGCCATACCTGCAATACAATTGCAATTTGGCTTACATGGCGAAACTCACCGGGATTCCAGCCCATCATCTTGCATATTATTTTCGGGAAGAACGTCGAAAACCCTTCAACGAATACCGAAACCTTTGGCGTGTTCAATATGCCCAAAAACTGGTGCGGGAAGGCAAGACCAAGGTGCTGACATTGGAAGCCATCGGTCTGCTTTCGGGATTTTCCACACGAAATACGTTTTACAAAGCGTACCTGAAGTCAGAGGGGTCTCCGCCTGGCACTTTTGTTGATAAGGAGCGTGGGAACAAGTAATAGGGATCCGGGGTTGGCTCCATACCTCCTTTTTTGTATGTTTTTTCAAAAACGATACAACTTCATCTTGGCAGGTTTGTGCTGGTACCCGGCATTTTGCTATCTTTAGAACCCGAATTAGAATTATAGTTACTAATCAGTGGGTAAAAAAAACTGAAAAACGAGAACAGTTTTCCAGAAAAAAAATCTACAAGAATGAAGTATGCTGTAATATTAACATTGGGCATCTTTCTTTCATTGAGTTTGAAAGCTTCAATAATTTATATTAACTATTCCGCAACCGGAAGTAATAACGGTACGAGTTGGGCAAATGCTTACATTTCGTTTCAATCTGCATTAAACGGAGCAGTAAGCGGAGATCAAATCTGGGTATCTAAAGGAACGTATAAACCCTCTAACGACTATGGTATGGGAGGAGGTTCGCGTTATTACCACTTCGAAATGATTGAAGGAGGTGCCATCTATGGAGGTTTTGCCGGTACGGAATCATCGGTCAGTCAACGGGCAAATTATCAGGTTGGAGAAGTAAAATCTCAAAGTTTTAACCATTAAAAAATGCAACATGAAAAAACTTTCCTTTCTTTTTTCAATGCATCTCCCTTTCAGCTCTGCATCAGGCTTACCCGGTGCGCCAACAATTGGTACGGCAACAGCGGGAGATGCTCAAGCATCGGTATCTTTTACAGCGCCTTCAAACGTGACGTTCTTTTTTACTCAACTCTAATGATTTGTATTATTAAAAACAATCCATTAAAATGAAAAAGACCAACAGATTTATCGCAGTTTTTCTTCTCGCTGTTTCCATTTCAGCACAAGCCCAGGTGGGAATCAACACCACGGGAACCAATCCCGACAACAGCGCCATGCTCGATGTGAGTGCAGCAAACAAGGGTTTGTTAATCCCGCGGGTAGCACTTACAGGGACCAATGATGTGACAACTGTAATTTCTCCTGCTTCAAGTTTATTGGTGTACAATACGGCAACAGCGAGCGATGTGACACCCGGTTTTTATTATTATGATGGCGCTACCTGGAAAAGGCTTGTTTCAGGAATTGAAACCGACCCGGTTTTTACAAGCGCTATTGATGTTAGTGGCTCACTTACGGATGATTTTCTAAAATACGATGGAACGAAATACGTGAAATTTACTCCAATCTTCACCCAAAGCAATTATCTGTTTAACACCAAATACGGTGTAAAACTATTGGCTCGAAACGATGCACAAACCAATGTGGACTTTGTAATTTCGCCCAAAGGAAGCGGCGGAATTTTAGCCCAGCAACCCGATGGAACGGCCACAGGAGGTAATATCAGGGGTCTAAGAGCAGTTGACTTGCAGATGCTAAGAAATTCAGTTACAATGGTAGCAAGCGGAAATTATTCCACTACAATTGGATCTTATAATACCGCAAGCTCAACCAATTCCACAGCAATTGGCTATGCAAATACTGCAAGTTCAACCAGTTCTACAGCCATTGGCAATGTAAATGTCGCAAGTGGTCAGTATTCTACAGCCATTGGCTATGCAAATACTGCAAGTGGTGATAAATCTGTTGCATCAGGTATTTCCAATAACGCACAATCTTTCGGTGAGACGGTGCTTGGTATAAAAGCCACAATTGGTGCAGGCGATCCAAACTCTTTTGTATCAACTGACCGTCTTTTTGTAATTGGGAATGGCACAGTTAGTAAAAGTGATGCTCTCTATATTCTGAAAAATGGAAATACAACCATTGGAGGCTCTCTTACCTTAAACGGAAACGGAAGCGGAACAAGCTACACTTTCCCAACCGATAGAGGCACAAATGGTCAATTTCTTATTACCAACGGAAGCGGAATAACAAGTTGGTATACATTACCCAATTATTTGACATCTTATACCGAAACCGACCCTACCTGGACAACTGCTTCAGCAAATTATTACACCAAAACAAATATGCAGACCACCGGTTCGGCACAGTTGCATTTCAATAACCTGACAAATAAACCGACGACAGTGTCTGGCTATGGAATAACAGATGCCATGACGACTGCCCATGCTGCCAATGGAATCACATCTACAAACATAACCAACTGGAATACTGCTTATGGATGGGGCAACCATGCGCTGGCCGGTTATGCTGTTCTGCAGGTACAGACTGGAAACAGCGGTAAATTTCTGACCACTGACGGAACATCCACGCAATGGGGGATGCCTTCGTTATCAGATGTGATTGCATCGGGTAACAGTGCCAACGGACAGGTTAAAAACGTTACAGACCCTACCGAAGCACAGGATGCAGCAACCAAAGCTTATGTGGATGCACTGGAAGCCCGTGTGGATGAACTTGAATCGGCGTTACTTACTACAAACGGCTTTGTTGATTCGCGTGATTATAACCATTATAATGTTGTAAAAATCGGAAACCAATTCTGGATGGCTGAAAACCTGAAATACCTTCCGGCAGTATCACCTTCAACCACTGCTTCCGGAGTCAGCCCACGTTATTACGTGTACGGTTACAATGGAACAGATGTAGCAGCGGCAAAAAGCACCTCTAATTACCAGACATACGGAGCGCTATACAATTGGATAGCAGCCAGCAACAATACAGATCCGTTTGTTTATACGGAGCCTGTAATACAAGGAGCCTGCCCTGATGGCTGGCGTTTACCAAGTTATCACGATTTTGAAATACTGGCAGGCAGCCTGGGAGGCTTTTCGGTTGCCGGAGGTAAGCTTAAAGAAACCGGACTTGACCATTGGCAAACTCCGAATACTGATGCTACCAATCAAATCGGCTTTACAGGCCTGCCTGGCGGCAGAATGTTCTACGATCCTGATCCTTCCTGGATATTGTGCATGTATTTAGGTAATTATGGCTACTTTTGGACCACTACATATTATTATATTCCTAACCAAACAATGACCTATTGTTCATTACGTTATAACTCGGCTTTGTTAGGGTCAGCCAGTCTGACGCTGATGGATGGAATTTCGATACGCTGTATCAAAGATTAACATCTTCAGCACA
>JBAXBJ010000218.1:0-3383 GCA_037142075.1 Bacteroidota bacterium
GAGGAGTATGAACTTACTAAAGTCTCCGGCTCAACAGCGGAGATTCACAAAAAGGGAGAACCGGGTAAAGCACTGTGGGTATTTAACTTTGAAGAAAAACAGTTCAGCGTAATTTCAAACTACAGCAAAGAGAATACTTTAAAGGGCATTGATTTTAGATTCGACAAGCAGAAAAACCATACAACCCTTTTGGGTGAGATGACGGCCAAAAATAAAGCCTTGCTGCCTGCCGTTCTTCACCTTCCCGATATGGGCACTTTTCAGCTCAGGGCCGACAGGAAGGGAGTGATGGTTGATTATGATGCAAACCGCAATGCGCGTGAGAACTTTATTTCGGTGGTTCTGCCCCCGGCAACAGCCCAGCAGTCCGCAGTCAAATATACCTTTACGGCAGCCTCAATCTATCCGAAGTTCCCGGGAGTAGAGGAGGAAAAGTTTGCCGGTTTTAGGCGCAATTACCTCAACCTGTTTCAGCTTAATCCGAAATTGCAGGTTTTAGCCAACAATTCCTGCAGCGATCCCTGCGCATTTACGCTGTTTATGTCGTCCATGCTGGCGCTTAAAACTCCTCCGTTGGTTGATTCCTTAACTGCGCTTGATCTGCTCAGGATATCAGTGGAACGGTACCTGAACGGAATGAAAGCTTACGGAATGTATGGCTACAATGGTTCGTGGGAGGGCAAAGCCAATGCTGAAGAAGAGAAGCAGAAGCATCCTTACGACTGTCTCGACACCTGGCCGTCGCTTGTTATTTCGGCCTGCAACTATATCAGGGGCTCAAAGGACATAAATTGGGCAGGGATTCACTATCCAAAAATCAAGGAATGGATGGACACGCAGATGAAAAGGGACTACAACAATAACGGCCTGGTGGAGTATGAGCTGAGTGGTAATTCAGGAAGCTGGGACGGAGTCGTTAGGCCTGCCAACTGGTGGGATGTCATTGGTTTTGGCTACGAGGATGCTTTCAGCAATGCACTGACCTACGATGCCCTAAATCAACTGGTGACAGTGGCACAAATGCTGGGGAAAAAAGAGGAGGCTGAAAATTACAGGCTTCTTGCAGAAAAAATGAAGAATGCCTATTTCAAAACCTTCTACAATCCGGCCACAGGTATTCTGGCAGGATGGAAAAGCAAAGATGGGAAGCTTCACGATAACTACTTTCTGATGGTAAACAGCATGGCGGTTTACTACAACCTGGTGCCGGAGAAAAAGATCAAAGATGTGATGACCGTTCTTTGGAAAAAGATGCAGGAGGTGGGATTCAATGACTTTACGCTTGGAATTCCGGGCAATTTAATACCTGTCGGGAAAGAGGATTATACCGATCGCAGCCCGCGTTTCGGATATTGCGAAAAGGACGATGGGAGTGATGCCTTTCAGCGGTATGCAAACGGGGGAGCATCAATCAACTGGTCATATTATACTCTGAAAGCCTTTAAGAAAGCAGGGCTTGATGAGCAGCTTTCGAAGATTGAAGAAGGTATTCTAAAAGGCATTGATGAAGGTTTGTTCCAGGGTTACTGCGGCAACAGCAAAATGACTATGGACTGGAAATCATGGAAGGGAGAGTGCTGGGGATATGAAGGCTATCTCTGTGACGGTTACCTGGTACTGCTGGCTTTGAATCCGGAAGATGAATAGGATAATGTGGGAGTTATATAAGGTGGAGATTGAATAAAGGATATCAGGAAATTTCCAAAGTAGTTTTGTGGTTGTAATCTCTGCATAACAAAAACAGGCATTTTACAAGATAAGGGTGTGGTACATGGTACACATCAAAACGCTGTAAGCTATTATTCTATAATTAGTTAAGTGCTTTTTAAGTGCACCACGACAGTTTTACGATTGTAATCTCCACATTACAATATTATTTTGTGTATGGTACATGTTAAAACATTGCAATAGACTAAATCATAATTCATTAAGCCATTTTACGATGTACCATGTACCACAATAAAATGTCTGAAATGTGATTTTTGGGTTTTATAGTTCCAAACGAGTAAAAGTAAATACCTTATTGTAAGATGTAGTTTTTAGGGTGTACGACAAAATTAGCTTCGCTGATCTTCGATTCCGTGATTTGTTAAAGAGTCATTTTGTTCCTAATTTTAGGGTGTCGACCGGTTCAAAAGCAAAACTGCAATTAATCTATCAATAAAAATAAAAAAGTGAAGTAAAATGGGAAAAATTTCCAGAAGAAAATTCGTTACAACGACAGTTGTTAGTGGAGTAGGGGCAACCCTAATGCCCGGTTTAGCAAAGAGTCAGGCTAAAGATAAATTGCAAATAGCGTATGCAGCTGCCTACGACAACCAACGTAACATTATACAGAATCCGTTATCTAATAATAGTAAAATTTGGCACACATATCCTGCTAAATACTGGAATAGCCAGGCTTTGCATTTAGGTAATGGCTATTTTGGCGCTTCCTTTTTTGGAGGGTTTGAGGAAGAGGTTTTTGCTTTATCAGAAAAAAGTATGTGGACTGGTAATCCAGCAAATGGCGATTGGGAAAAAGCCGGGGTAAATCCAAAAGCTAAAGAGACACTGCCTTTAATCAGGGATGCCATAATGAAAGGTAAAAGTCAGGAGGCAGATAGTCTGGTAACTCGCAATTTTTTTGGTTCATCAGAACTGTTCGGTAATTTTACATCAGTTGGAGATCTTAAAATTAAATTTCTGAATCAAGGCACTACATGTGTTAACTACCTTAGAACATTGGACCTGGCAAATTCGCTGGGTTTAGTGCAGTACACTATGAATAACATTGCATTTAAAAGGGAATATTTTTGTTCTTACCCCGATAGAGTGCTTGGCATGAAATTCTCGGCAAACCGTCCCGGAAATATCTCATTCAGCCTTTCAATGGATATCAGGCAGGATTCTTCCAGCGTTGAAATATCAGGAAATAGATACCGGGTAAAAGGATTTATCGGTGGAAATAAGCGCCCGTTTCATGTTTCGATTTATGTGAAAAATGAAGGTGGAAAAGTGAGTCAGTTAAATGGCAATCTAACTGTTAGCGGTGCAAACTCAGTCGAATTATATCTTACGGTGGCAACAAATTATGAAATGAAGTATCCGGACTATACAGGTGATAATCCCGAGAGTATAACGAATGAAATTATACAAAAAGTAATTATTCAAAAGTATGATCAATTAAAACAAAGACATATATCTGATTACAAATCGTTGTATGACAGGGTTGCTTTTAGTATAAAAGGCAATGAGGAGACGGAAAAACTTCCAACGAATGAGCGCTTTGAAAAACTAAAGTCAGGCATACCTGATCCCGGTTACAAGGTTCTGGCGTTTTATCTGGGCCGTTACCTGATTATCAGTTCATCGCGTCCTAACACCTTGCCGGCTAATCTGCA
>JBAXBJ010000219.1:0-3377 GCA_037142075.1 Bacteroidota bacterium
TACCAGGTTAAAAGATTTTTTAGCAACGGCTATAAAGTCACATAAACAGGAATTAGCACTTATTGCACTTCAGGACGGCGGAACGCTGAAGGATAGCATTCTGGCCGATTTCGGACCTGAAGTATGGGACGATTTTCAGACAAAGTTTATTGATACTGCCAAATAGTTAAATTATTAATTCATAGCGTTTAAAACTACCAAAACTATAAAGATGGGCATAAAACGAAGAAATTTTTTAAAGCTGCTGGGTGTTACTGGAGTGACACTTGCAATTGGTGAGAATGCGAGTGCCGCGCCCAAAAGCGACGATAATATGGAATTCAACGGAATATTGTATGATTCAACACGTTGCAAGGGCTGTCGCGGATGTGAATTTGATTGTGCTGAAGCGCATAATTTACCAATGCCGCCAAAGGATGTCCCTGCTATACGCAAGACAGATGAAACCTGCAACTCTGTCATAAATACATATGAAACACAGAAAGGTAAAGTATTTATAAAACGTCAGTGTATGCATTGCAATGAACCTGCCTGTGCAGCCGCATGCCTTACAAAAGCCATGCTTAAGAACAAAACGGGGCCTGTAACCTGGGACGGTGATAAATGTATGGGTTGCCGTTACTGCATGGTTTCATGTCCGTTTGATATTCCCAAATTTGAATATCACAGCGTGAATCCTAAAATTCAAAAATGCGATATGTGCTTCGAAAGACTTAAAACCGAAGAAAGTCCTGCCTGTGTTTTTAATTGCCCCAATGAAGCATTGTTATATGGAAAACGGAGGGATTTGATAAAAGAAGCGCGCAAGAGAATCTATGAAAATCCTAATCTGTATTTCGATCATATTTACGGTGAACGTGAAGCTGGCGGAACGGGATGGTTGTATCTTTCACCTGTTCCTTTTGAGCAACTGGGGATGAACACCTTGCTGCAACAGTCATCCTATCCTGAGTTGACAAAAGGATTCTTATATAGCGTACCATCGATATTTGTCCTGGTACCGACTCTATTAATGGGAATTCATCAGGCAACCAAAAATAACCACCTTAAAGAGATGAAAGAAGATGAATAATAATCAGCAAGTTGCAATAGATCGCGATGGCAAATCAATATGGAAGTTTCTATTAAGTGAATTGAAGCCAAAAATTAAATTCCTTACTCCTTTTAACCTAATCTCTATTCCTGTCATTCTATTAGCTATAGTATTGATTCTTATTCGATTTTGGAAGGGAATCGGTGAGGTATCAAATGTAACACAAGATATTCCATGGGGTTTATGGAAAGGTTTTAATGTGGTAACTGGAGTTGCATTTGCCGGTGGTGCTTATGTGCTTACTTTTATGGTATATATCCTGAATATGCGCAAGTATAATTCGATTATAAGGGTAACTGTATTGAATGGTTTCCTCGCTTACGCTTTCTATGCCGGTGCTTTAGTTTTAGATCTTGGGCGACCTTGGCATATATTTAATCCGATTATCGGGAACAGCTTTGGTGCAAGTTCAGTTTTGTTCTTGGTTGCATGGCACTTCCTGCTCTATATGGTCGCTCAGTTGGTTGAATTTTCGCCCGCTGTTGCTGAATGGCTCGGCGCAAGGCGCACTCATAAAATTCTTTCTGGCATGACAATAGCAGCTGTGATTTTTGGAATAACGCTTTCGATGCTTCATCAATCGGGATTAGGCGCTCTGTTCCTTATGGCAAAAGAAAAAATTCATCCACTTTGGTATTCAGAGTTTATTCCCATCATGTTTTTTATTTCCAGTATTTTCGCCGGTCTTTCTATGGTAATCTTTGAGGGATCAATTAGTCACAGCGTGTTTTTCGATCAAATAAGTGATAAAAATAAACTGGCACAGAAAGGTATCATTCGCGGATTATCAAAAATATGCGCTGGCACCATGTTTGCCTACTTTTTCCTACAACTGCTGGTTTTTATTCACGGGCAGCGATGGGATCTGCTTTCTACCGGGATGGGATATTGGTTTCTCCTCGAAATGCTTGGGTTTGTCCTATTGCCAATGGCCTTATTTTTTGTGAGTTACCGGAAGAATAACCTTACAATGATTAAAATTGCAGCCATCATCACTATACTGGGTGTCATACTGAACAGATTAAACGTTACAATAATTGGGTTCAGATGGGATGCATTGGTAAGGTATGTTCCGTCGTGGATGGAAGTTGTCGTGGCCATGGCTGTAATATTTACACAAATATGGATATTCAGATGGGTTATTAACCGTATGCCCGTATTACGTGATTCCCCATCCTGGGTAAAATAACATCAATAAATTAACCAGCAACCATCCTATAAGGTGATTGCATAAAAATTAAAAATATGGACGGATTCAGCTATCTTGACATTTTCGCAACCAAAGGTATTGAGTACCTGATTATTATCACTTTTCTTGCTTTATTGATCCCATTCTGGATGGTGTTGAACAAACAAGTAAAAGTCAGGAAGATTCAAAAAGCTTTAGGCTCTCTTTCAACTGGCATTTTGCGCATTCCCCAGGGGTTGTTTTATGCCAAAAACCATACCTGGATGTATCTGGAGAAAGCGGGATCTGCCAAAGTAGGCCTCGATGATCTGCTGCTGCATATTACAGGAGAAGTAAAATTCAGCAATCTTAAAAATCCCGGTGAAATGATCCGTAAAGGAGAATTACTAACGGAGATTGAACAAAATGGGAAACTTCTGCGGATATTTTCCCCCGTTTCAGGAAAAATTACGAGTATAAACGCTGTAATTAATGAAAATCCCGGAATGATCAATGAGGATCCTTATGGCAAAGGGTGGATCTGTGAAATTAAACCCTCGAAATGGATTGTAGAAGCTGATGCCTGCTATTTTGCCGAAGAAGCAACACATTGGTCGGCAATTGAGCTGGAAAGGTTTAAGGATTTCCTGGCAGTGTCGATGAAGATTAGCTCGCCCGAATCTTCCATGGTGATAATGCAGGATGGAGGGGAAATATGTGATCATTCGCTTTCAGTATTTTCCAACGAAATATGGAAGGATTTTGAGAAAGAGTTTTTAAATCTTAATTGATGGAAAATACTTTATAGCTGAAAGGTATAATTTTGCGCAATAAGTCTTTGCCCGGTTTGGGTAAAAGAAAAAAATTATTTTAAAACTGGTGTCACGGCACCGGTTTTTATTGTATTTTGCAGTGAATTATAACCGGTTGGCCGATGAGGTTTACAACCAACACTTCTAACCATATTACGATATGTTATTTAGGACTAAACGCAAGAACAATACAGGGAATGTAATTCTTGATAACTACGTTAAATTCAGGTCGTCTATTTATGGCCGTGTAGTTTTGATTATCACCGTTTTGTCTGTTTTTTTATTTGTATCATTCAATATTATT
>JBAXBJ010000220.1:0-3263 GCA_037142075.1 Bacteroidota bacterium
GTAAATGGAGTTTCTACAGCTCCACCTGTCGAAGCTACAGTTCCTGCCGGTTGATAGGCTGTATTTGCGGTTGTCCAGCTGTTCACGCCCCAATGTAAAAACGAAGCAGCAGTGGCATTCTTGCAGCTAATAGTAATTGTATTGGCTGTAGTCGGAGCTGTTGGATTCCAGGTTACATTTCCGCTTGTTCCTCCATTATCACCGCTTCCATTGCTCACCCAAACATGTTGAATCGGGCTACGGAAGATATTTCCTTTCGTGTCCATCGCTTCTACATAGTAATCTACCAGAGTATCTTTCAGATTTTTAATCTCGGCATAACATAAATCAGCTTTTGCTTGCGGAAGAATAAAAAAGTTTAATTCCGAATCATTGGTTGGATCGGCAGCCATAGGACGGCGAGTCATAGCAATATCCTGCCATGATGTAACATCGGCACCACCTGTATATGTTTCATTTTGAATATTATCGGGTGAATTTACTCCATTTAAATCGGTGCGGTATTTCAATGTTACCGATGTCAGTCCGCTAACGTCATAAGCATAGGTCCATACATGAAAATCTGACGAATAGTTTACTTTTTTATAGCCGGTAGTTGGACCAAAACCTGTACTACCAGGATTATACGGAAAACGCTGCGGAATAAAAACAGATGGTGCTGTGTTGTCAACACCTGAGTGAGCATTAATCACATTTTGAGCATAATTAATGGCAATGTTTCCGGTCATAGATGCTTTCACTTCCATATCTTCGGCTTTACCATAATACATAAAACCTGAATTCAACCCGCCAAAATAAAAATGCCATGCTTTTTCGGCGTTGGTAGCCGAAGTGCCACCATCAGCAATTTTATCAATGCGCAAATTACCACCTTCGAGGTCTTCAGCCATGGTTACATAATTTTCGGTGGCGGTAATCACTGCCCAGTTTCGGGCATCTTCCGTCCAACCATCCGGATTGAAGCGATAAGTTGCTGCATCGTAAAGCGGCCACAACCAGTTAATAAACTGCGGATGTCCCCAGTCGCTGGCGGCATTAACCCATGCGCCATCTTCCACATGCACAATATCTGTTGCCGGAACAGGATGATTGCTCAGAAACTGCTGAATAGTGGTTGGCTCATACCCGGCACTGGCAGCCGCATGGCTAAATCCGGTTACCGATTCGTTATAATAACTGCTACCACCGCCCCATGCATTGTCGCCATCGTGTGCCATCAAAACGATTGACGGTTGGGTGGTATTGCTGTATGGTTCAATATTGGATGAAATATCGCCTGTGCCATGTGTACCAAAACCATCTAAATAGCTGATATAATTACACATGGGTACCACATCTATTTTATAAGCCGTTCCGGTTGATGGGTCAATGTATTGTGCCTTATGTGCCTGATAGCTGTAAGGGGCCGCAATCCGCACTCCGCGACCATCGATAGTTCCGTCTGCCCAGTTTGTGCCAACTGCTGAAACAATATCGGCCTTATTAGGCGCATCAATATTACCATTGATATTATAGGGATGAATGTAATCTGAAAGTGTACGGGCCAGATGGCTGTTTGGTACTACCGACCATTCGATACCACAGGTTTTCAGGGCTTTAATGATGTGTTCCGAAAAGGCACATTCAGCTGGCCAATAACCTTTGGAAGAACTGCCGTAGTATTTGTTGGCACTGTATTGATGTGCCTGAATTTCTTTTATCAGTGTGCGTTCGCTTACCAAAGGTGACAAAGCGTGATCATATGTAAAGTTGATAATATCCAACCGTGGAAATCCTCCTGAAGTTTTCCAATTATAGGCTTCTTTGTAGCCGCTGTACCAGGTTGGGTAAAATCCCCATTGGTTTTTGTCTCCAAGCGATTTTACATTATCCATTAACCCACCCGAAATACTCACCTGAGCACCGGCATTCGTCAAATCTTTTATGCTGCTCACACCATCGCGTGGATAGGTTTGATAATCCAGAATACGGTCGGCTTTCCCGAAAATCTCTTCCAGGTTGTTGGTTGGATGTGCTACTGAACTTCCGGCATACATATTCGTTCCGTTGGCTTTGAGTCGCTGTGATTCTTCGGCAAACTGCTTCGACTCGGGTTTATCCTTACTGAAATCAGGCCAGTAAACCGGCTGATCCATGTGCCAGAGATAGGTGGTATATACTTTTGTTTGAGCTGAAAAATAAGGAACTGATATGAAAAGAAATAAAAAGCTGAATAGCTGACGGGTTAGTTTTGAATTCATAAAGTAGTTGATTTATTGGTTTTTAAATAGCAAATATACACTGTTGGATTCTCATACTCTTTTAAAAGAAATTTGATTCCGATAATTTTCTACGCAAACGTTTGTATTTGAGGCTGTTTTTGGGGATAATACCTTATTTAAAAAGAGTAATACAACTTTTTGCTGTACTTTTGCGTTTAAATTTGAAACTTGAAGTATTATGGCATATATTCCTGCAAAACCTAATAAACTCGGACTTATCCAACTGAAAGATATCGATCTGCACGAAATTGTACCCTTTATCGATTGGGTGTTTTTCTTTATGGCATGGCGGATGCCGGGTAGGTTTGATGGAATTGAAACTGTTCACGATTGTGAGTCCTGTAAAATGAGCTGGCTTCACCAGTTTCCGCTTGCCGACCGTCCCAAAGCTGAAGAAGCACTCAAGCTGTATAAAGATGCTCAGGAAATGCTTCGGCAAATGGTCGACGATAAAATTGTGTTGGTGAATGCAAGTTTTGGCATTTTTCATGCTTACGCGCTTGACGATGATATTTTTATTGAAAATGACGACGAAACCATAACGCTGCCCATGCTTCGGCAACAACATGCCGCTACCGATGGATTTTGCTATTCGCTGGCCGATTTTGTGGCACCCGAAAATGATTATGTCGGTGCATTTGCAACCAGTATTCAGGGTGTCGAAGCCTTTGCCGAAAGTTTCGAAAAAGACGATGATGTGTATCGTTCTATTTTGGCAAAAACACTCTCCGACCGGCTTGCCGAGGCAGCTGCCGAGTGGATTCACTACAAAGTCCGTCGCGAATACTGGGCTTATGCTCCCGACGAGAATCTGACGATAAAAGAAATGCTCAAAACTCAATACAGCGGAATTCGTCCGGCTGTTGGTTATCCTTCTTTACCCGACCAGTCTATTATTTTTGAGCTCGAACCACTCCTGAAATTCAAAGAAATAGGTATTAAACTAACCGAAAACGGGGCTATGTTTCCCAATGCTTCGGTGTGTGGATTGTATTTTGCTCA
>JBAXBJ010000221.1:0-3215 GCA_037142075.1 Bacteroidota bacterium
AGAAACGGCTTGTTTTGCCTCTTTTACATCGTGAACCCGCAAAATGGATGCACCGGCCTGCAAGGCAAGCACATTAGCAGCAGTTGTTGCATTCAACGCACCGGCAGCATCAATTCCAAGCAAATTATAAAGCATTGATTTTCGGGATAAACCCACCAATATCGGCACATTTAATTCACTGAAATAATGAAGTTTAGCCAATAGTTCATAATTTTGTTCAATGGTTTTGGCAAATCCGAAACCCGGATCGACAAGTACGTCGGTTACTCCCAACAGGTGCAACTGAGCCAGCCGTTTTTCGAGAAAAATCAACACATCCGAAACTACATTTTCATATTGTGTATTGAATTGCATGGCCTGTGGATTGCCACGGGTATGCATAAGCGTATAAGCCACGTCGAGATCGGCAATGGTGGCAAACATTAAATCGTCGAGGGTGCCACCGCCAATATCGTTTATCATGGCAACTCGGAAATTTCGAACCACCTGCCGAACCACTGCCGAACGAAAAGTATCGACCGAAATGACCGTAGACGGAAATTTCTTCAGAATAACTTCAATTCCTTCCGAGACGCGTCTGATTTCATCATCCTGCGAAACAAATTCAGCATTGGGACGGGTGGAATATCCACCAACATCCACTAAATCAGCTCCATCGTCCAACATTTTTTCAACTGCATTCAAAATAGATTTATCCGACATAAAACGGTTTCCTTTGTAAAAAGAATCGGGGGTAACATTCACGATTCCCATAATCAAAGGGCTGGACAAATCGACCAGGCGATTATTCAGTTTTAAATACAAGGATTTCATAATCATAACTTTGAACGTAGAGAAACGAAAAAGCCGGTTAATTAGCTTTTGCAAAAGTAAGAAAATATAGCGACAGACGAATCTGTTTACGAAAATATTGAAAAATTTAGGCTAAACTATACGTTTTTGAAAGAAAATCTGTTATATATGCGGTACTATTTACTTTGACTTGTCAAAAAAAAATGGCTAATTGGTTATTTAAAGGAAAAAAGTACTATTTTTGCACAGTTGATTCAGACATATTTTATATTATTAAATTTTCATACTTATATGAGATTGAAAACCCTAGCTAAATTTGCAACGATAACCTTATCGATAACCCTTTTTGCCTGCGTCAGTAACTCCGACGACAATTATTCCCGCCTGACCGGCTGGAAATACAATGATAAAAACGGTGCAGGCTATGCCGTTAAGAAAAGCTATTTAACCCATGTCCCACCGGGAATGGTTGCAATTGAAGGCGGATCATTTACCATCGGTGAAAAAGGTGAGTATATTACCAATGCACCCCGTAACAATCAGCCACGCAGAATCACTGTAAGTTCATTTTACATGGACGAATGGGAAATCAGGAATAAGGACTGGAATGAATATTTAAACTGGATGCGGGTGGTGTTTGGAAAAGCAGCTCCAAAAATGGTTCAGAAAGCCATGCCAAACGTGAATGTATGGCGCGAGGATTTGGCGTACAACGAGCCTTATCTTGAAAACTATTTTACCCATCCGGCTTATAATGAATATCCTGTGGTAGGTATTACCTGGGAACAAGCTGTCGATTTTTGCCAGTGGCGAACCGACCGTGCTAATGAGTTGGCACTTATTCAGGCCGGTGTAATTCTGCCTCCCGATTATACCAAACTGGATCAGATGGTTGATTTAGATTCTATTGCCAATAATTTTGTTTTCAACACTCAAAAATATTTATTGCAAACAAGTTACCAGCCTCCTATCGGAAAAAATCCAAAAAAAGATTTGTATGGTCATAACCGGAAAGTGGATATGTCGGAAGGTATACTTTACTCAAATTTCAGATTACCAACCGAAGCTGAGTGGGAATATGCAGCATACGCATTAAGTCCTGATGCTAACGGTATGGTTCCCGAAGGTAAAATTTATCCCTGGTCGGGCAATCAACTTCGCAATCCGTCGCGAAAAAATCTAGGGCGTATGATGGCAAATTATGTGAGAGGACGCGGTGATATGATGGGAACATCAGGAAGCCTGAGCATTACAGCTCCCGTAAATTCGTTTTTCCCAAATGATTTTGGATTATACAACATGGCCGGAAACGTAAACGAGTGGGTTTTGGATGTATATCGTTCAACATCGTACTCCGATGTGGCTGAATACAACTCATTCCGGGGAAATGTTTATTTAACTCCGGTTGTTGCCGAAACAGACGATTTGGGAAATAAAACCTATAAAGTTGACTCGCTTGGACGCATTGCTACCGAAGTGGCCAAAGGCGATGATGTGCGGAGTTTCAAGGATGGTGATGCATCGTCGCAAATTGACTTTCTGGTTAATGATTCTACCGGTTTGGCAAATTTGAAAAGTACAGCCAAAAATGATCCAACCGATATTTTACGTCCGAGAATTACCGATAAAACACGTGTTTATAAAGGTGGCTCGTGGAAAGATCGTGCTTATTGGTTGAACCCTTCAGCCCGCCGGTATTTAGATCAGGACAAATCGTCGAATGATATTGGTTTCCGTTGCGCAATGAGTATGACCGGCACGATGGAAAAATCGAGAAGAAGATAAGTAAGCATGTTATCAGAATATTTACAAAGCACCTGTTTCATTTAAGCAGGTGCTTTTGTTTGTACTAATTGCAGAATTTGTCGTTGAAAATTAGTACTTTTGTGGTCTTAAAAACAGAATGACTTTAATTAATAAAACAGTATGAGCAGAACAATTATTGTTGATGCACTGAAAAGAAAAGATTTTGGTGCCGAAGTGAACATAAAAGGCTGGGTAAGAACCCGCCGGGGAAACAAAAACGTGAGTTTTATCGCCTTAAACGATGGATCAACAATTCACAATATTCAGGTAGTTGCCGATAATGAGAAATTTGGAGATGAATACCTGAAACCGATTACCACCGGAGCTTGCATAAGCGTTACCGGCAAATTGGTTGAATCGCTAGGACAAGGACAAGCTGTTGAAATTCAGGCCGAAGCCATTGAAATTTACGGAATTGCCGATCCCGAAACCTATCCTTTGCAGAAAAAAGGTCACACCATGGAATTTCTTCGGGATATTGCGCATTTGCGGCCACGTACCAATACATTCGGTGCCGTGTTCCGCATTCGGCATCACATGGCCATGGCAGTTCACCGCTTCTTCCACGAACGCGGATTTTTCTATTTTCACACTCCGATAATCACTGCTTCCGACTG
>JBAXBJ010000222.1:0-3131 GCA_037142075.1 Bacteroidota bacterium
AGCACCCATCCTGGCAATCGACGACAATTACAGCAGCACCCCAATAAATGGACTTATCGGAGGCACCTTATCGAATGTGCTGACCAACGACCTTCTGAACGGGAGTCCTGTAATACCAGGCGCAGTGACGATCACTTCGACCCCGACCGGTCCGTTAACAGTAAATTCCAACGGAACCGTGACGGTAGCACCACTGACTGCCGCAGGCACGTATACGATCACCTATACGCTTTGCGAGAATTTGAACCCAGGCAACTGTGACGATGCCGTAGTGACGGTAGCTGTAACTAATCCCTACATTTCTGGTAATGTCTTCAACGACCTCAACCGCCTTACTGATGGTATTGTAAATGGGACAGGTACCAATGTCGGAGGAACGGTTTATGTCAACCTTGTCAACCCTTTCACACATGTAGTAATTTCAAGTGTAATGGTTAATCCTGATGGGACATACACTTTTAATTCTACAAATGGTTTAGAGGATAATACAGACTATGAGATCATATTGAGCACAACGATGATCACAGCAGGGGCTTCACTCACAATCGCGGTATTACCATCTGATTGGATAAGTACAGGTGAGCATGTGGGTGCAGGATCCGGGGATGACGGAACTATTGATAGCAAGTTGCTGGTATTTACTTCAACTTCTGGCGTTGCCGAAGCCAACTTCGGGATCATTAAAGTGCCTGATATAACTCCTGTTATCACTGCTATTCCAAATGTGATGCATGGAGCGACGAATTTCAACATTACAGTTCGGGTTACAGAGTTGAATGTGGTAAATACTAACGGATTGATAACTGTCAGAATTCCCAAGGACACAAGGTGGGTATTAAATGGCCCATTCAATCAGAGCCTGACAATACTTGGTTCAATTCCAGTAAGCAACGCCGTCTGGACTTATTCGGAAGATGGAAGCTACCATATATTCACAACAAATTCGGTTATAACTGCGGGAAGTTTCTCAACATTTGGCTTTGCAGCTACATTTAATCCAGGTTATACCAGGGGGAAATATACGATTATTTCACAAATTGAGTCATGGAGTGGCGGTGAAAACCGGATCAGCAACAATGTTGACGCTGAAAAGCTTGATTATTTCATTTACTAATTTATAAATACTAACAAAGATGAAAAAAGTAATACTGGCATGTTTTCTGGTTGTTTCAACCTTGACGATGTTCGCACAAAGTTGGAATCCCTATGTGTATCAGGCAATCGTTAGTCCGGCTCCGCTACTACCCCAGGAGTTTAATGGTACCGGCCAATTGTCGTTCCTTGTTGGTAATTCGGGTAGCACTGCTTTACCACTAGTGACCAATCAGGAAATGAAATTGGTAATAACCCTGTCAGATGGTGAGCCAAATGACGCTGATCCACTGGCAGCTCTTGGTGGAACCGGGCTCGGAATGTTTAACTGGTCGTATAATGTACCCCTGAAAACATATACTGCTATTCAAAACCAGGTAATATCCGGTACATTCACCAGCACGATTACCATACAGTATAAAGTCACCACCAACACCATGCTCACCTCAGCAGCGAATGGTTTTAATGTGAACCTTCAACCCCCGCCATACAGCAACGGTATTAATGTTACGAATGACGATGCTGTGAGCTCCTACACCTTTGTTCAGGCTAAGGATTATGGAGATGCGCCTCTGTCGTATGGCCCAGTTTCGCATGAAATCAATCTTTTTAAAGATCCTACAGATACCTATTATGAATATTATATGTATCTGGGAAATTCGGTTGATCCGGAACCTGCCAATCAATCTTCAGCACTTGCAAATGGCGATGATCTTAATGGTATTGATGACGAAAACGGAGTTGTGTTTCCTGATTTAATACAGGGAAGAACTGCCGTTATTCCAGTAAATATTACTATTGTTGATGGTGATGTTTCTCTTGCTGCCGGAAAACTGAACGCCTGGATTGACTGGAATGGTGATGGAGATTTTTCAGATGCCGGCGAGAGAATATCAAATAATTATCCGGTCGATTATTTCACTTTGGGAGCCAGCAATACAGGAATAGTTAATCTGACTGTGAATATACCGGCATACGCCACAACATCTCCCACTTTTGCACGCTTCAGGTTTGGAAATGCAACTACTTCCGCTACACAAATCCCGGGTACCAATTGGGGCGAGGTTGAGGATTATCAGATCACGATCAGGACGGCTAACGAGCCACCTGTGACTGTAAATGAAAACCTGGCTGTATGTGGCAATGCCGTTCTGACAGGCAATGTGCTCTCTAACGGAGATTACGACCCGGATGGACCTACCCTGACAGTGAATACAACCCCGGTAAGCGGCCCTTCTCATGGTGTTTTCAGCATTCTGAGTAATGGTACATATACCTATACTGCCACTACCGGATACTATGGCACCGATCAGGTTACCGTTTCGGTTTGTGATAATGGTGTCCCTTCACCCATTTTGTGCACAAATGACATCATAAATATAACTATAAACCAGCCGGTAGTGGCTGATGCCGGTTCGGATCTGGATCTTTGCAGTGCCAGTTCCACCTTCCTGGTAGGTAATAATCCTTCACCAGGAACCGGCCAGTGGACACTGGTTTCAGGTACGAATACACCGACTATTTATCCGCCAAGCGGCAACATTGCCATTCTGAATGGTTTGATTACAAGCGATATTCCATATATTTATACCTATACAATTGTAAATGGTGCATGTACAACCACTGACGAAGTTAAGATTTACAATAAACATATTCCAACAGTGGCTTATGCAGGAGAAAATCAGACGCTATGTTCTACCATAGGCTCAGCTACCTTAACAGGGAACAATCCAGTTTATGGAACAGGAACATGGACCCAGATAGCCGGGACAACAACGGCTACCATTTCGGCAGGAAACCCGGTTACGGTATCCGGGCTTGTTGCAGGCACTTACACTTTTGCGTGGACAATATCGAATGGTACATGCCAGTCCTATAGCGACCTCGTGGATGTTATTTTAATTCCACCATGTGATGTATATGCAGGTCCCGATAAAACGATTTGCGAGGGATCAACCATCAGATTGGATGATGCAACATCGAGTAATTGCGGTAATATGCACTGGAGTACAAGCGGGGATGGTACATTTGATGATATC
>JBAXBJ010000223.1:0-3093 GCA_037142075.1 Bacteroidota bacterium
CCCTCGGGATCGATTATCTCGCTTTCGCTGCTCACAAAACATACGCACCCTTCGGTACAGGGGCGCTTATCGTAAGAAAAAGCATGCCCGGCTTCAGCCCGGCCGAAACGGAGCTGATAAGGGCTTCGGGCGAAGAAAACGCAGTTGGAATTGCCGCTTTGGGAAAGTCGCTGGTCCTGCTACAAAGGATTGGAATGGACCTGATCAGGGAGGAAGAGCAGTCCCTGACGCGTTATACTCTTCTCAGTCTCTCAAAGGTACCCGGACTCACGATTTTCGGGATCAAAGATCCGGACTCGGCCCGTTTCACTCAGAAGGGCGGTGTCATACTGATCAATCTAAAGGGTCATATAGCAACTGCGCTGGCAAAGGAACTGGCAATGCAGGGCGGGATCGGTACCCGCTCGGGCTGCCATTGCGCTCACCTGATCATCAAGCACCTGCTCCATGTCCCTCCTGCCCTGGAACGTTTCCAGCGTGTCTTCATAACAGTGTTGCCACAGATCCCACTTCCCGGACTTCTGCGTATCAGCCTGGGAATTGAAAACACCAAAGAGGACATCGATACCCTGATCCGCATACTGGGAAAAATCTCAGGGAAACCCGCTCCCACATCCGCAGACAATCAAACCGGTTCACCTGAAAAGGGGAAGAGCCTGGTTTCAAAAGCAAATGTGAAACTGCAGATGAAAAATTTTGTTGAAGCTGCAGCAGTGAGAGTCTATTCTTAGTGCTTTCGGTAAATTGATTCTTCTATTTTTGGGTCTGCGGATGAGAGTCAGCGAATTTAGCAAAGCCTCATCCCGGCCCTCCCGGCAGGGTAAAAATAAACCTGCTGCCCTTTCCCAACTCGCTTTCGACGCGGATCTTACCACCGTTCTTTTCGATGAATTCATGGCAGAGGATAAGTCCGAGTCCTGAGCCATCTTCCTTCTCAGTCCCTGGATTGCTGACTTTGGAATCTATACGGAACAGCTTTTCGATGTCCTGCTTCCGTATCCCAACCCCCGTATCTTCAATAGTGAAGATGTTCATCCTGCCCGAGGTACTGGCATTCACAGTGACTTTGCCTCCTTTGTGGGTGAATTTGATGGCATTTGACAAGAGGTTCCTGATGACTGCAGAGATCATGTTTCGGTCGGCAAACACGCTGACCTCACCGGCTACCCTGTTGACAAGGAGGATGCTCTTTTTGGTTGCCTCTCCCGAAAGCACAGAGAAAGTGGCCTCGATGATCTCCGAGATGGCCATTTGTTCAGGATCATATTTGATCTGATCGGTCTGTGACCTGGCCCAGTCAAGGAGGTTGGTCAGCAGCAGGAAGGCGCTCCTGGCGGCGTCATGCAGATAGCCTGCGTACAGCATCACCTTTTCGGAGCTGAGATCGTGAAGGTTTTCCTTGAGGATAGCCGAAAACCCGATCACGGCATTGAAGGGGTTTCGCAGATCGTGGGCAATGATGGAGAAAAACTTGTCTTTGGCAGTGATCGCATCACGGAGTTTCTGCTCCGTTTGTTTCAAGGCGGCTTCAGTCTTTTTCCTTTCTTCAATCTCTGTCTGGAGCTTAAAATTTGCATGAACAAGATCCCCGGTCCTGGCCCTGACCTTCTCTTCCAACTCGGAGTTGATGTTCCTTTCCCGGTTCATGAAACGGAAATACATATTGAGCATATGCACAATCTGCACATCGTCTATGGGTTTGCTCAGGTAATCCAGTCCGCCTGCGTCAATACCCTTCTCCATCAGGCTTCGGTTTGGGTCGAAGGCGGTGATAAAGATCACCGGGATGTGTGCGGTTTTAGGCCTGGTCTTGATGAGCCGGGCTGTTTCAAAGCCGTCCATTTCGGGCATCTGGACATCCATCAGGCAGAGGTCAACAGGCTGCTCGTTTATGATCCTCAGGGCTTCATAGCCCGAACTGGCTTCGATGACTGTCACATTAAAATTACTCCTGATAAGCTCGTTCAATGAGAACAGGTTGTTGGCATTATCATCCACGATCAGTATTTTCAGGGTCTGATCCGTTAGCATAGTTTCGTTTATAAGGATTCAACAAATTCAGGAAAGGCAACTACAAAAGTGCTTCCCATGTCAGGGCGGCTCTCGACCCGGATCTGCCCTTTGTTCTTTTCGATGAATTCGTGGCAAAGAATCAGTCCCAGCCCTGTACCTTCTTCTCCTGCAGTCCCGGTGGAAGCAACGCTGGCATTGATCATGAAGAGCTTATTCAGCGTTTCGGGACTTATCCCGACCCCTGTATCCTTGATGCTGATCTCAATCATGTGGCCTACCCTGCAGGTCTCTATTCCAACCCAGCCTCCAGGCTGCGTGAACTTGATCCCGTTCTGCAGCAGGTTTCGGATCACCGTGCCGAACATATTCATGTCGGCGAATACGGTCAGTTCTTCCGACAGGGCCATCTCCAGGCGGATGTTCTTGTTCTCGGCGGAGGGCCTGACAAGTTCAAGGATTTCTGCAATGACAGGCCCGACCTCAAACTGGCCCGGCTCAAACTTGATCTTGCCTGTCTGTGTCTGTGACCAGTCGAGCAGGTTCTGCAGCAGCCTGAAGGTGTTTGAGGCAGAGGACTTGATATTGCGGAGGAACTCTTTCTGTTTATCGGCCGAGAACCTGTCATAATCTTCCAGTAAAATGGAGGCAAGCCCTATAATAGCATTGAACGGGTTTTTGAGGTCGTGGGCGATGATAGAGAAAAACTTGTCTTTTGCAGCATTGGCTGTCTTGAGCTCATTCTGACTGACATGGAGGGTCACCTCCGTTGCTTTCCTTTCCTCGATCTCCTCGATCAGTTTCTGGTTGAGCTCCCTCAGGTGCATGTTCATCAGGAATTCATGCTTTATGAAACGCAGGTACATCTTGAGGCGGTAAACAAGCTGGTTGTCATCCAATGGCTTTGTGAGGTAATCGAAGCCCCCGGCGGCAATGCCTTTCTCAAGCAGCTTCTGGGTGGGATCGTAGGCTGAAATGAAAATTATGGGGATATTGGAGGTCTTCGGCCTGTTCTTGATCAGCCTCGCAGTTTCGAAGCCATCCATACCAGGCATCATCACATCCATCAGGATCAGGTCAATA
>JBAXBJ010000224.1:0-3031 GCA_037142075.1 Bacteroidota bacterium
TCAATGTCTGAATTAATTACCCTCAACGTATTCCTGAAATTTTTCTTTGTATTGTTCGCTTACCGGAATATAAACTTTGCCGTCGAAAACAATTCTGTTCCGCTCTATCACTGAAATCTTTTTGAGATGAACGATATACGAACGGTGAACCCGCATAAACCGGTCGGAGGGAAGTTGTTCTTCGATGGTTTTCATGCTCAGCTGCGTCATCACGGGGATGCTGTTGACCAGGTGTATCTTCACATACTCATGCTGACTTTCAACATATTTTATATCGTCCAGTTCGATACGGATCAGTTTGTATTCTGATTTTACAAACAGATGACTGGCCGTGGCTTTGATGCTTTCCTTCTGGTTGCTGGCGTTTAAATCAATCAGATTTTTTACCTTGTTGGCCGCTTTCAGAAAACTGCTGTAAGTGATAGGCTTTAATAAATAATCTGCCGCATCTACCTGGAAACCTTCCACTGCGTATTCACTGTAGGCGGTCGTAAATACGATATAGGGTTTGCTGGCCAGTGATTTCACAAATTCCATCCCGTTCAGATCGGGCATGTTGATATCGATGAACAGGAGCTGGATCGCGCGGTTGTTGATGATCTCCATCGCCTCGAATGCGTTCCGGCATTCAGCCACCAGTTCCAGAAACGGGGTTTTTTGAATGTAGGCCGATATCTTTTTTACAGCCAGGGGTTCATCGTCAATGGCGATGCAGGGAATCTTCATAGTGGAATTTTAAGGTCAACTTCAAATTCACTTTCTTTATCCTGAATATTCAATTGGAAATTATCCCCATATAATAACTTCAAACTCTCTTTGATGTTGTCGAGACCGATTCCCGAATATTCGCCCTGATAATTTGCTGCATTTTTATGTTTACTGTTTTTAATGACACAAAGCAGGGCAGTTTTATCAATCTGTAGCTCAAAATAAATATACGACTTTAACGGATAACTCACCCCATGTTTAAATGCATTTTCAAGCAGTGTAATAAAAAGCATCGGAGGGATTTTTACTTCAGGAATTTGCCAGGGAATCACCATGGTTATTTCTACCTCTTCGGAATGCCGAAGTTGCATCAGCGAAATAAAACTGTTGATGAATTCGATCTCCTTTTTCAGTTCGATTGTGTTCTGAGCCGAATCATAAAGAAGGTAACGCATGAGCGTGGAAAGCCGTACGACCGCATCCTGGGCCTTTTCCGCATCTATTTCAATAAGCGAATGGATGTTATTCAGGGTGTTCATGAAAAAATGGGGGCTTACCTGTTGCCTCAATAAAGCCAGGTTGGTTTTGAGTTGCTCTTTCTCGGCATCCTTTCTCAGCCTCTCTTCACTCAGCCATTTCGCCATCAGTTTGATCGTGGTACCGGTTCCCACGGTAAGAATGCACATGATAAGCGTATCAAAAAACACCATGAAAAGTGGTCTCGGATTGGGAGAGTTGAGGTCCGGGGGTCTGAATCCATCAGGTGGAATATCCATTCCCGGACCGGCATTTTGCATAAAGGCCGGAGGGATGATGATATTAACCGCAATCACCAGCAATATCAATACTGTTGTAAGCAGGAAGTAATTCAGGTATCTCTTCTTTAAAAGGAAGTGGGGGACCAGGATAAAAACGTTTACCAGGAAAACAATGAGATATCCCGAAAGGGCTACCCAATGTCCTGCAATGCTGTTCCAGTTGAGATGTCCGGAACCGCGTTCGCTGAAATAGGGCACCGAGAAAACGAGCGCCCATATTAAAATGTAAATTAAAATTTCAATTTTCCGGCTGTTAAGCGAAAGTGCTTTCATTTCACAAAGTTATTTAACTTCTTTAAAATTGTATTTTATAAATAAAATTAGGGAAAAATCCCAGTTGGTATGTCGTACTGATCGACTTGCTTCTGTCATCGTAACTCTGTGAGAATACGTTTTTATTGTTCGTTACATTTTGCAGGTCGATGGAAAACGATTGCGACAATTTTTTCGTCCGGCTGTTCAGGGTATATCCAACCTTGAAATCCAGCCTGAAATAATCGGGATAGGTACTTGAGTAGGCATACGTATCTCCTTCGAGTACCTCCCGGCCCCTGGCCTGGGATGCCGCTAAATCTATCGGTGTATAATATCGTCCACCGGCATAGGTAACCTTGATATCGGTTGTGAAGGCATTCCTTTTCCCTTTGCCAAGTTTCCACTCTTTACCAGCAAGGAAGTTGGCCACATATCTCCCGTTGAAAGCGGTATTTCTTTCTATTCCGTCACTGGCGGTGTATTTTGACTGGTAAAGCGAAGCAGTAAATAAGCCATAGTACCCCCTGCTAAAGAACTTCTCAACGGTAAGTTCAACGCCGTAGTTTCTGCCGGTGCCGTTGTTTGTCAGGCTGTCTTCAAGGTCGGTTTGAAAGCTTGCCCCGGTATTCAGCATGGAGTAACTGCTTGGATATGTATTGACAGGCACATTGACGAGATGCTGATAATAGGCTTCAACTTTCAAACGCCAGTCTTTGAAGGGTTGCACATCATATCCCAGGACAAAATGATGACTTTTTGTAAATCCCAGGTCCAGGTTATCATAATTGTATGAACCATCTGCATTTAGCGTTTGTAAAAAATAGACATTCAAAGGCTGGGTTTGTGAATGCAACCCATAGCCAAAACTAAAACTGTTTTTATTGTTCAATTCATATTTCAAGCCCAACCGGGGTTCAATGGAGAATGAATTGTTCAGGAAGAACTGCTGGGCATGGAGGCCTGCATTCAGCGTAAGTTTTTCGGTGATGTTGTATTTCAGATGAGCATAAACCTGGGCCAGCGTCGTATAACTGTTGTAATCCCAGGTCTGCTGCCATGCTTCAACCTCGCGCCTTCTGCTCCTGTTATAGAGGTAAAGATTCATATATTCAAATTGCATTCCGGCCTTAAAGAACAGCCTGGAATTGATTTTCAGGTTATAGTTGGTTATGAATTCATAACCTGTTCTGGCAAACTTATTTTCCTCTTTGCTGTATGAATTCCTTAATGAATCCAACCCGTAGTTCAGT
>JBAXBJ010000225.1:0-3014 GCA_037142075.1 Bacteroidota bacterium
TGGATGCATCACGTTCGCTGCTCGACCTGATTGATGAAGAAATTGACGGCAAGCCCTCATCGAGGCGTAATTTCCTGAAATTCTGCGGATTCAGTTTTGCTACGGCAGCCATTGCAACCAGCTGCCAGAATCCGGTTAACATGGCTATTCCTTACCTGAATAAGCCGGAAGAAGTGACCCCCGGGATGGCAAATCATTATGCCTCAAGCTATTTCGATGGACAGGATTATAACGGGATACTTGTAAAAGTACGTGATGGCCGGCCGATTAAGATTGAAGGAAACGAACTTTCTTCCATCAGCAATGGCTCCACAAGTGCACGCGTGCAGGGTTCAGTCTTGAGCCTATACGATGACGGTGCAAGATATAAAGCACCGATGATCGGAGGAAAAGAATCAACATGGAATATGGTTGACACTGAAGTTATTTCCAAGCTTACTGCCGCTTCCTTAACAGGCAAATCGGTTGCGCTGGTAACTTCTACCATTATCAGCCCTTCTACCCTATCAGTAATTGAAGAGTTCAAGAAAAAATATCCTACAACCAAGCATGTTACTTATGATGCAGTTTCTTCATCAGCAATGCTTCAAGCTAACAATCTGACTTTTGGTTCACAAACCATACCGGATTATTATTTCAATAAAGCAGATGTAATTGTAAGTTTTGATGCCGATTTCCTCGGAACATGGCTGATGCCGGTTGAATTTACACGCCGCTTTGCAGCCAGCCGCAGACTGAATAAGGACAAGCGCACCATTTCTCAACTTAGTGTTTTTGAGTCGGGTATGTCGCTAACCGGCGCTAATTCCGATTATCGTTTCCCTATCAAACCAAGTCAGCAGGCTTCAGTAATTTTAAGTTTGTATAATGAGATTGCCAAATCTACAGGCGGTACAACCTATACTGCTCCTGCTTCAGCGGTTGATGTAAGCAAACTTGCACAAAAACTTATTGCTGCAAAAGGCAAGTCAATTGTAGTTTCTGGGATTAATGATGTTTCCATTCAGGTTGTTGTAAATGCTATTAACCAGATGCTGCAGAACTACGGCAGCACCATTGATTTTTCAGCTTCACTCAATATCCGTAAAGGAATTGACGAAGATTTGGCTACCCTGGTGAAAGAAATGAATGAAGGTAAAACAGCGACCGTTATCTTTTATAATGTCAATCCTGTTTACAATTACAGCGATCCGAAATCACTGCTTGAAGGCTTAAAAAAGGTAGAACTATCTGTAAGTACTGCTACATCCAGGGACGAAACAGCCAACATTTGTAATGTTGTAGCTCCCGATCATCATTTCCTGGAATCGTGGAACGATGCTGAACCTAAGAAAGGAATTTACAGCCTTCAACAGCCAACCATAAATAATATTTACTGGACACGCCAGGTACAGGATAGCTTGTTGAAATGGACCGGTAGTGCTGTTCTATATAGCGCTTACCTGAAACAAAACTGGCAGGATAATTTCAAAGGAAAACAATCAGAATATACTTCCGGGGCTGATTTCTGGAATTATACTTTACAAAAAGGTGTTTTTGAACTGCCTGTAGTTGCCGCTCAGCCTTCATTTTCTTCACAGGCAATTACTGATGCTGCTGCCAAAGCCGCTGCAGTAAAATCAGCAGATTTGGAACTGGCATTTTACGAAACCATTGCTCTGGGAAACGGTCAGCATACCAATAATCCATGGATGATGGAAATGCCTGATCCTATTTCGAAAGTATGCTGGGATAATTTCGCAGCCATTTCTCCTAAAATGGCTTCGACACTAGGAGTTGTTACCGGCGATATGTTGAAACTGGCAGACGGACTCGAACTGGTTGCTTTCATTCAGCCAGGACAAGCTGAAGGTACAGTTTCCATAGCTTATGGTTACGGCCGTTCAAAATCAGGTAAAGTAGCTGAAGGTGTTGGAGTGAATGTATTTCCGTTTATGAAAATGGAAGGTAGCAGCCGCAAAACGTACATGGCGACCGCTTCGGTAACCAAAACCGGCAAAAAATACGAGCTCGCTTCTACGCAGTCGCATTATTCGATGGAAGGTCGTGATATCGTTCGCGAAACCACGCTTACCGAATGGCAGGAAAAGCCTGATTCCGGTAACGAAATGCACGCAGAGATTGAAAAGCATAATGTTACACTTTACAAAGAAATTAAATACGAAGGACACCACTGGGGAATGTCAATTGACCTGAATGCCTGTACCGGTTGCAGCGCCTGCGTTATTGGGTGCCAGGCTGAGAATAACGTTCCGGTTGTAGGAAAGCAGCAGGTGGCTCTGACACGCATCATGCATTGGATCCGTATGGACCGTTATTATTCGGAAGATGTTGCAAATCCTTCTGTTTATTTCCAGCCGGTGATGTGCCAGCAATGCGATAATGCTCCGTGCGAAAATGTTTGCCCGGTCTCAGCTACTAACCATAGCAACGAAGGCCTCAACCAGATGGCTTACAACCGGTGTATCGGCACAAAATATTGCATCAACAACTGCCCGTATAAAGTTCGCCGCTTCAACTGGTTCCGCTATGCCACCAACGATGCTTTTGATTACAACATGAACAGCGATATGGGCCGCATGGTTCTGAATCCTGATGTTACCGTCCGTGAGCGTGGTGTGGTCGAAAAATGCTCGTTCTGCGTACAACGCATCCAGGAGAAAAAACTGCAGGCTAAACTTGAAAACCGCGAGCTTGCTGACGGAGATATAAAAACTGCCTGTATGCAGGTTTGTCCGGCCGGCGCAATTATATTTGGCGATACCAACAACAAGCAAGGCAAACTTATCGATTTATTTACCGACCAACGGAATTACAACCTGATTGAAGAAGTACACACACTTCCTTCGGTAGGTTACCTTACAAAAGTTCGTAACCGGGAAGAAGAAAATAAAAAGGCTTAACCTGCCTGATTCGGAATCCCAAAACATAAAAACAAAGCCTAAAATATTAATTCGCAATACCTTATAAAATATGTATAAAGCTGAAGTACGAGGTCCGCTGATTCTGGGGAA
>JBAXBJ010000226.1:0-2994 GCA_037142075.1 Bacteroidota bacterium
CAACAGCATTATATGACCCAATGGCTTTCTTACCTGCTGGGTTTTATATTTGTGCTGACTGTCAGCCATACATTGGTCATGTTGGAGTCCATTTCAAATAAGGATTTAAAATATTTTTTCACACTTGATCTTTTGCAGGTGATGTCTGGATTAGGACTTTCAGGTTTGCTTACTTTACCATTCTTTTTTCCGGGTATTTTATATGGGTTGCCCCGGTTTCCCGAAAAAAATGCCATCAGGATGCCCGTTGGAACAGCATCGGATGCACTGCCGGGAGAGGCAAAAAGGAACCTGTTGAATCTTGAACCTGATTATCTTTTTAGCATCGGGCAGAAAGCAGATTCCTGCATGAAAGAGCTTCAACCTTATCTTCAACCCGAGTGCAACCTGGCTTACCTGTCGAAACTTATTAAAATTCCAGTCCACCATCTGGCCTATTATTTCAGAGAAATAAAAAAACAGTCCTTTAACGATTACAGGAATGCATGGCGTATAAAACATGCCAAATACCTTATCAAAGATGGTAAGGCCAATGAACTTACCCTGGAAGCAATTGGCTTGCTGTCGGGATTTTCATCGCGAAACACTTTTTTTACCGCCTTTAAAAAAGTTGAAGGAACCTCCCCCGGGGCCTTTGCGACCAAATTCACCGGATAGTCTCTACCTGATCCAAATTTGTACCGTTTTTCAATAACAGTACAAAAAAGATATTCATTCATTCCACTTGCCGGATATTGACCATGGCTAATTATTATTTTTGTGAAATCATACGGAAAAAAACCATGCTTCCAATGAAAATGACCAGCAGATTTATCGCAGTTTTTCTTTTCGTGCTTTCCATTTCCGCCCAGGCCCAGGTGGGAATCAACAGCACGGGAGCCAATCCCGACAACTCGGCCATGCTGGATGTAAATTCAACCAGTAAAGGACTTTTAATTCCGCGAATGACAAAGGATGAACGCGATGCCATTGTGAATCCGGTAAATGGTTTGTTGATTTATCAAACCACTCATTTTACAGGATTTTACTTTTACGATGATGCTAAAATAAATTGGATCCCATTAACAACACCGTATAGTGAAGCCGACCCCATTTTTTCGAGGTATTTTAATATCAATGACCAATTAACAGGCGATTTGCTGAAATATGACGGAGATAAATTTGTGCCGTTTACCCCCAACTTCACCGAAAACAATTATCTGTATAACGCCAGATACGGCGTAAAACTATTGGCTCGGAACGATGTCCAAACCGATGTGGATTTTGTGATTTCGCCAAAAGGGAACGGCTCCCTTTTAGCTCAACAACCTGATGGTTTGGCAAAAGGTGGCGATAATCGTGGTTCGTTTGCCGTAGATTTGCAATTGTCGAGAGGTCAGTCAAATCAGGTTGCCAATGGGAATTATTCAGTTATTGCCGGAGGTTACTGGAACGAAGCCAGTAAAAATCATGCTGCAATTGGAGGCGGCAGCAACAATACTGCTTTTGGTTCCTACTCTTGTATTCCCGGTGGAAAAAGCAACACGGCCAATGAATTCGCTTCTGTTGCTTTTAGCGCGAATAACGAAGCAAACGGAATGTTTTCAACGGCATCGGGATACTACAATTCTGCCGATGGCGATAATAGTTTCGCAACAGGTTCGCATAACTTTGCAAACGATTATGTGGAATCAGTTTTTGGACAATATGCCACTGTTTCTTATGGCTCTACAAATAATTGGGTTGTATCCGACCGTTTATTTACGATTGGAAATGGAACAGGCGCCGCAGGGAATTTGAGAAGTAATGCCCTCACGATATTTAAAAATGCAAACACCACCATTGGTGGCTCATTGACCATCAATGGAAACGGCACCGGAACAAGTTTTACGCTGCCTGCAACGCGGGGTACAGCCGGATATGTTCTTACAACCAACGGCAGTGGCGGTACGAGTTGGTCAGCTTCGGCAGGTGGGAGCGTTACTGGTGTTACCGGAACAGCACCGATCGTGTCAAGCGGCGGCGCCGCTCCTGTAATTTCAATTTCGGCAGCCACTGCAAGCGTAGCAGGCAGTATGAGCGCAGCCGATAAAACTAAATTAGACGGAATAGCCACAGGCACAACTCCGGGCGATATGCTTTACTGGAATGGCACTGCATGGATACGTGTTCCGGCCGGAACAAATGGCCAGGTATTAAAATTTAATAATTCGGTACCAACGTGGTCTTCATTGGCTACCGTTCCTTCTTTAATAACTACTTCAGTATCAAATATTACTACCACGACCGCTGCGAGCGGCGGAAATGTCAGCAAAACAGTCACTTATGGCATTGTTACCAATATCCCCGGTGAAAATTCAAAATGCTGGATTTCCAGCAACCTGGGTGCTGATCATCAGGGAACTTCAGTGAGCGACAACACCGAAGCCTCCGCCGGCTGGTACTGGCAGTTTAACCGCAAGCAGGTGTATAAACACGATGGCTCAACCCGATCCCCTGCCACTACATGGATTGCCAGCATCAACGAAAGCTCGGACTGGACTACTGCTAACGACCCCTGCTCCCTGGAATTAGGCGCCGGCTGGCGCATACCGACCAGCACCGAGTGGACTAATGTGGATGTGTCAGGCACCTGGACTGATTGGAACGGCCCCTGGAACTCTGGCCTTAAGATCCACGCCGCAGGCTACCTTAACTACAGCAATGGTTTGCTCTATTCACGTGGCAACGCCGGCGAATTTGGAGCAGTGTGCAAAATAATAACACATTATCATCGTCACTGGCCATCTTAAGTGGCATGTGCATGATGTTCAACGAAGACAAGTCCGCTGGCTTCAGCGTCCGTTGCATCAAAGAATAATTTGATTTCATTTTGCACTTTATTTATGATATTTACACTTTTTCACTTTCTTGTTTATGTTGTAAATCATCGTATTACAAGTTTATTCATTATTAAATTCAATTTTTAAAAGGAGGTTTTATGAAAATTCAAAAAATCAATCGGTTCTGGCAAAG
>JBAXBJ010000227.1:0-2993 GCA_037142075.1 Bacteroidota bacterium
ACTTAACACTCAACACTTAACACTCAACACTTAACACTTAACACTTTTCTCCGGTGGTTCTTTTTGTTTATTATACCCATTTTAAGATTATGTATTTTTGATATATTTCGATTTTTGCGATGGTATATTTCTGCAAAACTATTACTTTTGCCGTAAATTACAATAATCACTATGATGAAAATTAATAGCTTATATTTTCCCAGGAATATTGACATCCATTTAAAAACCTGGAAAAACGATATTCATCATAAACCTTTGTTGTTACGTGGCGCCCGACAAGTTGGGAAATCATCTGCTGTACGACACCTGGGTGAAACATTCGAGTATTTTTTGGAGGTGAATTTTGAACGAAATTCTGAAATTAAGCAATTATTCAGCGCCTCACTCAACCCCAAAGAAATTTGTAGCAAATTATCGGCAATCTATAATTTACCTATTCAACCAGGTAAAACACTTGTGTTTTTTGATGAAATACAGGCTTGTTTACCTGCCATTGGTTCACTTCGTTTTTTTTATGAAGAATATCCCGATTTACATATTGTTGCAGCAGGTTCGTTGTTGGAATTTGCATTGGAGGAAATACCTTCTTTTGGTGTAGGTCGCATACGCTCATGGTATATGTACCCGTTTTCGTTTAATGAATTTTTGCAGGCTCAAGGCATGGTCGGGTTGGTAGAAGAAAAACGCAATGCAACGGTTGATTATCCCTTGATGAAACCTGTTCATGAAAAATTAACAGATTATTTGCGTACTTTTTTGTTGGTTGGCGGTATGCCCGAGAGTGTAAAAACCTGGATTGAAAAATCTGATTATTTAGCCTGCCGCCAGGTGCAAAATGATATTTTAGAAACTTATACCGATGATTTTGCAAAGTACAAAAAACGAATATCACCCGTGATTTTACAACAAACACTTCGTTCGGTAGCGTTGCAATCGGGTTGTAAGTTTGTTTATTCGCAGGTATCACCTGATATGGAACCTGCAAAAATAAAAGAGGCTTTAGAATTACTTTCAATGGCAGGAATTATCATTCCGGTTACGCATACAGCAGCCAACGGTGTTCCGTTGGGTGCAGAGGTAAATACGAAGTTTCGCAAATACCTTTATATGGATACGGGGCTATTGCAAAGGTTGCTAAACCTTGATATGGACAACGTTCTTCTTTCAACGGATATTAATTTAGTGAATAAGGGAAGATTGGCAGAAGTTTTTGTTGGCCTGGAACTATTAAAATATGGAAGTTGTTATGAACGTCAGAAACTATATTATTGGCTACGACTTGAAAAAGGCGCTCAGGCAGAAGTTGACTATGTGGTATCAAAAAGTGATACAATCATTCCATGTGAAGTAAAGGCAGGAACAAAGGGTTCAATGCAAAGTCTTCATCGCTTTATGGAACTGAAAAAATCAAAGCTTGGCATCCGTACTTCATTGGAAAATTTCGGAAGAATAGGAATTGTGGAGATTTATCCTTTGTATGCTGTTGAAAACATCTCAGGATCTTAACCCTTAACACCTAAAACTTGACATTTAACAAACTTAACTGTTTAAGCGAAATATTTTCCAAAAAAGCTTACTTTTACGAAATTATTCGCAACGAAATTATTCGCAATCAATGAATAAAAATCCCTTTAAGTTTGGCAGTATCGTCGATGAACCATACTTTACCAATCGAACCAGCGAAATTGCCAGGGTTAATTCAATTCTGAACAGCAGCAACCATTTAATCATCATCAGTCCCCGGCGATTTGGCAAATCAAGCCTTATCTTCAAGGTAATTTCAGGGCTTAACCGTCCCGTGATAGCACTTGACCTGCAATTGATTACAAGCGTTGAGGATTTTGCTGCCCAATTGCTTAAACGGGTCTATCGCGTTTATCCCTTTGAAAAGATAAGGCAATTCGTTAAACATTTTCGCATTATTCCGGCAATTTCCCTGAATCCGGTAACAAATGAAGTGGACATCGCATTTCAACCCAACTCATCGCAAATTCCAATACTTGAGGACGTTTTAAACCTGATTGAGAAACTCAGCGACGAAAAGAAAAAAGCCATTGTTGTTTTTGATGAATTTCAGGAGGTTCAGCAAATCGGGGCCAACTTGTCACGTCAATTACGATCGATCATGCAGCATCATAAAAATATCAATTATGTGTTTTTAGGGAGCCAGGAATCATTGATCAGAAACATTTTTGAGAAGAAAAACTCTTCTTTCTATCATTTCGGCATGTTGCTGCCTTTGGGGAAAATACCCTGGCATGATTTTTCGACCTATTTGATCAATGGTCTGCCGGAAATCGGAACCATCAATAAAGAAATTGCTGAGTCGATTCTGAATTTTACAGATTGTCATCCCTACTATACCCAACAACTGGCATTTATGGTATGGGAGATCATGCATCAGCAGGACCCGCCCCCGGATAGCGTTGAACAAGCCATTTTATCGCTGATAAGCATTCATGACATGGACTACGAGCGAATCTGGAATGCCTTCAACAAAACAGATAAAAAGTTATTGATCGGATTATCTCTTTCGGATTTAACACCACTTTCAGAGGCTTTTTACCGAAAATACGACATTGGATCTCCCAGCACAGCCTACAGCAGTCTCAAGCGTTTGATGCTTAATGGTTACATTACGAAAACTGAGAATAAATATGGAATTGACGACCCATTTTTCTGTCGATGGCTCAGGCAGCGCAGGGCACAATAATATTTGTTAAAAAAGCAGCCATCCCCCCCAGCACCGGAAAAACAACAAGTGCAAATGGGCAAAGCCTCCCCCTCCCATTCAAGGGGAGGGATGGGGAGGGGTCATTCTGCGTGGTCATTCCATGCGGCTAAAGCCCCGGTTAAACCCAGCCATCTCCCAAAACAGTCTGCTAAAGCTGACTGCAATAGATTCCTGAAGCATTCTGCCATCACTTAACACTTATACCACTTTTACCCTGCCAAAGGATGTAACTTTTCAGAAATCCAGAATTTAATAACCG
>JBAXBJ010000228.1:0-2993 GCA_037142075.1 Bacteroidota bacterium
CCCTTGACCATCCGTTAGTGCCACTCCACCAGTTTCCACCACGCATTCCGTGACAGGGTTTACCATCAGGCATGGTGCTGCCTGTGGTTGGTCCGGGTGGATTCAGATACGGACTTACTGTATAATAATTTGTTTCGTACCAGTCATTAATAAATTGCCAGACATTACCGCACATATCATACAGGCCATAAGCATTAGCTCCATCTGTTGTCTGATAGCTTGTCTGACTGCCCGGCCAGTTGTAAGTTGTTTTCAGTTTCAGTTTCCCATCGTAAAATCCTACAGGAGTTGTCCATGGATAAGAACCCGATTCATAGGGGTCGCCCGATCCCGGCCAGTTGGCAATGCTATGGTTTAATGTATCATTTCCCCATGGGAAAATGTAATATGGGCTGTATTTTCCACCCCTTCCTGCAAATTCCCATTCAGCTTCGGTGGGTAAACGATAGCCGTTTTTTGTAAAATCGCAATTTCCGTTAGAACTAGTGTAGCTTGTTGAGAGTCCGTTTTGCTGGCTGAGCCAGTTACAATATGCTACAGCACCATCCCACTGAACACCAACTACAGGATGGTTTGCACGAAAATCGGCCACCGAAAATGATGTTCCGTTCCAACTAATGCTGTAATAGGAAAGATACTGATTCGTAAGGTAATAGGCAATTGTATCGCCAACAGGATATACCCGCTTATTTCGTACTTCTATCAGACCTTTTGATTTGGCTGAATTTAGGTAATCACAATACTGTTGATTCGTTATCAGGTAGGTTCCCATATAAACTGAATCCAACCGAACCGTATGCACAGGAATTTCATCGCTCGGATGGGCAGGATCGACGAATCCATAGTGGTCGCCCATCTGAAATTCTCCACCCGGTATAAGAACTTCCGATATGGAATTTTGAGCCATTAATCCCATATAAATTGAAAGAACAACAACAGTACTAATTAGGTAATTTTTTTTCATGCTAATTTTTTTTGAATTTGCTGTAAAAATAGGGTTGGAATAAGCAGATGAAAAAAAGTTTCAGTAAAAAGCTAAATTAATTCAGTAGAACGTCGATTTTTAGTATAAAGGTTAAGACTATTTAACCCACTAAAAATCAACCGACCCCGACGCTCAAAGCGACGGGGTCGGTAATTATGCCCCTTTAGGGGTTTGGGGTTTCTTTAGGGGTTAGTGGGATTCTTAATACTCAAACCTACCAAACTCACTTTCAATCAGCAGTTCTTTTTTGTCGGAAGCTTCGCAGTGGCCTATAATCTGAGCATCAATATTAAACGATTTGGATATTTCGATAACCTGCTGAGCATATTCGGCAGGAAGATACACTTCAAGGCGGTGACCCATATTGAACACTTTGTACATTTCTTTCCAGTCGGTTTTCGACTCATTTTGTATCAGCAGAAACAGTGGCGGAACCGGAAATAAGTTGTTTTTGACTACTTTCAGCTTATCGACAAAGTGAAGAATTTTGGTTTGCGCACCACCGGAGCAATGCACCATGCCATGAATATCCTGACGCATTTCGGCCAGTAATTTCTTTACCACCGGAGCGTAGGTGCGGGTAGGAGAGAGCACCAGTTTTCCGGCATCAATGCCCAAACCTTCTATTTCATCAGTCAGTTTGCACGAACCTGAATAGGCAAGGTTTTGAGGTATTTCGGGGTTATAACTTTCGGGATATTTTACGGCCAGATAATTGGCAAACACATCGTGACGGGCAGAAGTTAGCCCGTTACTGCCCATGCCACCGTTGTACTCTTTTTCGTAAGTAGCTTGTCCGCACGATGAAAGACCCACAATCACATCGCCGGCTTTAATATTCGCATTATCAATCACTTCCGAGCGTTTCATGCGGCAAGTCACGGTGCTGTCCACAATTATAGTACGGACAATATCGCCCACATCTGCCGTTTCGCCACCTGTTGGGTAAATGTTCACACCCATTTCGGCAAGTTCATTTACCAAATCGTTTGTGCCATTGATAATGGCCGAAATGACTTCGCCCGGAATCAGATTTTTATTACGTCCAATGGTTGACGAAAGCAGAATATTATCGGTAGCACCCACGCAAAGCAGGTCATCGATATTCATAATCAGTGCATCCTGTGCAATGCCTTTCCACACCGAAATATCGCCCGTTTCGCGCCAGTAAATGTATGCCAGCGACGATTTTGTTCCGGCACCATCGGCATGCATAATGTTGCAATAATCGGGGTCATTTCCCAAAAAATCAGGAATTATCTTGCAGAATGCATTCGGATATAATCCTTTATCAATGTTTTTGATAGCATTATGCACATCTTCTTTCGATGCTGAAACTCCGCGCAAATTGTAACGTTGATCGCTCACCCCTAACCCCTGAAGGGGAATTGAGTTACCCCCATCCCCTGAAGGGGAGTTAGAGTTAGTATTGTCTACTGTTTCTTTATCAATATTCATTTTACTTTATTTTCTTAAATCCATATTTGGTTAGGTTTTATCTTTCTCCCCTTTAGGGGTTGGGGGTCATTCTATCTACCTGAGGTCGAAATCATCTCCTTCACTTTATCATTAAATCTATCTTCCTCAAGCAATTGTTCCAGCGTGATATGCATTCGGTAACACCAGAAATTACGCGGGTTGCTCGGCACGTTGATTCGTTCGGCAAACGGATGTTCGTGGCGCAAACCGGCATCAATGGCAATATAGTCCTGCCATGGCAGAATTATCAACATGGCTTTGGAGTCGAGATGTTGCTGAATAATTCGTTCCGCAATCCAGGTTTGACATTCAAGCGGTGCCGGTCCCTGCATTCCGAGCACCTGATTGTAGAATCGTTGCGAAATGACGTGATCTTCCTCCCACCAGGCGCGCAGCGGATTCATATCGTGAGTTCCGGTAGTGCAAACCGAACGATAAGGCGCATCGGTCGGTAGCGCAAATTCAGTATTCGGCTTTTTGGGCATCCGCTGAATTTCCAGACTTACAATTTCCAACTCATTCATTACAT
>JBAXBJ010000229.1:0-2976 GCA_037142075.1 Bacteroidota bacterium
CTTCATGCGGGACAACAGAACAATACTGCATACTGAGCAATCCAAGAAATGGCGGAAACGGGGCTTGCAGACGGATAGTGAGTATGCTGTCATTCTGGGCAAAAAAGGCGTATTTATTATTTTCTTTTTTTACCAGCGCCAGCACCCAGGCGCCAGGTGAAGCAAGTTTATCGTCGAGCAAACGGTTGAAAGTGTAAACAAAATCGCTGGCTACTGCTTTTCTCCCTTTCCCGCGTTTGAAAACCTGATCAGGGTGAAAGAAAACATCGCTGCGAAGATGGAAGGTGTAGGTTAATCCGTCGGGCGAAATTTCCCAGCTTTTGGCAATGCAAGGTTTCACTTTCAAATGGTCATCGAACTGAACCAAACCATTAAACATCTGGTTTATAACCCATATATTGGCCTGGTTGCGGGCAAAGGCCGGATCGAGGGAAGTAATACCTGCTGATTCGTTATACCGGAACACAGTTCTCCCGTCATTTTCAAAACGACCTGAGTGGCATGCACTAAGCAGGATAAGTTGAGCAAGGAAAAAACAGTTTGGTATCGAAAACTTCATCCTCTGGAATTATGAATCTTCAAAAATACGGGTTTGCCAGATACATCTGCCTGAATTGCTTAAATATGTAAGGTAAAAGCTATACTTTTGTTAATTCCTAAACATAACAACACACAATGAAAAAGCTGGTATCGCTGATTATTATCCTGGCAACTGCAGGTTCCTTGAACGCTCAGCAATTCTCAACGAGCAAAGGTGCCGAAATGTGCTCCCAACGTAAATCGCAAAATACCCAGTTGATGGAAAAGTCGTTCCGCTCGGTAAATGCGCCCAAACATGCGTTTGATGTGCTGAATTATACACTGAATGTTGACCTTGTAAGTTCCCTGACCAGCCCTTTTCCGAATAATTTTACGGCAGATGTGAAAATCCTTTTCCGGATCGACAGTACCCTGAATCACATTGTACTGGATGCGAATAATACCTCCTTAACAATAGATTCTGTTCGGTTGGAAGGTGTTTCATACACTCATTCCGATAATAAGCTGACTATTCAGCTCAACCGCACTTATGTGCCCGGCGAGCAGGCTGAAGTAAGGATTTATTACAAACATGCAGATGTGTCGGATGGTGCTTTTTATGCTTCAGGCGGATTTGCATTTACTGACAGCGAGCCTGAAGGTGCCCGCAAATGGTTTCCCTGTTACGACAGGCCAAGCGATAAAGCTACCACCGACATTACCGCTAAAGTACCTTCAGCGGCTAAACTGGGAAGCAACGGCAAGTTGCAGGATTCGATAGTCGAAGGTGCCAATACCAAATACCATTGGGTAAGCCGCGATCCGGTAGCCACCTATCTTACGGTTCTAACTGCCAGGATTAACTATAAACTTGACATTGTAAACTGGGTTAATCCGGCTACATCCGAAATAATCCCGATGCGGTTTTATTCGAACCCGGGCGAGAATATTGACTTTATAAAAAGCATCATAGGGAATATGACAACATACTATTCAAACGAATTTGGCAATCATCCTTTCGAAAAAAATGGTTTTGCTTCGCTTAACAATGAGTTTACCTGGGGTGGAATGGAAAACCAGTCGCTCACCAGCATTTGCCAGAACTGCTGGAGCGAATCACTCGTTGCACATGAGTTTGCCCATCAGTGGTTTGGCGATATGGTAACCTGTGCTACCTGGGCCGACATTTTCCTGAACGAAGGTTTTGCCACCTGGTCGGAAGCACACTGGACCGAAAACCAGAGCGGGTACGAAGCTTATAAAAATGAAATGATCAACAATGCTGACAGTTATATATCTTCCAATCCGCATTGGCCCATTTCGTCGCCATCTTGGGCTGTTACCACTCCCGATGTAAATACACTGTTTAATTATGCTATTACCTACCTGAAAGGCAGTTGTGTGCTCCATATGCTTCGCTACACACTTGGAGACGATGTTTTCTTTCCAGCTTTAAAAGCATATGCTACCGACACCACTGATTTTAAATATAAATCGGCTACCATCGAAGATTTTAAAAACAAGATGGAAGTTGAATCGGGTCAGCAATTGGATTGGTTTTTCGATCAATGGATTTATAAACCGGATCACCCGATCTACCGGAATTTTTACGAAATTGAACCTGGCACAAATGGCAAGTGGATGGTGTATTTTACAGCTAAACAGGAAGTACAGCCATTTATACCTTATTTTCAGATGCCAATTGAGTTGAAGGTAAATTTCCTCAACGAAACTGACACGATTGTGAGGGTTTTTAACAGTTTCAACGGGCAGATATTTGCACTTGAATTTGATAAACGGCCGATTCTTGTAGCTTTCGATCCCAATCATGATATTTTACTTAAGGAAGGAACAACTGTTGTTGGCATAGATGAATCACCCAAGAGTGAACCCTGTTTATTGCTCAAAGCCTTCCCGAATCCTGTTAACGATCAATCGCAAATTACTTATAAACTGAAAACGGCTGCCTTTGTAACTGCTGACTTGTATAACAGTACTGGTGCAAAAATCAGTAACCTGGTTGAGAAATACCTTCCTGCCGGCGATCATTCAATCAAAATAAACGGAGAGGGTTTAAAGCCCGGCATCTATTTCGTTGTTTTCAGGATTGGGAATCAAACGGAAACTATAAAAATTACGAAAATACAATAACAGAAAAAAAGATCAGAATTTTCTGAATTTCTGAATTTTCAGGATTTGGGTTCGGGTAGATTTTAGGATTTAACATGAGTTTGTTGTGAAGGTTGCAAATCAATATTTCTTCAACAATTCTTCAACAATTCTTCAACTGAATTCTGTAAATTCAATAATTCTGTAAATTCTGATTCTGACAATTTGCAGGATTTAGGTTTGGGTAGATTTTAGGATTTAACATGAGTTTGGTGTGAATGTTGCAAATCAATAATTCTTCAACAATTCTTCAACTGAATTCTGTAAATTCAATAATTCTGTAAATTC
>JBAXBJ010000230.1:0-2943 GCA_037142075.1 Bacteroidota bacterium
ATACTTTTGGCCGGTAAATCGTAAAGTACGCGCGAAGCATTTCAATCACCTTGTCCGAAATTGGAACTACCCTGTCTTTCTTTCCTTTGGCATTCAGTATAAGCAAAAGATGGCGTTTCGAATCAATATTTGCAGGTTTCAGTGTCAGCAGCTCGCCCCTGCGTAGTCCGCAGGCATAAATAAGGCTTAGCATCGCGCGGTGTTTTTGGTTTTGCGATGCTCCCAGTAGCGCTTTTACTTCTTCTTTGCTCAGCACGTTGGGTAGTTTGTGTTCGCGTCGCGGCCGCTCCAGCTGTTCCGTTATAAGGGCTGATCCACGTATAAGTTTGAAAAATAGTTTCGCGGCATTGATAGCCTGGTTCTGATACGAAAAACTCAAACCACGGGGAATCATATAGTGATTTACAAAGCGCTGCATATCTTCATTTATGGCTTCCGCGCTGCTTTTGGGCGAAATAAACCTTAGAAATACCGCTATGGCCTGCACATACGTTTCAACAGTTGATGCGCTGTAACGTTTATGTTCCATCCATTGCCCGAAACGATCCATTTCAAGCTTGTTTTCGGCAGTAAGAAAGGCCAATGTAGTTATAGGTTCAGGTTTTGTAAAAATTGGCACTGGTTTTAGCTCCGGCTCTTTCCTGAACTCAAGGGTAGTAACACGTGTGCTAAAATAATTTTGGAGCAGTTCCAGATTCTTACCGTAATTGGGTACAACCCAATGGAATTCAGATTTGTTCCACCGTATATATTGAAACGACCGCAGGAATTGGATGTCTGTTTCGTTTTTGGGTAGCTTTATTTGTATTTGTTTGCCAATTACCCATATTTCGACCCCTGCTGAAAACGGTCTCTGGGATTTTACAATGTCGGGAAGTTCTGTTTTCGTTTTATCTACAATAGGTTGAAAGTGTGCAGGCGTATATGCGGCATCGGGGAAATATGAAAGCAATTGTTCAAATGCTTCTTTGGTATCAGGAATAAGCCAAGCGCTGTGTGTGCGGCTCCATGTTGCGCCTGCAATTTGTTTTACCAGGGTGGCTTTGTCCCTGTTGTAGGGAAACTCCAGCATAACCCGGTCCTGCCCCTTATGATTGATTTTTGAAATTTTCATCATTGCTGTGGCGTATATACTTCAAAGATAAGAAATAGACTCCACATTTTAATTGGAAATACTACTTACTAAAACCTGTTATAAAGCAGTTTGCAACTGCCCAATAACAAAAAATCACCGTCACTTCATCAGCGCCAGTAGTTTCAACTTATAACTATGCTTACCGGAAAATACTCCCTGCCAGGCCGTAAATAAGCCCTGCTTACTGGGGGATGAGTTCCGCTTTTTCAGGAATGAAACTTTCACATTTTCAAACGCCCACTTCCTGTTTCTTCGCTGCTCTCTGCGCCTACTTTGCGCTCTCTGCGTTTAGTTTCTTGCCCTTTTCCAGAAAAGCCTATTGTGCCCTAATATTCGTTCATTGCATATTTTTAAAGGTGCTCTTGAGAGCGCTTCGCTTAGTTGTGCCTATTGTGGTTAATTAAAAATCTCCGTTCTCTCTGTGTCCCAGCCTGCGGCAGGTAGGTGCATGGTTAATCTTCCTTCGCTCAAATAATCCTATTCTTACCCAATCTTTTCTACCTTCACACAAAATTTAAAGCACATGAAAAAACTCCTTCTCCTCCTCCTTCCTTTTCTCCTCCTCATATCCTGCAAACCTCCAAAACAACCAGCCGGTATTGATCAGAAGAAAACTGCAACAGAAATAGCCGTTATAGACAAAGGCAACATAAACTACGCGGCATTCTTTGCGGCCAACACCATGCGTTTCGATTATTTCCACAGCGGTAAAGCAAAAGAGGAGCATTTTGCACAGGACCAGGTCGTATCCGATGGTGTCTGGCCTGGTAGCACCACCACTTTGACCGACAAACTTGAGCTCGGGTTGTATTTTTATCAGATTGTTGATAAAGAAAGTAAAGTTCTTCTTTATTCCCGCGGCTTTGCAAGTGTATTTGGCGAGTGGCAAACCACCCCCGAAGCTGATAGCGTTTGGGGCACATTCCACGAATCACTGCGCTTTCCCTGGCCGCTCAAACCGGTAATTATAATATTAAAAAAGCGGGACGCCGGGAATAAGTTCCAGACAATATGGACTACCGAGGTTGATCCGTCATCGCGCCAGGTAACCAATGCCGAACGGCCCCATACTGAAAAAGTGGATGTAATACGTGAAAATGGCCCTGCTCAGCAGAAAGTTGATCTTGTTTTATTAGGCGATGGTTACGCTAAAAATGAAATGGAGAAATTTCGAAAAGATGCAAAACGACTTACAGATGCCTTGTTCAGCGCTGAACCTTTCAAATCAAGGGCTACTGATTTCAACGTAAGGGCGGTTGAAACACCTGCTGAAGCATCCGGTGTTTGTAAACCACATCACAATGTTTACAAACGAACTCCGCTTTCAGTACATTACAGTAGTTTTGATTCGGAACGTTATGCGCTTACATATGATAACCGCACTGTCCGTGATGTGGCTTCAGCCGTTCCATATGACTTTATGGTTATTCTTATCAACGAAAAAACCTATGGTGGCGGCGGAATTTATAATCTGTACACAACTGTATCGGCTGACAATAAGTTTGCTGAATATATTATGATACACGAACTGGGGCATCATATGGCCGCCCTGGCAGATGAATATTACACTTCATCCGTGGCTTATGAGAAACCTGATATAAAAGTTGAACCTTGGGAAACTAATATTACCGCTATGTTCGACAAGAATAATTTGAAATGGAAAGATCTGGTAGCAAAAGAAACCCCGTTACCAACGCCCTGGGATAAGGAAGCTTTCGATAAGTTCGGTTATACGGTGCAGAAAACCCGTGATAGTCTTAGGGCTGCGCTGGTGACTGAAAATGTGATGGAGGACTTGTTTACGCGCC
>JBAXBJ010000231.1:0-2934 GCA_037142075.1 Bacteroidota bacterium
TCTCGACTGGATGCCTACATTGCTGGCTGCTGCCGGAGTTCCCGATATTAAAGAGAAGCTGTTAACAGGATATACTATTGGCAACAGAACATACAAGGTTCACCTCGACGGCTTTAACATGCTTCCATTACTTACCGGTGAAACCACCAAAGATCCCCGTGAATCATTTCTGTATTTTAACGATGACGCCCAGTTAACTGCCATGCGCTATGACAACTGGAAGTGTGTATTTATGGAACAGAGGGTTCAGGGGACGATGAAAATATGGTCAGAGCCCTTTGTAACACTCCGGATTCCGAAAATATTTAATTTGCGCACTGATCCGTTCGAAAGAGCCGATGTGACTTCCAATACCTATTATGACTGGTTATTGGACCATGCGTTTATTTTTGTCCCATCGCAGGTTTATGTCGGGCAATTTATTTCGACGTTTAAAGATTTTCCGCCACGACAAAAAGCCGCATCATTTAACCTTGACGAGGTAATGCAAAAGATGCAGGAAGGCGGAGGGAGTAATTAATACATGTGATGTTTGTTGAAGACAACGGCCATCTGTCGGGTGGCCGTTGTTTATGTAATCCAATAAAATTTTGAATATGAGATTTCCAGGCATTCTTATTCTGATATCAGTACTTTTTAGCTATGGAAGCGGGCAACTCCAAAGTCAAACTACAACTTCTAAAACCAAGGCTAAAACCTTTACCATTTTGCATACAAACGATCTTCATTCGGGCTTTATTGGAATGGGTCCATCGTCGGACTACACACCCTTCGAATTGAACAATGATAAAACCACAGGCGGCTATGCACGCCTGGCAGGGCTGATCGACCAAATGAAGGAATCACACAAAAAGCAGGGTGCCGTTTTGGTACTTGATGCCGGTGATTATAGCATGGGAACGCCTTTCGGGGCTTCATCACGCGAAACCGGGGGCGAACTACAACTCATGGCAAAAATGGGGTTTGATGCCACTACATTTGGAAATCATGAATTCGACCTGGGCTCAAAAGGACTGGGTGAAGAAATCACAATCGCTGCAAAAGCCGGATTCGTTGTGCCTATTCTTGCCTCCAATACAAACTTTGACGCTAAGGATTCTACGCTAAAAGGTCTGCAAAAAATGGCAAAGGATGGATTTATCCTTCCTTATAAAATAATTGAGCGAAATGGAATCCGTTTTGGACTCTTCGGCCTGCTCGGAAAAGAAGCAACTTTTTACACGGGTGGAGCCGGTGCTGTCAAGTTTGCAGATGCCATTGAAACAGCCAGGAAGGTGGTGAAAATACTTCGCGACAGCTTAAAAGCAGATGTTGTCATTTGTCTCAGCCACGGTGGGGTGGAAAAAGATAGTGATGGAAAATATACAAAAGGCGACGACGTTCATCTGGCTGAGACCGTTCCCGGAATCGATATTGTAATTGGCGGACACAGCCATACAGCACTGAAGGAGGCCATTGTCGAAAATAACCATACGATCGTCGTTCAAACGGGAAAGGAATGTGAAAATCTTGGGGAACTGGTTGTATCGTTTGATGGAACCAAAACCAAACTCGTTTCCTGGAAATTGATCCCTGTTAATGATGCCATTAAAGGAGATCAAAAAATAGCTGATGAGATCAATAAACTCAAACCGGGTGTTACCAAAGCTGTTTTTTCCTCCCGCGGATACAGCATCGACCAACCTTTAGCCATCGTTCCAAAGGATTTGCCAAATACGTTTACAGACATAAACGCTGGTACCATCCTGGCAAACCTTGTCACCGATGCCTTTCGCCAGGCCACAAAAGCTGATATTGGCTTAACAGCCAATGGCATGATGCGTGCAGGCTTGAAAAGAGGAAAAACAGGTGTTCAAACCGTTTATGATGTTTTCGCGGTAGCTCCGCTTGGATCGGGAATAATTGACCCAACCGCCGGCAGTGCCCTGGTTACTGCTTATTTTACCTGGAAAGAACTCAAAAATATCCTGGAATATATTATTATCGATAACCCGTCACATCCCGGCGAATTTTTTCCGCGTTCTTCCGGGATGAAGTTCACTTACAATACCAGCAGGCCAAAGTTTGATATTATTACGGCTATTGAACTTGGCGACTATGACCATGGGTATAAAACAATTGATATTTCCGAAAAGGACCAAAAACTATATAGCTTAACAACACCAGTTTATCTGGGTATGATCATCGCTGCAATCCCGAAATATTCGAAAGGTCAACTTGCCCTGGTCCCAAAAAATGCAAGAGGTGAACCTTTAAAGACAAAGGTTGAAGCCCTGGAAATGCCTAAAAACAATGTAGCTGAACTGTTAGCTCCCAATGGAATAGTAATGGATAAGAATGAAACAGTGCTTGCAACTAACACGGTGACTGAAATTAAAGAATGGCAGGCCATTATGGATTACCTGTGCAAACTTCCTGTCAAAAAAGGTTCGAAATTACCGGTTGTTCCGGTGGATGCACGTGCCGCTGAGGTACGGGCCATGAAGGTGAAATGAATAACCAGCAAATAAATCATGCCAATCGTGGTTGCTTTGCCCCTCAGTGAAATACATTGATTGATGATGATAAGAATTTATTTTAGGAGGTAGTCCCAATGGATCGGTGAATGCGCATAATGAATTAATAACAAATGAATCTGACGATTATTGGGATATATAGTCCAAATAGTTGGCAAATTATTAGGACTGAAAGTCATAATTGATTACTTTTGTTAAAAAAACATGAAATTTCAACGGATTTATCAACATTTAGAGAATTTTTTGCCTCTTAATAAGGCGCTGATTATTCTCGGACCAAGACAGGTTGGGAAAACCACATTGATGGAGGATTACCTTAATGAAACTTCGCTCAGGTATAAAAAGGTTACCGGAGATGATATAATGATTCACCAGGTACTTGGATCCCAGAACCTGATGGAGATACAATCCTTTTGTC
>JBAXBJ010000232.1:0-2859 GCA_037142075.1 Bacteroidota bacterium
CACCTTGTTTGATTCCAAAAAACAAGTAGAAGCTCTTTTAACAATCAATAACTTTTTGAAATGGGTATTTATCTTGATTCTCGTATATATCGCATTGCCAATTCTTTTTGGTATTTTCCCCTGGACAAAAAACTTAGCCGCGACACTTTTGAGCTACATTTTAGATCCTTTAAAAAATATTGCATTAGGTCTTTGGAATTATTTTCCCAAACTTATTACTGTTATTGTTATTGTTATTGTTTTCAGATATGTTTTAAAAGGAATTGGCTTTTTAAAAAATGAGATAGAAAAAGGAGATTTAAGCATTCCCGGTTTTTATGCTGATTGGGCAAATCCAACTTATCAGATTGTCAGGGTCGTTGTTGTCGCATTTATGCTGGTGGTGATTTTCCCATACTTACCAGGAAGTGATTCTCCTGTATTTCAGGGAGTATCTGTCTTTCTTGGCTTACTTTTTACTTTTGGCTCTTCTGGTTCGCTTTCAAATATTGTTGCAGGGTTGGTACTTACTTATATGCGATTATTCAAAATTGGTGACCGCGTAAAAATTGGTGATATAGTTGGAGATGTAATCGAAAAATCATTATTGGTTACCCGGATCAAAACAATTAAAAATGAAATAATCTCCATACCTAATTCAACCGTTATGAGTAGTCATACGATTAATTATAGTAGCGAAGCTGTTGACAAAGGTTTAATATTACACACCACGGTTACCATTGGTTATGATGTGCCTTGGAAAAATATGCATCAGGCATTATTAAATGCCGCTGATAGAACTGATTTGCTGCTAAAAGAGCCTAACCCATTTGTGCTTCAAACCAGTTTAGACGATTTCTACGTTTCCTATCAAATAAATGCGTATACCAAGGAGGCTAATAAACAAGCAATGATATATTCACAGTTGCATGGTAATATACAGGACTGTTGTAATGAAGTTGGGATTGAAATTTTATCACCTCATTACCGTGCCGAAAGAGATGGAAATATGATTACAATTCCAGCAAATTACTTGTCAAAAGATTATAAAGCACCAGCTTTTAACGTATCAGTTAAAAAAGAAGAATAAAAAATATATAATGGGAGAGCAAATTCGAAAGTTTCTGTTTAATCTTAAAAAAGTTTCTGTAATAGAGAGAAACAGAATTGTTTACGATGGGAAAGAAGCAGAAAAAGACGTTAAAATGATTGACAAATTTTCACCGAAACAAATTTTCATTTGGTTTCCTGAAATATAACAGACTGCGAATCAGGGCAGCAGTTTTGATAATTGGGAGACGTAAGCCTGCTCTGATTTGTCAGCTCCTTTAATTTAACATACTTAATAAACGTGGCATCATGCCATCCCATTTTCCCTTACGGGTATCCCAAAGGCGCAATTTACTGTCGGGGTACCAGTCGGTATGGTTTATCCAACGCCCGCAGTAATTGGTCAGCCGGTTCATTAAATACCCATCGGCAGATGGATTGCTCTTAACCCGCTGAATGGATTTCAGTAATTTCGGAGATACAACCTCATCGGCATCAAGCGATAAAACATGCGGAAACTGAGCAAACCCCAAGGCTTTACTTTTTTGCTTTGCATAACGTATCCGTCCGACCAACCCATGTTGGTCAGTTATTGCTGTCTGCGCGACTTTAAAAAAATGTTAGTGATTAAATCTTGAGATTCTGTGGTAGCAGGTCGCCGATTTTGTTGGCAGGATATTGAGATATAATTTCCAGTACTCTTTTGAGCCACTCATACGGATTCACGTTGTTCTTTTTGCAGGTACCAAAGAATGAGTAGAACATAGCTGCCCTTTTTGCACCTTCGTGCGATCCGGCAAATAAGAAATTCTTTCTTCCCAAAGTGCTGGGACGAATCGCATTTTCAACCCAGTTATTGTCAATTTCCAGTGACCCGTCATAAAGATAACTCAGCAGGTTGTCCCACCGGTTAACGGCGTAAGTCAGTGCAATCCCCATTGGGCTCTTAGGGATTGTGGTTTTAAACATTTGGGCAATTTTCTTACCGAGCTCGTTCATGATTGGCAAAGATTTGTCCAGCCGAAGTTCCTTTCGCTGTTCTGGTGTCAGACCAGCCTCACGGGCTTCACGTTCGATGGCATAAAGTTCCTGAATCATTTTCATTAAAAGCCCGGCCTTTTCTTTGTCGTATTCCAGGGCATTGGATATTTTCCTTCTGGCATGGGCCATGCAGGCAATATGTGTGATTCCGTCCTGCCGGGCAAACCACTCGTAAACGCTGTATCCATCTGTTTGAAGATATCCTTTAAAATCTTTTAGCAATCTCATCGGGCCCTCTCTTCCCCGGCCATGGCAATAGTCAAAGAAAATGGCATTCTGAAGCGGGGCATTGTAAACCCAATGGTACCCCTGATGTGTTTTGCCATTTTTATTCTGATGGTCCAACACTTTGATCGGTGTTTCATCCACCTGAAGGTAACCTTGGGCAATTACCTGCTTAACAAGGTGGTCATAAAGCGGTGTTAACAGATCTGCCGTCTTGGTAACCCATCCATCAATGGTCGAGGAAGAAATAACAACCTTTTCACGCTTGAACCGCTCAATCTGGCGGTAAATAGGCAGATGGTCAACAAATTTCTCTACCAGAATGTTTGAAAGAAGTCCGGGACCGGCTATGCCTTTGTCAATTGGGCGTGCAGGAAGATCTGCGATAACGATTCCTTCTCCACCGGGAAGGGCATATGTGTTGCGGATATATTTGCGGACAAATAGTTTTGCAGGGGTATAATCCAATTCACTGGTAACCTCCTGGCCGATACATTTAAGACCTGTTGTATCCTGCTTTGGCTCCAGATGGATCTCCTCTACGGGAAGATGTGAAGGGAGCTC
>JBAXBJ010000233.1:0-2704 GCA_037142075.1 Bacteroidota bacterium
CAGGTCAGGCGAGCTTCCATGCCGGTATAGAATGGTATGAATTCAGGAAAACAGGGAGTGATCCCTGGGCCTTAAGACAGCAAGGGACCGTTGGCTCTGCTTCGGAGCATCACTGGCTCGGCAGTATCAGGCTTAATGGTGACCAGACGATCGGACTGGGCTTTTCTGTTTCGGGTGAGAACACTTTTCCTTCGATACGGTACTGCGGACAAAGCAAAACAGCTTATGCAGCGGGGAATTCGATCATGGACTACCCTGAGGACACGATTTTAATCGGTCGCTTTTCTCAGGAAAATTCAAACAGATGGGGATATGAAGCTGCGCTTGCAGTTGATGCCTCCAATGACAGAGATTTTTGGTTTACCAGCGAATATATCGATTCGGTGAATAACCTTGCCACCCGCATAGCGCTTCTCAAATTCGGAAAATTTCCGCTGGTGAAAACCCTGGCCCCGACTCAGGTAACTCCTTCTTCAGCAACTCTGAACGGTAAAATCAACCCGAATACTTTAACAACCACCTGGCGTTTTGAATGGGGAACCTCCATCCCATACAGCGACAGCAGCGTAAAGATCAATGCAGGAGCTGGAAATACATTCATTCCGGTGTCATACGATCTGAATGGTCTCAGTCTTGGAGTTACATATCATTACCGTCTTGTAGGAGAGAATGCCGAAGGCAGGATGGAAGGTAATGATATGACAGTGACCCCCGGGGCTGCTGTGGTAACAACCAGGGCCGTGTCCTGGGTGGAAGTCCCGCAGGCTTTCACCGGTGGCGATGTTTCCCTTGACGGTGGTTCGCCTGTGATTCAACGAGGTGTCTGCTGGGGAACTGCTGTCAACCCCACGATAAGCGGCAAGCGTACCTACGATGGTGTTGGTACAGGCTCCTTCTTCAGCATCCTCGATTCATTGCAGAGGAATAACGCATACCATGTAAGAGCCTATGCGGTCAATTCGTATGGCACCTGGTACGGACAGGACAGGGCATTTTCAACTACCTGCAATACGTTCACGCCCCCGTTCAGCGAGTCTTTTCCCACTCCATTCCTGCCCGACTGCTGGTCGGTCGTTGACCACAAAGGAAATTCCCAGGTGTGGAATGTCGGAAAAGTGACCCTGGGCGACCCGCTGCCTGCGCTGGATGGAGATTATGCCTATGTTGATTCCGAATCCTACGGAAGCTCCGGGGTTCAGAATACCGACCTGGTAAGTCCAATGATTGACTGCTCTTCATTTATAAACATATCATTAAGCTTCAAACACTTTCTGAATTCAGATCAGAATTCCTGGGGAGAATTGGATTACAGCATCAATGGCGGATTATCCTGGAACGTTCTGCAAATGTTTTACGCCACATCCGCCACAAATCCCGAAACGTTCAATGTGAATGTTCCGGATGCATCTGGCAAACCACAGGTCATGTTCCGCTGGAATTATCATGGAGCATTCTCAAAATACTGGGCGGTCGATAATATTCTGGTGAGCGGGAATCCGGCAAACATGCTGAGCATCACACCACATCTGCAAAAAGTTAGTGCAGCCCCTGCGTCCACAACCATTTTTACTATACAATGCGGATCAACCTGGACCGCAAGCTGCGATCAGCCCTGGGTGCAGGTCACTCCCTCAGGTTCAGGAAGCGGAGTCATATCCGCCAGCTATGAAGTAAACCAATATTACCAGTCAAGGACTGCGGATATCACGGTGAATGTGCCCGGCCGTCCGTCGGCTACAGTTTACATCGAACAGTCGAGATCTACCGTCGGGATTGAAGAAATCAGGGATGATCGCATCGTTATTTATCCTAATCCTTCAAATGGGCATATTACCTTAGTCCCTTCAGATCCTGCTGTAATAGAGCTTGAGGTTAATATCTGGGATACCCGGGGAAGCAATATTCTTGACCGCAGCCTGAAAGGGTCCAACGAATATTCCCTTGACCTTGGCCCGGTCCCCGATGGAATTTATTTCATCCGGGTCAGCGCCGGAACCTGGACAGTCACAAAAAAACTGGCTGTTTCCAGGTAAATTTTCATTTATCATATCACTTTTTCAACTTTCCCGGATTAAGTATATCACACTGGAAAAAATACTTCATCTTCTATGGCAAATTGGCATTAAATGAGGTAACTTTGCGGGAACAGAGAAGGTTATAATTATGACCACTATTGATTCCAATCAGTCCGATGCAGTATTTCATGTTTCCGAGCCAATGAAGAAAGACATTGAAGCAGGCAGGAAACATATCAGGGAAGGGAAATATTCTAACCAGGAGGACCTTGAAAAGGAGATCAATGCATGGCTAAAAGAAAGAAAGTAATCTGGTCTGATAAAGCGAAGCAAGATCTGCTTGAGATACTTGATTTCTATAATCAGAGAAACGAAAATATTAAGTATTCGTCCAGGCTCTTTAAAAAGATTCTTAAAGACATTTCTCTGCTTTTACATCTCAGCAACCACAAGCATCTCGAAATCCTCAGTCGTTAGCTTATCTTCACGGCTGAAAGCTCCGAGTTTGGCGCCGAAAATATCGATGCGTTTAAACCCCAATGATTTCAGCAGCCAGCTGATCTCTGAGGGCACGTAATATCGCTCGCTGCAGTCAAGATCCAGAATGTTCCCGCTGTCGTCGGTAAAGCTTGTCTTATTGTGATCCCTGAAGGTCATCAGATCGAAGTTATTCTCAGCGTAAGTCGCAT
>JBAXBJ010000234.1:0-2676 GCA_037142075.1 Bacteroidota bacterium
CAGGGAAGGATAATAAGTCGATTATATATGGCGGTGATGACACTTTCATATATAAAGGATTTAAAATTGTATCATGGAGAGATCTTCGGAAGTTTGAAACGTAGGCTGCATCAGTGTTTTAAGGTGAAGAATCACCCTCCTGGATCTTCACCCTCAAAACACACAAATCTGATACCGGCAATAAATGACACCTTGGACACCTTACGTACATAGCCGAAACAGTTAAACCGTCCAAGCCTCAGGCTGATCACTTTCAAGTCATTGATTATCAACATAATACAAAAACCAATAATTTAAAAAAACGAACTTATTGCACTGATAATCAGAAATTTAGGACCCAAAAACGGGTCCTTTTTTTTTCTGCCAATTTACCGTAAAAGGATCAGGTTATCCTTACTTCTTTCCAAGGAATTTATTGACCCTCCTGATCGCATTCTCCTGGATATTGAAATAATAGAAGTTATAGTCGAAAATGTGATAAACCCCCAGCGGCATAACCTGTGAAAGCGCCCACATGTCGCTGTCTTTCACTGAACTGCAGATCAGCACGCCCTGCTTAGGGTCAATCTTTGCGTCGGCCACGTTCAGAACCTTGATAAACTGCCCTGTTGAATCTTTTGCGAGCGAGCCAAGATTCTGCGAAGCGGGGACTTCGGCGGTGTCCCGGCTCCAGGTGATCGGGTTGATCACCATTCCGACCTTGTAAGCGACCACCGGGTTCTCTCCTTGTTTAATTTTCGGTGATTGTGTATTGTATGAGATAATCACCCCGGTATCATCGGGACCCTGGGCAAACTTCAGATGCGGGTTTGCTCTCATGAGGGAATCCGTTACCGGGTAACCGATCACATAGGCAGCGATCATCCGCTGATAAACCTCGGGATGCACCGACATGTAATCCGAAAGCAGGGCCAGCAGCACCATGGCTCCCTGCGAATGGCCAGCCAGGATAAAGGGTCTCCCGTTGTTGAAATGATCCAGGTAATATTCAAACGCGGCAATAACATCTTTTAAAGGGTATTCGCGGACGTGTTCCCAGCGCTTGTCCTCGGGGAACGAAAGGATGTATCCGGTTTCCAACTGCCTGTAATAGGGCGCATACACATTCCCGGCTGCTTCGAAAGCCGTTGCCTGCCACGCGTATGTATTTTGGGCCCCCAGCATCATAGCCCGATAATCCACCGCACATACGTTAGGATGATAAGCAGGGGTTTTATACCACACCGTAGGATAGACGTAAAAGACATCGGTCTTTTTTAAACTGACCGGCAGGGAAAGCCAGTGCGTTGAAACCGAATAATCAGTTGTTGGATTTGTAACAATATAGGTCGCATTCTCCTTGTCCTTACACCCTGCGATCGCGGTCATTAATATCATTAAAGTTGCAATACATCCAAGTAACCGGAGTAGTTTACTGTTCTTCATATGTCAGCGAGGTTTGATTTTTCATCATACAAAAGTAATTTTTCTCAAACAATTTTACAAGCCTTGCATTTTTTTCCTGGCTTTGACAATGCGCCACCCTGAAAATTTTCCCAGAAGGTCACATCAAATAGTTTTGCCATTGATTTGTGTTTTCCACTTACCTTGCTTTTCTAAAGCCATGTTATCAAAATAACCTTGTATTTCTAAAGAGATTGTGCTATATTTGCCTTGTATTTCTAAAATGAACGGGTTTGGAAAGATTATTCACCCTTAAATTGAAAGAATGGGAGCGTACGCCGAAAAGAAAGCCACTCATCATCCGGGGGGCACGGCAGGTTGGAAAATCGTACACAGTGCAGGACTTTGGCAAAACACATTTTAATGGAAAGATCCATACGGTTGATTTTGAAAAACATCCGGAATGGATCGGTGTTTTTGAGAAGAACCTTGACCCTGTCAGGATCATCAGCGAACTGGAGCTCCTGTTGAATTCGACCATAAACACGACAACGGATTTACTTTTTTTTGATGAGATCCAGGTAGTGCCAAAAGCTATCATGTCATTACGGTATTTCTACGAAGAGATGCCTGAAATGCATTTGATCGCAGCCAGATCACTTCTTGAATTCACCATGCAGAAAATATCTTTTCCGGTTGGAAGGGTGAGCATCTTGAATATGACCCCTATGAACTTCTATGAATTTCTTAAGAACACCGGAAAAGAGAAACTTGCCGACCTCCTTCTCGAAAAACCTGTCCGGCTATCGGATACGATCCATTCCACGCTTCTTGATACGCTGAGACAATATATGTTTATCGGAGGGATGCCGGAATGTGTAGATCAGTGGCGGAATTCCAACAGTTTGACAGGGGTTTTTACGATTCAGAACGATCTTATGGAAACTTATCGCCAGGATTTCTTAAAATATTCACCCTATACCGATAAAAGAAGTCTTAATCATGCCTTAAGTTCGATCGCAAGAAATATCGGACACCAGGTCAAATATTCCGGTTTATCCGAAGAATTCACAGGTCCAACCAATAAGAAGGCTCTTGAATTACTATCACTTGCCCGGGTGATCACCAGGATCTCCTCTGCTTCTGTTGCCTCTCTGCCATTCGAAAGCACGGCTTCTGAAAAGAAATTCAAAGCCCTGATCGTGGACATAGGTTTAATGAGGTCTCTCAATAATTTACCACCCGATATCGAATATACTAAAAATGATCTCTTATCCATGTATAACGGGGCTC
>JBAXBJ010000235.1:0-2663 GCA_037142075.1 Bacteroidota bacterium
GGAGGGAGAGTTCTGTAACATGAAGTTTGGCTCATTTTATCAAATTTGTATTATGTGTTTTTATAATTATGCTTATCCTTTCTGATTTCTCAGAGGCTGAATCACCCGACATTCCCCTCCCTGGAGGGGCTAGGGGAGGTCTTGAGAGTTCTGGTTCAGGAAAATTCTTTTTTTTTGACCTCCCTCCAACTCCCTCCAAGGAGGGAGAGTTCTGTAACATGAAGTTTGGCTCATTTTATCAAATTTGTATTATGTGTTTTTATAATTATGCTTATCCTTTCTGATTTCTCAAAAGCTCATTCACCCAACATTCCCCTCCCTGGAGGGGCTAGGGGAGGTCTGAGGTCTTGAGGTCTGAGGTCAGCTTATCCAATTCCTCTTTAATTCTCAACGCAACCAACTCCGGATTGTCATAAACCTCCTCGTTAGCAAATCGGATAACGGTATATCCCAAACAATTTAAATCCTGTGTGCGTAACTCGTCCTGCTCTTTTTGCTGCAAATGAATTCCACCGTCTATTTCAATCACCAGATATTTCGACAAACACACAAAATCGACCACATATTTATCAATCACATGTTGACGTCTTATTTTATATCCTGTTTTTTTATTTCTGAGATACTCCCATAATATATGTTCGGCACAGGTTGGATTTGTCAGTAGGTCTTTACGCGCATCCTTAATATGTGCATACACATAGGGATTTGCGGTATAATATTCTCCCGGTTTGCCTTCCATAACCTTTTTTTGTTCGTGCAAAGATAAGAATTGTTATTAAATAAGAAAAGGAAGCCGGGGCTTCCTTTAAAAATATACAATAAAAACTTTATAGTATCCCCCAATTACTTATTCTGCTGTCACATTCTGCTTTGGGGAGACTCAACCGTGGATTTACAGTTTCTCTTAATTCAGTCAGTTTGCTGATTGCTTCACCCGGACTGATGGTGCTTTGTTCCACTATACGATCGAACACCCACAAATGACCGTACACTGTGAGGAGTTTACGGGTGGCGAATTTGCGAAGCGTATTATCCGACGTCAGCAGATTGCCGCTTACTTTACGGGCACAAACTATTGCCGAACAATCCTGCTCCGACAGTTGCCTTTTCTCGGAGCGTATGAGGGCAGTTTCCAGCAATTCATCTTCTGTGAGCTGAATAACATTTAATATTTCTGCATCGATAAAGGGCTGAAGTTCCTCTACCTGTCCGGCATGTAGTTCGTGCAGAATCAGGTCGGTTGTATAGAATACCAGTTGCAACCCGAAAAAGTGAGGCAACAAATGCAGCTTCACTAAATCAATCAGTACATTGGCATCGTTTACAACTATGTTCATCGGCTTACATTAATACAAATTCGTCGCGGAATGTTGCCAGTTTTTCATTGGCCAGGTTAGCTGCCTTGCTCAACGAAATTACTTCTTCGGAAGCTGCCCGGTAAAGTAATTGTTTAAAGCGGGTGGATTGCTCGCGCCCTATATACTCACCAAGTCCGGTTTCAGTTCTGCGTTTGGCATCTTTATTCAGCCATATTCTGAATCCCTGAAAACTTGCATCGCTGATAACACCCAAATCTTTGGCACGTGCCATAATTGCCTGTATGGATATGCCGTAGGTTTGTTTCACAGCTATTAGTTCCGATACACTGATGTTCCTGCGGGTCTTACCCAACTCCTGTATAAACGTTTCTTCGGGTATCAGCATGGCACCGGCAAAACGGTGACAAAGTTTTTCTTTCGCCTTACCGTCCAACGCCTCGTCAAAAGTCAGTAGCAAATGACCCAGTTCATGCAAAGCCGTAAAGCGTTTGCGTTCAGGTCCGAAATTCCTGTTGATTACAATAATGGGGATATTCGTATCTGACCAGCCCGAAAGACCGTCAAACTGTTCGTTCACATCCAGTTCCACCACTTTCACTTCCTTGTCTTCGAGCAGTTCAATAACGTTGGGCAGGGCATTAAAACCAATTTTCCATGCATTAAGTAATGTATTCACCGCATTTTCCACGTCCCGTCCGGTATTTATGTGCAGGTCTTTAAGTGGGTTTACAAATTCCGATTCCAAATGCAGGAATTGCTCCAATTCAATATAGCGGGAAACAGAATCAATAGCCTCTTCTTTGATAGAACTGACTTCTTTGGTGGTCAGGCGGCTTTTCTTGCGGAATTCAATTTGCTCTATCTCTACTGCATACGGACGGAAGAAATAATCGGTCTTTACATTCAATGCATTAGACAGTGCCAGCAGCACTTTGCTGTCGGGCATCATCAATCCCTGTTCGTACTTGGTTATAGCGTTGTGACTAACTATACCTTCCATGCGGTCGGATAATTCACGCAACGAAAGGCCGGCTAATGCTCTGGCTGACTTGATTCGTTTGGCTACAATGTCTTTCATATTTATTTGTTTTAAAGGTTTACAAAAGTACATATTTTTATTTATATGTAAACCACGTGCAAAACAAAACGACCAATAATTTAAGAAGATTTAATGAACCAATCAGCTGAAAGAAAGTGGGATAATGCGCGAAGTACGGATTGAGTGTCTTTAAGGTTTTGGTTTTAATATGAAAAGCTGGAGCTTTCCTTTTAGCCACGACGTAGTCTGGAGGTGGCTGTTGCACAACTAAAATAAGTTGCAAATATAGTTGTTTGTTTCGAGAT
>JBAXBJ010000236.1:0-2641 GCA_037142075.1 Bacteroidota bacterium
CGCCCATGCGCGATGCCGGTTTCGATATCCGCGATTATAAAAGTATCCGTGCCGACTTGCTAGGGCTGCCTGTAGAAGCTCAGGATTCAACCAGGCAAGCTGCTTTCCGCCATTTTCTCGAAGAAGCCCATAAACGTGATATCCATGTGATTTTTTATATAGCTCTCAACCACACATCAGAGGAGCACTTTTGGTTCCGCGAATCACGCAAGTCGCCCGACAATCCTTACCGCGATTATTATATCTGGAACCACGATACAGACAAGTTCAAAGAAACACGGTTGCTCTTTAAGGGCATGTGCCCAAGCAACTGGGAGGCAGATGGAGATTGGTTCTATTTTCACAGGTTTTTTGAGTTTCAGCCTGATCTGAATTACCGTAACCCTAAAGTGTTGGTTGAAATAGGCCGTATTCTGACTTTCTGGCTTTCGCAGGGCGTGGACGGGTTCAGGGCTGACGCTATTCCTTACGTTTGGAAGGAAGATGGTACAAATTGTGAAAATCTTCCAAAAACTCACACTATCATCCGTTTTATCAGGGCGTTATTTGAATTCGTTCGTCCGGAAACCCTGCTCCTTGCCGAAGCCTGCCAGCCGCCTTTGGAAGTAGTAAAATATTTTGGTGTCGGCGATGAATGCCATGCAGGTTACCATTTTCCGCTTATGCCCCAGATATTTAAAGCACTGGCAATACAAAGTTCAGAGCCAATAAGGCAGGTGCTTCATCCTTCAGTTACTCCTGCTATTGCCGACATCAACCAATGGTTCATGTTCCTGCGCCTTCACGATGAACTCACGCTGGAGATGGTTACACCGGAAGATCGTCATATCATTCATTCTCACTATTGCCGAGACCAGCGCTGGGATTTCCGGGTGGGCGAAGGTATTTCTGCCCGTGTTGCCGATCTTTTCGACCACGATCCTCAAAAGATAGGATTAGCTTATTCAATAATGCTTTCTTTACCAGGAACACCGGTGATCTATTATGGTGATGAATTCGGAAAGGTTAACGACGAAGAGTATTATTATGAAATGAAAACATTTACAGGCAAAGATGATACACGATTCTTCGTACGCGGGCGGGTGGATTGGCCAACCGTAACTGCCGATCTTGCTAATAAAGACTCATTTGCATTTTCTGTGAATTCACGGATCAGGCAGTTGCTGCACTCCCGAAAAAAACACAATGCATTTGGTCGTGGTAATATGGAGTGGATAGGATTACACAAATTGGATGGAACACCGGCTAATCAGGTACTCTCGTTTATTCGTAAGTTAGCTGGCGATAAAATTCTGGTCGTCAACAATATTTCTGAATCTCCGGTTGTATTGTGTATTTCTTCGGAATTAGCTATAACATCTGGTGCAGATGTGCTTGGTCTTCCTCTAGACTACCTTCCGGGTTCCAATATTTTACGCTTGCCTGCCTGGGGATATACTTGGATTAAGCTCTAAAATATTACCTGTTTATTGTTTCTAACTTCCGGCTAATGGATTCGGGCTGTCAAAAATCTGATATTTTTCTAGTACCTTTATACAATTGTCTCACCATTGTTTTCTGATATTAAATACTCGTTTAAATGAACCAATTACCTTTTGATACCGTTATTTTTGATCTGGACGGAGTAATTACACAAACGGCATTAGTGCATAGCACTGCTTGGAAAGCAATGTTTGATGACTATATGCGTCAGCGGGAAAAGGAACATGGAGAAGTATTTCATGAATTTAGCCATACTGACGATTATCTTCCTTATGTTGATGGAAAACCACGCTACAAAGGTGTTGAATCCTTTCTGCTTTCGCGGGATATTAAAATTCCTTTTGGCGATCCTTCCGATTCACCGGACAGCGAAACCATCTGTGGCCTTGGGAATAGGAAGGACAGGGCATTCAACGAGATACTTGTCCGTGATGGCGTAAAGGTGTATCCTTCCTCAGTCAGGCTCATAGAGGACCTTAAAGCCAATGGTATTCGCATAGGCATTGCATCTTCAAGCAAGAACTGCAAAATCGTTCTTGAAGCGGCTGGTTTACTTCAGTTATTCGAAACACGCGTGGATGGAGAGGTTTCGGCAACGCTTAACCTGAAAGGAAAACCGGAACCCGATATCTTCACTGTTGCTTGCGCTAACCTGGGTTCAACCCCTGACCGCACCGTTGTGGTGGAAGATGCTGTTTCGGGAGTACAAGCCGGTCGTAAAGGTAATTTTGGTTTCGTACTCGGCATTGCCAGAGAGGAAAATCACCGCGAACTATTAATGAATGGTGCCGATATAGTTGTTGATGATCTTGAAGAAGTAACCGATACATATCAGGAAATAAAACCCCATATCCCTGAAGAAAAACAAGAAAATTTTGCAGTTGTTTTTAATTCTTTTAATGATCGAATTGAGATGGTTAAGGAATTGGGTGAATTTTTAGGTTTAGCTGTTGGGAAAAAAAGCAGGACCGATAAACAAGAATGGGTACTGCGTCCTATTGTGGAAAAAGTATACCTCCCCTTTAAATGGTATTTCAAAGAAAATGGTGTTGAATTCTCAAATAAAATTCCTGATACTTTGAGAACTCCCCCGATGTATAGAGCCGAGCTGGTTTCCGTTCTTCATAATTTAATGTCAAATGCATTCAAGGCTGTAAAG
>JBAXBJ010000237.1:0-2627 GCA_037142075.1 Bacteroidota bacterium
ACTGCGCTCATGGTGTTTCCTATGCGGACTAAGGTTTTCATACGGTTTGTTTTTATGGTATATAGATTTCTGAAGATTTGAGAAAGGGGGCGAACGTGTTTTTTATTTCAGGGCCCGGTAAACAGTTCAGTATTCCTTTCCGGTTATATTAGTTTGATGACTAATTTTAGAAAAGCTTGCGGTCAATTGAAATTTTATTCATTTGTTCGAGATGCTTCCACTGCGACAGATCTGGCCAAAACATCTTTATCGATTCAGTCAATCAATTTGGCGACAGGGGTGCCGCGCAAACTTTCATTCACCAGATTGGCAATAAATTCGACAAACGGATAAATGTCTCCATCAACACTTTAATCCAGGGTAGCACGACCGGCTCCATTGAGATCCGAAAACATCATTCGTAAGTTTGAATCCGGAGCAATTTACATTACATATTTTCCATGGATAGTCCTGAATATTCGATGCTGAAATCCTTAAACTGCTTTGACAGCGAATCCGCTTTTTGTTTAAGGGTGGCAATACTTATATTTTCTGATTTGTGTTTTACTTCAGCAATTACTAGTCTTTTCTCAATTTCGTTAACGGCTACAATATCTATTTCATTCAGGCCGCCTTTCTCCCAGTACGTGCCTATAGATGAAAAATTATTTTCACTGATCATCTTATTTATAAAATACTTTTCCAGAATTCGTCCGCTATATGTTTGGTAATCCCTGCGCACTATTTCCTTTACATAGCTATAATTACCAATCTCAATAGCTCCACGATATTTGTAAATAAACCGGAACCAAAAGTTTAAAAAATTATCATTGATCTGATATTTTATTGAGCGACTATTGGGTTTCGAGAATATGGGTTTTATCCTGCTGATAATACCAAAATCGACCTCGAGTCTGTCTAAAAAGCCGCCAATTTGCAGTTCCAATATCGACTCCATCTCAACCCTTGATGTTTTCGAAGAGGCAATTAGTGAAAGGATAGAAAAATAGTTACCATAATCTTTTCCGAACTCATCAATCAACACATTTTTGCCTTCGTCCAGGAAAAGAGAAGTATCAGAAAACACTTCATCCAGGATTGAGTCGGGAGTGAAAGCATTGGCATCTACCAGTAGCTCCACATATTTTGCCACCCCGCCTGTAATAAGATAAAAAGCCAATAAGTCTTCAGAAGAATATGTTGCGCAATTATCGGAGAGAATTTCTCTGATGGTTTCAACATTAAATTCTTTTAGATGTATTCGTTGCGTAGCCCTTCCAAAGAGAGGTTCTTTCGATTGCTCAAAAATTCGTGTCATCATCGAATATACCGAACCACAAAGGATGAGATTAATTTTACTGAGATTCTTTTTGCTGTCCCAGGTATGCTGCATTTCGCTGAAGATGGCGGGATTTACTGACTTAAATTCTTGAAATTCATCTATGATCAATGTGAAATGAACTGTTTTGGATAATTCCATGAGGTAGCCAAACACATCATTGAAGGTGTTGAAAATTCCGAATAGCTCTACATTTAGTTTTAACTTCACTTCCTCAGCAAACTCTGCACAAAGGAGGGCTTCATTCTTCTTTGCTACAAAAAAATAAACACAAGGATGTGATTCCATTGCTTTGATCAACAGACTCGTTTTGCCAATTCTTCTGCGACCTGTGATGAACGTCATTTGAGCATTTTGCAAAGCTTTCTGCTCTATATTTTTCAATAGTGTTATTTCATTGACCCTGTTGTAAAATTTCATACAGCTGCGGTTAAATATTTTTACAAATAGCAGTTTACCGCAATCCGCATTACCGTAATGCGAAATACCGTAATGGGGATTGCGATAATGCAAAGATAAGAATAAGGAGTGTACAAAACTGGTTATCCTAAAAAGAATGTCCTTCAATAGTGAAAGTTACATAGTCAGCTTCAAGTTTCCACCGATGGTGAGATAGCTGCCCAGTCGGATAGACCTACGGTGCCGGCGCCGGTGTTGGTGGCGGAGGGGGCGGCGGCATCATGTCAGCCGGTGGCGGTGGAGGCGGAGGAGGCGGAGGAGAGGGCATTGGTAAAACCATCCTGAGGACATCCTGGAAGATGCTGTCGAATTTTTGCTGCTGAACAGGAGTAAGGATCTTTTTGATCTGGTCGAAGTGCTCGTAGGTTACGAGTTCCATCTCTTTGCGGTTCGCAGCGATGGCCGAGGCCATGGATTCAAGGGAAACGCTATCCGCAGACCCTTGTACAAGGAGATCAAAAAAGTGTTTGTGAAGCACCTTGTCGCGTTCATTAAGAACGTTCAGTTTTGCCCTGTGTTCCTGCCTCAGTTTCTGGTATTGGGCCTGCTGGTCCTGGTTCATGCTCAGTTCTTTGATCAGGAAATTGGCAGCCTGTGCCTTGTCGTCCTGCCTTTCCCTGCCCGGCCTGTTGAACCATATGAAAGCCAGTGTGGCGAGGTTCAGAACCACAAGAAGTATAATGATCAGCTTATATAGTTTTGCGTTTTTCATGGCTTCAGAGATTAATGGGATCCATGTATGAAAAATATTCGCTCGCAACCGATTTGGCGGAATTTGCCCGGCCGGATGATGATTTGCTGAAATACACCATGGTGAACACGTTCAGGCTGATAAGAAGGAATATTACCG
>JBAXBJ010000238.1:0-2420 GCA_037142075.1 Bacteroidota bacterium
GGTTCTCAAAAAACACGTTCGGCTGGAGCTCCAGGTCAAACTCATCCGCAATATTAGAAATAGTCTGAATGGCCAGCAGCGAATTTCCGCCAAGTTCCATAAAGGTATCATTAATCCCGATCTTGTCGATGCCCAGGATGCCTTTCCATATCCCCGCCACGGCAATCTCGATCTCGTTCGAAGGAGCCTCGAAAGCTGTCGATAATGCAGGGCGTTCGTAGGTTGACGAGCTCTCAGCCTTTTCTTCTTCCTTCTCCTGTTTTTCCTTCTTTTTATACGAGGGCCTTTCCTCCATGATATCCTGGTTCAGCTCGGTGGTGTTGATCACGATCTGCCCGAACTGCCTGAACTCAAGCATGCGTTTGAACACTTCCACACCTTCGTTGGGAAGGATGTCGTTCTTGCGTGCAAATGCGCTCATATCCTGGGCTGCTTTGGGAGCAGCATCAGCAGCCGGTTCCTGCGGACTCTTACCGATTTTCTGAAGCAGCTTCTTAAACGAAACCTCACCAAAACTCACAAGCAAACGACCCTGTTCATCGATCAGCTTAACTACGAATTTCATCTCCTCGCTTTCAAGCGTCCAGTTGGTGTCCAGCTTCGCATAGCACCAGAAATGAGCCGGCAAGGGGTGGTATACCATGATATCCCTGTACGAAAACGGGAGGTAAATACCGTTATTTACAAAGGGTATCGAATCGGATGTGGCTACATCGAGCATTGCCGGGTGCAAAGAGAAATACTTCATATCGTCGGCAAACTCATCCCTCAGCTTAAGCTCCAGCAGAAACTCCTTTCCGTTATACTGGTTCGAGACCTTGCAGTCCCAGCGGTTGTCGTACTTCAGCACCGGCCTTCCTTCCTCGTTAAGGATCTCGAGAAAATGAGGTTCTGTGTCGAGTTTCCCGCCAATTTTAGCAGAAAGCTCCTTAAGGTCAATGACTGCGGATGGCTTCTCCCCTAAAATCCTGAAGTCTCCCTTCACGTGATCCATCCACATCTCACGCCCTGATTCACTTTTGTCGATCTTGCTGCTGATCCTGAATGTACACCCTTCCCCCGCAGGTTTTACCATCAGGCGGACTTTTCTGCTGATGCCCGGGTCATAAATCAACGGGGTCACGAACGACAGGCTCCCGATTTCAGGATGCCCGGCAGCATCCTTGATCTTCACATATTCATACAATATCTCGAGGCTGGAAATCCCTATGTATGCAGGTTTTCCCGAAAGACGGTGGGAGTTCAGCACCCAGTCGCGGTCGGGATCGATATCGACGTAGTAAATATCCTGCTCGCTGTCGGCCGACAGAAATTCAAGTTTTATCCCGTTGCGGGTCCCTGCCTTTTCGAAGCCTTTCCCCGATTGAAGAATCTGCTTTTTCTCGGCTTTGGTCTTCTCCCAGTTTGCTGCCATGCCTACAATGCCCCACTGTCCCCAGTTGATTGAAAGACTGCCGTCGTTCAGCAAATGCTTGCGGTATTGGGCAAAGGAATCCATGAACGAATTCGATCCGCAGTAATCAACTCTTGCGGCTTCACCGAAAACGGCCGAAATCGAAGAGAACAGGAAGAAGAAATCGAGCTGCCTGTCTTTAAAGATATCATGCAGGATCAGGGTCCCGTGAACTTTTGACTTCAGCACCAGGTCGGCCTGCTCCTTGTCTTTCAGGGCGATCACACCGGCACCCGGCATACCGGCCGAATGCAGTATTCCGCACACTTTCCTGCCCGCATTATCGAGCTGGTTGATGAGTGTTTTTGTTCCTTCATAATCCGCTGCATCAAGTTTCGAAAGAATGACTTCCGCTCCAAGGGATTCAAGCTCCATGATGTCACGTACCCTCATGGCGGTTATGTTTTCTGGTTCGGTTGACTTTGCGATAGCCTCCCAATCGCTTCGGGAAGGCATGGTCGAACGGTGCGTAAGGACCAGTGTAGCTTTGACAGTGCGGGCGATGTATTTTGCCAGCTCCATACCAATTCCGCTTACCCCACCGGTGATCAGGTAAACACCGTTCTCCCTGAGGTTGCCTGAGTTCACAACACCGTTATCGGGTACAATCTGCGTATAATCCTCGATCCACCTGAATCCATGACGGTAAGCAATTACAGTTTCATCGGCTGAGAGGCGGCATTCACTGATCACGGCATTCGCCAATTCCTTCATTTTTCCCTGATCGGTAACAGGTGGCAGATCGAGCAATCGTGCGATTATCCCGGGATGCTCTTTCCCAACAACCCTGGCCGGCCCTACCGCTAGGGCTTTCTCAGGCGCAAGAATCTCCTCGCCTGTGACATTGTAAAGATGGTTAACTGCAAACAGCAGGAACAGGTCCTTGATAAGCCCTTCACTGATGAGAGCCTGTTCGAGGTATATGGGGCCATAAAAGTTCTCTGTTGTGAGCTGCTCAGCATTTAGC
>JBAXBJ010000239.1:0-2413 GCA_037142075.1 Bacteroidota bacterium
GAAAGCATATACAAAGCATATACAAAGCATATACAAAGCATATACAAAGCATATAAAAACCTTATCCGAAGGTAAAAGAATTCAGCATAAATTATGGAAAGATTTCGCATGGTCATTGCATGAAACTTGCAAGGAAATGTCTCAACCCCAGGCCTATTATTCCTTTGCTGATGAAGGTACTATGTGTTTTTAAACTCCCGTGAAAACGGGAGTTTTTTTTGTTCATGTCTTCAACAAAGCAAAGGTTTAGTTGTGCCAGAAAATAATTAAGGAAATATATATGTAAGGTTGTATTTGATAAGGAATTTCAGATTAATTTTACCCTTACCAAATTCAAAACGCAATCTTATGAGACACCTTTCCAAAGTTCTTATTGTGATGGGATTTCTTGTAGTTGTCCCATCTTTTTACCTCTTCGCCCAGGTTGGCATCAATACCAACAACGACCCGCCGAATTCAGCAGCCATGCTGGATGTACAATCAACGGACAAAGGATTTTTACCCCCGCGCATGACCACCGAACAGATGAATTCAATTGTTACGCCACCAGCCGGGCTGCTTGTTTACAACACGGCGGTGAATGCGTTATTCTGGTTTAACGGATCAACCTGGAAACGGTTTATCGACACCTATACAGAGTCAGACCCTGTATTTACCGTTCATCCGGCCAGCGGCATTTCGAACTTAAACATCACCAATTGGAACATAGCCTACACGAATCGGATTACAGGAGCAAATGGCACAGCGCCATTGAGTTTATCTATTTCAACAAATCAACTGATTGGTTCAATAGCAGTAGCAAGTTCCTTAACCAATGGGTATTTAACCTCAACCGATTGGAATACCTTTAATAGCAAAGTCAGCAGCCAATGGGTTACCAACGGCCAGAATATTTCGTATAATTCCGGCAAAGTTGGCATTGGCACATCATCACCTGTTTCATCGGCATTGGCAGAATTTACCAGTACAACCAACGGTGTCCTTCTTCCCCGTATGACCCGTGTTCAGCGCAACTCGATCGCGAGCCCTGCCGAAGGTTTAATGGTTTATTGCACAACATGCGGTACCAGTGGATCACTGAGCATTTTCACCAATGGTTCCTGGATGACCTTTTCTCCTTGTACGATCTCCGCACCCGTAGCAGGTTCTCCCATCATGTCACAAGGTCAGATTATTTGGAATTGGCTAAATGTTTCAGGATCTGCAGGCTACAAATGGAACACGACGGCAGATTATGAAACTGCCAGCGACATGAGTACAGCCATTACAAGGACAGAAACCGGGACTACTTGCGGGATCACGTATAACCGTTATATATAGGCATACAGCAGTTGCAGTGAATCTGCAATGACCATGCTTACAGCTACTGTTCCGGCTACAGTTCCGGCAGTTCCGTTTGTTTCCACGCATGTATCTACTCAAACTTCCATTGTTTGGAATTGGAATACGGTGGCTGATGCCATCGGATATAAATGGAATACAACGGATGATTACGCATCGGCTATTGAAATGGGAACAGCTACTACGAAAAGTGAAAGCGGGCTTACTTGTGCAACAAACTATACCCGGTTCGTGTGGGCATATAACGGATGCGGGTATTCCACTTCGTTATCTGTAGCCCAACCAACCCTTGCCTGTTGGATTTGCGGCGACCCTTTTACAAAAAACCACTTAGCCTCCGACGGTGTAGCACCAGTTGATAAAACAGTAACATATGGCACTGCTACCAACATTCCCGGCGAATTGACCAAATGCTGGATTACCCGAAACCTTGGCGCCGCTCAGCAAGCCACAGAGGTTTCTGATGCTACCGAAGCTTCGGCAGGCTGGTACTTCCAGTTTAACTGCAAACAGGGATATCAATACACTACATCAAGAACACCATCAACTACGTGGAATGCCACAAATGACAATCTGTCTGCAACCTGGGAGGCAGCAAAAGACCCGTGCACAATTGAACTGGGTAGCGGCTGGCGCATCCCGACCAACACTGAATGGACCAATGTGGATGCCGGTGGCAGTTGGACAAACTGGAACGGCCCTTACGGCTCAGCCTTAAAACTCCATGTTGCCGGGTACCTGTACCTCAGCGATGGTTCGCTGGGCTATCGTGGCTCAACCGGCTACTACTGGAGTAGTACGCAGTACGATGCCACCCTCGGCTGGTTCCTGTCCTTCGACAGTGGGAACAGCAACATGTACAGCAGCTACAAGGCGTACGGCTTCTCCGCCCGCTGCTTAAGAGACTATTAATTCATTTGATTTATTCTTGCCCTGAGCGAAGTCGAAGGGTGATTATTTGTCATTTGATTTTTTTAATTTTAGTTATAATAACTCGTAGCGGACGAAGAATTTCAAGCAAAAGCACCTCAACCCCCGGCCCCTTCTATGTTGTAAAACAAGAGGCTGGCGA
>JBAXBJ010000240.1:0-2411 GCA_037142075.1 Bacteroidota bacterium
TAACTGTAGGTGCTGATGGTACTCCTGATTATTCAGCTGCTGCTTCAAAAACAGAGAACACCCGTGTTTCTTACCCAATTTATCATATCAACAAAATCGTTTCTCCATCCCGTGCTGGACACGCTTCAAAAATTATTTACCTATCGGCTGATGCATTTGGTGTATTGCCTCCGGTATCTATTTTGGACGAGAAATCAGCTCAATATCACTTCCTTTCAGGCTTTACATCCAAATTAGCCGGAACAGAACGCGGTATCACTGAACCAGTTCCTTCTTTCTCTCCTGCTTTTGGTGAAGCTTTCTTAACTTTGCACCCAACCATGTATGCAAAAACCCTGATTGGCAAGGCTAAAGAACACAACGCTAAAGTTTACCTTGTAAATACTGGATGGAACGGAACAGGAAAACGTATTTCGTTGAAAAACACTCGTGCTATTATCGATGCAATCATCGACGGTTCTATCGAAAATGCTCCAACAGTACAGGTGCCAATTTTGAACTTAGTTGCTCCAACTGCTTTGAACAATGTTGATGCTAACATTCTTGACCCACGTGATACTTATGCTGATGTGGCTGAATGGGAAGCTAAAGCTAAATCGCTTGCTGCTAAATACATCAAGAACTTCGAACAATACTGTGACAACGATGATGCGAAAGCATTGATTCCTTCGGGACCACAGTTGTAAGAAGACAAAAGAACCAAGAGCAAAGACAAAAGACTTTTGGGAATACATAAAACGAGCTGTTCGGATTTTTTCGGACAGCTCGTTTGTTTTAAAGGGAAATGGAGAATTACCAGAAATACCAGTAGAATGCTGCACAAATAGCTACTACACCAAGCGAAGCAATAACGTCCCACTTGTTCCAGCTCTTTGTGATAAGTTTCTTATAATCACCTGTGAAAGTGATAAACTCAATCTGTTGAGCCGTTGGTTTTTTAGTAAATAATGATACCACAACCATAAACAACATGATGAAAACCAGTAACCAAATTTCAAAGATAAGCCAGTTTGTATGCCAGAACCAATGGGTTGATTCCCAGCCCCAACCTGTCATTAGGTCTCTTCCTGTATTTGTAAAGATGTTAGTCAGCAAGCGTGCCATACCGATCAGAAAACCTACAATTAAACCTGCTTCACCGGCCTTAGGGGTAATTCTTTTGGAGAAAATACCTAATACGAATACAGCCACCATTGCAGGTGCAAGCAGCGATTGAATACCCTGCAGATAGGAGTAAAGACTACCGAGACTCATCATCACCGGTATCCAGGCAATACCAAGTACTACAACCACAATGGTTGCAATACGACCTACCAAAACATATCTCGCTTCTGTTTTTCCTTTGAACATGGGTTTGTAAAAATCTTCAGTAAACAGCGTAGCGCAGGAATTGAAAAATGCTGCCAACGAAGCAATCAATGCTGAAATAAAACCGATAGTAACAATACCTTTTACACCGGCTGGTAATACAAACTTAACCATCGAACCAAAAGCGGTATCGGGATTAGCTAAGGTAAAGCCACTGCCCGGACGTGCTGCCAGTGCTGCTGCTATCATACCCGGTATCAGGAACATAAATACAGGTAAAATTTTAAAATAACCGGCTGCAATGGTACCGCGGCGAGCACGCTTCATCACCACGTCACTGGCTTCGCCTTTTGTTTGACCGAGTACACGTTGAACAATGTGCTGGTCGGTTGCCCAATACCAGAATCCAATAATGGTTGCACCGATAAATACCCAGAAACCTGGATAATCATCATAAAGTGGATCACCCGTTTCGAAGTGGAACATGTGATTTGTTCCGTGTGCAACGCCGTCAGCTCCAACGCTCAGCGATTTTGAATAGTCAATCATGGCAGTCCAACCGTGAGCAATATTACCTCCTCCCAGTGCTGATAACCCAAGAAAAAGAACAAGGAATGAGCCAATGATAAGAATAGGGGTTTGAATGGCTGACAGTGTCATAACCCCCTTCATACCACCAAAAACGGTAAAAAGACCCGTAATAACTATCAAACCAATAGCTCCATACCAAAACGGCAAGCCAAGAAGACTTTCAAGAAAAATCCCTCCGGTAAATGCAGTTACACTCACTTTAGTAAGCACGTAGGCTATAAGTGTAATGATAGATAACCACGAACCTGTACGTGGTGTGTAGCGGTTTTTAAGGAAATCGGGCATGGTGATGATTTTCCCTAACTTGATGTTCATCAGTTGATAAAACGGAACAAAAAGCCAACCGAGAATAAGAATCATCCAACCCTGCATTTCCCAGTGTGCCATACCTACACCAGCTTTTGCACCTGTGCCGGCAAGTCCTACAAGATGTTCTGAACCAATGTTTGCAGCAAAAATAGCGGCACCAATGATGTACCATGGTTCGCCTTTACCAAACAGGAAATCTTCAC
>JBAXBJ010000241.1:0-2400 GCA_037142075.1 Bacteroidota bacterium
GGAACAATGAAACATTATGGGGTCACAAAAAGATATTTTCAGCATTTTTTAGAAAAGAAAAAGCATGTTAAAGACATATTTCTCTCAGAATTAAATTACAAGTTCGTGACCGATTTCGAAATGTTTATTCAACAACAAAACTTTTTAAACGCTGCCCAACCATGTGGGAAAAATACGACTATGAAACATATCGAACGATTGAGAAAAGTAATTAATCTTGCTATTAAAAATGAATGGATTGATAAAGATCCATTTGCAAAGTTTAAGGTATCATTTACTCAAAGTAATCGAGAATATTTATCAGAAGAAGAATTGAAATTTAACACCTATGATTTCAAAAAGGTAACAGAAAGTTGCCCGGTACCGGTATTTGGTCTTGGTGCAGAGAAGACCCCGCTTCAGCTTCAGGCATTGCAACTTGCTTCTGAGGAGATCAATGATGGCGCCCGTGGGGTTGTTTTTGGGCGGAATGCTATTCAGGTAAAAGATCCGTTTGCTTTTCAGGCTGCTTTATGCGAAGTCGTGAAGAAAGGATTATCACCACAGGATGCTGTTTTAAAGTATGATCTTAAGGATCAATAAAAACACCAATTTATGGATGTGGATGAAGTAAGTTATGTTTTAGGGATTGATGTAGGAACAACTTCCATTAAAAGCGTTCTGATGAATAACGACGGCGTTCTTCTGGCTTCCGTTATGAAGGAATACACCCTCGATTCAGGACCTGATGATACCTGTGAAGTTCATCCGGATGTTTATTGGAACATTACCTGTCAGGCAATTAATGAGTTGTTAACCACAACAAACGTAAATCCCGAAAAGGTGAAAGGGCTTGCATTTGCGAGTCAGGGCGAAACTTTTATTGTGGTTGATGCCGCTGGCAATCCGATCCGGAAAGCCATTGTTTGGCTCGACAATCGTTCGACAGATGAAGCCAGAGAAATTGAACAAAAATTTGGTAATCAACTCATTATGGACATTACCGGGCAGCCAGAAGTTGTGCCAACCTGGCCGACAACCCGAATTTTGTGGCTGAGAAAGAATGAGCCTGAAACTTTCCGAAAAGCTTTCAAATATCTGTTGGTCGAAGATTACCTTTTGTTCAGAATGACCGGTAAATACCATACCGAACATTCTCTGGTATCATCGACACTCTATTTTGATATCGCTAAAAAAACATGGTGGAAAGAAATGCTCCAATTTCTGGACATTTCCGCTGACCAATTGCCGCAATTAAATTCTTCGGGCGAGTCGATCGGACACATAACTGCCGATGCCGCCAAGGCGACAGGACTTACCACTAAAACGCAATGTGTTACCGGAGCTTACGACCATCCGGCGGGGGCGATTGGCGCCGCGAGTATTCATTCCGGAGATATTACGCTCACCATTGGAGCCTGCATGGCAATGTGCGTGGCGATGGGAAAGCCGGTATCCGATCCTTCCCTGAAAATTCCCTGTCAGTGTCATGCCGTTGACGGATTGTACTTTCTGCTTCCTTACGGACAAACAGCAGGCATGGTGCTGAAATGGTTCAGGGACGAATTTTGCCATGATGAAATCAGGCAGGCACAATTGGAAGGAGTCGATCCTTACGATTTAATGGTTGCAAAAGCCGAACAGATTGCCCCCGGCGCTGACGGCTTAATCATGCTGCCTCATTTGATGGGTGCCGGTTCGCCCGAATTTAATTCGGATGCCAAAGGCGCATTTGCAGGCATAAAAATGGGCATGACCAAAGGACACTTCATTCGTGCAATACTCGAATCGGTTGTTTGCATGGTCAATCGCAACATTCAGATTATGAAGCAACAGGGAATATCTATTAACGATATTAATGTGCTGGGCGGTGGTTCCAAAAGCAGGTTGTGGGTTCAGATGCTGGCCGATATGACCGGAATACCGGTGAATACGCTTATGATTTCGGACAATGCTGCAACAGGTGCAGCTTTACTCGCCGGGGTAGGAACGGGTGTGTTTGCCGATATGAATGTAGCCTGCCAGACTTCCATCAAACCGAATACACGCTTTGAACCCGATCAGACCCGAAGCGAGCAATACAAAACAGTTTATAGCAAGTATCTCCAACTATATCAATCGCTTGAATTATTTTGGTGATAATTTTTGGATCACACTATAATGATTTCCATCAAGAATATGGCAAAATATTGTATTATCGTAATTTTAATCGGACTCCTCTCCGGATTCAAACCTGATAAGGAAGGAAATGAACCCGCAATAAAACGGAATCAAATGAACACAATTGAACTCATGAAGAAGCGAATCCTTCTGGATTCATCGAAGGTACTGTATGACAAACCTCTTACTCCGGAAGATTTTTCGCAGGAATGGACAGTTCATCACAGCAAATGGGCAGTAAAAGATGGCTGGCTCGAAGGC
>JBAXBJ010000242.1:0-2390 GCA_037142075.1 Bacteroidota bacterium
TCTTCCAATAACTGCCAATCTTTACTTTTTTTTGAACCTGAAGAAGTATTTAATCCTAATTGAACTTTTATAAAATCAGGAATTAACGCTTCCCTTTCTTTATTTCCAAATTTTGGTATTGTAGTTACATTAATACCATTGGCCAATAAATAACCTTCTTTACTTTTCGGGTTAAATTTATCCCATGATTCTTTAATTCCTGCGAAAGTATTGGAATTTGTTTGCATAATTGGAATGCTCTTTATTATCTCATTATTGCTGGAAGTGATATTCTGTGCATTCAGTACTGTCAGAATTACGTTTGATAAAATTACCAAGCAAATAAATTTTTTTTTGTTTAGCATAAATGTTTTCATTGTATTATTTTTTTAATTTGTTCATCTCTATTAAATTATCTTCGGGCTACCTCCTGTCGCGCCTTAGCATGACCGCACCGGGTAGCTTACGCCCCCTAAGAACCGTACGTGCGACTTTCACCGCATACGGCTCAGGCACTTTTAAGGCTGTCCCGGCGAGGGATAACCCGGCTGTTATTACTTTCTTTATTGGACATAAAAGTAGTAATTTGTTTACATTCTTTTGCTAAATTTGCTCTCCATATTGTTCTGTTATAGAAGTATTGGTCATATTCGGGCAGAAAAGGGTTGGCATTTGCCTTCACTTTAACATGATACCGAATGGGAACATACCCAATCCGGTACAGCCGATGATTTTCTGTTCCGTTTTTAGTAATACTTTGATCGGTAAAATGATTGTCGTGGAAGTAGCGATGAAAGATCCACCAGCGGTTTTTGTTTCCGTGCTGGTATTTGGCCCATCGCCTGAGTTGCCACCAGATGAATGATCCCAACCGATTGAAAATACGCTTTGAACAAATGCCTTTGTGATAGTTCGACCATCCCCTTATTAGAGGGTTTAGTATCCGTACCAGGGCATGTGCCGGTATTCCCCGATTCTCGTCGGTAGTCTTTTTGATCTTGTCTTTGAACGATTGGACAGATTCTTTCGATGGACGGATAATCAGTTTGCCCTTAAATTTACGGACATTCTGGGAAAGGAAGTTGAAGCCATCGCTGATGTTTGTTATTTTGGATTTTTCGGGTGAGAGTTCCAACCCTCTTTCCATCAGGAATTCGGTTACCAATGGGATAATCTCATCGGTAATGACTTCTTTACTGATGGCCGTCATCACAAAATCGTCGGCATAGCGGATAAAGTTCACTTTCTTGTTCTTCCATCGTGGAAACTTTTTGTTGATTGCCGTTTCCAATCCATCCAAAACCATGTTCATGATCATCGGCGAAATGGTTCCACCCTGTGGCGTACCCTTTTCTGTTGGGAACAAACGCTTTTTCTCGATGTATCCGGCTTTTAACCATTCATTAAGGATGGTTTTGTTGACGGGGATATTTTTCAATATCCAGTCGTGCCTGATGTTATCGAAACAAGCTTTAATGTCTGCTTCGAAAATCCATTGTGGCGAGATTTTACGGCAAAGGATTTGGAAACAGGCAGCCACTGCATCGTTGCACGAACGTCGTGGCCTGAACCCGTAAGAGTTCTTGTCGGCCAATGATTCGGCCATTGGGTCGAGGGCTATTTTATACAAAGTTTGCATAGCCCTGTCGCTGATAACAGGAATACTTAACGGACGTTTCTTTCCATTTTTCTTTGGGATGTAAATACGGCGCAATGGTTTTGACCTGTAACCTCTTGATTGAAGTTTCCCGGCTGCTTCGAGTTTTTCTTCCCCGTTTGTCCAAACGGTGTTGTCGACCCCGGGAGTACTGCCTCCTTTGTTGGTTGAAACCCGTAATACAGCCAGTAATTTAGCATAGAATGATTTTGTAACAAGGTGCATAAGGGCTTTTGCTTTCGCCCAGCGACCTTGTTTTACAGCCTTGGCAATGCGGCGTTGCAGCCTGGTCACATTTTGAATAACCTTTCGCCATAAAATGGTTTCCCAGTTAGTTAATTTGTGTGGGAGCGCACACGATAAATTTTCATTCTCGTTCATTTGCTTTCTTCCATTTGCAGGTTCTATAACACTTTATGCCATAAAGCACCAGATGAAGGTAGGCAGGCTTTCGCCCGTGGTAATGTTGTAAAAAGAAAAACTCAACCACTATCCAACCCGTTACAGGAAGGCATTCGCTTTGTTCATCGTCTCTGTCCGGCGTTTCCCGATGCCTTGCGGTTACGGTTTTATCCCGGTTTTCACAGGGAGAGAGCGCCGGGCTTACACGTTCCGTGTAAATAACTAATTGTGTGGGTTTAGGCTCATCCTGTCTGCCGGCTGATCTGCATCCTTGTAAGCACTGCGTTAAACGTGCCTAACCTGTCAGCTTACCATTTTGGTACAGAGCGTATCATTCTCTTTTTCGCTCCTA
>JBAXBJ010000243.1:0-2374 GCA_037142075.1 Bacteroidota bacterium
TTCGCTATGGACTGGTATTTAAATGGTTGCAAATTTTGTAATGCAACTTGGGTTATGTATTTTGCCGGATTTACCTTGTTATTTTATTCCCTTCTGCATCCCTGGCAAAAAGCAAGTTTTTATGCAATAAGCATAGCGATATTCGTAGCATTGCCAATAATCATTATTAATCTGCCCGGCGATTATTTGGTAAAAATGGAGAAAGCCGGAAAATTACCCGTACATGGGGCTGAAGATCTTGCCTGGGCCATTGGAGGTATTTTCGCTGCCGGCATTCTTGCAGGTATCATTGGCATTATTAGAAGCCGTATATATAAGTACGATGATGATAACGACCAGTGAGATCGTGCAAGACATTTAATGCTTTACGGCTATCTTTTTACATTTCCGGTATTCCTCTAAATTTTAATAGTTTCGGGAATCAGCGGGAACGGATATCAAATTGCAACTTTTGATGGTAAGGGGAGCAAAAAAGCCGGATTTATTCCGGCTTCCTGCATTTATGCCTTTTCCTTTTGAGTTTAATGTTTTGTGTTTAGTTTAAAACGGCAAAACACAGTCCCGCACTTGCAGAAAAGAATTTAAAAATAATCCATCAGGAGGCATTGGGGGGGGGCGTTTTATTGGTTTCAACTCCTGCAAATCGTATCTTTGTAATAAACAAATAAACGCTGAAATTTTTTGACTTATGGATTCAGAAGTTTACGAAGACATCCTTTACGATCATCGCAATCTGAGGTTGTCAGCCAGGATCCTTGGAACGATTGAGGTAGGACTTTTATTTTACCTTACCTTCAACGAATTCAGGGAAGAAATAGCCAACCAGAGCCCGTCGCCTTTTCTGACATTGATCACTGGGCAGTATTTCCTGGCTGTCACATTGACAATCGTTTTTATAGGCCTTCTCGTTGCCTATTGGAAAGAAGGCCTGGGTGGCGGGATCGCTCTGGCGAGTTTCATCGTGTTATTCATCGGCTGGTCCGATTTCCATGTGAATTTTATCCTTGGCATGACACTGTTTGCTCTCCCCTCCATCTTATACTTTTCTTATTGGTTGTCAGTTTACCTTGCTCTTAAAAAAGCAAAACGGGAACGAACGACAGACCATTAATTTGTTACTGCTCTATATCCAAAGTGACTGTTTAACCGGCTTATGGCTGAGGGATGAGTATAATTTTATTACTCAAAGAGTTTAATCTGGTGATAGCTTTAGATAGTTGCAACTTGTGCAGCATGGGGATAAGCAAAAACCGAGATCTGCGGCTTTCCTTTTGTACCGGGTCAATTAATTCTTAATCTAGCTGTTTTTAAACGATAATTTATTTTACCTTCAGCTTTTTCAGAGCTTCGATACCGCTTTGACTGTTCGGGTTCAGTTGCACCGACTTCTCATAGTTCTCTATTGCAAGTTCCTTTTCCCCTGCAGCAGCGTATGCCTCTCCCAGGCTGTCGTACGTGTTGAACGATTCAGGGAATGCCGCGACATTCATTTTGAAAACTGCAATTGCTTCCTTTATCTTTTTCGAAAACATGTATTCATACCCCAGGGCATTCATTTCATCCTCCGACAAGTAGAATCCATCCATTTTCTCCAGTCGTTCTTTGAATTTTGCATTGGCGGCATCTATTCCTGAATTCTGCATCGTCTCACGCAGCTCATCAGCCACAGAAGTTTTTAAATAATGCTGCAGGCGTGTAACCACAAGTTTGTTGCAGCCTTCAACCGTTGAGATGTTGAAGTTCCTGAAATCCGGGTGTTCAGAGTTCTGCAGATCGGTAATAACCCATTCCCCGTTGCGATCACAGACCACGAAATGTACGTAGCCCGGCATGGCATAATCAGCATAAAGAAGATAATCCGCAACTTCAGGATTCTTTTTAACATAATCCCTGAAATCGCGTGCCATATCCCACAATTTTTTCAGTTCGTTCGGGTCTTCCGCAGGCGTTTTCAGCAACAGGGCATCCTTTGAGGGTAACGCTTTGCACATACCGGCATCATTGATCATCTTTATCATATCGGAAGCACCCTTGCTGTCAGCTTTACCGTCGGCCCGGACCGGGAAAACGATAAGTGCAGATTTATTAAACTTTTCCTTCATCGTTTTCAGGCGTTCCGGTATAAGAACCCTTTCGCTTTCGGGTGGCAATCCGCTCCTTTCGCTCATCAAATCTGCCATCTTGCCTGGCTTTGCATTTCTAGCTGTTTCCTCATTTAGTCCCAGTTGAGGGCTGAGCCGCTGGACCAGGAGAATAGAATAACCCATAGGATCCGGATCGCTGACTTGCCTGAAGACTTCGTCCTGCGGGTTCAGGAGTTCTGTCCACACTACAGCCCCTGTTTTATCAGTGACTATGGCCACAAGTTCATTGA
>JBAXBJ010000244.1:0-2341 GCA_037142075.1 Bacteroidota bacterium
TAAAAAAAAACCTCACTCAAAAGGTGGGGGTTTTTAATTTATTTTTCTTTCAAATGAACGAAATCATAATAATCAAGGTTTGACTTCTTATTAAGAAATTTCAGAAAGTCATGTTTTTTGGCACACTCTTTGAGTTTTACATCGATCCCGTCATCTTCACAGGGCAATGTCAAAAATTTTTTGAGGATTTCTCCCTCACGGACCTTATCCCCCCTTGGCATACATTCCAGAATTAAAATTGACACTAAACACCCCTAACCTAATCAATAACTTCCAGATACACCCAGATAAACCTTCAGGTACAATTGGGAATAGTCATCCGAACAACTCACCTAATACTTTCGATTCTCTCCTGGGGGATAATGTAAACCCAACCGAGACCAACTCCCGGAGTAAGGTCAGCCTCTTTTGTCGCTCTTCACCATCCGGATCAGCAAGATTGGAAGTAATATTGCTGAGCGAGGTTTGGCAGATGCCATGGATCGCATCTATCTCCCCTTGTGTGAATGGCCTGTCCATTTTCTCGCATGCGTTGACGAGATCATCGAAACTGCTCAAACCACCTTTCCTCAAAAGCCACGAAATTTTTCTCTTTACTTCACCATCTTCTTCATTAAATATGAGCGTGATCAAAGCATCTCTTACCGTTTTTTCTTCCAGATCTGTTTCCGACAAGCAATCGACGGCTGCTTTTCGAACAGCAGCATTTTTGTCCTCCAATAATTTCAGAATCTGCCCTACTACGGAGTGGTCCATTTTGGACAGGATGTGTGAAACTTCTCTTGTTACTGACATGGGGCGGCCGCAACAATATTTCAGAGATTCATCCTCACATTCAATGACAGCATATTTCCGTAATGTCTCGATAAGAGGAGCAATGGAAGATTCATCCATTCTAAACAGCGCTTCGGAAATATATACAAGTAAGTGAGCATGTACGGACCTATCTTGTTCACTTATCATTGGATTACATTCATCCGTATCACCTTCATCTTCTTTTACTCGTTTGACTGTAACACAATGGATCAACGCATCAATGACCGGCACGACAGCGCGAGGATCTGCGATTTTACCCAGAGCCTCTGCAATATCTTGTTCTGACTTGTATTCGTGAATGTCAAAACTGGCGTCGATCTTGTCAAGGTTTGCAATGAGCATCTTACAGAGGATTTCTACTGCGCTCTCATCACCGATATTACCAAGACTGCGGATAATACGATCCCTGCGATATGTCGGGGGATCGAGAAGAGATATTAATCGGGGAACTGCCGCAGAACAACCAAGTTCCCCAGCAGCAAGGATTGCAAACTCTACCACTACCGAATCATCATCCTCAAGACAGGCCAGGATTTTTTCTTCCACTTCGGAAGTCAAGATCTGAGTATTCCAAAGCGATCGCAATGCCGCTGCTCTAACACGGGGCGTTGGGTCTTCAGTCGCTTTGCATAACATACTTATTACTTCTGCAGATCCAACCCAGCACAGTCCTGAAGCGCCGGCATATCGCACATCTTCATCATCGCTTTTAAGTGCCTCAAGTAATGGCTGAATAGATACTTCACCGATGTTGTTTAAGGTTCTGATAATTTCGAACCGAATATCACCAGTATCTTCTATCGCGAGTGCATGGATGAGATCGTTAACGAACGTTGCATCCCTGATAACGCCGATTCTCTTTGCAGCGAGTTCCCTGACGCGACCATCATCATGAATCAAAGATTCTGCTAACTTGCTTTGATCCAAATTATTTATGATAGACCAAATTTCTTGTTGCTTCATTTAAACCTCCAAAATCACATCTTTTGTTCTTTTTAATCCTATTCACTCAACAACTCAGTTTCATGAAATTTAAACGCCCCACTAATCCTTCCCTGGAGAAAATCCACGGTTTTATCATATGCGATCTGTGGAGTAACTTCGTCATGCAGCACCAGAGAATAATAATTCATCCAGAACATGCATGCATGTCTGAAAGGGACTTCCCTTTGAGGGCCAAGTACAGACAAAGGACTTGTCTGTTCAATGAATTTATCAACAAATGACACTTTCCCAAGCTCGCACGCCGACACAGCAACATTTATGTTTGAAAAACAATCATCCGGAAATTCATAAGGCTGGACCTTTCCCTGCGGCAATTCAAAGAATGCAGTCTCTTTATCTTCGACAACTCCATGGCCGGACAGATGAATGAAATCATAATCCTCAAAATTTGAGTTTCGTTTAAGATATTTCAGAAAATCCCGTTTAAACGTGAACTCTTTGAGTTTGACTGTGATATCATCGTAATCATCAGGAAGTGTTAAAAAATCGGCGAGAATTTCCCCTTCACGGACGTTATCAT
>JBAXBJ010000245.1:0-2325 GCA_037142075.1 Bacteroidota bacterium
GCAGAAATGTCTTTGGTTCCATTTACCCCTGAAAAATGAAGGACAAACCGATCAATAGCGTTTCCAGGTTGATAGCTAAAGGTGTAGGTTGGATTTAGTCTAAGATTTATGATTTTATTCAGTAACTGGTCTTCAAGATAAATTGGACCATTTTTTTCAAAGGTTTCCATACCACTGGCGGTGAAAGTCACATCACCGGCTGTAAAATAAGAGAATTTAAGAGGTAAAGTAATATTGCCACCTTCAACTGGAAGGCTATTGATACTCAGATTGGTATTGTCGGATGCCACAGAACTGAGTTGAGGTGCATCCGGACCTCCTGCAAGTTTATACGCATCCCATTCACTATCAAAACCACTTGTGGCAGATTCAGTAAACCTGACTGTAGTTTCATCAATGCCATCATTAACAGTAGAACGAATCCGAAGAAGGTTAGGAATTATTCCATTATCTTTTAAAAATGAAACCGAGTTATGTACCCTAACTCTATTATCCATAATTAGAGATGAGCCTGACCCTGTAATGTTCGTGTGAACAAAGAAAGATTGTCCGGGAGCAATATATTGACTGCCACCTGCATTGCCAACACCTCCAACATATGAAGCATATTGAGGAGTAGCAAGAGTTGAATTCCACACATAAACTGAATTGTCTATTTGAGTTTTAGTCCAGCCACTGCCAGTAGTGACATTCCAATCTATCGAAGAGGGGTAAGGATTTGGAACAAGATTCCATCCTTTTGTTGATGCGTCGGTACAAGATGTCGAAGCTGTTATTGCACCATTGTTCATTGAACCGATAAAACTATACGTCTTGTTAGATCCAGGATAATAAAGCATATACCCTCTTGTATTTGAAAGCGGGTTTGATGTCGATGTTCCCATATTTACCCAACCATTATTTGCAGGTACTGGTATGCTTTCATCAAAGTAGTAGAGATAGGAGTCAAGAAAAAGATTACTGGTACCTGAGGTTATTGGAATTGAAACAAAATGATACTTGTTCACGGTCAGGGAACTACTACCATCTACGTATCTTTGGATTTGACAATTAGACGCACCAGTTCCAGAGATGGTTCCACCAACAATAAGTGAACCTGTCCCTGAAGCGTCAGATTGAATAATCAAAGGACTCGTTGCTGTATTGCCAAGTATCATGTTGCCATTAACTGTTAAATCACCTGTTGAGGCAATTGTAACCTTTGCCCCATCATCAACTTCCAGTGTGCCACAAGTTGGGGAGGTACGCGTAGATACAACGGGAAAATTTAAGATACCCTCTTTTTCGATATAGGTATATGTCGAAGCTCCAGGAGGAGTAGAAATTGTAGAAGGATTTTGAAACCAATTCGTGCCAGTTGCCCAAGCAGTGCCTCCTGTTTCCTTCCAAACTAATGAATTGCATACATAATTATTCAATGGTAGACCAGGGCCTAAATAAGGTAAATGGGCAGTAAAACTAGTATTGTTAACTACGGTGCCTGCTGCTCCTGGAGGTGAAATTGCATAAATCACAGTTTTTCCCAAGACATCATTATCCCAGACGATATTTAATTTGACATTAGGAAAAGGAGCTGGAACGCCTGGACTGGAATGATAAACTAATTGAAAGGTGCCTATTCTAGTCCCGGGTCCAGTGGAAGTATATGGTATTTGAACGCCTGTTGAAGTGGCGCCTGGGCCTGCAATTACCATGTCCAAATGAGCTCCACCAGAGTTATCTGTCCTTAAAACTACCGTACCCGGAGTTTTACTTCCAGCAACAAGAATCGGATCGCAACCAGAAACATAGCTTCCAGTTAACGTGGTAGCTGTTGAACCAACATTCCAAACTTCAAATCCAAGCTGATAATTGTTTAACCAGAGATCACTCGTTGGACTTGTGTTGCTATAAATATATACATCAAACTGGTATGTGTTTGCATCGACCAGATAATCATTCATTGCTTTACATGAGTAGCTATATGATGTAGAAGGGAACGTTGTAAAAGTTACATCAGAGCCATAAGTAGGGGATCCGCCACTAATTATGTATGCACGAACATGATAGGTGGTTGGATTTGTCAGTGATGCAAGTTGTAATTCATAAGAACCAATTGCCCCTCCTCCAGAAACTGCTTCAAATACTTTGGTACCTGTAATATCAGGATTTATAGTTAACCCATAGCAAAAGCCTCTTTCTGTGATGCCCGACCCAATATTATTAATTGTCCCAGCAGCAAATGCTGTTGTACTTGTTATTGTGTTTGGGGAGTCCGTTGAAACAGATACCTGCCCCAACCCCGTCGCACCCGCCAGAACCAGGAGCAATAAGATCAGGCTTGTT
>JBAXBJ010000246.1:0-2284 GCA_037142075.1 Bacteroidota bacterium
TAACCCAAGTTGCATTACAAAATTTGCAACCATTTAAATACCAGTCCATAGCGAAGCCATAGTTCGTCGGCGGGACTACAAAAATACGTGCTGCCTATTCACGGCTGAAGATTGCAATTTTGCGGTGGAACGGCATAGGTTTATATTTCATGGCCAGGTATATTTCATTCGCTTTCATTTGGGGGCGGGTACATGTTTTAAGCAATATCTTTTCGCTCTTCTTGTTCATGATCGAGTTGAGGTTGCATTTTTGGGTGTTCATGATCCTGACTATTTCCGTCCAACAGTGGTGTATGTTATTCTGTTTGAGCCTATAGCGGATGAAACTGACGATAAAATAGGCCAGTACAGCCAGGTTTAAATGGGATTCGATATTCGCCTCTTTTTGGTGAAACACGGGGCGGCAATCTAAATCCGATTTTAGTGTCCGGAATATGGATTCGATTTCGCCGATTGTTCGATAGATGCCCCATAACAGGGCTTCGTCGTCTGCTTTGATGCTGGTCCGGATAAAGTAGGTGCCAAGCTTGGATTCCATGGGGCTGTTTTCGATAAACTTCCATTCAATGTCTGTGGCCTGTCCATCCGCATGCTGAACTTCAATGGTATAGGCCTGGCCTATCCCGCTGTATTTTTCCTTTAGCCTGCCGATGCGCTCCCATATCTTTTCGGTGGTTTGGTTCTTTTTGTTTTTTTGTGGTTTTTTTACCGCTTCTTTGATGTGCTTCAGCCCCGTTTCAAAGCCTTGCTGTTTTTTCCCGAATATGCCCCTTTCTTTTGCTTCTTTTGCCGGTGTCTCCACATACAGCAAGGTTTCCCGACTGGTAAAAACTGCTTCCCCTATCAGGTATTCCACGTCCCTGTATAAAAACTGCGTTTTTACTTCCTGTCCGCCTTTGTTCACAAAACAAACCAGGTTGTCCTTATCTATTTTTTCAAGCAGGTCTTTATGGCCGGCCCTGGAAACACAGAGGTAATCAATGCCTTTGCTTAGGCTCTCCATCAGGTTTTCTTCGGTCGAAATGCCTGCGTCCATCACGATTACGGGCCTTTTCACCCCGTTTTTAAAAGGTTCCAGTTCGGAAAGCACATCGGTGAACGTGGTGGGCTCGCCAATATTTCCTGGATAATACTTGCTGTGCTTGATAAAACCGTCCTGATCGGCCAGCAGCCCAAGCGTTATTTGTCGGCAATCAGATCGTTTCTGCTTGTTCCTGCCGTATCTTGCTTTTGGGCACAGGTTCATGATGCCCTCAAAATGCGTGTTGGTAAGGTCGTAAAGCACCAAGGTGTTCTCGATTTTATAGATGCTTTCTATTTTGCCCGACAAGTATTGTTCTATTTTGTCTTTGTCGCCGTATAGCTTTTTTGTGCTCTGCATCAATCGGTTACGGTCAATGCTACCGCTTTGTGGACAGTATAGTTCCATGGCCGCGGAATTTTCGTTTAGCCATTCTGCCGTTTTCTTTTCAGAGTCCGGGTACAACAACCGCCCCAGCAGGCCTAGCATGCCCACCGAAGTTTCGTTGTAATTCCAATCAAGCCGCCGCATCAAATAATCATCAAGGCCTAATTCTTTGATAGCTTGCGTGCACAGCCATTCCCCGCCAATTTCATGGGAGCTTAGCGATTCGAACGTGTCAAGGTTCACATGGTGAAATGACTCCACTTGTTGGGTATTGGCCAACTCGCCACCAAATAGTTCGTCCATGACGAGATTCTCCGTATTTGCCTTGGTGCCCCTGGTTGTTTGAAACCTGTTGCCGATTAATTTCCGATAATAATAATGAGACCATTCTTCGACAAGGGCATCCTGAGCGGAAAACAGCAACGCATCCCCTGACATCAACTGCTCTATCCTGTCTGCCAGCGCTTTATGCTTTTCTAAAGGGATTCCTGCCAAGCTTCCCATCTCTAATATGTTGATATGCTTAGGGTTGCCGTTGATCCGCTGGCTTTTTACCAACCTATACGTAAGGTATGTTATGCCCTTTTTGTTGTTGGTTACTTTCTTTATGAACATGGCGAAAAATATAGGATGGTAAAATTACGGAATAAAACCACAGGCCCAACAAATATATCAAATTAAAAACATCTTTCAGGGGACTACAAATGAAATTCCGGCTCCCATATGCCATGGGTATCTGATTATCAGCGCATTGAACACATTTTGCAACTACGTGTATATCAGCATTGTAGAAATTGCGTATTGTATATGCCTGTTTGTCAATTAATTAAAAACAAGAAAAACGCGGAAGTGGCAGACTTTAAAATGCAACTTGGG
>JBAXBJ010000247.1:0-2274 GCA_037142075.1 Bacteroidota bacterium
TACGTGTCGTTTCTTGACAGTATATCCGTTGTCGTAGCTGCTTATGATTTTACAGGGAAGCAGATCTGGCTTCAGCGTCCCGGCACTTTCTCAAGTCCCCATGGCTACAGCTGTTCACCGGCAATCTATAAAGACAAGGTGATTATAAACGGAGATAGCATGGGCGATTCTTTTATTGCCGCTTTAAGCCGGAAGGATGGACATATCATTTGGAAAACTCCCCACGACAAGAAAGCCCATAGTTTCAGCACCCCGATTTTCAGGGACATTGCCGGACGTATGCAAATGATCTTTTTAGGTAATAAGGAGGTGGCATCTTACAATCCTGAAGATGGATCGCGTTACTGGTTTATTAGCGGACCTTCTGATGACATGTGTTCAAGCCCCGTATATAATGAAAAAACAGGATACTTATTGATCAGCAGTGCATGGCCAAAACGCAACTTATTGGCAATTAAACCCGACGGCAATGGTGACGTTACCGGCACTCACGTCGTCTGGCAAACTTCAAACGGCGGCTATTACGTTCCCTCGCCTGTTACCATCGGCGATTATTTGATTAGCACAATGGTCGACGGGTCGGTTAATTGCATTGAAGCAGCCACTGGTAATGTTGTCTGGAAGGAAAAGCTCGGTAAGCAATATGCTTCGTCAGTACTGATCAACGGATTGGTTTATTCACCCAATGATGAAGGCGTTATCACGGTGATCAAACCTGGTCCGGTATTTGAAAGCATTTCGAAAAACGGTATCGGCGAAACCATGTTTGCATCACCTGCCGTAAGCAATGGCAGGATCTATCTTAGAGGTACAAAACACCTTTTTTGCATTGGCATGAAATAACATATACCATTCAAATAAAAAATATTTCAACCCTTAAGGGCGATCATCTGGTCGTCCTTTCCTTTTTTTAATCAGGCGACCAACCTATCACCTTTACAACCGCTCCCAAAGGACCCCAATCAAAATTCATTGGGGCAATATTAGCCGGATTTATATCATCAGTTTCCACACAAAAAAACCTGTTGCGAAATTCCCGGGGTCAACCTGAATGACAACGCAATTATTAAGCGAACATTATCCTTATTGTGTTTTCCCGATAAAATAACAATTGGGATTGAAGCCCGGTTAAATTAATGGAGGGGATTTAAAGTAATTGGCTATTTTATTTTTCAATAATGGCTAAATATTCGTGCACAGTCATCGCCGGAATTTATGAATCTTTAAAGTCATTCCTATACCCTGGGATCAGTATGTAGCAATTTGCTTTTAAAGAGCTGAAATATTACTGCCAATCCTCAAAATTCGGGAAGTTTAAAATCAGCTTTTTTCCGATGATTAATCATGATCATAAACCGCTGATATCCAATTGTGCATCAAATGAAATCAACATTCGATCTCTGTCATTAATTTTTCTCCCTTTCGTTGGATTAAACCATTGTTTTTTGTACCTTGCATAGTTGATTGTACTAACATGTGTTTTTCCTAAATTCAAAGATCATGAAAAAGGTAGCTATTTTTTGTTTTCTGTGTCTTATGACAAACGGGCTTCTTTACAGTCAGGAGAAGCTAAAAAACATTATTGGTATTTCGTCAGGAATCGTGCCCGCAACAATGGACATATAGTACGTCATGCCACCTAACTTTTGGCCCAACCGCCAACAGAGCCCGATCTACCTGAGAGTCTATGCTCGACAGGGGTACGATTTTTTCAGAATTGGCGCCTACCATGAGTACGAAGAAGTAAAATTTTCAGACAATGAAAGCAGCGAAATCCGTAGTTTCACCAGGAGCAATATAGGCTTGAACTGGTTGGGGCAGTTCCCGAAAACGCCATTCCATTTTCAGTTGGGCGGGTATTTCGGATACGGGTTTTTAAAAGCAACAAATTGGAGCAACCTCAAAGGCACCGATTATGGAATGCTGGCGGGTCCTGCTTTCGAAAAAGGCAAAATGGGTGTTGCACTCCATGTTCAGTATGGCCACGCATGGTATAAGTCGACCGGAACCCCTATAGGGGTTATGCTTTACACACCAAAATATCTGCTAAAGGTTTATTATAAATTTTAAACTGTCATTATGGAGAAAAGATTTAATCTGTTACTCTTTGGCTTGTTGATCTCTTTTTTCTTTTTGAGCGGAAATATTTCAGCTCAAAAAGAGGCTGCCAAAATTAGCCCGAAAGGAGAGGTGCTGAAATTCAGCCATTTTTCATTCATCGACCGTCAGGGAACAGGAATTGAGGCCTTCAATTTCCTGTTACCTACAGGTTGG
>JBAXBJ010000248.1:0-2238 GCA_037142075.1 Bacteroidota bacterium
GGTTTTGCCTGCCTGAAAAGTGCGGCAAGCTGAGCTTTCAGGGTGTCGGCGCTGGCCGGATAAAACCTGCCTGCAGCGGCCATGCTGCGGTCGCTTTTTGGTCCCTGCTGAGAGGAACTGCTGTTGTTGAACATAAATGTGAGTCCCATAATCAATATGATTTGCAGATGTGTTTTCATTTTATGATTTTTCCTTCCCATAGGTCTGATAAGAATTTACGATAAGGGATGATGCGGATTTGCTCATGAACCCTCTCGGTTTTTTCGTTACAGATCACAAAAGCTTTGGATTTTTGAAATTCTTCTCTGAACACTTTAATTGGATATAAGTCCCTATTATCGATGTGGTCTGAGCCTTTTATCTCAATGGCAATCTCTCCTTTGCCCAGTATGAAATCGACCTCCAACCCTGATTTTGTTCGCCAGAAATTGATATCGAAATCCAATTCATAATATGCGTTATATGCGATTATTTCCATCAGTATAAAGTGTTCTAACGCCTTGCCAAAAGACTCTCCTTTCTCTTCAGTAATATGTCTTTTCGTTATGGCTCCTGCAATGCCCACATCAAATAAGTAAAACTTCGGCGCCTTGCTGATCACCTGCCTGTTCTGGCGTAATTTGAACGGCTCAATAAGCCTCCCGGTCAATGTATCCACAAGTATCTGGTAATACTCTCTTACGGTTTTTGAATCTACACCACAATCTCTTGCGATATTCGAATAATTTACGAGCTCACCGTGAGAGTATGCCATGGCATCAAAAAATCTGGAGAAAGCAGGAATGTTGCGAATGATCCCTTCAGCAAAGATTTCCTCCTTTAAATAATCCTGTGAGTATGCCCTCAGGGACCTTAAATAGTTCGCGTCGAGATAGTGACTGGGTATCAGTCCGCGATTTAGAATTGTACAGAGATCCCAATTCTTGAGTTCAGGAGTCACAAGTGGCAGCATTTCAAAACGCCATGCCCTGCCTCCTAAAAGATTTGCGCCTCCTCGCTTTAGCTTTCTTGCACTGGAGCCGCAAAGGATAAACCGAATCCCCTTATTCTCGATAAGCCAATGGACTTCGTTCATGATCTGGGGTATTTTCTGAACCTCATCCAGGATTACCGGGTGTTCAAGGAATTCAGGATTCTGAGCAAGCAACTGCTCACGCAACAGAGAAGGTTTTTTAGAGAAGTCCAGAAAAATATCTGTTTCAAGAAAATCATACATGATGCTCTTAGGGAATTTTGATTTCAGATAGGTAGACTTGCCTGTTTTTCTGGCTCCCCATAAAAACGCCGATTGTTTTTCGGGTAGTTCAATATTTAAAATTCTTTCTAATTGTTGCATCTTATTACGAATTGGTTTAACTAATTCGGAGTATACTGCAAAAATAGACAATTATACAATTTCTGCGAATTATTTTATCCTGACAAGGCGGAAGGGAGTTTGTATGTTGAGATAATTGGATTTGAGGATTCTGCCCATTGTTTATTAACTTTACAGAAAAGTAATGTAAAGATACTGCGAAGTGAGCAGGAACGCAATACGGACAGGGCTTTTTGCACTCGGTTTTATTTCAATTTCCACCCAGATCTACCTTCTCAGGGAAGGCTATATCGTGTTTTACGGCAACGAGCTTATCCTTGGGATAATGCTTTCGGTATGGATGCTTCTCACCGGCGCGGGTGCGTGGCTTGGCAGGCATTTTGAGAGAATAAAAGGCAAATCAGGGTTCTTGCTTTTCCTAATGTTTCTGCTCTCGGTTTTGCCTGTACTTATGCAGATCAAGTTGAACCTGTATCGTGAGGTTTCAATCCCGCGAGGGGCCATGGCCGGGGTTTACGATGTGCTGTACGCATCCTTTCTGGTTCAGCTTCCTTTCTGCCTCATCAACGGATTTCTGTTCACCTCGCTCAGCATCATGCTTGGTAAAGCCGGAAGGGCGTTTTCTATCGAATCCCTGGGCAGCCTGGTGTCGGGCGCCCTGGTCAATTTCATCTTCCTCTGGGTGTTTCCGTCGGGGTTCAGTCTTCTGCTGATAAGCGGGTTATTTATCATAATGGTTGTTTATTGCTCATTTTTTTCGGGCAAACGGTTTATCCCATGGGTCACCATCCCCTCAGCCATTCTGATCCTGGTGTTACTTTCAATGACCAACCCCAGGGGGATTTCTAACAAAGCCCTGTATCCGGCTCAGAGGGTGGTTGAGCAGAAGGAAACGCCTTACGGACAGCTTACGGTCACAGAAC
>JBAXBJ010000249.1:0-2093 GCA_037142075.1 Bacteroidota bacterium
CGATTACGCTGTCTGTGGGAGCCGGTAAGGCACCGGATTCCTTTACAGGTTCATGAAAAAATCAAGCAGTTGGTGAAGCACGGAAAGTTGCAGCTTCATTCAGGAAAGTTGTTGCGGATTAAGGAAGATAAAAGCCTTATCAATGTTCTTTTTTTCGATAAAGTGCAACGAAGGGAAACCGGCATCATGGTATCAACAGTGATAAATTGCACCGGCCCCGAAACAGACCTGCTTAAACTGGAAAAAAGTTTCCTGAAAAATTGCCTGGTGAATGGCTCAATGGTACAGGATGAGTTGAGATTAGGCATCCTGGCCGACCCTCACACATTTGAAATTTACAACAGTTTATTGGATGCTTCATCAAAAGGAAAATTTCACCATAGATATATTAAATATAATTTTTCTTATAGACGGGTTTCATAATGCAGTCAATCATCCATAAAAATTTTGGTTCTTCTCCAAAAATAGGATGATATTTTATTGCAGGTTTTTGTCAGAAGTAATATTCTGAAGTTAAGACATAACCCCTTGCATGAAATCCTTACATCGTCCCGAATCCGAGTCTCACTTTATGAGCAATGAAATCCGCTTTTGTAATAAGTTCAACCGGAATTTCATCGATACCGCCTTCCACCCGGATTTTCAACTGGTTCGAAAGTTCGATTGCAGCGGCCTTAATTTCACCATCCGAATAGTTCACCAGATCTGACGCGTATTTCATGGATGAGGTAATATCACCGGCTTTCAGACTGACCAGAAGCAACTCACAGCAATAATACACGGACCGATTAATATCCCTCTCTGTTTGCATTGGCTGAGAAGGTTCCCGATTGATGGGGACGGCCCTCGGTCTAGGAATAGTCTCTGCCCCAGTCCTGGGAAGATGGTATTGGATTTTTAAGCTGGCGCCTCTTCCTTTTGGTGGAGCATAGAGGATCTGATCCCCTTGTTGCATCATACCATACATAACATCACAGCAGATCGGCATTCTGTGGTTGATACCGGGATATCCTCCAACCTGACGGTGGAGATCACCGGAATCAATAGTGAAAAATGATTCCCGATCATTTTCTGCGCGTTTTAACAATGCCACAAGATACGTTTGAAAATCCTGCGACTTGGGAGCACCAATAGTTTCCCCGTTGGAATTACTCGCAGACCCCGGGCCCTCTAATGTCTGAAGACCATCTTGTGCTTTCGTGCATTGATGATTTATTTTGAGAGCCTCGGTGAAATATCGCTTAGCTTCCTGATAATGACCAAGATTCAAGTGAGCGAGTCCAAGGTAGTAAAATGCAACGTCACTATTATTTCCAAGAGAGCGCCCTCGTTCTATGCCAGATACCGCATCCAGATACCGTCGCATTTTCATAAGAACGATGCCACGATTAACAGAGGACAATGCATCCTGCGGCTCTAATTTTAAAATTCTGTCAAAAGTTTCCAGAGACTTCTCAAAGTTACCTGAATTCTGATAGGCCGTTGCAAGAGTTCGCAATGTTCCGAGATCATAAGGGTTTTCCAGAACTTTTCTTTGGTAAAGCGCGATCTCTTCGTGCATACGATCAACCCTATCCAGTTTGTGAGCCACAGATTGAGGAGGATCTGTTTTGTCAGAGATCCATACCCAGGCATTCAGAAGTTGCGTTCCTTTAATATCCCTGCCCGTTGACGGACTTGGCACTTGGACGTTCTGCACAATTCCTGAAGCTTCAAGAACATCGGTTACGATGTTGGCGGTCCTCAGATCAGTGTCAAGGTAATCCTTGATGCGACGATCAAGAACGTCAGGTGTTCTTTCCCGGATGACGTTTCTGCAATTCTGTGGAAGAGTGTGAAGTGGCTCTGCATTCAGGACTTACAGCGTAGCTTGAATGAGGTTGCGATCGATCGTTATGCCACGAAAAGAAAACGGCAACCGTTGATGTTTTCTCTCGACTGCGAAACATGCGTTATCGAGCAATTCTCTGGAGATGGGAAATATTTTCATTGGGAGCATCTTCACATCCTATATCGCGCACTAGAATATCACCATTCATTCACTGATATTATTTTCTAACAGGAGCTGTTCTGCAATGTCACTGTCTGACTTG
>JBAXBJ010000250.1:0-2085 GCA_037142075.1 Bacteroidota bacterium
AATTGGCAGCGCAACCGATGCCTCTGGCGGCAATGAATCCATCACGTACAAATGGCAGTCGTCAATACTCGGTGACTTTACCGATGCTGTCGATATAGCCAATGATGCAGCTATCTACGACCCCGGAACACTCACCACCACAACAACCTTCAGGAGGTTGGCAAAAGACGGAATCTGCACTGCCGATTTTGAAGTCTCCACCGGTGTTTGGAAAGTTTCCATCGAAACTACAGCTCCTGTAGCCCGTGCCAAAAACATCACTATAAATCTGGATGCAGCAGGAAGCGCTACAATTGTTGCCCCCGATATTGACAATGGAAGTGCCGACAACTGTGGTAATGTTACACTTGCAGCAAGCAAAACCGTCTTTGCCTGTTCTGATAAAGGAGATAATATCGTTGCCCTCACTGTAACCGATGCTGCCGGGAATTCGGCATCGGCCAATGCAACTGTTACCGTAGTGGATGCCATCAATCCTGCGGCTGTTGCCAAAAATATCACGGTCACCCTGAATCCCCAGGGAACGGGAAGTCTGGTGGCTGCAGATATCAACAACGGGAGTTCGGATAACTGCACCTTTGCTTTATCCGCCAGCAAGACTACTTTTAACTGCTCTAATGTAGGAACCAATAATGTTACTTTGACGGTAACCGATGCTTCCGGTAACACAGCGACAGCTAATTCTGTGGTTACCGTGGTGGAAGGAAATGCATTGCCGGTACCATGGCAAAAGTCGCTGATCGGGAATTCAAGTGGCACAGCCGCTTTCTCTTCTTGCTCTGTACCCGGCAGGTACACCCTTACTTCGGTTGGTTACACGGTGCCCAATGCCGATGTGCAGGAATTTGTGTATCAAACCCTTAACGGCAACGGGTCCATTGTTGCCCGCATATTCGACCTTACCAACAATGGATGGGCTTCGGTTCAGATCAGGGAAAACTTAACACCCGGATCGAAAAAAGTACTGCTGAAAGCGCAGTTGCAAACCATGATACGTTCGGAGGTGAGGCAAACGCAGGGAGGCTCCCACAATTCGAACCAGGTGTTGCGCCAGGGCGTAAAGTGGTTAAAGATTGTACGCGTTGGTACCCGTTTCGATGCTTATTCGTCAGAAAACGGGATAAGCTGGCGCTCGGTGTTCAGCACGGTAGTGAGTATGAACACGACTGTATTGATAGGCGTATCATCGGAAAGCATGAATAATGTCACCACCACACGCGCCAGGTTCGATAATGTTACGGTTACCTCTTCCGGCGGAGCAAAAACAGCAGAAACCGAAATAACTACAACAGAAAGCGTTAACGAAAAGCAGATTGATATTTATCCGAACCCAGCCAGAAATAATGTGACCGTAGTTTATCCATATACGGGAATCCCGGTTACATTAACACTGTTTTCAGCCAATGGAAGCGCAGTAAAAACCACTATGCTCAGTAACAATGAAACGCAGCTGGATATCAGTAATCTGCAGCCCGGGGTTTATATCCTCAGGTTCAGAAGTGCCGAAGCAGTAAATGTTAAGAGGCTGGTGATACAGTAGTTATTGATTTTTGAGGCTAACCATGCTGTGTGTGGTTGAGTTTTTACACGAGCCCCCGTAGTTTTATGATAAACTGCGGGGGCTTTTTTACTGAAAAAGGTGAATCAGAATCAAAAGTTGGGGAGTAAATAATTAAATTGAAGATTATTCAAAGTTTATATTGGAGTATAATTTCATTTTTTATTACTTTCTTTTGTTGCAGCGCGTCTTATTTCCTGACGCGTTCCGGTATCACTTCATTTTAATTCTATCTCATTCATTACTCACAACTCATTTCTCATAACTCATAACTCACCTCTCAATTCTCATTTGGGCGTTACCCCAGGATACCGCGCGAATCCTTTCGCGTGGTAAAATGATAATATTTACTCAGACCTTCTTTCCACCTTATTTCCAGCAACTCCCGGTAAAAAATTTCACAAATAGTCAATTTATCACATTTATATTTTGGGTAATTGCGCTCTTGGTATTTCTGCTTACCATTATCGCACACCGGGCATCCGCTTCATAAGTTTTTTCCGTGTTAAAGGTATTTCTTATTGCCT
>JBAXBJ010000251.1:0-2075 GCA_037142075.1 Bacteroidota bacterium
TCAGGGAAAAGGAAGAACGCCTTGAGTTGTATATTCCCAACGGCCCCAGGCTGGGGAACCTTGTGATCGAAGCAAACGGGGTTTCCAAATCCTTCGGGGATAAATTGCTTTACGAAAATTTAAATTTTGCCTTGCCGCCTGCAGGGATTGTCGGTATCATCGGCCCGAACGGAGCCGGAAAGACCACCCTGTTCAGGTTGATCATGGGCAGCGAAAAGCCCCAGCAGGGTGATTTTCGGATTGGCGAAACAGTGAAACTGGCTTATGTTGACCAGTCCCACACATCTATCGACCCTGAAAAAACAGTCTACCAGGTTATCTCGAATGATTCTGAGACCATTCAACTTGGCGGACGACAGTTGAATGCCAGGGCTTATGTCGCCCGTTTCAACTTTACAGGCGCCGACCAGGAGAAAAAATGCGGGGTACTGTCGGGAGGTGAGCGCAACCGCCTGCACCTGGCCCTTACCCTGAAAGAAGAAGCCAATGTACTGCTGCTCGATGAGCCTACCAACGATATTGATGTGAATACACTTCGCGCCCTGGAGGAAGGCCTCGACAATTATGCAGGCTGCGCCGTGATCATCTCGCATGACCGCTGGTTTCTCGACCGTGTTGCCACCCATATCCTTGCATTCGAAGGTGATTCCCAGGTTTATTTTTTCGAAGGATCATACTCTGATTATGAAGAGAACCGCAAGAAACGGCTTGGCGATGTTGGACCGAAACGTATTAAATATAAGAAGCTGAAAGCATGACTTCAAGTGACGAGTTACGAGTTACGAGTTACGAATTTATTCGTCATTCGTCATTCGTCATTCGTAATTCCATTCTATGATCCGCATCGACAAAACCCTTCTCGATTCTGTGACCGGCGAAGCCAGGTCCCTTCCGCGGCTGCGAAAAAACTACAACTTTCACAAAGAGTATTCCGATACCCTGCAGAGATTGCTGAATGCCATGGAGCCTCTGAGCTATATAAGGCCGCATAAGCATGAAGATCCTGACAAGCGCGAGGTATTCTTCGCACTTCGCGGAAGGATACTCATTGTCGAATTTGATGAAGCCGGAAATATCACCGACCATCAGATCCTTGATCCGGTAAAAGGAGTGTATGGGACGGAAATCTCAGAAAGAACATTTCATACCATTGTTTCACTCGAAAGCGGAACCGTTGCCTACGAAATAAAAGACGGGCCTTACAGCCCTATAGACGATAAAAATTTTGCCTCCTGGGCGCCTGCCGAAGGCTCGGCTGAAGCCCTGCCCTATCTGAGATCGCTTGTTGACAAAACGGTTATCAGTTCTGCTGAAAAATGATGCGGGATGCAGGATGCAGGATAATGAAAATCCTGAATCCCGGATCTTGCATCATGCATCCGCTACACTGCCTGGTGCGTTCCGATTTTTTCTATATTTGCACAAACACCATTGGATGTCTGTGCAAAAACCTTCCATCCCCAAGGGAACCCGTGATTTTACTCCTGCCGAAATGGTTGGCCGCAATTTTATATTCAGCACGGTTCGTTCGGTATTCGAACTGTTCGGGTACCTCCCTATTGAAACTCCGGCAATGGAAAACCTCTCGACCCTTATGGGAAAATACGGGGAAGAAGGTGACAGGCTACTGTTCAAGATTTTGAATTCGGGGAATTACCTGGATGGGATGCAGGATGCAGGAACCGGGATGCAGGATGCAGGATACAAGATGCAGGATGCAGGATCCGGGATGCAGGATGCAGGATACAAGATGCAGGATACGGGGAACGCGGTTCAGCCCGCTGCATCCCGCATCCCGGATCTTGCATCGTTTACCCGACATATCTCCGAAAAAGGTCTCAGGTACGATCTCACGGTTCCTTTCGCCCGTTTCGTGGTTCAGCATCAGAACGAACTGGTTTTTCCCTTTAAACGCTACCAGATCCAGCCGGTATGGCGCGCCGACCGTCCGCAGAAAGGCCGTTACAGGGAATTTTTCCAATGTGATGTGGATGTGATCGGCAGCGCGTCATTGCTTAACGAAGTGGAACTTCTGCAGATCATCGACGAGGTGTTCTTTCGCCTGGGCATTCAAA
>JBAXBJ010000252.1:0-2064 GCA_037142075.1 Bacteroidota bacterium
CAATGGTTTCGTCGTGTTCCTCAAAACTGTATTCAAAAATCCGGAGTTTCAGCGAGCCGTACAAATCTTTGAAAAAAGCTTTGCCCATGTGGTCAGATTCGGAAATAATGATGGCGCTTTGTGTGCTCAGGTTATCGAGTGTGGCAAAGGTCGGTCCGAACATCGGGTGGGTGGAGACGTAGCGCATACCGGTGCTTTCGTAATACTCCTGAATGCCGGTTTTTACCGAAGCAATATCAGAAATGATGCAATTCTTGGGCAAATAAGGTAAAATAGCCTGAAAAGCATCGATGGTATATTTAAGTGTTACGCAGTTGATAACCAACTCCGGTTCAAATGCACGAACTTCTTCGTAGTCGGTCATGCGTAGGGTGTTGAACACAAAACGCAGACGCTTCGGGTCGGTGTCGAACAGCGCTACTTCGTGCTGAATGCACATTACGTCGGTCAGGAAAGTGCCCATTTTTCCGGCACCAAGAACTAATATCTTCATTTCTAATATAAAATTTGAGCTGCAAAGGTAAGGAAAATGTGACAATTCTTCTCATTGGCACATTGGCATATTATCATATTGGCTCATTTTTCTTCTTCCCAAACTCCTTATCAATTTTCAGAAACGGAATAACAGCCAGCGTGGGAATGGCCATAATCATAATCCAAACGAAGAAATGCTGATAGCCGAACATATCCTGCAGTTTTCCGGCAATCATTCCCGGAAGCATCATCCCCAATGCCATAAAACCAGTACACATGGCGTAGTGAGCCGTTTTGTGTTCGCCATCGGCAAAATAAATCAGGTATAGCATGTAAGCCGTAAAGCCAAACCCATAACCAAATTGCTCAACAGCAACAGCAATGTTTATCAAAATAAAATCCGTTGGCACAGTCCACGACAAATACACATAAGCCAAATGCGGCAGCGTAATGCTCAGCGCCATCGGCCAAATCCAGTATTTCAGTCCTTTGTGCGAAGCAGCTATTCCACCAACAATGCCACCAATTATAAGTGCTATTACTCCAACAGTGCCATATACCAAACCTTGTTGCTCAGTGGACAGTCCCAATCCTCCTACACTTCTTGGATCAAGTAAAAAAGGTGATGCCATTTTTACCAACATAGCTTCGCCAAGGCGATAGAGAAGCATAAAAGTAATAGCCAAAACAATACCTTTTTTCCGAAAAAATGATCCGAACGTTAACCCGAATTCACGGAAGATTTCTTTTGAAGATGTTTCGGTTTTGGTTGTATCTGACTCAGGACGCGGTAAAATAAATCGATGGTAAATGAAGAATAGAAAAAATAATGCTGCTAGAATAAAAAATGTAACACTCCATGCAAGTCTGATTTTCCCAGTATATTGTTCTAAAAATCCCGCAATGATAACAAAGAGTCCTTGCCCTGAAAGCATAGCTAATTTATAAAATGTACTTCGAATTCCGACAAAGAAGGATTGTTTTGAGCTATCCAAAGCCAACATATAAAAACCATCAGCGGCAATGTCGTGGGTTGCAGAACTAAATCCAATCATCCATAATATAGCTAATGTGGCTTTAAAGAAAAATGGCATAGGAATTAGAAAAGCCACGGCAGTTAATCCCGCACTAATTAATAGCTGCATAGTAATAATCCACCAGCGCTTGGTCTTGATAATATCTATAAATGGACTCCAGAATGGTTTTATTACCCAAGGTAGATATAGTAAACTCGTAAAAAAGGTAATATCGGTATTTGAAATGCCTAACCGCTTGTACATAGTTGTAGAAAAGGCAGTCGCAACAACCACATAGGGCAATCCTTCGGCAAAATAAAGGCTTGGAATCCAGGTCCAGGGGGATTTATTTGTTTTATTATTCATTTTTATATGTGTGCGTAGGGACAGGTCGCGACCTGTCCTAATGATAATTATAAAATATTTGTTTTTGTTTAGGACAGGTCGCGACCTGTCCCTACGTCGGTAATATCGGTATTGTTATGTACATCATTGTGCCATCGTGCGGGATTGTCGGAAATATAATGATAAATATTCTCGTAACCGTTGGCATCCCGTACGATATGATCGTGAA
>JBAXBJ010000253.1:0-2061 GCA_037142075.1 Bacteroidota bacterium
TATTGTGTGTCAACCAGCAATACGGTTGATGTGGCTTCCAATTCAAATCCGGCAGTTCCTACCTCGGTAACAGCAACCCCTTCCTCGATCGCAGTTGGGTCTTCATCCAATTTGAATGCCTCTGCAAGTAACACCATAGATTGGTGGACAGCATCAACTGGCGGAACCTTCGTCGGAAGTAGTATAAGCGGAATAAACTATTCCGTTTCACCTGCCACAACCAAAACCTACTATGCCGAAACTAAAGGAGATGTGGCTTCCGGGAATATACTCGGTAATGTAGTTAATTCGAATAGTTATAATAATGGTTCTTTTACATTTGGTTATTCATTTACACCATCTGTCAACCTTACCGTAACCGCAGTACGCAGTTATTTTGGGTCAAAAGTATCTATTTGGACCAATGGAGGAACATTGCTTGTTAGTCAGGCTGTAAGTGGAACAAATGGTACTTGGACACAAACAAATTTAGCATCACCTATTGTCCTAACAGCCGGTCAAACATATCGAGTAGGAGCCTATTCGAATGGAGAGTTCTATTATGCAAGATATGATTTAGGAACCACTTTTGCATATGGTACTATTGATAATTCCTGTGAGGCTGGTGGTGACAATTTTCCTCAGTATTTTGGTGAAGCAAAATGGTGGTTAGTTGATTTGGTGTATGGAGGCTCTAATGGATGCGCCAGTGCAACACGTACACCTGTCACCGTTACTGTATACCCGGCAACACAAGCCAGCAACATTGCATTTTCTTCAGTTGCAAATACCCAGATGGATATTTTATGGACCAATGGTTCAGGAGCAAAACGTGCAGTTTTTATAAAACAAGCCTCCTCAGGCACGGCATCACCAGTAAATAACAACACTTATACTGCAAATACTACCTTTGGTAACAATGGTTCGCAGGTAGGAAGCAGCGGATGGTATTGCATTTACAACGGAACCGGAAGCACAGTAACTGTTACAGGGCTCACACTGAACACTGCTTATCAGGTTCATGTATGCGAATACAACGGAGCAGCAGGAAGCGAAGCTTATAATACTACTTCTGCAACCAACAATCCAAAATCGCAGACGACCACAATGCCAACAATCACACCTACAGGAAGTTTCAGTGCTTTTACCTTATGTGCCGGCAGTGTTTCTAATGCGCAGAACTTTTCGGTATCCGGAACTCATCTAATGAATAATATTACTATAACTGCACCAACAGGATTTGAGGTTTCCACTGCTCCAGGTTCGGGTTATGCAGGTTTAATTACATTAACACAAAGTGGAGGAAGTGTTTCAGGTACGACCGTTTATGTGCGGTTAACAAATGCTGCCAGCGGTACACTTTCAGACAACGTATCATTAACTTCGACCAATGCTACCACTCAAGATGTGGCAGTGAATGGCACAGTTAATTCATTACCTACTGCAACTATTGGTGGTACTGCTTCAGTGTGTAAAGATGCTACAGCACCAGTTGTTACGTTTACGGGAGCTAATGGAACAGCACCTTATGTATTTACTTATAAAATTAATACTGGTTCGGATCTGACAGTAACTACTACTTCAGGAAATAGTGTAACCGTGCCAGCTTCAACCCTGGTAACCGGAACTTATACCTATACTTTAGTTCGTATTCAAGATGCAAATTGCTCGCAAATACAAACAGGAAGTGCAATTATTACAGTAAATCCTTTGCCGGATCCAACTATAAGTGGTTCAACATCTGTATGCCTGAATTCATCAGGAAATGTTTATTCAACGGAATCAGGAATGACTGATTATACCTGGAATGTAACGGGAGGAATAATTGCAGAAGGAAGCACTACAAATTCGGTATCCATAACATGGAATACACCAGGATCACAATCAGTAAGTGTAAACTATAAAAATGGAAATAATTGTACTGCAGCTTCGGCAACGGGGAAAAATGTTACGATATACAATGACTTCACCTCCGGCACCATTAGCAGCACAAACGAAACCATCTGCTACAGTGGCGATCCGATTGAAATTGGCAGCGCAACCGATGCCTCTGGCGGCAATGAATCCATCACGTACAAATGG
>JBAXBJ010000254.1:0-2035 GCA_037142075.1 Bacteroidota bacterium
GGTAAACCTCAGATTGGCCCAGAAGATTAATATGAGGGCTATGGCGCTTCGCGCCGATCCAAGTCGGGGTAGCAATATGTGCTGCTGATCCAGGATCCAAGATACAAGATATCCTGCATCCCGCATCCCGAAACCTGCGAGCAAAGATTTTCAGCAACTCTTCTTATAATTCAAGACTTAGTTTAAGGTGACCGCCAAGTCCTTCCCGTATTATTCTCTTAAGTGTCGAAAGTCGAATGTCGCTGGCATTGTTCTCAATTCTTGAAATGTAATTCTTTGTTGTCCCGCATTTTAGGGCAAGTTCTTCCTGTGTCAGATTTTGTTGTTTCCTGGCTTCTTGAATAAGCACACCTATTTTGAAATTCTCGAAATTCTCTTCGTATTTATCTCTTGCAGGAGTGCCTGTTTTACCGTATTTCTTGTCTATATGGTCATCCCAGGAAACAAGGCTATTTTCTTGATTTTTCTTCATAATATTTCTTCTTTAAACATTCTGCTTTTTCGATTTCATTTTTCGGGGTTTTATCAGACTTTTTCTGAAAACCATTCAGCAGGATTATCAAATTTCCTTCATCAAAGAAGCATAAAATTCGAAAAATGTCGCTGCCAAGTTTAATCCGGATTTCGAAAAGTCCTTCTGTCCCTTCAAGGTGTTTGAAAAATTTCTCGGGAACCATTCTCAAGGTCCTGACTAAACCGATTACCCAATCAATCTTATCTTGAACTTCTGGTCTTTGAGCGTAATAGAAATCCCAAAATGCCGTTCCGTAAACATAGGTTGTCCGCATAAATTTTCAATTACGCAGCAAAGTTACCTATTTAGGCAACTAATTCCAAGTTTTAATGAAATTTTCGAAAAAAGCACGCATTTTTGCATGAGGTATGTCGCCGGACCGCTGACGCAGCAACACACCAACCTTAATTTTAGGAGCTATTCCTTTTCCTTATCTTAGGAATATAACTCGGAATCTCTATCCTCAGATTATACTCAAATATAAACGACCCCTTGCCTGCCAGCCCCTTGTTCGCCTTTTTTAAATCAAATGAACCAGGATCGGCGATTACCTCCCTGAATTCCCTGAAACCATGAACCCCGCCAACATCCTCTGACGGGGCAGCATTCTCCCCATCCAGGCAAACCGGTTTCCTGAATACCCTCTCCTCATCCCGGTTAATCTCCTCAAGTTTTACCGTATGCATCCATCCATCACCCAGATCATTCAACAAAATCACAGTTTACTTGTTTATTGGATATTCCGGTCATATTGACCCCCATTCCGGGATACTGACCCCCCTCGGGGTTTTATCTCAAAGAACAGATGATGTATGACATTTTTGCAGTTATTTTTTTCTTCTTAAGCTTTCTCCTTTCAGTTCTAGCCGGTGTGATGTATGCACCAGTCTGTCGAGAATCGCGTCAGCGATAGTTGCTTCTCCTATTATTTCATACCAACTACCAACCGGGAGCTGACTTGCAATGATTGTGGAGACACGTCCATGACGGTCTTCAATGATCTCCATCAGATCATATTGTTGTTGCTGCTCCAGGTGCGATAAGCCAAAGTCATCGAGTATTAACAGAGAAGCCTTTGCAAGTTTATCAAAAAATTTCATAATACTGCCATCCAGCCTTGCCATTTTTATGCGCATAAGCAACTTTTGTGTGTTATAATATGCCACATTTTTTCCATGAATGCAGGCATGATGGCCGAGTGCAGAGGCAATAAAACTCTTTCCGCAACCGGTGGCCCCGGTGATCAGAACCGATTCTCCTTTTGTAATATAATCGCAGGTTGCCAGATTGGTGATGAGATCTTTGTTCAGTCCTCTGGCAGCATCAAGATGGATTTCTTCAATGCTGGCCTGATAGCGGAACCGGGCAGAGGTTTTCAACCGTTCAAACCGCTTTATTGACCGCTCTTCTTCTTCGGCCTGAAGAAGCAGTTGCAGACCATCGGGGAAGGAGAGTTCCTGCACCCTTCGGGTTTCCACTATGGATTTCCATCCTTTGTTCATACCGGTAAGCCTTAACCGG
>JBAXBJ010000255.1:0-1929 GCA_037142075.1 Bacteroidota bacterium
ATTATTGATAAGGTTTCGTAAAATCAGGAGTATGGCGTCTTTGTCGGCCCAGGCAAAACTGTCTTCAGGGACCTCCGAGACCAGCCTGATATATTTGCGGTCAGCCGAGGCCTTGAGCAACCTGAAATTTTCTTCAACGATCTGGGCGATATTGATACGGCTTTGAACAAACCTCATTTTCCCGGTTTGAACCCTTGACCATTCAAGCAGTCTTTCGAGCAGTTCAAAGGTCTGGTGAGCTGTATTTCTGATGTTATTCAGAAAGTTTTTCTGTTCAATTTCAGTGAGTTCATCCCATTCTTCAGTAAGTATGTCTGAGAATCCCAGGATAGCGTTGAACGGACTCCTCAGATCATGGGAGATGATCGAAAAGAATTTGTCACGGGTTGTATATAATTCCTTTAACTGTTCCTGGGTTCTTTTTGCTGTTCGGAGCCCTTCAATCATCTGGTTGAACGCATCAGATAATTCTCCGATGAATTTCACATTCTGGCTGTAATCTCCTTTTGCTATCTGCTGTGCCTGCCATGTAAGATGCCTTAGGTTCGACTGAAGCTGTTTGTAATCAGAAAACAGGTAGAAATTCCTTGGGGCTTCAAATTGAAGATCACCGGCAGACAGGGCGGATGCAAATTTTGCACCATCTCTGAGGTGAGAGATCAAGTCCCTGAGTTTTTTGGCAATATTTCCGCAATTCGCTTCTGACGCAGGGTCATCGCTGAATTGTTCAATAAGTTTTTCGGCATGATCCAGGTCTCCTCCCGAAATGCTGTCAAGGACCTCGCAAAACTTTGTCGAAAACCCAATCTGATCAGTAGGCATAATGTGTTAACTGGCAAGTTTGACTGAGAACCTGCAGGTGCGTTCTCCTGTTCCCCAACAATCGATCTCTTTCACATTGAAGCTCCTTCCTGAATAAACATGAAGGATTCCTGCGATGAACCCTTCATCATAGTCACAAACAGGGACTCCGTAAAATGGCAGCCCGGAGCAATCCAGGTCTTCACTGACGGTCAGCACAAAGGAGAAGTTGTCAAGATTGGCCGACTCAACCCTGAGGACACCTATCCCAAACTGCAGAAGTTTGTCGGTAAGATCGGCAACGAAATCATTGAACTGCAGCGATCTGTTCAGGACATTCCTGCAGAATTCCTTTCCAGCCAGGAAACCCGAATCAAAAAAAATCTTATTCGCTTCAACAGGGCCAACTTTTTTCTCGAGAATGTCGCGCATGGTATACTGCATAAGCCGGTAAACGGCCACCTGGGTCAGGGGTCCCAGGTTCGGTCTTCCTAATGTAATGTCACCCAGGTCCTTCCATTTGAAGTTGTATTTTACCGATGTATCCATAAAAGAAGATTTTAAGGTTATTTTTTTGGTGCGGGCTGAGCCTGGCCCTGTGGCTGGGCCGTTGCTCCCTGACTGGCAGGTGCCGGTTTTCCTAAAGCGGCCTTAAGCTTGTACTGTTCGATCATTGCTTTGTCGGCCTTCTTTACAAAATTTCCTTTGCTGTCAAAGCATAACACAGTCTTATGATTCCCATCGGTAACCACTGAGATGTATGTGATCTCTTTTTTAGGATCATCAATTTTTGCAGCTCTTGATACATGACACCCATGAAATTTTTTCGATATATAGTCAGTCGAGGTCTTGGGAAGTTCTGAAGGTTTGATCTCCTGGCCGGTTTGAGCGTAGAGAAGACTTGAAAATAAACAGATTAAACTGATCAGAAATACTTTTTTCATTGTAGTAAATTTTAAGGATGCTGGTCATGGAACCCATTATCAATCATCTGCCATCAGTCATCTGACATCCGATTATCAACATCCAGGTTAAACCATTTGTGAATTAATCATGATTAATTCAAACGCAATATGGCCTAGCCCCCTATTAATCGGACTTTTTTATAGAATGGTTTAACAAAGGTAC
>JBAXBJ010000256.1:0-1907 GCA_037142075.1 Bacteroidota bacterium
AATGGTACAGGCAACAATTGAAGCAACTGGCGCCACCGGTCATTGAACAGTGGGAGAAAACAATGGGCGTGTCAATCAATGAATTCGCCATTAAAAAGATGAAAACCAAATGGGGAGCCTGTAATCGCGAAGCAAGGCGCATCTGGTTAAACCTGGAGCTGGCAAAAAAGCCATTTCACTGTATCGAATATATCATCGTTCATGAATTGGCACACTTGCTTGAGCGATCTCACAACGATAATTTCATTAGCATTATAGATAATTTTCTGCCCGAATGGAAGCATTTAAAAAACGAGTTAAACAAATTACCGATAAGTCATTTGGATTGGGTTTACTAAGCACAACAAATTGGAAAAATGTGAACGAATAATTTCACCATAAAAGCCAAAAATGATGCTCAACGCAATATTTGATATTGATCGCTCCCACATTTCAGGCAAAGTTTCGGAGGTTACTATTGATACCGCAAAATCTATGGAGCTGATGTATTCAGAAGGCAATTGTGATTATTTTCTTGAATCCGTCAGCGAAAGGATTGGGAGGCTGTCAGAGAACCCGGAACTTCCGGCATCGGCACTTTTCACAGATATGCCCCCCTGCAAGTTTAAATTAGGGAAGATGAATATTCTGGGTGAGTATTGGTCAGAAGAGTTCCAGATCAAGTATTATCCCCAGGATCCTGAAACACTGAAAATCACTGAAATTCATGAACGTTTTCACGCCATTCACCATCTTACACCAGATGCCAGGAACAAGGTATGGGTCAATTTCGCGAAAACTGATCCATTTTACAAGGAACTGCTTGCACAACTTTTCACCTGGATCTATATCGGGAATTTCTATAGCAACCAGAAGGATATATTTCTCCGGCTGAACGAAACACAGCCGTTTATTTATAAAACATTCCGGATTTTCAAACATTATGATCAGGCTCAGGCAGAAGAACTTTATTGGATCATCCGGAACAGGGAAATGAATCATCCTGTTCTAAAAGCCTTAAGCCACCTGGTCAATATGACAAATCCAAAAACAATTGAAAGTGCCGTTTTCAATGGAATCAGAAGAACGATCAACCGTTTCAGGGAGCAACCATTCCTCTATTTTACCGAATCCGACCTTCATGCGTCCCTGTCGAACGATATTATGGATGGCAACAGCGATATCCTGGTCATGGGTAAAACACTGGCAGAACGAAAAACAATAAAAACACCCGTATCGCTGGTTCATCATGAATATCCCACAAACTTCAGGTATGAAAAGAAAAAACTGAATGTTGGGTATACCTTAGAGGAGGTAGAACAGACAACTATTGAAGGCTCCCATGGCGACAGGGGAAATTATGATCTTGCGGTGTTAAACCCGGAATTTGTTAACAGGGTTTTTGACGACAACAAGACGAAAGAACTAAATGCAATTTTAGGCCAGATCATCAATAAAGATATTAAAAATGCCATTGGAAGGGCTCGCACCGAAGAACTCCTTTTTGCCATCGAGGTGAAATTCATTCACCTTTTTAATGCCAGGAATATTCAAATGCTCCGCGAAGTGCAAACCGACAACCATAAGTTAGAACTGGCGATCCATCATAAACATTGCACCCGGGCGATCAACCTGGTATTCTGTTCCTCCGGTGCAAAGGAACGAAGAGACAAGATTGATCCGGTAATTGCAACAATTCGTGCCTATATTGCAAAATACACCCATTCTGGTATAATCAATGTATTTATTGAATCGTATATCGATGCCGCTGACAATAAAAACACAACTAAACCCATTATTTCCGCCAACCCGGCAGGGTGGTCGGAGTTTACCGATTTGTTAGATTGAACGTATGCACTTTATAATCCATCGTGGCGCCAGCGAAATAGGCGGTTCGTGTGTCGAAGTCTGGACTGAAACAACCCATG
>JBAXBJ010000257.1:0-1844 GCA_037142075.1 Bacteroidota bacterium
TTGATTTTATGAGCAGCACCGAGTTGATTGCAAATTTGTTCAGAATTTCGCAAACCGAAGAAAAACTAAAAAAAGATTTGGCTTCTACTGCGGATGATGCGAATGAAATCCATTTTATTGTTGGTCGCGAAGTGCGAGGAACCATTGAACGAGTGGGAGGCACAATGCCCGAAGATATACCCACTCCAAACAAAAGCATAAGCGATGTGGAACGAGAACAATTAAAAAAACTCAAGAAACGTCCCAATAAGCTAATGCTTGACGAATAAGAAGGTAATAAGCCACTAAAGAAAAAAACAATGAGCAACAATACTTCCAGTATAGTCAGCAAAGTTTGGAGTTTTTGCAATCCCTTGCGTGATGTAGGCGTTGGTTATGGCGATTATCTGGAGCAACTCACTTACCTGCTGTTCTTAAAAATGGCCGATGAATATAGCAAGCCGCCATACAACCGCAATCTGAATATTCCTGAGGAATGCAACTGGGAGAGTCTGACTGCCCGAAAAGGCGCGGAACTGGAATTGCATTATGTTGCCTTGCTTCGCGAGTTAAGCAAACAAAAGGGGATTTTGGGGCAAATATTTACGAAAAGCCAGAATAAAATTCAGGACCCTGCCATGTTGGCGAAGGTAATCGACATGATCGACAGCGAACAATGGCTGGTGATGGGCGCCGATGTCAAAGGAGATATTTACGAAGGCCTTCTGGAGAAAAATGCAGAAGACGTAAAAAGCGGGGCCGGACAATATTTCACGCCAAGACCATTGATCAGGACCATGGTCGAATGCGTTCAGCCTCAACCCATGAAAACCATTGCCGATCCTGCCTGCGGAACAGGTGGTTTCTTTTTGGCAGCCTATGATTATCTGGTGTCAAACAATAAACTGGACAAAGACCAGAATAAGTTCCTGAAACTCCAAACCTTCTTTGGAAACGAAATTGTGGCAGGAACAAGACGGCTGGCATTGATGAATTTATTTTTGCACAATATTGGCGACATCGACAGCGATAATTTCATCTCCCCAGCCGATGCCTTGATCGCAGCTTCGCCAATAACTTACGATTATGTACTGGCAAATCCTCCCTTCGGGAAAAAGAGCAGCCAGACTTTTACCAACGATGAAGGTGAACAGGAAAAAGATGATTTGACCTATAATCGCCAGGACTTCTGGGCAACCACCAGCAATAAACAATTGAACTTTGTTCAGCACATTCGCACCATGCTGAAAACAACCGGCTTTGCTGCCGTTGTAGTGCCCGACAATGTATTATTTGAAGGCGGAGCAGGTGAAACAGTACGCAAAAAATTGTTGGAAACCACCGACCTGCATACCATACTTCGTTTACCCACAGGGATATTTTATGCCCAGGGTGTAAAAGCAAACGTTATTTTTTTCGATAATAAAACGGCATGCAAAGATCCATGGACAAAAGAAATCTGGGTGTATGATTACCGCACGAATATTCATCATACATTAAAGAAAAATCCATTAAAAATCAGCGACCTGAGTGATTTTATCACATGCTACAACCCGGTTAACCGGCATAAACGTAAAGAAACCTCACCCGATGGGCGTTGGCGGAAGTTTTCGTATGAAGAAATCATTGCCAGGGACAAAACCAGTCTGGATATCACCTGGCTTAAAGACAAATCATTGGCCGACCTTGACAACCTTCCCGACCCGGAAGATTTGGCAGCAGAGATTATTGAAAATCTTGAAGCAGGTCTCGAAAGTTTCAAAGGAATCATTGCAACCTTAAATACAAAATAGCCTGTAGGGAAAAAATTCCGCATCCTGCATCCTGCATCCTGCATCCCGCATCCTGCATCCTGCATCCTGCAT
>JBAXBJ010000258.1:0-1839 GCA_037142075.1 Bacteroidota bacterium
TCCCGTTACCAAAGGAATTCGGGCCATCAACCACTAACGAATCTACATTTTCGATATATGCACCATCAGCAATTTGATAATTGGCTATGTAGTTATTTATCTTGTCAATGTAAACATCATTTCCGACAATGCAGTTGTGCAAAACAGAATTGAAAATACCCGAATGTTTTTTCAGTCCTCCTTCTTTTTCGAAAACTTTTGAAAAATTTCCGAGCAAAATATTTCCCGAAAAATGAACATTGGAAACAAAATCAGGTGAAAAATTTTCCGAAACTTTCACGTTCTTCCAGCTTTCGGCCGAGCAGCCGTAAACCGTAAGTGTGGCTATTTCTTTGTCGGTAAGTTGACGGTAATCTGACATATTTAAATCAATTAATACGTTGGAAATCAATCTTCTATTTCGGTATATTTCTGAAACAGGAAATCGTTGTACGGATAACGTTCCACATGAATTGCTTTTATCTTTTCGTACATCAATTCCTTCAGATTATCGATATTTTGCTTTTCGCGGGCGGAGATAAAAATACAATTATCGTGCATTTTACCCATCCATGTCTTTTTTAGTTCTTCCAGACTAATGTTTTCGCGTTTCACAGGCGCCAGATCATCTTCTTCCTTTGGCACGTATGAGAAAGCATCAATTTTATTAAACACCAGAATCATAGGCTTTTCCTGTGGGTCAATCTCTTTGAGCGTCTGATTTACCACTTCCAGTTGTTCCTCAAAATTAGGGTGAGAAACATCCACCACATGCAGCAACAAATCAGCTTCACGCACTTCGTCGAGCGTAGATTTGAACGACTGAACCAAATGATGCGGCAATTTGCGGATAAACCCAACCGTGTCGGAAAGTAGAAACGGAAGATTTTCTATAATTACTTTCCGAACCGTAGTGTCCAGGGTTGCAAAGAGCTTGTTTTCAGCAAAAATATCGGATTTACTAATCAGATTCATTAACGTGGATTTACCCACATTCGTATACCCAACCAAGGCCACACGAACCATTTTACCCCGATTTTTGCGTTGAGTTGTCATTTGCTGATCAATATCTTTCAGATTTTGTTTCAGCAACGAAATTTTGGTAAGGATAATCCGGCGGTCGGTTTCAATCTGTGTTTCACCCGGTCCACGCATACCGATACCACCCTGTTGACGTTCCAGGTGAGTCCAAAGTCGGGTCAGGCGTGGTAATGTGTATTGTAACTGAGCCAGCTCAACCTGTGTTTTAGCACTGGCAGTTTGAGCACGTTTGGCAAAAATATCGAGAATAAGGCTTGTTCTGTCCAGAATCAGCACTTTCAGTTCCGCTTCGATATTGCGTAATTGTTTCGGCGATAATTCATCGTCGAAAATCACGACACCTATATCATTTTCATCCACAAAGTTCTTTATTTCAATCAGTTTTCCCGGTCCAACGTAGGTTTTTGGGTTTGGATATTCCAGGCGTTGAAAATATAACTTTTCGGGCGAAGCACCGGCTGTTTCGGCTAGAAACGCAAGTTCATCAAGGTATTCACGGGCTCTTTCTTCACTTTGCAACTGTGTGATAACACCCACTAATACGGCTCTTTCTTCGTATATTTCAGTCTTCATCTATTTTTTTCAATTATATCTGTACTTTAAAATCACTCTGACAATGTCAAAAGCTGAACAAAAATACTACTTATTTTATTAATCGTGGCATTTCGGAATTGCTAAAACAAAGTAGCTAAAATAATTTCTTAAAAAAAGGGAATAAAAAAATGAACTAAAAGATATGAAAAAGCATTTTTTTCCGTTTAGTTTCATAGAATTTTAAAATTTTCACTCTTTCAGTCTGCAAAAATAATGTATCTTTGA
>JBAXBJ010000259.1:0-1823 GCA_037142075.1 Bacteroidota bacterium
AGTTGGATTATTTGGAATTGGCCTTGATACTTACTGGCCGCAATTTGATGGATTGTTAGATAACCTTAAAAGCTACCAGGAACAAATAAAAAACCACATTTCTGGTTTTGGCGTAGAAGTTATTGATGCAGGAATGGTTGACAATCCTTTAAAAGCAATTGAAGCTGCCGATCTACTCAAAAGCAATGATGTGGAAATCGTCTTCCTTTATGTTTCAACCTATGCTTTGTCTTCAACTGTTCTTCCGGTTGCCTTAAAAGTTAAGGTTCCAATCATTATTTTGAATCTACAGCCTGTTGCTCAGTTGGATTATAAATCCTTTAACCAACTTGGCGACAGGGGCAAGATGACAGGTGTATGGCTTGAACATTGCCAGGCTTGCTCAGTTCCGGAAATAGCCTGTGTATTTAATCGTTCGGGAATCCGTTATGATTTTGTGACCGGTTATTTAAATGAAGATCAGGCCTGGAAGGAAATTGAAGCCTGGACTGAAGCTGCACGGGTTGTGGAAGCAATGCGAAATAACCGCATGGGTGTTTTAGGTCATTTTTATTGCGGAATGCTTGATGTGTATACAGATCTCACACAGCAATCAGCCGTTTTCGGAACTCATATTGAATTGCTCGAAATGTGTGAGTTAAAAAAATACAGGGATGAAGCAACAGATAAGGATGTAGAAGAAAAAATAAAGGAGTTTTATTCCGCTTTCGATGTGGCTCCTGAATGCGAAAAAATCGAAATTGATCGTGCAGCCCGAACTTCAGTGGCTTTAGATAAACTGGTGAAATATCGTAACCTTGGTTCAATGGCTTATTATTATCAAGGCCAGCCTGGAAATGAATACGAAAACATTGCAACCTCCGTGATTGCAGGTAATACGTTGTTAACCGGAAAAAATATTCCGGTTGCTGGTGAGTGCGAAGTGAAAAATGCACAGGCCATGAAAATTATGGCTGAATTTGGTGCAGGTGGTTCATTCTCTGAATTTTACCTGATGGATTTCATTGATGATATTGTTTTGCTAGGACATGATGGTCCCGCTCATTTTGCAATTGCCGAAGGCCGTGTGAAACTTGTTCCTCTTTCGGTATATCACGGCAAACCCGGGAAAGGACTGTCTATTCAGATGACGGTGAAATATGGTCCTGTTACTCTACTTTCGGTGGTTGAAGGTAAAAATGGTGTATTCTTGCTGGTTGCTGAAGGCGAAACTGTTCCCGGTCCTGTACTTGAAATCGGGAATACAAACAGCCGTTATCGTTTTTCAATTGGTGCAAGGGAATTTATGAATCGTTGGTCGAAACAGGGACCTGCCCATCACTGCGCTATTGGTGTCGGGCATATTGCAGATAAAATAGATAAAATGGGTATGATACTTGGCATCGATGTAGTCAGAATTTGTTGATTTAATTAAAGCCGGCAGAGGATACATATAACATTTAGTCAGGAAAGAACATTATCTTTAATATACAGCATGATATAGCCTTGGCATAGCCCTGTTAATGCCTTGGTGCTAATATCCGGCTAGATGTTACAGACGCTTCATTCTCATTCCGTTACAACATAAATCTGGCCTGTTTCATAACGTGTAACCCTGACCTTATCACCACGGCTGATAAAAGACCCTTCTGTCAATGCGTCATAATTTTCACCATCGATCGAAACTTTGCCCGAAGGGCGAAGTACGGTTTCTGCAATCCCAATTTTACCTATTAGCGAAGAGGAGTATCGATCAACGCTGATGTAGCCTTCGGCTGAAGATTCAACTGTGGTCAATGCCATGTTCTTGAAAAATCCTCTCCGGGAACTGAAGATTTTTGAAC
>JBAXBJ010000260.1:0-1809 GCA_037142075.1 Bacteroidota bacterium
CCGCAAACCGCCAAATGCCCATAGCCTCGGTCGTCAGACTGCGCAAAAACCTCCAATTTCTTCTTAAAATAATTCGAGCAATAAATCAGGAAAATAAACCGAATTTTTCCAGATTTATTGCTTAATAATACTTGCGCATTCCAGTTAAAATGCTTACCTTTATGCAGTTAAACACAACAACTGCACTATGCAACACGTTAAAAGCGAACCACGTAATCAAATGCAATTCTTCTGTTTGGATCAGATGGTTGACCCGAACAGCTTTGTGCGCATTATCGATTTCTTTGTGGATACCATTGATTTGAAAAGCTTTGGTTTTAAGCATGTTACGCTTAAAGAAGAAGGTCGTCCACCCATCCACCCTGCTCTATTGCTCAAATTATACATTTACGGATACCGTTTCAATGTACGTTCGTCGCGCAAATTGGAGCGCGAAGCCATGCTTAATATCGAAGCACGTTGGTTGCTGGGCGAGGTGGTGCCCTCCAATAAAACCATTGCCAACTTCCGCAAAGATTACGCAGAGCAGTTCCGTGCTATCTTTCGCAAGTTTGTATTTCTGCTTAAACAGTTGGATTTGGTAGAAGGCAAAACCATTGCTGTGGATTCGTTTAAAGTGCGTGCACAAAACTCCTTGAAAAACAACTACAATCAGGGTAAAATTGACCGCCATAAGGAGTATATCAATGCACGTTTGGCTGAGTTTGAGAAAGCATTGGATGAAGCCGACAGCCAAGAAAGCAAAGCTGAATTAGCTGCCAAAATTGAAACTCAAAAGAGTCGTAAAGACAAATACGAAGCTCTTGAAGCGCAAATTAAAGCTACAGGAAAAGACCAGATATCGACCACCGACCCAGACGCACAATCGGTGGTATTACAACGCGGCATTACTGTAGTAGGATACAATGTACAAGGTGCAGTTGATGCTAAACACAAACTTATTACGCACTTCGACACCGGCTCTGTTAATGACACCAACGCACTGGCTGCCGTTGCCATTGAAACCAAAGAATTGCTTCAGGTAGAAAAAATGGACGTGCTAGCTGACAAAGGTTATCACACAGGCGAACAGATTCAACAATGCGAACAGAACAACATTACAACTTACGTTTCACCCAAAGAACCGGCTTCGAATAATCCTGATATTTTTTCCATTACACAATTTGTTTACAATGCCGAAAAAGACTGCTACAGCTGTCCTGCCAACCAAACTCTCACCACCAACGGAACATGGCTAAAGCACAGCAGCAAAGGTCATAAGTCGGCTTACAAGTTCCAGCGATACAACAACCCAACCGCTTGCCGCCCCTGCGAACTTCACGCCCAATGCAGCACCAGCAAAAACAACGGTCGTAACATTGACCGAAGCGAATTTGCCTCCCTGATGGAACAAAATGCCGAACGCGTAAAACAAAACCCAGACTACTACAAACAGCGACAGCAACTCGCCGAACACCCCTGGGGAACCATTAAACGACAGCGAGGTTTCGACCACGTTCTCACACGAGGGAAAACTAAGATGCTGGGCGAAGTTAGTTTAGTCTTTATCGGCTACAACTTGGCTCGCTGTGCCAATATACTAGATGGCTTCGAAAAATTCAAAGCATTGATATACAAGTATATGAATGCCAACAACATGCTTTCGCTGCTCCAAACGGCTTATTTAAGCTCTTTTGCCACTTCAGCGTTTTTCAACTCCGTTTTTCAGCAACTAAAATTTAATCGAAATTTGTGCACCTACGAAACCCTACCAACCGAAATTTTTACTATTTTTGGAAAAAAATTGGGTTAATGCGCAGACTGTCGTTA
>JBAXBJ010000261.1:0-1804 GCA_037142075.1 Bacteroidota bacterium
ATACTTTTGGCCGGTAAATCGTAAAGTACGCGCGAAGCATTTCAATCACCTTGTCAGATATCGGTACTACTCTGTCCTTCTTTCCCTTCGCATTCAGTATAAGTAACAAATGTCGTTTGGAATCAATGTTTGCAGGTTTCAGGTTCAGCAGCTCGCCCCTGCGTAACCCGCAGGCATAAATAAGGCTAAGCATCGCGCGGTGTTTTTGGTTTTGCGATGCTCCCAGTATTGCTTTTACCTCTTCCTTGCTCAGTACGTTGGGTAATTTATGTTCGCGCCGCGGCCGTTCCAGTTGTTCGGTTATAATGGCTGATCCATGTATAAGTCTGAAAAATAGTTTCGCGGCATTGATGGCCTGGTTCTGATACGAAAAACTCAAACCACGCGGAATCATATAGTGATTTACAAAACGCTGCATATCTTCATTAATGGCTTCAGCGCTGGTTTTTGGCGAAATAAACCTTAGAAATACCGCTATGGCCTGCGCATACGTTTCAACAGTTGATGCGCTGTAACGTTTATGTTCCATCCATTGCCCGAAACGCTCCATATCAAGCCTGTTTTCGGCAGTAAGCAAGGCTAATGTTGTTATAGATTCAGGTTTTGTAAAAATTGGTACTGGTTTTTGCTCCGGCTCTTTCCTGAACTCAAGGGTAGTAACGCGTGTATTAAAATAATTTTGGAGCAGTTCCAGATTCTTACCGTAGTTGGGTACAACCCAATGGAATTCAGATTTGTTCCACCGTACATATTGAAACGACCGCAGAAATTGGATATCTGTTTCATTTTTGGGCAGCTTTATTTGTATTTGTTTGCCAATTACCCATATTTCGACCCCCGTTGAAAACGGTTTCCGGGATTTTACAATTTCGGGAAGGTCTGTTTTCGTTTTATCTACAGTAGGTTGAATGTGTGGAGGCGTATATCCAGCATCGGGGAAATATGAAATCAATTGTTCAAATGCTTCTTTGGTATCAGGAATAAGCCAAGCGCTATGTGTGCGGCTCCATGCTGCGCCTGTAATTTGTTTTACCAGTGCGCCTTTGTCCCTGTTGTAGGGAAACTCCAGCATAACCCGATCCAGCCCCTTATGATTGATTTTTGAAATTTTCATCATTGCTGTGGCGTATATACCTCAAAGATAAGAAATAGACGCCACAATTCAGAGGCACTGCAAATATTTAACGCACTTTATTCGTGAGACAGCCTGGTTAGTCGCTTCGCTTTAGTATCATGCTGAGCGGCAGTATTGGTAAAACCAAACACGAACTTGCCGGTTGCAGGCCGGGGTAACGGGCACACGGATCGTGCCGCAACTATGTGCTTTTATGGCGCGTAATTCATCCCATGTTAAACATCTATTGAAATGCTCACTTTCCCACCCAGTCCTTTTTCCACAATTTCAAAAAGTGTACTCAGTGTTATATTACTACCATTATTCTCAACCCTGGAAATATAAGTTCTTTTCTTGTCAATGATTTGTCCTAATTCTTCTTGCGTCATGTGGCGGGATTCTCTTGCCTTTTTTAACAAAAGTCCTATTTTAAAAGATTCGGCTTCTCTTTCAAGGCTATCACGCCTTTCTGTACCTTTTTCTCCGTAAACCTGATCCTTGATTTGAGACCATGTCGAAATATCTTTGTTATTATTTTTCGCTTTCATAATACTCCTTCATTAAAATTATTGCTTTCTCAATTTCGTTTTTAGCCTGAATAATTCATCTCGCAAACCTGCACGCCGGCAGGCGGGGACGCAAAGACGCAAAGTTTTGAATTGGAACAGTTTAAAATAAGGAATACATTCT
>JBAXBJ010000262.1:0-1762 GCA_037142075.1 Bacteroidota bacterium
CAAAATATCCATCGGAATAGAATACTATATTTCCTGCAGAATCCGAAACTGAATTGCCCACCTGTTGTACCTGTGTCATCGCGTTGGGGGGCATAACCTGTGGCGCGCCGTAATTAAACGTGACAGATGAGTATACGCCGAAATACCAGTTATTGAATTCGCCCTGGGAGAAACTTATGAGTGGAATAAGAAGAAAAAAACAGAAAATTGCTTTGGGTTTCATTAAAAACCGGCATTTAGTCCATCAAAGGTAACTATTAAAATTCCATTTGACATTGGCCAGGCTGGCAAATCTGTTTATTGGTAGAGGGAAATTGGGCAGGAACGATGTATCAGACAAAGGGAAAGGGGTGGAAACCTGTAATTCTCAGCCATATGGTCTCTAATCGCAAATCATGAGTTGTTTGTTCCGGGAAAACCGTAAGAACTTTTTAAATTTTCTGCAAACTGTCGTACCTTTGAAAAAAACAAACAATGCTGACAAAAGATAAAATCAGGAAAACCATTGATACACTTCCGGATGAAAGCCTTTCAATAGAAGAAGTTGTTGAAAGATTAATTCTTCTTGACAAGGTTGAACAAGGGCTGCAGGATGTGCAAGACGGAAAAGTTCACTCAACAGAAGAAGTAAGGAAGAAACTGGAACGATGGTTAAAATAATCTGGACAAACAGATCGTTAACCGATTTGCAGGAAATCGGGGATTATATTTCCAAGGATTCTATTCAGTATGCTCGACTTACCCTTGAAAGAATCATAGATGCTGCTTCATTGATTGAGACTAATCCATTAATTGGCAGAAAAGTGCCTGAAATTAATGAAATATCCATCCGGGAACTTATTGTCGGGAGTTATCGTATGATTTATAAAGTCGTAAAACAACCTCATATCTATATATTAACGGTACATCATTCTGCAAGATTGCTAAAAAAAAGTGCGATCAAACGATCAAAATAATATAGGCAACCTATGAGTATATAGAAAAGCTTTAGCGCCTAAACAAATTTTGCATCTTGCCTTAATCTTTATTGCACCTAACCGCAAACGCATTCCCCCTTGCCGCCTCATACCTTGATACGCTCGGATTATACTCATTCAACCCCCTTGCCATAGCCTGCTTAGTATCTGAAGCTGTCGAAGTCCAGTACATCGCCCCGGCGGTAAGCCCGGCGGTAAAAGCCCAGGTGTTGTTGAGGTAGAGAAATCCCTGCTGATGCGATTGAAAACCAGTTACCAGCAACGTATCTTTCATCGGTCCGCCAGCCTGGCCGGAGCCGTTGCAGAACAGCACCAGCTGATCCCATTCAGCGGAGGTGGGGACATGCCAGCCGGGAGGGCAGAAGCCCTGGGAAGCGGGGGTGGGGTCGTAGCGCATAATTTCATCCCACTGATAGAATGTCGAATATTGAATATTGAATAACGAATAACGAATGAATTTTTCTGCTACGCAGTTGTCGGTTTGGGGAACTAAATCGTAAATCCAAAATCTAAATTCGAAGCCGTCCAGCATTGCAGGCCGATCAGCACGGTAGCATAAACTTTGTTGTCCCGGATGTCGGTGAGGTTAGTTCCGCAAAGAAAAGCGGGGGCTGGCTGAACCAGGATGGTCCTTGACTTGATGGCACTGCAGGTATACACATTGGTATAGCCATAGCTGATCGTTTTCAAACCGGTTCCCACTTCTGAGGGATTAAAAATTCCGGTTGCCGTATTTACCCCGGGCCCGCTGTATTGTCCCTGTGGCGCGCCGTAATTAAAAGTTA
>JBAXBJ010000263.1:0-1695 GCA_037142075.1 Bacteroidota bacterium
CGTTGCGCAGGGTTTTCTGCAATTTCACGGGTGCTTTAAACTGTAAAGTTGCACCTGTTTTGGTTTCCCAACGAAGCGATTGGGGAGCAGTCATATAGAATTTCCTGTCAACCTGAACATTTCCCTGTACTGAATTTAAAGCTTCCAATGGATTTTCCGTATCAAAATCAAACATAATTTCCCGATTGGGATAATACAATAATCCCCGCGAAGCAGTATCTGCCGGAGTTCCGATTCTTATATCCAGATAGTTGCCATGTTTCTCAAAAGCAAACAATTGATTGCAAAACAGGAAAGAAAGAAGTAAAAGTAGATGAAAGTGTTTCATGTGGTTATTTTTTTCTCTTTACAAAATCAAAAAAACAGCATTTGATTTTTCTCTTAAATGGCAATATTTTTATTAATGCCCTTTTCTGTTTGCTTTACAATTTAGCGGAACATTAATATTTGAAAAATTGAAGATATTGTAAGAATATGGAATTTAAAGCATGTTAATGCTTGTGTGAAGCCGGCTTACGAAAGGAAAGTCATAGAAACAGGTAAACCCGGCTGAAACGACTAAAAAACCAGCTTTTTGGTTACAATGCCTCCATTGAGCCGAATGGAAACCAAATAGACAGCATGTGAACATCCGGTTAAAGAAATGTTTTGGGTATTAGCCCCCATCACTCCGGATTTTATCAGGCTACCCTCAATTGAATAAACCTTATACTGGCTATTCAAACAATTGCCTGAGAGGGTAAATCCATCCGATCGAGGCAATACCGATACGTTAATTTCATGATTGTCGTTCATCGTGGTTATTCCGGTAATAAAGGGATTTACAGGCCACTGATTGCTAATCAGGTAGTCTGACCATACTTTTTTAGCTGATGTTATCCACGAAGGCAAAGTACCAAGTCGTAAAGCAAGCTGAGCCTCGTAAAGTGATTCAGGCAATACGGCTTTTCCATAGCTCTCATAAAGTCCCAGGGTGGACTGCACAAAAGTACTTTTGCCCTGCCAACCCACCACATTGGGGTACACTATTTTTACAAAATTACCGTAAGGCGGATTCAAATGATTTTCCCAAAAAGCAATATTGGAAAAAGTTCCAATTTCTTTGTGATTCCAGTAGGTAAAATCTTTGCCATGGTTGGGGCAAACCAAAGCATCACCCCCATTACCAATATATTTGCTGTTACAGGCATCAATAAGGGTGTAATAAGGATAAGAAGCATGGCAGTCGGGACCGCTGCGTGTGCCTCCGCGATAGCGCCAGAGAACTGTGGCAGAAGCTGTGGAAGATGGACCCGGCCCATGCCATTCACCGGGAGAGTTGGCTGCATCGTCAATGTAACCTAATAATGTTCCGTAACTACCTCCATTATTCTCCACCATAAAATGCCCCGGATTACCGTCGAAACGTATAAACATAATAGAACAGGCATAACTATCTGATAATATGATGCCTGAGTTCATATCCGTAAAACGTAAGCGGCGGATAAAAGCATTTTGTGCTAAAGACATAGTGATACCCGACCAACCGGAATCGTGTATATAATTTTTATGATGAACAAAAGTTTCATGAAAATTACCATGAAACCAAAGATCTTCCACACCAAATCCCTGTGTTAGCGGAGTAACAGCTACGTTCCAGGTATAAGAAGCTGTCATATTGATGTTAATTGGCTCGGCAAGTGAAACAACATTGCC
>JBAXBJ010000264.1:0-1668 GCA_037142075.1 Bacteroidota bacterium
TATCCTGATGGATGATGGGCGGATCCTGGTTATGCAGATAAGCCAGGGCTGAAGCTGCCTGCTGCATAAACCGGGCAAGTTCCTGTTCATTCATTTCACCTATTTTCCCAAAGACTGAACCCCGGTTGCAATATTGCATGACAAGATAGGGTGAACCTTCAAAATCATCGAAATATGTTGGTTTTAGTAAACCGGAGTGGTTCATGTTGAACACAAGCGCATACTCTTTGCTGAAAAGTTCCAGCCCCTTGGTGTCCAATCCCTGACCGGGGGCAAAGATCTTTATTGCCACTTCGAGGTTACCCGATTTAGTATCTTCGGCAAGCCAAACCTGGCTATAACCGCCAACGCCGATCAGTTTTTTAAGCAGGTAACGGCTGGCGAAATTGTCGTTAATTTGAAGTGCAGGCATTTTGTATTTTTCTCTAAAACCCTACAGTTTATATAACTCTGCAAGGTTTTTAACGGTTAACAGATAGATGGTTTAAAAACGGGCATCATGCAAAAAAGATTGACAATCATACTGTAATTCTGATAGTTATAATGTAAGTATTTACAATTAATGACTCCATTTATAAATTAATTCTAATAATCCATTTTTTAAACCCTGATAATAATGATCCTTCTTAAACTCAGCAATCATTTTTGTATCAATAATCTTTTTACATGTTTCATCGTTTATTTTATTTTCCGTTCCGATTCCTATTGATATCCTGACTTTTTTTAGTTTTTTGCTTACTAAAATCAGCAATCCATTATTTTGATCCTTTTTACCCATGCCCCAATAATTACTGAGATCGACTGAGTATTTCATGAAATCAGTATATGGGCTTATTGATTCTACCGTAACAATAGCAATCTCGTTACTCGTCTGTTTCTCAAATTCTTTGATAATTATTGTCAGATCTTTTATTTGAGTGTCATTAAAGATATTTTCGAAATCACTTACACTCCCTTTTGGATCTGGAAACCTTTTTTCGGCCAGAGCAAGGCTATCAGCCCTGCTGATGCTGTCCCGTTTGGCCTTTTGAGCAAATTCGATTGCAGAAGGACCTTTGTACCAATCAATAATCATGACAATGCCGATAATAATTACTACCGCTGCAATGATCCATGGTGTGAAATTTCTCTTACTTTCTGGTTTATATTCAGATTCATGTTGAGATTCAATCGGAGGTTCCGCTTTTTGGCGCGAAATGGGCATTGTTTTGCGGCCTGCAGAGGGTTGTTCAGGTTCTTTGGGAGAGTCCGGCTCAGGTTCGGGGCCAGCATTTTCAACTATTGACCATTGGCCGGTTTGCAGGAATTTACCCGCTACCTCTTCCAATTGCTCTGCGGTGGGGCGTTCCCAGGGCTCTTTGGCCATACAGTGTATTAACAAGCGGTTTAGTTCCGGGCTGAAATTTTGAGGCAGATTAGGTACTTCGGCACCGGCTTTTAAAGTAATTCCGCCGTTGTCGCCAAAGGGCAAATCACCAGTAAGCAACTCATAAATCGTAACCCCAAGCGAAAATATATCCCCGGCTTTGATGATCTGCTTGTCAGCCGAAAATTTTTCGGGTGGCATATATGCCAGCGTGCCCGTCGAAGCCTGGCCGCCCATGCTTTTTGTAAGGGTGCGGCGGATCTTGCTACTGATGCCAAAATCAGCCAGCAGGTAATTCCCAT
>JBAXBJ010000265.1:0-1651 GCA_037142075.1 Bacteroidota bacterium
ATAATAGTTGTAGCCGCATCTTCACCAATCAGAAAAACATTTGATTTGGTAGAAGCCAGTGTGCATTTTTCATAATAAGTTCCGGGTTTCACATGAATTATCCAGCGACCGGAATAATTATCGGGCACCGCACTAAATGCAGCCTGAATGGTTGTGTAATCGCCCGAACCATCTTTGTTTACCGTTTTTTCAACATCCGGAGCTGTGGCCTGAGTACTGAAGGTGAGTTCTGCTCCGTATCCGGTGCCGGTATCATTGGTTGCAAAAGCTCTAACATAATAGATGGTTGAAGGCGATAGTGAACAGAACGAACAGCTGTATGAACCAATGCCGTTTCCATTAGTTGTAACTGAATTGGCGATAGTTGGCAATGGAGAAGTACTCCAGCAAATTCCACGTGCCGAAACGGTTGACCCGCCCCAATCGCTTACATTTCCACCGCTATTGGCAGTAATAGCCAAAATTGATGTTACCGCTGTTGTTGTCACAACCGGAACCGTCAGCACAGCCATGGTTGTAAAAGTCAGCACAGTTCCATACGAAGTTCCGGCCGAGTTCGTTGCATACGCTCTGGCATAATACGTTGTTCCGGCAGTCAATCCGCTTAATTGTGTTGTAAAAATGCCCGAGCCCGTGCCGGTTTGAATTTTTGAATCAGTTATGGTCGGAGAGGTGGATGTTGAACTGTAAACAATTCCACGGTCGGTAACGGCTGCTCCACCATCGGTTGTGATATTTCCTCCAGTCGATACAAAAGTGGTTGAAATGCCTGAAATAGCTGTTGAGCTGACAGTTGGAGGATCGGCCGTAATTCCGGTTACTTTTCCAAACACGGCAATGCTATCCAATCCCAGTAATTTCCACTGATCGCCCGAAGTAGTAATATGGTAAGGATACAACCGAAGATACATGCTTTCCCCGCTGTTAAATGTATTATTTGACCTTAATGTCGAAAGTGTTTTTGAAAAGGTTCCGTTTGAAACTGCAATATCATTTCTAAGCTGAATTCCGCTGGACAGTGTAAATGCCGGATCTTTGGAATAATAAACAGAAACTCTGAAATCGGGCGTTGCCCAGGCTGCAAGTTTCATTCTCACGCTGTCGACAACCAAAGTGCCACCCGATTTTGGCGAAGCCACAAATTGAATATATCTTCCTTCGGCCGGGGCTGATTCGGCTTGCCAGACTGTACCTGTGTAAAGCGATTGTCCGTTTATACCATTGTATGTCTGACTTCCGTAATTCGTCAGATTGTTTAATGTTGTTGTGCCGGCAATGATGGTTCCGGTGCTTACTCCCGAATTGACATCCGAAATACAAGGCCAGATAATGCCCGAAGCTACCGGAATAGGAACGGATGAACCACCGATTGCCATATTCAGAATGGCAAGGTATTTTCCGGTAATGGCTGCTGCCGAAGAATTCCAGGGTAAAATCCGCACATAAATGGATTGACCCGGATTGAGGACAATATTCAGTGCCGAAAATTTTACGCGGGTGTAGCTTGCATTCCCAAGTGTTATTGTTGTACCTAATTGGGTTGAAGTAGCAAATGTTGGATCGGTGGAATACAGAATATCAGCCCGAAGAACAGACGTTCCGCCCGAAGAACCTATTGTGACGGATATGGTATCAATTGTCAAAACACCAC
>JBAXBJ010000266.1:0-1642 GCA_037142075.1 Bacteroidota bacterium
AAAATTAAATAAATAAATTGACAAATAATCACTCTTCGACTTCGCTTAGGGCAAGAATAAAAAAATGAATTAAAAGTCTCTAACGCATCGGGCGGAGAAGCCGAGCGACTTGAGGCTGTAGTTCTTATAGCTGAACCCACTGCCGAAGTAGAGGAGCCAGCCGTTGGTGGCATCGTACTGCATACTACTACAGTAGTAGCCATTTGTGCCGCGACCGTACAGCGAACCATCGCTGAAGCTCAGGTTCCCGGCAGCATGGAGTTTTAGCGCAGAGTCATAAGGGCCGTTCCAGTTTGTCCAATCGCCACTGGCATCAACGTTGGTCCATTCGGTCTTGGTCGGAATGCGCCAGCTTGTACCCAGTTCAATTGTACACGGGTCTTTTGCTGCCTCCCAGGTTGCAGACAGATTGTCATTTGTAGCATTCCACGCGGTACTGGGTGTTCGGGTTGTCCCATCATGCTTATATCCCTGTTTGCGGTTAAACTGGAAGTACCAGCCTGCCGAAGGTTCGGTAGCATCAGAAACCACTGTGGCTTGCTCGGCAGCGCCAAGGTTTCGGGTAATCCAGCATTTGGTCAATTCGCCGGGAATATTGGTAGCAGTACCATACGTTACTGTTTTGTCAACAGGCGCTATGCCACCTGAGGCTACGTGGTTAATGGTGATGGAAGTGCCACATGAGGTACAAATCAGTGTTGATTGCACCAGTGCAACCGATACAGAGACGCCGCAGCCATTATAGGCCCACACATACCGAGTGTATGGAGTGTTGCATAAAAGGCCGGTTTCACTCTTCGTGGTGGTCATCAACATTTCCGTGGCCGTGGCAAAATTATCAACCGTATTCCATTTATAGCCGGTAGCACCCGGCGTAGTATTCCAGTTCCAAACGATCGACCATAATGCTGCTGTAGGAGTACCGGCAGCTGGCGATAACGGTGCCGAAGCAGGAACTGAATGCGATAATACTATAGGGATTGAAATCCCACATTCATTGTTTATCCATACATATCTGTTATGGGTGGTACCGCATATTATGCCGGTTTCTGTTTTGGTTGTTGCAGCCAGCATGTCAAGGGCAGTGCCATAATTTTCGGTAGTGTTCCATTTATAACTGGTAGCGCCTGGAACTGCCGTCCAATTCCAAATTATTTGGCCGGGTGAGACAACATTGTTCCCGGCGGAGGAGGTTGGAGTGTTGCAAGGGGTAAACGATCGCCAGGCACCGTTAGAATATATGCTCAAGGCCCCGTTTGTTGTACAATTGATACAGAACACCATCAAACCTTCGGCAGGATTTGTAATGGCATTACGCAGGTCGAAGGTCATGCGGGGTATTAGCATGCCTTTATTGCTGAAATTCACATCCAAACCAGCAGAAGCATCAGGCGCACTGTTGTCGGCATTGATGCCAACCTGAGCGAAAAGGTGAACAAATGGGATAGTTAAAAAAAATCCCAGCACGACTAAAATTTTGTAGAGGCTTCTCATTGGATTGCGTTTTGAATTTGGTAAGGGTAAAATTAAACCGAAATACCGTAGCAAATTCAATTGCAATGATATTATTTAGGAATACGGCCACAAACGGCCAAAGTACGGCCAAAGTACGGCCAAAGTACGGCCAAAGTACGGCCAAAGT
>JBAXBJ010000267.1:0-1638 GCA_037142075.1 Bacteroidota bacterium
ATCGGACAGGGAAGTCAGAACCTGTATCTGGTTTTTCTCTACAGGTCGGGACTGAGCGCTGCCCCATTGCCCGATAATTATATGCTTTACGATAAAAACTGTATGGGACCGCGTGGCAGATACGCTAACTGGGGTGTAATTGCCACCCTGCGCGACCCGAGTGTGCCCACGCCCGAACTTTCGGAAACCCGATACCTGAATATGGATGGTGTGAGTACCATTGTGGGAGCTTTTACTCTGAATTCAACTGCAAGTTCAAGTACATTTCCACTCAATGCGGCGCTGCAGGGAACAGCTCCCGAAGTAAAGTATGCTTCAGGTGAAGAAACTGACTGGCAGCGTGGTGCTAAATGGGCATTCCTTACCGGCAAAGACAGGAAGGATGCCATAACCCGCACAAAAAATATATACGGACTGTCGACAAAATATGGCGTGAGCAAATTGAGATTTGCCGAGCTGGGCTGGAATGCTCAGCAACAATGGGTTGTTACTCCCGACCGTGTCATCGGTATGTGCGAAATTGAAAACCCGGCGGCAAGTTCCATGTACGGACTCGCACAACGCATTCAGCTGGTGTCGGGACGGCGAAATGCCTCCGGTACACGTAAAATTCTGAATATGGTGGATGCCAATACTTTTGAATACGGCGATTTGAGAGTGAAAATTCTGGCAAAGAATTATGCCGGAATGGTGGATACCATTTACCATGGGGTGATGAACGACTCGCTCGACAATTTTTCGGTAATGATTAATCTGCACGACCTGAACAGCGGCAACGATCTGGCTTATAATTATCCTGCTAATTCCCGCCGTTATGTATTTTTCGAAGTCACCAACAAAGATCGTGCATACAGCACGAACGCTACCCGACTGAGCCTTGCAGCAGGACTGGAAGGTTTTGAATTTCAGGAATCTTCCGGTCGGAAAATCAGGATGATTCACAATATAAGCGGAAGTTCTGTGGCACTCAATACAAGCAGCATGAGCTGTCCGTACCAAAAAGTAAGGCTAATCAAAAGCTGGGACGAAACCACTCTAACAGCATTAACAGTCACCAATAATTCAACTACAATTCCTTATACCACAATTCCTGCCTACGGACATATTCTGGTAATCAACAGCAATATAATCGAGGATCACAGCGCAGGTTACAATACTTATTCCGATATTTTTACTTCCGGCATAACCGGCATCAGCACGGTAAACCGGGAAAATAATCTGCATGCCAAAGTCACGGTCGACAAGGGAATTATCACCGTGGACAAATCGGAGATTACCGAAAAAGTAAATATCTCGGTATGCGACATTCAGGGAGTTACCCTGAAATCAATACAGTCTGAAAGTTCGGAATCTCAGCTTAAAGTAGATGTGTCAGCCCAACCAAAGGGAGTTTATTTTATGAATCTGATAGCCGAAAATGGAGGTACGAAAAGTTATAAGATACTGTTGAAATAAAATAATGAATTTGGCATTAGTAATTTCGATATACTCTGATGGCATTTAGCATGGTTTTTCCAACCAATGCTTCAAATTCGATATTTAAACCTTCTCCCGAATTAACATCAACGACGTATTTCAGCGTGATTGCAGTTCTATCACCAAATTCTTCGCTGATATTCAATTTATTCTTCACTTTCT
>JBAXBJ010000268.1:0-1627 GCA_037142075.1 Bacteroidota bacterium
ACCGGGTGGCCGAAGCCGAAAACGGGTTGGTAGGTTGGAATAAAGTGGAACATTTAATGCCCGACTTTATAATTGCCGACCTGCTGATGCCCGAAATGGACGGACTGGAACTTACCAAAATGATTAAAACCGATTCGCGCACATCGCATATTCCGGTCATTCTGCTCACTGCTGTAACCGATATGGAAAGCAAAGTGGCAGGCATGAAAGCCGGTGCCGACGACTATATTACCAAGCCCTTCAGCTCGGAGTTCCTGCATGCCCGCATCGAAAATCTGATGACACAGCGGCTTCAGTTGCAACATTTCTACCGCTCGCAATACATCAGTTCGAAACCCGATTTAACCTTGCCACCATTGGAAATTAAGTCGGAAGAGGATAAATTTATGCAACAACTCATCAAACTGATGAACGAGAATATCGAAAATTTCGACCTGAATATTGACTTACTGGCATCGGAACTGAATATGAGCCGCACCGTATTTTTCAACAAGCTGAAAAGCCTAACCGGTTTATCGCCGGTTGAGTTTGTGCGCGAAATCCGTTTTGAGCGGGCAGCCGAATATATCCGCAAAACGGAACTTTCGGTTTCCGAAATTTCATATAAAGTGGGAATTGAAGATCCGCGTTATTTCAGTCGCTGCTTCAAACAGAAATTCGGTACAACCCCTTCGGAATACAGAACACAAAATCCGGAATAAACCCAATCATAATTCATAATTCATTTATCATTTATCATTTATCATTAACCATTTATCATTAACCATTTATCATTAACCAACAAGTGGAATTCGCCTTTTTATTACTCGGTATTTGTGCCGGCATCATGTCGGGTTTGTTTGGAATTGGCGGTGGCATCATCATGGTTCCATCGCTTATTGCATTTTTTGGTATGGGAATACTCAATGCCAATGCCACCTCGCTGGCAGCCATGTTGTTGCCGGTGGGTGTGCTGGGAGTTATTGCCTATTACAAAGCCGGATTTATCAACGTGCGAAATGCGCTTTGGATATCGTTGGGTTTGCTTTCGGGTTCGTATTTCGGAGCTGAGCTGGCCGTTACACTCGATGTGAAGATTCTGTCGAAGCTCTATGCAGCCATTTTGCTTTATGTGGCCATTGGGTACCTGGATATCCCCAAATTGCTTCGCAAAAAAAGTCTGAGCACATCCGAAAATACACTAATACCGGAAGCTGTTCAATATCATTTCTGGCAATTTATTCTGTTGGGAGTGGCAGCCGGAGTTTTTGCCGGACTGTTTGGCAAAGGCGGCGGACTGGTGATTGTGCCGATGTTGGTAAAATTCTTTAGGTACGACAATAAAGCGGCTTCGGCCACGTCGCTGGCGGCCCTGCAACTTCCGGTGGGATTGCCCAGTGTAATTGTGTATGCACAGGCCGGTTATCTCAACTGGCTTTATGCCGCACTTATTGCCTCAGGCATTGTTGTCGGTGTGTTTTTCGGAACAAAACTGGCTATCAGACTCAACAGCTCCACCTTCAAAAAAATATACGCCCTGTTTCTGCTCGGAGTGGCAGTGTATATGGTGCTGAAGTATATTTAAGAATAAATTTTAATGCAATCTTTCCAGCCTTGCCGCATCCAGTCGGATCATTATAAACAGCAA
>JBAXBJ010000269.1:0-1616 GCA_037142075.1 Bacteroidota bacterium
CATCTTCAGCCTTTCCGTATGCCATTCAGATCAACCCTGTGGCTTCGATCACCGCAGCTCCGCTGAACCAGGTCATCTGTTCAGAGAGCAACAGTGCAGCGACAGGTTTTACACTCACACCTGCAAGCGGCACGACGGTCAGCTGGACCTTCACCACATCCGCCAACATAGTACCACCAACCGGATCGGGGACCAGCAATCCGGCTCCACCAGCCGTATTCACCAATACCGGGGGAAGCCAGGAAACAGTAAGCTATACGGTGAATACACTCTATGACAACTGCCCGGGTAATACCGCCCAGTTCACTGTGAAGGTGAATCCCAAACCCTCGCTCACAAACACCCCCATGAGCCAGTCGGTATGCCTTGGGGGTTCGAGTGTTCAGGTTGATTTTACCACGAATACCAGCTATGCCACATCCTACCAGTGGCAGGCGACAGCAGTTCCCGCAAGCATAACAGGGTATACCACCGGACTTCAAACCACGCCTTTCATCCCGGCACAGACACTTACCGAGCCAGGCAATTCAGGCGGGACGGTCACTTATGCCATCATACCGCAGATTACGGTGAGTTCAGTAAGTTGTTCAGGCAGCCAGCAGAATTACCTGATTCACGCCAGCAGCCTGCCTACACCATCGATACAGACGGCACAGCCGGTTTGTGAGAATACTGCGGGTGTGGTTTATTCAACAGCATTTTCATTGGGACACCTTTATCAGTGGAGTATTACCGGCGGAAGTTTCAGTTCGGCTTCGAATACTGCTTCGGTGACGGTAAACTGGGGTGCTGCCGGTACAGGAAGCCTGAGTGTTACGGAAATTGTGCCCGGGAGTGTTCCCGCCTGCCAGAATACCGATGTAAAAACGATCAGCCTTTTGCCAAGGCCCCTTCCTTCGATTACGGCAAGCCACAGCCTGAGCAATGGAATTTGCCTTCAGCAAACAGGCAGTTACCTTACCGAAGCCGGGAAATCGGCTTATACATGGGCTGTTTCGTCCGGGGGGACCATAAGCAGCCAGAACAACCAGAACCTATCAGTTCATTGGGTCGCGGCGGGTTCTCAGACAGTTTCGGTGAATTATACTGCGGCCAACGGATGCAATGCCCTGGTTCCCGCCATTGTCAGCTTTAATGTCAATCCCCTTCCCGACGTGACGATCAGCGGTCCGGCCCCGGAAGTCGCCTGTCAGGGGTTGAGTTCGGCTTTCGGAGTGCCCACCGATCCCCTGACTTCATTTACCTGGTCGGTATTACCTGCATCGGCAGGGAACCTACTGACTCCACAGGGACAGTCAACGGCAACTTATTCATGGCTGACTTCGGCCAGTAATGCAATGGTCATAGTAAGCGGATTAAGCAGTCATGGCTGCAGCGCCTCCTCCAATCTTCAGCTGAATGTGAATCCTTCGCCTTTAGTAAGCCTGGATCTCTGTTACGACCCGGTAAGCGTTTCCAATGCAAAACCATATGTTCTTAAAGGTGGATTACCAAAGGGGCTGTCGGGGGTGTATTCGGGTGAAGGGGTATCGTTTACAGCCGGCCAGTACATCTTTACACCGGCCTCTATCAGCGGTCCACTTCCAAAAACTGTGACGATAACATATTCCTATGCC
>JBAXBJ010000270.1:0-1610 GCA_037142075.1 Bacteroidota bacterium
TGATTGGCAGGTGCCGCATCGCCTTCATAGAAGGGATTTGTACCCGTAATATTAAAGGTAATGGCATCATTTACCGTGTTGCTGTTGAAATGAGTCACATAACCACCTACACCGGTGTTCAAATTAATTACAATATCGGTTGCGCCGTTGCTGTTATTAAGGGTAGCGCCGGTAAAACTTATATTGGTATTAACACCGTTAAGGGTTAAGGTAAAGCCATTTACGTTCAGCTGGCTACCCGACCGCATATCGATACTGTTAATGGTTACATTGCCCGCAAAAACCGGCCAGTTATTACTGGCTACAGAACCAGGGATTATCACATTACTTGCTCCTGTTGGAACACCGGTAGGGTTCCAGTTGGTGGAAACATTCCAGCTTGTGCTGGTAGTGCCGGTCCAGGTTTGTCCATGCAGGTTGCTTACAACCATGATACAGAATAAAAGATAAAATACTTTTTTCATGATTCTTTAATTTTAGGGAACCTATAAAATTAGATTTAGCCAGGTTAATAACGCGATAACGGTACAACATTACTTTTTTAGAAACAGCCTCTTACATCTCACAAAATAGTTTATTGGCCAGGGGTTCAGGATTAGTAAAAAAATGATTTAAAAGTGTTTGTATAACTTTAATTCTTACTGCGGGAGGCAGGAAGGAGTTGATTTCAGCGTCTATCGTAAACCAATTCATTGATAGATCTCAAAATCCGGGTAGTTGAACAAGAGGGTCATTTAGTTCCTTGCAGTCTGAAGTACAAAAATACTACTCTATAATCAGTCTGCATTCAATATGGGAAAATTTATGATTTATTAACATTTGGGCAGCGTCACAGTATTCCTTCAGTGGTTCACTGAGGACGAATAAAGGGAGTAGACCGAACCTACTTAGCAGGTTCCCAATAGCAATTTTTCGGGGAGGTGATTGCTCCTGAAGTTTTAAGCTTTTTCATTGCTTTATCCACTTCTTTGCGGTCAACACCCGACAATTCAACGATCTGACCAGCGCTTACAGGCTGTCCGGCATTTTTAATAGTTTCGAGTATTTTTTCTACGGTATCCATGGAATTGAATGTTTGAGATTAACTTTCAAATATACATCTTTCATGGCCAAATGTAATTATTTTTGCTGATAATCTTTTTTTATGAATCATAATCTGATTTTAATTCTGGGAATGATTGCCGTGCAATCTCTTTTCATCCCGGAAATGAATAGTCAAAATTTCGTTCCTATCAACCCCGGGGATTCTCCGCAGGTGATGGTGAAAAAAGCCGCCAATGTTCGTCCTTCCGAGCGGCAGGCAGCATGGCAGGAACTGGAGTTCACGGTGTTTATTCATTTTGGCATGAATACCTTTACCAACCGGGAATGGGGCGTTAAAGGGACTCCGGCTTCCGTTTTCAATCCTTTAGCCCTGGATGCAGAACAATGGGTTAAAACCGCAAAAATGGCTGGAGCTAAGTTGTTGATCATGGTTGCAAAGCATCATGATGGTTTTTGTTTGTGGCCCAGTAAATACACTGATTATTCAGTAAAGAATTCACCCTGGAAGGAAGGAAAGGGAGATGTAATGGCAGAGGTAGCCGCCGCCTGTAAAAAACATGGCATGA
>JBAXBJ010000271.1:0-1572 GCA_037142075.1 Bacteroidota bacterium
GCTTCCGGGTTTACACCTGTGTCAATATTCATCTTATCGCAGAAAAGATGAATGATTTCGTATGCTGCCGCAGCACTACCACCTGCAAAATTCATGATATTGGTATCCACGATGTCCACTCCATTCACTATGGCCATCAATGTAGAAGCAAGACCATAGCCTGGTGTACAATGAGTATGAAAATCAATGGGTACTTTAATCGTCTCTTTCATCATTCGTATCATTCGCCCCAATTTCCCTGGAGTTACCAACCCGGCCATATCCTTTATAGTAATCATATCGGCACCCATTGCCTCAAGTTCCCTGGCTCTTTTGATGAAGTATTCCTTTGTAAAAATGTGGTAGCTTAAAACTTTGGCATGAAGCAAAGCCCTGATTTTGGCCCGTGTGGAGAATCGGGGGTCCACGGTATAACATACCGTACAATCAGCTATTCCTCCATTTTCCTTTACGAATTTTATTGTGGAGCGCATGTTGTCAACATCATTCAGCGCATCAAAAATCCGCATAATGCCAATACCTGACTTAATAGCATTACGGTTGAATCCTTCAATAACTTCGTCGGGGTATGGATTGTACCCAAAAAGATTGCGCCCCCTTGATAGTGCAGTAAGCAGTGACACGTCGCCGATAGCTGCCTTTATCGACTCCAGACGGTACCAGGGGTCTTCGTGCAGATAACGCATCACTGAGTCTGGAACTGCGCCTCCCCAAACTTCCATCGCATAAAAATTTGCTTCTTTGTAGAGTGGCAATACCCGTTCCACTTGTTTTTGGCTCATTCGGGTTGCAAACAACGATTGCTGGCCATCTCGCAGGGTGAGGTCTCTGATGAGTAGTTTACGCTTCATTTGAAAAAGATATTCGTAAGGAAGGGAAGAATTAAGAACAGAATGCTTAAAGCTGATGTATTTCGCGGTTCAAAATTAGAAATTTTCGATATGAGCAGGGTTCTTTTCAAAAATATTTGTCAATAGACCTTCCGGACGAAAAAAATAATGACAATTGACAAATCTTTGTGCTAACCTGTTTGACTATTCCGAACCTTATAAATCTAAATTTAAGCGATTTCGTTTTCGTTACCAAAATGTTTCATTGAGGGTAAACCCTTAAAGATTTAGTAATATTTTTATACAGGCATATAAAATGCTTAATTTTGGCCTCTTTTTAACTTAAACTTGAATTAATTCAAAATGGAACAAACATTAATTGAATCCCCTCTGCTTTACAAAGTAAAGGACATGTCACTGGCCGACTGGGGCAGGAAAGAAATAGAAATAGCCGAGAAAGAAATGCCAGGTTTAATGGCAATACGAAGCAAATTTGGAAAGGAACAACCTCTTAAAGGTGCCCGGATAACAGGTTCACTTCACATGACCATACAAACGGCAGTGCTTATTGAAACTCTGGCCGAACTTGGAGCCGATGTTCGATGGGCCAGTTGTAATATTTTCTCAACACAGGATCATGCTGCTGCTGCAATTGCTGCACGCGGAATTCCTGTTTTTGCCTGGAAAGGCGAAACCCTTGATGAATATTGGTGGTGTACTCGTCAGGCACTCACTTTCCCTG
>JBAXBJ010000272.1:0-1510 GCA_037142075.1 Bacteroidota bacterium
TTGGCATCGGACCGGGTTCTATTTGCACCACCAGGGTTATTGCCGGTATTGGCATTCCGCAGTTTTCTGCCATAATAGATGTTGCCAGAGCACTTAAAGGTAGTGGAATTCCGATTATTGCAGACGGTGGAATCCGCTACACCGGCGATATTGTTAAAGCCCTTGCAGCCGGAGCTAATTCTATTATGGCCGGATCATTATTTGCCGGTGTGGATGAATCGCCTGGCGAAACTATAATTTTTGAAGGACGTAAATTTAAAACATACCGTGGGATGGGCTCGATAGATGCCATGCAAGGTGGTTCCAAGGACAGGTACTTTCAGGATACAGAGGACGATATTCAGAAGCTTGTTCCCGAGGGTATTGTAGGCCGTGTTCCTTACAAAGGAGCACTGTCCGAAGTAATTCACCAGATGGTTGGAGGCCTTAAAGCAGGAATGGGATATACCGGATCACCCGATATTGAGACTTTGCAAAAAGCCCGGTTTATCAAAATCACAACTGCCGGCATTACCGAAAGCCACCCACACGATATTACAATCACACGTGAAGCCCCTAACTACAGTCGTTAAATATGCTCCATACACAATATTTCAGCAAAAGGAGCGTAAGTCTTCTGCCAAAAATTTATTTCATATTCAAATCCAACCAAAACACCTGATAATTTCAGGAACTATCCTAAATACATAAACCAAAATAATAAGCCAACTTAAACTATGAAAACCTTTCTCACAAAGGGAATGCTAACTATAGCTGCCCTAATTCTTTTTTCGCAGGTGTGGTCGCAGAACAGCGATCAGGTATTGATGAACGTTGCCGGCGAAAATGTTACCAAATCCGAATTCCTAGGTGTTTATCAGAAGAATAACACCAAAGGAGAAGTGATTGACCAAAAATCGCTGGACGAATACCTCGACCTCTTCATCAACTTCAAACTTAAAGTTAAAGAAGCCGAAGTCCTTGGACTCGATACAGTAAAATCATTCCGCGACGAGTTGGGTGGTTACAGAAAACAATTAGCACAACCCTATCTCATTGACGAAGACGCCAACAAAGCCCTTCTCGACGAAGCCTTTGCACGCAAAGGAGAGGACATCCGTGCAAGCCATATTCTCATTCGTGTTGACAAAAACGCAAAGCCAGCCGATACACTGGCTGCTTACAATAAAGTAATGAAAATCAGGAAAAGGCTTCTTAAAGGTGAGGATTTCGGCAAGTTAGCCATTGAATTTTCTGACGATGAATCAGCCAAGGACCGCACCCAGGAAGGACGGACAATGAAAGGCAATAAAGGGGATCTGGGTTATTTTACTGTATTCGACATGGTATATCCTTTCGAAACCGGTGCTTATTCAACAAAAACCGGTGACGTATCGCAGCCAGTCCGCTCGGAATTCGGATATCACCTGATAAAGTTTACTGATCGTAAACCTGCCATGGGAAAAGTTCAGATTGCGCATATCCTTTTCCTGTACCCAAAAGATGCTAAAGCAGCTGATTCAGCCGCACT